>NZ_UNRI01000002.1:0-789412 GCF_900537145.1 Dietzia sp. Alg238-R159 | reverse complement strand
ATCAGGAGTTCCTGGCGTTCCTGCGTCAACTCGACCGCGCCTACCCGGAGGTTGACCTGCACTTGGTGATGGACAACTACGCGACCCACAAGACCCCGGCGGTGAAGGTGTGGCTGGCACAGCATCCGCGGTTCCACGTGCACTTCACCCCGACGTCCGGATCCTGGCTCAACCTCGTGGAAGTCTGGTTCGGGATCATCGACCGGCAGGCCATCCGCCGTGGTGTCTTTACATCTGTCAAGGACCTCAATGCCAAGATTCGCCAGTTCATCACGGGCTGGAACGACCGCAAACACCCGTTCGTCTGGACTAAAACTCCCGAACAGATCCTCGCGAAAGCGAACCCTAAACCAACTTCAGAAACGCGACACTAGACAGTGTTGACGAAAACTGTCAATATCGTCGTCCCGGTCGAGGAGGCCGGGTCGGGTCCGTAGGCTCAGGCCATGAGCAGCAAGAAACCCTCCGGCAAGAGCGGCAGCAAGAGCGCGTCCAAGAGCGGTGCCAAGAGCGGTGCGAAGAAGAAGGACCTCCTGCCCAGCGGTCTGGAGAAGCTGCCGAAGAAGGCCTACGAGGCCGAGCTCGAGCGGCTGCAGGCGGAGCTGGTCGAGATGCAGGCCTGGCTCCGGGAGACCGGCAACCGGATGGTGGTGGTCTTCGAGGGGCGCGACGCCGCGGGCAAGGGCTCGGCCATCAAGCGGATCACGCAGTACCTCAACCCGAGGCACGCCCGGATCGTGGCATTGCCCGCCCCGACGGAGGTGCACAAGACGCAGTGGTACTTCCAGCGCTACATCGAGCACCTGCCGGCGGCCGGGGAGATCGTGATCTTCGACCGGTCCTGGTACAACCGGGCCGGGGTGGAGCGGGTGATGGGTTTCTGCACACCCGACGAGTACCGGCGGTTCCTGCACCAGGCTCCGATCTTCGAGCGGCTGCTGGTGGAGGACGGGATCATGCTCCGCAAGTACTGGTTCTCCGTGTCCGACGAGGAGCAGGAGCGCCGGTTCCGGTCGCGCCATGACGACCCGATGCGCCGCTGGAAGCTCTCGCCGATGGACCTGGAGTCCATCACCCGGTGGGAGGACTACAGCCGGGCCAAGGACGAGATGTTCGTCCACACCGACATCCCCGAGGCGCCGTGGTTCACGGTCGAGTCCGAGGACAAGAAGCGCTCGCGGATTAACGTCATCTCGCACCTGCTGTCGACCGTGCCGTGGGAGAAGCTCGACCCGCCGGAGCTGGAGATCCCCGAGCGGCCGAAGGGTGCGGACTCGAGCTACGACCGCCCGCCGCGCGAAGAGTTCAGGTACGTGCCGGACGTGGCCTCGCAGTTGTTGGAGGGCTGAGGCGGCGGGCCCGCATCGGGGGCAGTGAAGTAGGAATTCCTAGTATCCGTGCGACGGTCGGTGGGCGGCCTGACACTATGGGGTCATGAGCGAATTCGTCAGCAGCCGGCGTGATGGCCGGATACAGCACATCGTCCTGGACCGCCCCAAGGCCCTGAACTCGCTGGACCTGTCCATGTGCCGGGCCCTGCACACGGCGCTGGACCAGGCGTCCAAGGACGAGGACGTCGAGGCCGTCGTCACCACCAGCACCTCGGAGAAGGCGTTCTGTGCGGGTGGCGACATCCGCGCGCTGCGCGACGCCGCGGCGGCCGGTGAGCACGAGAGGAACCACGAGTTCTTCTCCGAGGAGTACGCGATGGATCTGGCGTACCACACGCACCGCGTCCCCACGGTCGCCGTGATCCACGGGGTGGCCATGGGCGGAGGCCTGGGAGTCTCGATCAACGGTTCGCACCGCGTGGTGACCAAGAAGGTCATGATGGCCATGCCGGAGACGGCGATCGGCTTCATCCCGGACGTCGGCGCCAGCCACTTCCTTCCGCGCCTGTGCGGCGGCGGCGCACGCGGCCTGGCCGTGGCGATCTACCTGGGCACGACGGGCGTGCGGATGAACTCCGCCGACGCCCTCTTCACCGGCCTGGCCACCCACCTGATCGACGACGACGAGCGCAACGCCTTCGTCGACGCCGTCGCTGCCATCGGCTTGGCCGACGCGCTGAAGAGGTTCGGTCTCGAGCGCGCCGAGGCGGGGGAGTCCGCCGTCGAGGCCCGTATCGAGCGCATCGAGGACGTCTTCTCCCGCGACACCGCGCAGGAGATGATCGCGGCGCTGGAGTCCGGTGAGCAGGACGAGTGGGCCACGTCCACTCTCGAGATGTTGCGGTCGCACTGCCCCACGTCGATCGTCGCCACCATCGAGCTGCTGCGCGCCGGGGCGAAGGCGGAGGACCTGCGGGAGTGCCTGGACAACGAGCTGGCCCTGGGCGCCTGGATCACCGCCCGCCCGGACTTCGTCGAGGGCGTGCGGGCCGTCGTGATCGACAAGGACCGCAACCCCACCTGGGATCCGGCGGATCTCGATTCGGTGGACGTCGACGCCATCCGTTCGGCGCTCGCCGGGAGCTGAGCGGTTTCTCCGCGGACTGATCGGGATACGCTGAGCGGCGTCCGGCGCACGGGGCGCCGCTCGTGAGGAGCGTCATGACTAGCAGCGGAGACAACGTGGGCCCTCCGGCGGCGCCGACGCCGGAGGCGCTCGCCCCCCACGAGGAACCCAAGGGCTGGGGCATCGCCGGCGTCACGGCGGTGTCCCTCGCGGCCCTGTTCGTGGTGGTGTGGGGACTGTCCGAACATGCGAGTCTGCTGATGCCGGCGTTTCTGGCGCTGAACCTGGTCATCGCCGCCCAGCCCCTGCAGCGGCTGCTGCAGCGGGCCGGGCTGCCCCGCTGGGGGGCGATGATCATCGTCCTGCTGGTGCTCTACCTGCTGCTGGCCGCGCTGGTCGGGATGCTGGTGTGGGCATTGTGGGTCGCAGCCGAGGAGATCCCGCAGTACCAGGACAAGTTCATCGAGCTGTACGAGCAGACGATCGCGTTCCTCGGCACTTTCGGCGTGAGCGAGGATCAGGTCACCTCGAGCCTCCAGGGCGTGGACCCCACCACGATCGTCGGTACCCTGCAGAACGTCGCCGGTCAGTTGTCCTCGGCCGGCGGTCAGCTCACCGTCCTGGTCATCGCGCTGACGTTCCTCGTGTTCGACGTCCCCGGCATCACGAGGCGTCGCGCGGTGATCGCCCGGCAGCGGCCCCGGCTCGCCGACGCCCTCGGGTCGTTCACCGACGGCGTGAAGTCGTACTGGATCGTCTCCACGGTCTTCGGCCTCATCGTGGCCGTGATCGACACGGTGGCCCTGATGATCCTCGGCGTGCCGCTGGCGCTGGTGTGGGGCGTGCTCGCGTTCGTCACCAACTACATCCCCAACATCGGCTTCGTGCTGGGGCTGGTACCGCCGGCACTGTTCGCGCTGCTCACCGGGGGGCCGGTCGAGGCCATCTGGGTGGTGGTGATCTACAGCGTCGTCAACCTGGTCATGCAGAGCTTCATCCAGCCCAAGTTCACGGGCGACGCCGTGGGGCTGACCCCCACCGTGACGTTCTTGTCGTTGGTGTTCTGGTCGGCGATCGCCGGTGCGCTGGGCGCGATCCTCGCCGTCCCGCTGACGCTGGCGGTCAAGGCGTTTCTCGTGGACGCCGACCCCCGGATGGCCTGGCTCTCCACGTTCCTCACGACCCCGGACGCGGACGCCAAGCGGGACCGGCGGCGCGCGGCGCGGCTGGAGGCGGCCCACGAGGGGTAGGTCCCGCCGGCGTCGGCACCAGCCGGTGGACCCTGGCGGCCCCGCGGTCAGTCGCCCGTCTCGTCCTCTCCGACGCGGGTGAAGGTGCCCAGGCCGTTGCCGTCGAGGAGATCCACGGTCACCGTGTCGCCGTCGACGGTGACGCTGCCGCGGGAGCCGGGCGGCCAGTTCTCACCGACCGGGCTCACGGCGAAGGTGTCGCCGTCCCAGTGTTCGAGCGGCCAGACCTGCGGCCCCGGGCCCACGTCCAGCGCGAGTGAGGGGCCCGCGACCGGCGGGGCGTCCGAAACCGGGTCGTCCGATCCCCGGTCAGCCTGTGAGGCGACGCGGCGGATCTCGATCTCGCCGAAGTAGTCGTTGCGGTAGACGCCCACCAGCTCATCCGCCGGGCGCGGCGGTGCGGGGGCGGAGGGTTGCCGAGTGGAGACCAGGTCGCCGACGGGGGCCAGCAGTGGGCCGAACGCCTCGCCGTACAGCTCCCGCCACTTCAGGGTGGGGTCGCCGAACTGCGCGTAGTCCGCGAAGCGCGAATTGATGGTCTCCGCCACCCCGACGGGCGAGGCGTTGGTCAGGGTGATGATGCCGAGGTCCAGCGACGGCATCATGAGCATCGCCGTCCCGGCGCCGAGCGCGAACGCCCCGGAGTGACTCCACTCGACGCGGCCGGAGGAACTGGTGGAGATGTTGAACCCGTAGCCGTAGGTCCCGGTCCGGTCCGCCGCGGACTGCGGGGGTGAGGACACGGCCTGCGGGGTCAGAGCCTGTCGGAGTGCGTCGGAGGGGACGACCTGCGAGCCGCCGGGCCCGGCGCCGTCGGCGAGCACCATCGACATCCACCGCGCCATGTCCGTGACCGACGAGCTCAGGCCCCCCGCGGGGGCCTGGGCGTCCGGGTCACGCGCGGGATCGGCCGGGACCCAGTCGCCGGACGACTCGCCCGACTCGTCGGCGGCGGCGCGGACGTGGCCGACGACGCGGTTGTCGCGGTCGAGGAGGTCTTCGTAGGAGTAGGAGGTGTCGTCCATGTCGAGGGGGTCGAAGAGCCGCTCGCGGGCCAGCTCCGGCCACGGGGTGCCGGCCGAAACGGCCACGGCTTCGGCTCCGGCGGTGAGCCCGAAGTTGGTGTACGCGTACGAGGCGCGGAACGGCTCCAGCGGCAGGTGGCGCAGGCCGTGCAGGATCGCCGGGCGGTCGTACCCGAGGTCCTCCAGGTCGTCGCCCGCGTGCTCGGGCAACCCGGAGCGGTGCGCGAACAGGTCGCCCACCGTCACGTCGGCGGTCACGCCCGGATCGGACAGGGCGAACCACGGGAGGTGCTCGCGCACGGGAGTCGACCAGTCGACCTCACCCGCAGCGGTCTCCGCGGCCACGACGGTGGCGCTGACCGGCTTGGAGACCGACGCCATGGGGAACACCGTCCGCGCGTCGACCTCCTCGCCGGTCTCGGTGCTGCGCACGCCGAACCCCTCGGCCAACGCCACCTCGCCACCGTGCACCACCGCCACTGCGACGCCCGGGATGCCCGAGGCCTCGAGCTCCTCCTCGACGATGTCGGTCACCTTGCCGATCGCGTACTCGACCCGGTCCTCCGAGACCTCCAGTCCGGAGTAGGCCGCGGGACTCTGGCCGGGCTCCGGGTCGGGGACCGGGGTGCCGCACGCCGAGGCGGACAGGGCCACGGTGAGCCCGAGCGCCGCTGCTCCGGCGATCCGCGGGCGCCGCGAGCGACGGGGAGGGGACGGGTCCGGGGTCATTGCCTCAGATTAGTCGTCCGGCGCCGCGAATCGCCGCAACAGCGCAGGACGAGCCGGTGGTCAGCGCGCCCGTTCCCAGTTGGCGGTCCACGCCTCGGCGCCGCCCATGAGCTGACGCTCCAGCTCGGCCCGGTCGGGCCCGGCGCGGTGCAGCACGTCGGCGGCCCAATCGGCGTAGAGGCCGTACTGGGCGACCCCGTCGGTGTTGAGGTCGTACACGCGGTCACCGAACCGCCACCGGTCCATCACCTCGCCGCTGGGCGCGGTGAACGGGTACACGAGCGGGTCGCTCGCCGCGCTCGGCAGGGGCTCGGCGAGGGCGGCCAGGCCGTTGACGTCGGAGCCGAAGCCGTAGCCGGTGAACGGCCGGGCGGCGCCGGCGGTGTTCGTGCGCCACTGCTCGAGGAAGCCGGTCTCGAAGTTCTCGGTGGCCTCGGCGGGCCAGGCGAACGCGGCCACGAACCCGCCCTGCTCGTGGACCCGGCGAGTGTTGCCCTGCGTGGCCCAGGCGTGGTCCACGACCAGGCCTGTGTACCCAGCCTCAGCGGCGATGTCGAGGGTGCGGTGGGCGGTCTTGACGCCCATGTGGTCGATGTTGATCACCATGCCGCGGGCCATCATCCCGCGGATCGCGTGCTCGCCCAGCGGCGTCAGCCCGCGCACGTTGCACAGCGGGGCCTCGGGGTAGACGGGCAGTGCCGCGCCCGCCGGGGCGTCCGAGGAGGCCACCGTCAGGCCGTCGGCGACGGGCGTGGAGGCCAGGGGTTGGGCGTGGTCGGCGTCGGGACCGGCGCACGGCTCGGTCTCCCAGAACCGCTGGGTGCCCAGTTTGTTGCCGATGTTGACCGCGAGGCCGGCCAGTTCCTCGTCCATGCGGGCGCCACCGAGGGCGTTGTCGAACTTGTGTACCGGGAACACGGTCGACACGCCCCACGAGGCGAACTCGTCGAGACCCCGGTCGATGTCCTCGGTCGTGCACATCGGCACGTCGTCGACCACCCGGCACCCGAACGGCTCGGATGCCTCGACGCCCAGCGTGACCGCGAGTTTCCCGTCCGCTGCGATGGCGCGGACGTCCTCCGGCGAGCGGGCGATCCGGAACCAGCCCCGCCCGGGACCGCCGTGCTCGGCGTCGATGTGGGCCTCCATCCGCTCGAGGTAGTCCACCTGCCGGCGCAGCTGCGCCATCTCGTCGCACGGGGAGCGCGCGGGCACCCCGATCCCGGCGAGGGCCTCGCAGAGCACGCGGTTGGCCACCAGATGGTTGGTGAGCACCCGCAGTCCACCGCGCCACGCCCGCTCTATACCGGTGTAGTAGGCCTGTTCGTGCAGTTGGGACTCGTGCGACGGCCACTGCGCGAAGGTGGGGAAGCCCTGGGTCCCGCCGGGCAGGGCGGTGCCCCCGAGAACCGATTCGAGCAACGCGAAGTGCCCGGTGCCCGAGTGGCTCGGACAGTCCGCCAGCGCCTCGCCGAGGCCGCCGGGGGAGAACGGCTCGCCGCAGCGCAGGGCCCCGCCGAACGCCTGCGACGCCGCGAGGTGCGCGTGGGCGTCGACCATGCCGCTGATGGGGGAGCCGTCGGTCGGGGTCGCCGCCCGGGTCGGTGCGGTGTTCAGGGGGGCGAGTAGGGCGACGACGACGAGGAGTGCCGTCGCGGCCCACGCACGGCCTCCGGGATGTGCTGCCCTCGTCGTCGTGTCTTGTGCCGCCATGGCGTGACACTAATCCCACTCCTCGGGCAGGGGAGGGCGTTTCGCCCGGCCGGCGGGTCGGCCGGCCGGCCGGGCAGGGCTCGCGTCAGAGCTGGCGCGCCACCTCGGAGGCGACCAGGTCGAGGTGGTCCAGGTCGGACATGTCGAGCACCTGCAGGTAGATGCGCCGGGCACCGATCGCCGCGTACCGGCCGATCGTGTCCACGACCTCGTCCGGGGTCCCGGCGGCGCCGTTGGCCCGCAGTTCGTCGACCTCGCGGTTGATGGCGTCCGCCCGCCGGGCGACCTGCGCCTCGTCGCGCCCGCAGCACAAGACGAGCGCCGCCGAGCGGATGATCTCCTCGGGGGCGCGGCCGCGCGCGGCGCAGGCCTCGTCGACCCGTCGGTACTGCGTCGCCACGGTGTCGAGGTCGGCGAACGGCACGTTGAACTCGTCGGCGAACCGGGCGGCCAGCGCCGGGGTCCGCTTCCTGCCGTGACCGCCGACGATCACCGGTGGGCGCTGCTGCACGGGCTTGGGCAGGCCGGGGGAGTCCAGCATTTCCATACGCTTCCCGTGGACGGAGACCGTCTCGCCTGCGGGCGTGGACCAGAAGCTCTCCAGTGCCCCGAGGGTGTCCTCCAGCAGGTCGAACCGCTCGCCCTGCGGCGGGAAGGGGATGCCGTAGGCGGTGTGCTCGTCGGCGTACCAGCCGGCGCCGAGTCCCACGTCGAGGCGGCCACCGGACATCTCGTCGACCTGGGCCATCGAGATCGCCAGCGGGCCCGGGTGGCGGAACGTCACCGAGGTGAGCAGCGTGCCGAGCCGGATGGTCGAGGTCTCGCGGGCCAGGGCGGCGAGGGTCAGCCACGCGTCGGTGGGGCCGGGCAGTCCGCTGATGTCGCCCATCTTGAGGTAGTGGTCCGACCGGAAGAAGGCCTCGTAGCCGAGGTCTTCCGCCGCGCGGGCGACGGCGAGCTGGTCGGCATACGTCGCGCCCTGCTGGGGCTCGACGAAGACGCGGAGGCTGACCGAGGGGTCGGCTCCGGGAGAGGGCGTGGCTGCGGTGGCTGCGGGATCTGCTGGCATGACTCCCAGGATGCCCGTCCGGCGGGCGGGCAGGCTAGTTGGTGTCGGCGACCAGCGGCTCGATGGTGAGGTGTTCCATCTCCTTGGTGATGTACTGCAGCCGCCACTTGTCACCGAACAGGGCCAACAGTTCGCCGTCGGTGCGCTGGAAGACCTCGACCCCGCGCTGGCGGCCGAGTTCGCCGGCCGACTCGGCGTCGGTGCGGCGGGCGATCGTGTACGGCAGGTTGTCCACCACGACCTCGACGTTGAACTCGGCCTTCATCCGGGCCGTGACCACCTCGAACTGCATGGGGCCGACCGCGGCCATGACCGGGTTGGCGTCGCCGCGGGTGTCGTTGCGCAGGATCTGCACCACGCCCTCGGCGGCCAGCTGGTCGATGGCCTTGCGGAACTGCTTGTACTTGCCCAGTGACTGGGCGCGGACCACCGCGAAGTGCTCGGGGGCGAACTGCGGGATCGGCGGGAACTGCACCTTCCTACCGCTGTAGAGGGTGTCGCCGGGGGCGAGGGCCGTGGCGTTGACCAGGCCCACCACGTCGCCGGGGTAGGCGGTCTCCACGGTGGTGCGGTCGCGGCCGAACACCGTCAGCGCGTACTTGGTGGTGAACGGCTTGCCCGTCTGGGCGTGCTGGACCACCATGCCGCGCTCGAACTCGCCGGAGACCACGCGCATGAACGCCAGGCGGTCGCGGTGCGCGGCATCCATGCCGGCCTGGACCTTGAACACCATGGCGGAGAACGGCTCCGAGGTCTTGCGGGGCTCGCCCGAGACGGTCGGCCACTCGCGCGGCGGCGGGGCCAACTCGACGAGCGCGTCGAGGATCTGGTGGACACCGAAGTTGAGCATCGCCGAGGCGAAGATCACCGGGCTGGTCTCACCGGCCAGGTATAGCTCCTGGTCGTGGTCCTGGCCCATCGCCGAGAGCAGCTCGGACTCCTCGACCGCGGTCTCCCACACGTCGCCCTCACGCTCGGCGGCGGTGTCCGGGTCGTAGTGCTCCTCGGGGGCGATCGTCGACCCGCCGGCGGTGCGGGTGAAGTGCACGTACTCCTCGGGGGCGCCGTCGTCGCCGCGCCGCAGCAGGCCGCGGTAGTCGCCGGCGATGCCCACGGGCATGAACAGGGGGGTGGGCACGAGGCCGATCTGCTCGGTGATCTCGTCGAGCAGTTCGAGCGGCGCCCGGCCGGGCCGGTCCCACTTGTTGATCACCGTGATGATCGGCAGACCGTTGTGCTTGCACACCTGGAAGAGCTTGAGGGTCTGCGGCTCGAGACCCTTGGCGGCGTCGATGAGCATGACCGCCGCGTCGACCGCGGTGAGGACGCGGTAGGTGTCCTCGGAGAAGTCGGCGTGGCCGGGGGTGTCGACCAGGTTGATGACGTACGGGTCGTCGCCGGGGTTCGAGCCCTCCGGTGCGTAGGTGAACTGCAGCGCGGTGGAGCTGACGGAGATGCCGCGGGCCTTCTCCATCTCCATCCAGTCCGACACTGTCGAGCGGCGGCCCGACTTGCCGTGGACGGCGCCGGCCTCGGTGATCACCCGGGCGTGCAGCGCGAGCGCCTCCGTGAGCGTGGACTTGCCGGCGTCCGGATGGGCGATCACCGCGAAGGTCCTGCGGCGCGCGACTTCGGATGTGACGTCCCCGGCGGCGTCCGCACCCGTGGCGTGCCCGCCCGTTCCGGTGTCCTCGGCGGTCTCGGTCACGCGCACTCCTTCTGGCAGTCGACGGCCCTCGTCGTCGTCATCCAGCGTACGTCCGCCCACGGGTGAGCACACAATCCGGCGGTGTGACCCGCGAGGTCGGTGTGGTGCGTGAAACGCGAGGTCAGGCGCGGCGCCGGCGGGGATCGAGCGCGCCGGTCGATAGCTTTCGTAACGAGTGAGCGTGCCCCGACCGATGAACCGTGAACGACGCTACGCGCGGCCGGGTGTCGTACCCGGTCGCTACGGTGCGCACGAGCCGCGTCGGACGACGCGCAGAGGCGGGGACTGGAATGGGCGAGGGCAGTGACCGGCACGAGCTGGAGGAGCGCAGGGCCGCGCTCCGGCGGCTGCTGCCCGTGGTCGAGCGGTTGCGCGGGCTGGACGGCGTGACGTGGGCGGGCGGCCAGCGGCACCGCAACGGCGTGTATCTGGTGCGGTACCCGACCTACGACGAGGACACCCTGGCCGTGATGGAGGCGTTCGGCGGGGGCGTGCTCACCCGGCACGGGTACCTCGACGAGTTGGAGCGGCGCGGGTTGTCGGACGGCTCGCTCACCGACCTCACCGGGCTGGCCGAGCGGTCGGACGAGGACCTGACCCGCGCGCTGCTCACCTGGGTGGTCCGGTCCGAGCGGTTCGTCGACGGTGCGATCGCGGAGTCGCTGACGGAGGGATCGCTCGTGGCGCTTCTCGACCGGCTGCAGGAGCTCTATGAACTGTGACGTTGCTGAACTGTGATGTCCACGCCGGGCGCCGCGGGTCAGGGCCGGTCGCGCAGGGCGGCGAGGTAGCGGCGGGTGATCCGCTCCTGTTCGAGTCGGGCGATGGGTGCACCCAGCCGGGCGAGCAGGGTGGCGTGCGCGGATTCACCGGTGAGGGTGAGGGCGACGGCGTCGGTGACGGAATCGTGCCGGACGAGGAACGTCTCCCATCCGCGCTCGGGGTGGCCGGGTAGGGCGCGGTAGGTGAACCCCCGCGCGTCGGGGCGGTCAACGACCTCCGTGACCTCGCAGGGCGCGGCCAGTCGCAGCCACGCCCCGGGGCCTGATCGCGGCCGGAGGATGACGGTGCGGCCGGGGGTGGCGGGCCCGGTGGCGACGACGACGAGGCCCGCCCGCCGGTGCAGGTCCCAGCTGACGAGTGCTGCACTCGCGCGGCGGAAGAGATCGGCACCGGAGCCCAGGTGGGCCTCGCGCTCGAACCGCCGGGAGCGCGTCACGCGGAGTGGACCTGGTTCTGGGCCGTCTCCAGCCCGTGCTTGAGGAGGAGTTCCACGGCGTCGGCGGCGTCCTGGATGAGGAACGGCACATCGGGTTGCTCGAGCTTGGAGAAGCGCTTGAGTACGAAGTCAGCCACCGCCATGCGGCCCGGCGGACGGCCGACCCCGGCGCGGACGCGGATGTAGTCGCGGGTGCCGAGGGAGCCGGACAGCGAGCGCAGGCCGTTGTGGCCGCCCTCGCCGCCGCCGCGCTTGAGGCGGACCTGTCCGAAGTCGATGTCGATCTCGTCGTGGATCACGATGATGTCGGTGGGCGTGACCGAGAAGTACTTGGCGACCGCGGCGACAGGCCCGCCCGAGAGGTTCATGTAGCTGCGGGGGCGGGCCAGGACCACGGGCTTGTCGGCGAGCCGGGTCTGGGCGATCTCGCAGTTGGTCCGCTTGTGGGTGGAGAAGCTCGCCGGCATCGGCAGGGCGCGGGACGCCAACTCCTGCAGGACGTTCCAGCCGATGTTGTGGCGGGTGCCCTCGTAGTCGGGTCCGGGGTTGGCCAGACCCACGATGAGCGTGGGGCCGGGCGTGGGGCCGGGCGTGGAAGCGGTAGTCACGGGCCCATGATCCCAGACGGCGCCGGCCCGCCCGGGCGCACCTGTCCGATCAGTTCCGCAGCTCGGTGCGGGCGGTGTCGAGGACGGCGGCGGTGAGGGCGTCGAGGTCGGGTGACTGCAATTTCCAGTGCTGCCAGAACAGGGGGACGTCGAGGAAGTGGTCGGGGGAGACGTCCACGATCTCGCCGGAGACCAGCCACGGGGTGGCGAGGTGCTCGGGGATCAAGCCCCAGCCCAGCCCGGCGACGATCGCCCGGACGTGATCGTGCGAGCTGGGGATGAAGTGCCGCGGCCCGGTGGGTTCCCGGCGGGCCAGGCGGCGATAGTGGTTGTTCTGGTGGCCGTCGCTGCGGTCGAAGTCGACGATGGGCGCCCGGCCGAGCGCGGCGGTGGTCGAGCCGTCACGCAGGTGCCGGGCGACGAACCCGGGGCTCGCGCAGGCCAGGTACCGCATGGATCCCAGGGGCTGCGAGCGGCAACCCTGGACCGGCCGGGACTGGCTGGTCACCGCGGCCATCACCTCGCCGCGCCGCAGCAACTCGCTGGACAGGGACTCGTCCTCGCGGCGGATGTCGAAGACCACCCGGCCGGCCGCGTGGACCTCGGTCATGGCATCGAGGAACCAGGTCGCCAGCGAGTCGGAGTTGCACGCCACGGCCAAGATCACGTGTTCCTGGGCCGACGCTGGGTCGTCGAGTTCGCCGGCGAGGGATTCCTCGAGGTGGAGCATCTGCCGCGCAGTGCGCAGCACGATCTCGCCGGAGGCGGTGGCGGAGATCGGCCGCTCGCGACGGACGAGGATCCGTCCCGCGGACTCCTCGAGTGCGCGGACCCGCTGGGACACCGCCGACTGGGTGATGTGCAGGTGGGCGGCGGCGGCCTCGAACGAGCCGAGGTCCACGACGGCGGCGAGGGTGCGGAGGTGGTCCAGCTGCAGGGTGTTCATAAGCATGGCTAATGTTAGTGCAGAAAGTGCAGTGGCACTACTGATGAAACCGGGCCTACGGTGACGTCGTGACCGCTACTTCCACACTTCTCATGGGCGTCGGCATGGGCCTCGGGCTCATCGCCGCCGTCGGCGCGCAGAACGCCTACGTCCTCCAGCGTTCGATCCGTGGCGATGTGGCGATGGTTCCCATCGTGGCCTTCTGCGTGATGTCCGAGGCCGCGCTCATCCTGCTCGGGGTGGCGGGCGTGGGGGTGCTCATCGAATCGGCGCCGGCGGCGATCACGGTCATGAAGTGGATCGGGGTCGTGTTCCTGCTGGCCTACGGGGCGTTCGCCGCGTCCCGCGCGATCCGGCCCGGCGACGGGTTGCAGGTCGACGGCAACGCGCGGGTCCCGTCGACGCTCGGGGCGCTGGCGGCGTGCGCGGCGTTCACCTGGCTCAACCCGCACGCCTACCTCGACTGCGTGGTGTTCCTCGGCACGCTCGCCAACCAACAGGGGACCGACCTGCGCTGGGTGTTCGCGGCCGGGGCCTTCATCGCGGGCGTGCTGTGGTTCTCGCTCATCGGGTTCGGTGGCAAGGCGTTGCGGGGGCTGTTCGCCAGGCCCGGGGCGTGGCGGGTGCTCGACGCCGGCATCGCCGTGATGATGCTGGTCCTGGCGATCGGCCTCGTCCGCGGCTGATGCCGAGCCCTCGGCGTGGAGGGGCCGGGCCGGCGAAATACGGGACGGGCCCGGCACGACGCTGTGGTCGTTCCGGGCCCGTGGCCGGGTGCCGCCGGTCAGGCGGCGTCCGCGTGATTCACGCGGGGGAGGATCAGCCCTCCTCGGCGGCCTTCGCGGCGTCCTCGGCGGCCTCGCCCTGGGGCGCAGCCTCCTCGTCTTCCTCGAGGTCGGACTCGGACGGCGCCTCGATCACGTTGACCAGCAGGGTCTCCGGGTCGGAGACCAGCGTGGCGCCGGCGGGAAGCGTGATGTCGGCGGCGGTGAACTGGGTGCCGGCCTCGACGTCCTCCACCGAGAGCGTGAACTCCTCGGGGATGTCGGTGGCCTCGACCTCGATCTCGATGTAGTCGGCGTCCGTCGTGACCAGGGTGCCGGGGGCGGCCTCACCCTCGAGGACGACGTAGACCTCGACGACGACCTTCTCGCCCTTGCGCACGACGAGAAGGTCGGTGTGCTCGATGATGCGGGTCAGCGGGTGCACGTCGATCTGCTTGGGCAGCGCGAGCTGCTCCTCGCCCTCGATGTCGAGGGTGAGCAGGGAGTTGGTGCCGTGCGCGCGGAGGACGGCGGCGAACTCGAGCGCGTCGAGCAGCAGGTGGCGGGGCTCGGTGTGGTGGCCGTACAGCACCGCGGGGACCTTGCCCTCACGACGGGCGCGGCGGGCGGAGCCCTTGCCGAACTCGGTGCGGGTGGAGGTCTTGAGGTTGTTGATTTCCTTGGCCATGACTGCCTTTTCGTCGGGTGGGAGAGCGGGACGCCCTGCGGGTGATGACCTCCTCGGCGATCGAGACGATCGCCGGGCCGGTCCACCGGGACCACGCCGACAATGATCGCGTCGATAACGGAGTAACCCGGGTTGATGCGGGTCCTCCCTCGCCGAGATGACCCGACCAGCCTAGCGCCGAGGGGTGCGGGGCCCAAAATCGCGTCGAGCCCGCCGCTCTCGGATGAGAGCGCAGCGGGCTCGACGCAGGCGAGGCGCCGTCAGCGATGGGACGTCAGAGGATCTCCTCGACCGCCGCCGTGGGACGCGCGAGGCGGGTGCCCTTGTCGGTGACGACGAAGGGCCGCTCGATGAGCCGGGGGTGGGCGACCATCGCGGCGAGCAGGTCGTCATCCGAGGCGTCGATGAGGCCGAGCTCGGTGAACTCGGCTTCCTTGACCCGCACCGCCTCCCGCACCGTCAGGCCGGCGTCGGCGATGAGGGTGCGCAGCTGCTCGACGTCCGGGGGAGTGTCGAGATACTTGATGACCGTCGGCTCCACACCCCGCTCGCGAAGCAGCTCCAGCGCCTGCCGGGACTTGGAGCAGCGGGGGTTGTGGTAGATCGTGGCGCGCCCCGCCGGGTCCGCGGTCATGTCAGGCGTTCCCGTTGAAGAGGCTGGTCACCGACCCGTTCTCGAAGACCTCGTGGATGGTCCGGGCCAGCAGCGGCGCGATGGACAGCACGGTGAGGTTCTCGAACCGCTTCTCCGGCGGGATCGGCAGCGTGTCGGTGGTGATGACCTCCTTGGCCCCGCAGTTGGCGAGACGCTCGGCGGCCGGATCGGAGAAGATGCCGTGGGTGGTGGCGATGATGACGTCGCCGGCACCGGCGTCCTTGAGGACCTTGACGGCGCCGGCGATGGTGCCACCGGTGTCGATCATGTCGTCCATCAGGACGCAGGTCTTGCCCTCTACGTCACCGACCACGCGGTTGGACTTCACCTGGTTGGGCACGTTGGGATCGCGGGTCTTGTGGACGAACGCGAGCGGCGCGCCGTCGAGGGCGTCGGCCCACTTCTCGCCCACCTTGACGCGGCCGGCGTCGGGGGAGACCACGACGATGTTGTCCGTCCCGTAGTGCTGCCGGACGTAGTCCGAGAGCTGGCCCTGGGCGTGCATGTGGTCCACGGGACCGTCGAAGAAGCCCTGGATCTGGTCGGTGTGCAGGTCGACCGTGATGATGCGGTCCGCGCCGGCGGCCTTGAGCAGGTCCGCGATGAGACGGGCCGAGATCGGCTCGCGGCCGCGGTGCTTCTTGTCCTGCCGCGCGTACGGGTAGAACGGCAGGACAGCGGTGATCCGCTTGGCGCTTCCCCGCTTGAGCGCGTCGATCATGATGAGCTGCTCCATGATCCACTTGTTCAGCGGCGCCGGGGCACTCTGCAGCACGAACGCATCACAGCCGCGGACGGACTCCTCGAAGCGGACGAAGATCTCGCCGTTGGCGAAGTCCCTGGCGGTCTGGGGGGTGACCTCGACGCCCAGTTCGGCGGCGACCTGGTCGGAGAGTTCGGGGTGCGCGCGCCCCGCGAAAAACATCAGGTTCTTCTGGTTGTCGATCCACTCGCTCACTGCGTGAGTCCGTCCTTCTGGGAGTCGTTCCGGGCACGACGGGCGGCCTCTGCCGAACCGGAATCGGGCCGGTTCTCGATCACCCAGTCGTCGATGTTCCTCTGTCGTCCGCCCGAGACCGCGAGGGCTCCGGGTGGGACGTCGTCCTTGATCACGGTACCCGCGCCCGAATAGGCCCCGTCTCCGACGGTCACAGGTGCGACGAACATGGTGTCCGAACCGGTGCGGCAGTGATCGCCGATCACTGTACGGTTCTTGTTCACCCCGTCGTAATTGACGAACACGCTCGACGCCCCGATGTTGGTGTGCTCGCCGATCGTCGCGTCGCCCACGTAGGTCAGGTGCGGCACCTTGGTGTTCGCCCCGATCGTCGACTTCTTGACCTCGACGAACGTGCCGATCTTGCTCCGCTCGCCCAGGTCCGCCTCGGGCCGCAGGTAGGCGAACGGGCCCACCTCCGCGCCAGCCCCGATTGTGGCGCGCACCGCATGTGAACGCACGACCGTGGCGCCCTCGCCGACCACGGTGTCCTGCAGCGTGGTGTCCGGTCCGACGGTCGCACCGTCGCCGATCTCGGTGGCGCCCGTCAGATGGGTGCCCGGCAGGATCGTCACGTCGCGGCCCGTGGCCACGCCGACGTCGAGCCACGTGCTGGACGGGTCGACGATCGTCGCGCCGCCCCGCATCGCCGACTCGCAGAGGCGACGGTTCATCTCGCCGGCCAGGGCTGCGAGCTGCACGCGATCATTGACGCCCGCGACCAGATCGGGGTCCTCGACACGGTGCCCGCGGATGAGGCCGTTGTCGCGCCGCGCGAGCTGGATGACGTCGGTGAGGTACAGCTCGCCCTGCGAATTGTCCGTGCCCAGCTGCCCGAGCTTGTCCCGCAGGACGAGGGCGTCGAAGGCGTAGATGCCGGAGTTGACCTCGTCGATCGCCCGCTCGTCCTCCGAGGCGTCCTTGTGCTCGACGATCCGCAGCACCTCGCCGTCGTCGTTCCTCACGATGCGGCCGTACCCCGTGGGGTCGGGCGCCGTCGACGTCAGGACGGTGACCGCGGCGCGCGGTCGCAGGTCGTGGCGCGTCACGACCTCGCGCAGGGTGTCGGCGTCGAGCAGGGGGATGTCCGAGGTGGTGACGAGCACGGTGCCCGAGAAGTCGGCGGGCAGTCCCGACATGCCGGCCGCCACGGCGTCGCCCGTCCCGTTCTGCTCCTCCTGCACCGCGGTGGAGACCGGAACGCCGAGCTCGGCCGACAACTCGTCGACCGCCGCCGAGACCTGGTCGCGCTGATGGCCGACGACCACGACGATCGCGTCCGGTTCGAGCCCCGCCGCGGCGTGCAGTGCGTGGCCGAGCATCGTCCGCCCGCACACCCGGTGCAGCATCTTGGGCGTGGCGCTCTTCATGCGGGTGCCGGAGCCGGCGGCCAGGACGATGACCGCGGTCTGCGTGTGTTCGGGCGCTGAACGGTCGGTCTCGGGTGTGGTCATCAAGTCTCCTCGGCGCGCGGCGCGCACGGTGGTGGTGATGGATGGGTCCGGGTACGTCCGGCGAGCGGACAGGGTCCCAAGGCGGACAGAGCCCCAAGGATAGAGGGTGACTCCGACGATTCGAACCGTCTTGAGGCGGAGTAGCCTGCCCCGCGTGTCAGTCCTGAGGCGCCAGTTGGCGGATACGCGGCCACTGCGGCAGCCGGACTTCCGCAGGCTGTGGCTCGCCAACATCGTCACGGTCATCGGGGCGCAGTTGTCGATCGTCGCGGTGCCGCAGCAGGTCTTCGAGATCACCCGCAGCTCTGCGTATGTGGGGCTCACCGGCGTGTTCGCGCTGGTGCCGCTCGTGGTGTTCGGCCTGTGGGGCGGTGCGCTGGCCGACGCCCTCGACCGGCGTCGCCTGCTCATGGTCACCACCACCGGGCTGATCGTGACCTCACTGCTGTTCTGGGCGCAGGCCGCGGCGGGCAACCGGAACGTCTGGGTGGTGATGGTGCTCCTGTCCGTGCAGCAGGCGTTCTTCGCGGTCAACCAGCCCACCCGCTCGGCGATCATCCCCCGGATCGTCCCCTCCGACCAGCTGGCCTCCGCCTCGGCCCTGAACATGACCGTGATGCAGTTCGGGGCGATCGTCGGGCCCCTGTCCGCGGGCATCCTCATCCCGGTCCTGGGACTGTCCACGATGTACCTGTTCACCGCCGTCGCGCTTCTGGCCACCCTGTACGCGGTGTTCCGGCTCCCGCCGCAGCCGGTGGCGGGGGAGCGGGGGTCGGTGGGGCTGCGGTCGGTGATCGACGGGTTCGCGTACCTGGCCACCCGCCGCATCCTCCTGGCCTCGTTCCTCGTGGACATCGTCGCGATGGTCTTCGGCATGCCGCGGGCACTGTTCCCGCAGATCGCCACCGAGTCCTTCGGCGACCCCGCGACGGGCGGGACCGCCCTCGGTCTGTTGTTCGCCGCGATGAGCGTGGGCGCCGTGGCCGGCGGGGTGTTCTCCGGGTGGATCCCTCGCGTGCGCCGGCAGGGCCTGGCGGTGCTGGTGTGCGTGGCGCTGTGGGGCGCGGCGATGGTCGCGTTCGGGGTGTTCGTGGGCGCGGCCTCGCCCGGCGGCTCCGCGTGGTGGCTGTGGCTGGCGCTCGCCGCGCTCGCGTTCGGCGGAGCCGTCGACATGATCTCGGCCGCGTTCCGCCAGGCGATCCTGCTGGATTCGGCCACCGACGAGATGCGCGGCCGTCTGCAGGGCGTGTTCATCGTGGTCGTGGCCGGTGGCCCGCGGATCGGCGACGTCGCGCACGGCGTGGCGGCGGCCTCGGTCGGCACGGCGGTCGCCGCGTCGGGTGGTGGCGTGCTGGTGGTGATCGGCGTGGTGATCTGCGCGATCGCTTTCCCGGCGTTCTTGCGCTACACCGTCCGCAGCGCGGTCGAGCGGAGCACCAAGGGTTAGACCGCCGGGTACTGCTCGCGGCGCAGGAACCGCGCCAGGTGCACCGCGTTGGACGACAGCGTGGTGATGGTCGAGGCCACGGCCGACGGCGTGGAGTCGAGGTCCTTGTAGTCCACCGGGTTCATGGCCTCGTTGTTCCAGTAGGTGCAGCCCTGCGCCGGGATCGTGAACCCGATGTCGTTGAGGCCCTGGAACATGTCGGCGACGATCTTGTGCGCGCCGTCCTCGTTGCCCACCACCGCGACCACGGCGACCTTGCCGAACATCGCGGGACGGCCCTCGTCGTCGGCGGCCGACAGCTGCGCGTCGAGACGCTCCAGCACCCGCTGCGCGATGCTGGACGGATTGCCGAGCCACGTCGGCGTGGACAACACGAGGACGTCGGCGGTTCGGACCTTCTCGAGGATGGCGGGCCACTCGTCGCCGTCGCCCATGTCGTCGTCGACCCCCGGACGGACGTCGAAGTCCGCGACCCGGACGGTCTCCCCGGTCACGCCGTGACCGGCGAGTTCGTCGAGGACCTGCCGGGCGATGAGGTCGCTGCTCGACTCGGCGGGCGAGGCCTTGAGCGAGCACACCAGGGCGAGTGCCTTGAGATCGGTGTCCATACCCGGACGATAGGACCACCCCACCCGCCGGACAACCGGTTCCGCGGGCCCGCGCCACCATGACCGGTGGAGGGCCGCGGGTGCGCCCCCTACGGTGGGGCCACTACGGCTGACGAGCGGAAGGGGCACGCGTATGACCACGGACAGGACGGTGGCCGACCTCGTCGTCGAACGACTGGTGGCCTGGGACGTCGAACGGATCTACGGCTACGCCGGAGACGGCAACAACCCCCTGCTCGGAGCGCTGCGCCGCTCCGACATCGCCCCGGCGTTCGGGCGCGCTCGGCACGAGGAGTCCGCCGCGTTCATGGCGGTGGCCGACGCCAAGTACTCGGGCGCGGTCGGCGTGGTGACCTCCACGCAGGGCCCCGGCGCGATGCACCTGATCAACGGGCTGTACGACGCCAAACTCGACAGCGTGCCGGTGGTGGCCCTGGTCGCGCAGCAGCACACCAGCGTGCTCGGCTCCGGCTACCAGCAGGAGATCAACCTCGGCAACGTGTTCGCGGACGTCGCCGGCCCGTACCTGCAGACCGTCGCGTCGGCCGAGCAGGTGCCGCTGGTGGTCGACCGGGCGTTCCGGTCCGCGCTCACGCACCGCACGCCGGTGGTGGTGATCCTTCCCCACGACGTGCAGAACGCGCCCGGGCCGGAGCTGGGCGAGGACCTCGGCCAGGAGCACGGGGTGGTGGTCACCGCTCCCGAGTGGACGCACGGGGTCACCGTCCCGCGCGATGACGACGTGGCGCGCGCGGTGGAGGTGCTCGACGCGGGGGAGCGGATCGCGATCCTCGCGGGGCGCGGCGCGGCCGGGGCCCAGGGCGAGCTCATGGAACTCGCGGACCGGCTGGGCGCCGGCGTGACGATGAGCCTGTTGGGCAAGCCGTACGTCGACGAATCGTCGCCGCTGGTGGGTGGGACCATGGGGCATCTGGGGACGACGGCGAGCGCGCGCATCCTCCAGAACTGCGACACCCTCCTGATCGTCGGTTCGAACGACCCCTGGACGGAGTTCTACCCGGAGCCCGGGCAGGCGCGGGCCGTGCAGATCGACCTGGACCCGGTACACCTGGCGAACCGGTACCCGATCGAGGTGGGCCTGGTCGGCGATGCCGCGCCCGCGCTGCGTGAGCTGCTCGGGCGGGTGGCCGGGAAGGACCGCTCCGCCTGGCGTCGCGACGTCGAGAAGTGGGTGCGCCAGTGGCGGGAGATCTCCCGGATGCGCTCCGAGGTGCCCGCACGCGGACTCAACCCCGAGCTGGTCGCCCGGCGGCTGGCCGACCACATACCGCACGACGCGCGCCTCGCCGTGGACGTGGGCAGCAGTGTCTACCACTACGTGCGTCAGATGGACCTGCCCACCTCCGTGCCCGCGCACCTGTCGTCGACGCTGGCCTCGATGGGCTGCGGTATCCCGTACGCGATCGCCGCCAAGGCCGCCGCACCCGCCAAGCCGGTGGCCGTGCTGGCCGGCGACGGCGCGGTGCAGATGCTCGGTATCAACGAGCTGATCACCGTGGCCGAGGCGTGGCCCGCCTGGGAGGACCCGACCATGGTGATCGTGGTGCTCAGCAACCGCGATCTGGCAGAGGTGAGCTGGGAGCAGCGGGAGAGCGAGTCGCAGCCGCGGTTCGCGCGGTCGCAGGAGGTGCCGGAGTTCGACATGGCCGCCTACGCCGAGCTGCTCGGCCTGCGGGGGATCCGGGTCGAGGACCCCGACCAGCTGGCGCCGGCGCTGGAGGAGGCGTTCTCCGCGGACCGGCCCACGGTCATCGACGCGATCACCGATCCGGACGTCCCGCTGCTGCCGCCGTTTCCGCACGGCCGCGAGATGCTCGAGTCGATGCGTACCGGCCTGCAGGCCGAGGGCGCCGCGGGCGAGCACGCCCTCGATCTACTGGAGACATATGCACGGATGGAGAAGGAGCGGTTCACGTGACGGGGACAAACGGACCAGGCCAGCCCGACGAGCCTGACTTCCGGCCCGACGCCGAGGTGGAGCGCACGCCGCGTCGCTCGCGGCAGCCCGCGCTGGCGGTGCTGGCAGTGGTGGCGATCCTGCTGCTCGTGCTGGCGGTGGGGATCTTCGGCGGGATCTTCTAGTACGCCGAAGACCCCCGGGCTACTGCGCGATCCGGATGACCGACCGTAGGACCGTGCCTTCGCGCAGCCGGTCGTACGCGGCCGCGCAGTCGTCTAGGGGCACGACTTCGCTGACGTAGCGTACGGCCATCCTCCTCGGCTCGAAAAGGAAGCGGCGGGAAACCTTGGGCGGTTCAAGGGCGAGGGCTGATCGTTTGCGCAGGTCACAAGTGGCTACATTGTGGGCTACAGTGCCCCGCCCGGGGGAGGTTGCGGGGCGCAAGCTGACGACCGCTTGCGGTGCTGGTGGCGGCAGGTTACCGGCTAGTGGCTCCCCCGCCAGGACTCGAACCTGAAATGCCTGAACCAAAATCAGGAGTGTTGCCAATTACACCATGGGGGAACGGCCCGCGCGCGGGCCACTCCCCAGTCTGGCATACGAGCACGGCCCCACTGCCGCCTACCTGTTCCCGGATGGGTGGCCTGGCCGGTAGCAGCCCACACGGGGGAGTCCGACCCCCTGATCGGTCGGCCGCGTTCACTGCTCCGACTAGGCTTTTCCGTCGAGGGAGGCGACACCACATGACAGGTCAGTCGGAAATGACGCCGGCGCCGCGTACCAGGATGTCAGCGGCGAAACGCCGGCAGCAGTTGGTCGAGGTGGGCCGTCGGATTTTCGCCGAGTACGGCTACGACGCGGCCACTGTCGAGGAGATCGCGTCGGTCGCAGGCGTGTCCAAGCCGGTCGTCTACGAGCACTTCGGCGGCAAGGAGGGCCTGTACGCGGTGGTGTGTGACCGCGAGCTGGCCTATCTGGGTGCCGAGATCACCGAGGCATTGGAGGGCGAGGGGTCGCGCCGCCGCATCGAGCGCGCCGCGATGGCGCTGCTTCGCTACGTGGAGGAGCGCACCGACGGGTTCCGGATCCTGGTGCGTGATTCGTCGCTGAACAACGGTGGCTCGTACTCGACGCTGCTCAACGATGCCACGGCCAGTGTCACCTACATCCTCGAGGAGGAGTTCGTGGCTCGCGGGTTCGACCCGATCACCACGAACGTCTATGCCCAGGCCCTGGTCGGCATGGTCTCCGGCACCGCGCAATGGTGGCTTGATGAGCGGACTCCGCCCAAGGAGGAGGTGGCCGCGCATATCGTCAATCTCTGCTTCAACGGCCTGTCGCACCTCGATCCCGCGCCGTCGCTCGAGTCAGGTGTCATGGCGAAATACTCCAGCCGCAGTCATCCGGCCGGCGACTCGGCCGGGCGCGATCTGCGCCCGGGGCCGGCTCGGCCCTGAGCGCAGAGAACGAAGCCCCCGCGGCCCTCGAATAGCGGGCAGCGGGGGCATCCGTGTCAGCAGGTTCGGCAGTAACGGCCTGCCTGAACGGTCGGCCCGAGAATCAGACCTCGTCGGCCACCGGGGCGCTCGAGAGCTTGGCGGCATCGCTGCGTAAACGGAACGAGACGGCGATCATGATCAAACCGACGATCACGCCGAACCAACCGGCGAACGGCAGGAAATTCTCGATGGTCGACGGCCCGAACAGCGCCAGGCCGAGTCCCACCACGGCGATCACAACGCCGACCGCACCCATAATCCACGCGTTGGCGACGACGGTCCGGAGGGTGGACGCGCCGTAGGCCAGCAACGCACCGGAGGCGATCAGCCAGATCGCGAAGAGCAGCACCAGCGCGGTCACGGTGATGGACGGCCAGAACAGCACGACCAGGCCGAGCACGATGAAGAGCGCGCCGGCCCCGATGAACAGGCTCGAGGAGCCACTGTGCCCGCGCAACCCCAGTCCCGTGGTGATGGTCATGGCGCCGTCGGCGATCGCGAACGCCGCCACGAGGAACACGGCGAGCGTGAGGCTCGAGCCGGGGGCGACCAGCGCGGTGATGCCGAGTACGAGCGCCAGGACACCGCGAATCAGCTGGACCCACCAGTTACGGGTGAGGGACGTGATCATTGCTTCCACCTCTCTGTCAGCGGGCTCTCAGCCCGTACGCCTAGTGATCATGCCCGTAATTCGGATCTACGGCAGTCCACTGTGAGGCATTGGACTCTAGTAGGTATCCGCCGGTGTGCGCGGGTGCCGGCAGCGCGCGCCGGTGCCTGCGGGTGACCGCCGACGCCGGTGGGAGCGCAGGGCGAGGCCGCCAGATCAGAGGTTGGCGAAGAAGTCCGCCCAGTAGAAGTCCCAGAAAGCCCACAGGATGATCCCGGCGACGGCCAGGTACCAGATCACGACGGGTACGAGGTGCCAGCTCTGCAGCACCCGCACCCAGCCGGCGCGGGTGAGCTTGCCCAGCACGTGCAGCAGCGTGTACCAGAACATGGGGATGGTGGCCGCCCACACCACCATGCACCACGGGCACAGGACCTGGATCTGGAAGATCGACTGGTAGGCCAGCCAGTGGACGAATCCGGCGGCGAACGTCAGCCCGAGCAGCGCACCCACCCAGTACCAGCGCGGGAACCGCACACCCGTGGCGGCGGCGACGCCGATCGCGATCACGATGCCGAACCCGATCAGCCCGATGAACGGGTTGGGGAACCCGAACGCCGCCCCCTGCTCGGAGTTGATGACGCTCTTGCAGCTCATGAGGATGGAGAAGTTGCACGCCGGCGTGTAGTCCGGGTTCTCCAGCAGCCGGATCTTGTCCAGGCTGAGCTGGAACGACGCGACCAGCGCGAGGGCCGAGCCGAGGGTGAGGAGCACGCCGATCCACCGGTCGGTGAACACGCGCGCGCCGATCGTGTCGTGGGCGGCGTCGTCGGCGGTGGCCGCGGCGGGGGAGATCGTCACCGGGCCGGCGGGGGCGCCCGTGGGGTCGTCGTGGGGGGCGTCTGAGGTCTCGCGCATGCGGCAAGCATACCGATGGCCGATCAGCCCGCGCGCTCCTGCGACGGTGGACGCTGCCCTTGGTGGCCGCGGGAGTGGTCGGCGTAGAACCGCATGTGCGCTGCGGCCGCCGCGTCCCAGGTCAGCGAGGCGGCCAGAGTGCTGCCGTCCCGGGCCCTGACGGGATCGGGGGAGAGTGCCGACTCCAGGCGGTCGGCGAGCTCAGGGATGGACGCGGCGTACTCCACGCAGGTGCCGAACACCTCTCGGAGGATCGGCAGGTCGCGGGCGACCACCGGCCGGCCGGCCGCGAGCGCCTCCATGGCGGCCAGCCCGAAGCCCTCCTTGGTGGAGGGGAAGGCGAAGACGTCGCACGCCGCGACGAGGCCTGGCAGGTCTCCCTCCGGTACCACCCCGAGGACGACGGGGTCGATCCCCAGCTCCACGCACCGCCGGTCGAAGCGCGCGCGGTAGTCGCGGTAGTCGAACAGGGTCTCCCCGCCGGCAAAGACGAGCGAGAGGTCCGGACGCCTCCGGCGCATCAGCGCGAACGCCTCGAGGAGATCGATGCTGCCCTTGCGGGGTTCGATGCCGCCGACGGCCAGCACGTACGGGCCGAGGTCGCTGCGCCACCGTTCGCGGGCGGAGACCGCCCCGGCCCCCTGGCCAGCGACCTGCGCGAAGCGGGCGTGGTCCACGCCGTTGGGGATCACCGTGGGGGACAGTCCCCACCCCCGCCGGACCTCGGTGGCGACGGCGTCGGAGACGCACACGTGCGCGTAGGGGGTGGTGATGGCCTTCTCGTGGCAGTCCACCAGTACGGGGGTGGTGAAGTCGTCGAGGTGGTGGATGGTGCGGATGCACCGGCCGACGGCGTTGGCGCTGATGCAGTCCTGGGCGTGGACGATGTCGAAGCCGTCCGGATCGACGAACTCGCGCAGGGTGGCGATCGAGCGCACGATGCGGTCGGTGACGGACTCGCCTGGGCGATCCGGGAACGGTGCGAGACGGACAGTGACGGCGGGGTCGACCTCTCGGAAGAAGCCGGCATCCGCGCCGCGGGCCAGCGAGTACACCGTCACGGCGGCTCCGGTCCGGGCCAGCGCCTCGGCCAGGTGCAGGGTGTGGACCACGCCTCCGCGCGGTCGGGTCGAGTAGGTGAGCAGGGCTATGCGCACGGCGGGTCCCCTTGCGGTGGCGGCGTGTAGGTCTCGGGTCGTCGCTCCGCGAGGTGGTTGAGGACCCTCCTTGATCGGCGGAGCTTCGTGTCGAGGTCCACCTCGACCCTCGCGATCCCGCCCTTGGACCGGGTGGCCGCGAGGACCTCGCCGCCGGGCCCCACGACCTTGGCCTGGCCGAGGAAGCGGAGGGAGCCCATGACTCCGGTCTGGTTGGAGGCCACCACGAACACCTGGTTCTCGGCGGCCCGCGCGCAGTCGTAGAGGTCGAACAGCCGGGATTGACGGTCCGCGGGGAGTCGCGCGGCGCGGTCGGTCACGCTGGCGGGCCACGCGGACAGGGTGGCCACCACCTGGGCGCCATCGAGGGCGAGCGATCGCGCCGACTCGGGGAAGGTCTTGTCGTAGTCGATGAGCATCCCCAGGCGCCCGACCGGGGTGTCGAACGCGCGGAACGTCTCCCCGGCGGCGTAGTGGGTGCCCTCGTCCACGGGCTGGTGGACCTTCCGGTGGACGCCGAGCACCCCGTCGCCGGTCAGGCAGACGGCGGTGTTGTAGCGCGTCCCGTCTCCGGCCTCGGTGTACCCGATGCAGACGGTCATGTCCCCCGCGGCGGCGGCGATGGCGGCCAGCTCCGGGCCGTCGGGATCGAGCGCCGGCGGGAGGGTCTCGGTCGAGGGCGAACGCAGGTCGCCGAGGTAGCCGCCGAGGGTCGCGTGCGGGAAGACGAGCAGGTCCACGCCGTCGCGGGCGGCGGCGTCGATGATCCCGACGGCCTTGCCGACGCACCGCGGGAGATCCCGTCCGAAGTTCCCGGCCAGCGCCCCCAGGGTCACCGTGCGCATCAGGCGGGGCCCAGCCCCGTGACGGTGCCGGCGACGGCGACGGTCACCTCGCCGTCGGGCCACCGCAGCCTCACCCCGGGCTCGGCGGTGAGGCGACCGCACGCCGCGCTGACCGCCGGCCCCGCGGGTGACGGGGCGGGGGCACGGTCCGTGGTGAGCATGGCGTAGCCCGGGAAGCAGGTGAGCCAGGCGCCGACGCTCGCCCCCCGGGGGCGCGGAATCGCAGCGACGTCGAGTTGGGCACCGGTCCCGGAGGCCTCGGCCAGCATTCCCGCCGTGCCGACGATCCCGGCCATGCTCACGTCCTTGGCGGCGGCGGGTGCGATCTGCGCCACGTGCCCGGAGAGCAGTCGAAGCTCCTCGGAGGTCCGGCTGCTGGAGGAGTCCCACTGCCGCTCGTGGTAGCCCGGGCGCCAGGAACCACCGAGGTCTGCGGTGAGGGACAGGGTGTGGCCGACGCGCCCGCCTCCGGCGGGGACCGGCCGGGAGGTGCGCCCGAGCGCGGTCACCGACAGCGCGGACGGGACACCGACCTGCGTGTGGCCGCCGAGCACGGGTACACCCCAGGCCGCGGCGGCCGCGGCCACGCCCTTGACGATCCGCTCGAGATGGGAGCTGGTCGGCGCGGCGACGGCGTCCAGCAGCCCCACGGGGTCGGCGCCCATGGCCGAGAGATCGCCGAGGTTGACCAGGACCGAACACCACCCCGCCCACTCGGGGTCACGCTCGACCATCGAGGGGAGGATGGCGTCGCACGCCGCGATGAGATCGGTGCCCGGCACCGGCGCCCCGTCGTCACCGCGGAACCCGGTCGCACCGAGGCCACCGGGCTGCCCGGCGAACGGGGACAGGAGTCCCGACAGCAGGGACTTGGTGGAGTCGGCGAGGCGCTGGATCCGGTCGACCGGCCACCTCATCCGGCGGTGGGCGCGACCGGCGACGACCGGCCCCGCCCCGGTGTCGACCCACCCCAGGGAGGTGAACAGCGGCGAGTAGCGGTCCTGGACGGTGGCGTCGAACCGCAGCACACCTCGGGCCTCCACGTGCGCGCAGGCGGAGCGGATCAGGGCTGGGCCGATGCCGCCGGAATGGGCAGTGTCGGCCACGACGAGTCGGCTGCCGGACCACCACCCGATGTCCGGCTGCGCGCACGGCGCGATCCGGACGCCGCCGAGGACCGTGCCGTCGGGGGCGACGGAGACGAGCACCAGAGTGCGGGGATCGGAGTCCACCTCGTCGAGGTCGCTCACGGTGAAGAGCCCCTGGCGGAGTACGAACTCCTCGTGCCGGAGCCGGTGGTAGGCGGCGACGGTACGTGGATCCTCGGCGATCCGCACCACCGGGCCCGGCTCCGCGCGGCGGCCTCCCGCGAGGAGGGACGCGGCGGCCGAGCCCAGGACGGACTCCACCGTGCGGGTCCGGCCCGGAAGGGCGGGGCCGGTGAGGTCTCGGATTTCGAGCATCGTCTCAGCCCCCGACCGACTGCAGCACGCTGCACGCCCCGCACGCCGCGCAGCCGGCCCGCTGGTCGGCCCCGGCCATCCCGATGCGCTCCAGGTGCGCGCCCACCTCGCGGCTGATGTACTCCACGCGTCGCTGATCGGGGGCGGGTGCCCCGTCGACGTCGACGGCCAGCGTCCCCGACTGGGGGCGGTACGGGACGATGAACGGATAGATGCCCGACTCGGCCAACTCCTTGGCCCCGGTGATCAGCTCGTCGGGGTCCTCGCCGAGTCCCACGAGCAGGTAGGTCGAGACCTGGTTGCGTCCGAACACGCGGACCGCCTCGTCCCACGCGGCCCGGTACTCCGCCAGGGGCACTGACGACTTGCCGGGCATCCACCGCCGGCGGGCGTCGTCGTCGAGCGACTCGACGTGGATGCCGATCGCGTCGGCACCGGCGTCGCGGAGGTCGGTGAGGACCGCCAGGTCGGCGGGTGGCTCGCACTGGACCTGGATCGGCAGCTCCGGGACCGCCTTTTTGACGGCGCGGACGCAGCGGGCCAGGTGGGCGGCTCCGCGGTCGCGGCCCGCCGAGGTCCCGGTGGTCATGACCATCTGGGTGATCCCGTCCAGGTCCACGGCGGCACGGGCGACCTCGGCAAGTTGCTCGGGTTGCTTGACTGGCACCGTCGTGCCCGCGCGCAGCGACTCCTCGATCGAGCAGAACCGGCAGCGCTCCTCCCGGCGGTAGCGGATGCAGGTTTGCACCACCGTCGTGGCCAGGACGTCCCGGCCGTGGAGGCGCGCGATCTTCTCGTAGGGCACCCCGTCGGAGGTCGTGCGGTCGTAGAACCGGGGTCGGCCGATCGCGGAGATCTCCAGCCCGGTGTCGACGCCGTCACGCAGGACCCGGTCGCCGTCGAAGACGAAGGGGCTGTCGGGATTGCGGGGGATCGCCGCGTCGCGCCCGGAGACGACGAGGTGCCCGTCGTCGCTGGGTCCCGCGCCCCCACTGCGGTGCAACGGAGGGGTGCCCCGGATGCCGAGGAGGGCCAGGTCGACCCGGGTCGAGGTGGATGCCCCGGTGGTGGAGGTGGTCATGATGCCTGTTCCTCTCTGGTGGCGTGACTGCGGGCGATGATGCCCTTGGCCAGGTGGGCCGCGTCGCGGTCGATGCCGAGGAAGCGGCCGGAGCCCCAGGTGTGCATCCAGGGCAGGCCGATGAACGACAGGCCGGGGACCTCCGTCACGCCGCGGGTCTGCATGGGGTGGCCGGCGCCGTCGAACGCGCTGGCCTCGATCCAGCGGTAGTCGGGCCGGTAGCCGATCGCCCAGATGATCGTGGTGATGCCCTCCGCGGCGAGGTCGAGTGACGTCGGGTCGGCCTCGGGCGCCCACACCGGCTCGTACCGCGACGGCGGCGGGGCGTCGATCCCGTGTGCGTCGATGTGTCGGTCGATGTCCGCGCAAATGGAGTTGTACACGCGGTCCGCGGAGTCCAGGGCGTCGGTCAGCGTCGGAGCGAAGCGCAGCCCGGAGTCCCGGCCCGAGGTGAGCGTGCCGTACAACCGCATGCCCTCTGCGGCGAAGCGCCGCAGGTCCACATCGCGTCCGCCGTCGCGGCCGGTGACGTAGTGGTTGGTCTTCTCTTGCGCGGCTTTGCCTCCGGGGTACTGCTGTGCTGGGGTGTCGTACAGGCCCATGCCCGCGAGCCAGGTCATGCAGTCCCGGCCCCGGTAGAACCGCGCGACCCGCGGGGCGCCCCCCACGGCCACGTGGACCCGGCGCCCGGCCAGGTGCAGGTCCTCGGCGATCTGAGCGCCGGACTGGCCGGAGCCCACCACAAGGACCGCGCCCTCGTCCAGCTGATCGGGGTTGCGGTATTGCTCGGAGTGCAGCTGCGTCACCGCGGGGTCGAGGAACGAAGCGTAGGGCGGGATCACGGGGACCGGGTAGCCGCCGGTAGCCACCACCACCTCGTCCGCGGTGATGGTCCGCTCGCCGATCGGCCCGGCGAGGGTCACCTCGAAGCCGGTGCCGGTCCGGCGGAGCCGGGTGGCCGCCGTGTGCTCGGCGAGCGGCGGGTCGAAGGTCTCCAGCCACCCGTGCAGCCACTCGACCACCTGGTCACGGGTCATGAACCCGTCGGGATCGGGGCCCTCGTAGTGGTAGCCCGGCAGTCGGCAGTGCCAGTTGGGCGTGACGAGCGTGAACGAGTCCCACCGGGTGTCGGCCCAGGCGTGGACGGCGGTCTGCTTCTCCACCACCAGGTGGTCGACACCCGCAGTGCCGAGGTGGTGGCTCACCGACAGTCCGGCCTGGCCGCCGCCGATGACGAGCACCGGGACATGGGCGACGGGGGAGACCTGCGTGGGGTTCATGGGTGCTCCTGGGGGTCCGGGGCGACGGATCGGAGGTCCGGCGCGGGGGGCTGGGACGCGGAAGGCAGCGGGGGGTGCATGGAGACGACCTCGACGAGGGCGTCCCCGGGGTGGACCCGGGACGCGGAGGCCACCTGGGCGGCGGTGTCCGCAGCGGAGCTACACAGGAAGCCGTAGCGCGCGCGGACCCGCTCGCCCGCCTCGGTGAGCCCGTCGGTGGCCCGGCGGCGGAACTCGGCCACGCTGAGGCGGTCGCCGACAGTGAGGTGATCGTGGATCACCAGACTGGGGGAGTAGTAGTCCCGGACCGTCCCGTCGGGCCACCGGACGGCGAAGCTCATCTCAGGCACTGGCGAGCGTCCTCTCCTCGGCCGGGTCGCTGACCTCGACCAGCGACCCGTAGACGTCGGGGCGCCGATCGCGCAGGTGGAACATCCCGGCGCGCATGGCCGCGAAGGTCCCCGCCACGTCGACCTCGGCGACCGCCAGGCCCTCGTCGAGGGTGGTGGTGGCCAGGATGTTCCCGCCGGGGTCGACGATCTTGGCGTTGCCGACATACCGCAGGGACCCGAAAGTCCCCGCCTGGTTGGAGGCCACCCAGAACACCTGGTTGTCCAACGCCCGTGCGGAATCGAAGAGGTTGAACCGGTAGGTCCAGCGGTCCTCCTGGAGGTTGGCGGCGGTCGCGGTACGTGCCGCCGGCCACGCGGACAGGGAGGCGATGATCTCGGCGCCCTGCAGTGCCATGACGCGCGCGGCCTCGGGGAACGCCTTGTCGTAACAGATCTGCAGGCCCACCCGCCCGACCGGAGTGTCGAACACCCGGTAGTCGCCGCCGGAGGCGTAGGACATGTTCTCCCCGAGGGGCTGGTGCACCTTGCGGTAGGTGCCGTAGACGCAGGTTCCGTCGAGGACAGCGGCCGCGTTGTAGCGGCTCACCCCGTCGTCGTCGAGTTCGCAGAACCCGATGGCCACCACCAGGTCTCCGATGATCTCCTGCACGCGGGCGATCTCGGGGCCGTCGAGTCGGATGGCGGGGGGCAGCGAGCCGGCGGTGGAGACGGTGTCACCGTGGTTGCCGAGGCTCGAGAGGTAGCCCCCGATGGCTGCCTCGGGAAAGACCAGGAAGTCGACGCCGCTCTCGCGGGCGATCCCCGTGTAGTGGGCGATGGTCCGGTAGTTCTCTTCCAGGTCGCGGCCGAAGTTGGCGGCGACCGAGCCGATGGTCGTCATGACGTCAGACCATGTAGGTGGAGTTGATGATCGCGCCCTTACGGGCGTAGTGGATCAGGGCGTCCTGCACGTCGAGCGGGTGCGCGGGAATCACGCCCTCGATCAGGTCCTCCTCGCGACCGCCGTGGAGTCCGAGCCCGAAGCGGCAGCAGAACACCGTCCCGCCCTCGGAGATGAACGACTCGAGGGACTCGTTGATGTTCTGCTCGCCGGGGAAGCCGGAGTCCCCGGTGGTCGGGAATCCGCGGGTGGCCAGGCAGTTGATCGCGCCGGGCCCGTAGAAGTAGATGGCCGACTCGAATCCCTTGCGCAGCGCGCGGGTGGCCTGGAGGACGGCGACGAAGGAGACGGAGGACTCGTGTGCGATGCCATGCACGAGCGTGAAGTACGACTCCCCCTCCTCGGCCTTGTAGTCCGGGAAGATCTTGGTGCCGCCGTAGATGTTGGTGCCCTTGGGCAGCGACGGGTGCGGGATCTCCTTGAGGGAGGCGGCGATGTTCTCGGTGATGGTGGTGTCGAACTCGGGCATGGTCGGCTCCTCGGGCACGAGGCCACCGGAGGGGTTCCGGTGACATGGCAGCGAGTACACGCCCGCACCGTTACCGTTGCGTGTCGGTCTGTTACCGGGTGGTTGCGATTGGAACAACGCATCCGTCGCCGACGAAACATTGCGACCGACGCCGCCACCCGGGGGTGGCACTGAGGCGGCTCTGCGCCACGACCGGGTGCGGCACCGTGGCGGCACCACGGGGGTCCTGAGGCTGCTCCGCGCAGCCCGTGGAGTCGCCCCCGCGCTCCGGCGCCGGATGCCGATTACACTGGTGCTTTCCGTGCGGCCACGTCCGCCGCGCCCACCCCACCTGGAGGACTCACACGCGTGACCACCACTGTCAGCAGCCCCACTACCGCCGCGCTGTCCGGTCTGGCCGGTGCGGTCATCTCCAACCCGGCGCTGGCCGATCTGCGCGCGAGCCTGGGCCGCGACACCGCCGTGGTGCGCGCGCCGGAGTCGCTGCGGCCGTTCCTGGTGGGTGCGCTGGCCGAGTGCGCGCCGCTGCTGGTGGTCACCGCCACCGAGCGCGAGTGCGAGGAGCTCGCCGACGAGCTGTCGGGGATGTACGACGGCGAGGTGGCGCAGTTCCCGAGCTGGGAGACGTTGCCGCACGAGCGTCTGTCGCCGGCGGCCGACACGATCGGTCGCCGCCTCGAGGTGCTGTCCGCCGTGATGGCCGGACGGGCGCCGAGGATCATCGTCGCGGCGGCGCGATCGGTGGTGCAGCCCATCTCCCCGGCGGCCGCCCGCCGCGAGCCCGTGCGCCTGACCCGGGGCGCCGAGGTCGACCCGACCGACCTCATGGCCCACCTGGCCGAGTTCGCCTACACCCGCGAGGACATGGTCGCCCGCCGGGGTGACATCGCCGTGCGCGGCGGCATCGTGGACGTCTTCCCGACCACGGCCGACCATCCCCTGCGCATAGAGTTCGACGGCGACGAGATCGCCGAGATCCGCGAGTTCTCCGTCGCCGACCAGCGTTCGCTGCCCGACGGCGAGGTCGAGCAGGTCGTGCTGTACCCGTGCCGCGAGCTGTTGCTCGACGACGACGTCCGCGCCCGGGCCGGTCAGCTGGCCGCCGAGCACCGCGCCAACTCGACGCTGGCCGAGCTGCTGGACTCGCTGGCCGAGGGCATCCCGCGCGACGGCATGGAGGCCCTGACCTCCGTGCTCGTGCCGGGCGAGATGGCCACCCTGCCGATGCTCATGCCCGCCGACACCCGTGTCGTGGTGTGCGACCCGGACAAGGTGCGCCGCCGCGCCGCCGACCTCGCCTCGGCGGGCCGTGAGTTCCTCGAGGCCTCGTGGACCGCCGCGACCATGGGCGGCGACGCCCCCGTCGACAGCGAGACCCTGGACCTGTCCGGCTCGGGCTACCGCACCTTCTCCGCCGTGCGCGACGAGGCCACCGAGGCGGGCCGCGCCTGGTGGCAGCTCGTCCCGCCCGGATTCCTCACCGACCCCGAGGACGGCCTCGTGGTGACCGTCGAGGCCGGCGACCCGCCCGCCCCGCGCGGCAAGGACTCCGAGATGGAGGCCACGTTCGTGCGGCTGCGCGCGCTCGTCGGCGCCGGCGGCCGGGCCGCGATGGTCGTCCCCGGCCACGGCACCGTCGCCCGCATCCTGGAACGCCTGTCCGAGGCCGAGGTCCCCGCCACCGCCGCGACGCCCGGCGCCGAGCCCGCCGACGGACTCGTGTCGGTCTACGAGGCTGTCCTGCACGGCGGGTTCTCGCTCACCACCGGCGCTGGCGCCGCCGGGGTGGCCGATGACCTCGTCGTCGTCTCCGAAACGGACCTCACCGGCAACCGCCTCGGCTCCACCACCCGCCCCAAGGCCCGCCACTCCAAGCGCCGCAACCAGGTCGACCCGCTGGCACTGAAGGCCGGCGACTGGGTGGTGCACGACCAGCACGGCATCGGCAAGTTCGTGGAGATGGTCGAGCGGCAGGTGCGCGGTGGCGACGGCTCCTCACGGCGCGAATACCTGGTCATCGAGTACGCGCCCGGCAAGCGCGGCGCGGCCGGGGACCGGCTCTACGTGCCCATGGAGTCGCTCGGGCAGCTCAGCCGCTACGTCGGCGGCGAAGCCCCGACGCTGTCCAAGATGGGCGGCGCCGACTGGCAGAACACCAAGCGCAAGGCCCGCAAGGCCGTCCGCGAGATCGCGACCGAGCTGGTCCAGCTGTACGCCAAGCGGCAGTCCGCGCCCGGGCGCGCCTTCGGCCCCGACACCCCGTGGCAGCGCGAGATGGAGGACGCGTTCCCCTTCACCGAGACCGTCGACCAGCTCACGGCGATCGAGGACGTCAAGGGCGACATGGAGAAGACCGCCCCCATGGACCGCGTGGTGGTGGGCGACGTCGGCTACGGCAAGACCGAGGTCGCCGTGCGCGCCGCGTTCAAGGCCGTGCAGGACGGCACCCAGGTCGCGGTGCTGGTGCCGACCACGCTGCTCGCGCAGCAGCACCTGGCCACGTTCGCCGAGCGGATGACCGGTTTCCCCGTGACGATCCGTGGACTGAGCCGCTTCACCTCCGACGCCGAGGCCAAGAAGATCCTCGCCGGGCTGGCGGACGGGACAGTGGACGTGGTGATCGGCACGCACCGGCTGCTCGCGACGGGCGTGCGGTGGAAGAACCTCGGCCTGGTGATCGTGGACGAGGAGCAGCGCTTCGGCGTGGAGCACAAGGAGCACATCACCTCCCTGCGCACCCACGTAGATGTGCTCACCATGTCCGCCACCCCGATCCCGCGAACCCTGGAGATGTCGCTCGCTGGCATCCGCGAGATGAGCCAGATCCTCACCCCGCCCGAGGAGCGCCTGCCCGTGCTGACGTACGTGGGCGCGCACTCGGACAAGCACGTCGCCGCCGCCATCCGGCGCGAGCTGCTGCGCGAGGGGCAGATCTTCTACGTCCACAACCGCGTGCGGACCATCGACTCCACCGCCGCGAAGATCCGCGACCTGGTGCCCGAGGCGCGCGTCGTGGTGGCGCACGGGCAGATGGGGGAGGAGCAGCTCGAACAGACCGTCGGCGGGTTCTGGAACCGCGAGTACGACGTGCTGGTGTGCACGACCATCGTCGAGACCGGCCTGGACATCTCCAACGCCAACACCCTCATCGTGGACCGCTCCGACCAGCTGGGCCTGTCGCAGATGCACCAGCTGCGAGGCCGCGTGGGCCGGTCACGGGAGCGCGGGTACGCCTACTTCCTCTACGACCCGGAGAAGCCGCTCACCGAGACCGCGTACGACCGGCTCGCGACGATCGCGCAGAACAACGACCTCGGTGCCGGCATGGCCGTGGCGATGAAGGACCTCGAGCTGCGTGGCGCCGGCAACGTGCTGGGCGCGGAGCAGTCGGGGCACATCGCGGGCGTCGGGTTCGACCTCTACATCCGTCTCGTGGGCGAGGCGGTGGAGGCGTACCGCGCGGTGGCCGACGGGGAGAAGGTGGAGGTCGAGGAGGAGGTCGGTGAGATCCGCATCGAGCTGCCCGTCGACGCGTACATCCCCGTGGAGTACGTCGACGGCGACCGGCTCCGGCTCGAGGCGTACCGCAAGCTGTCGCAGGCGCGGGAGGCCGCCGACATCGACGCCGTGGTCGAGGAGCTGCTCGACCGCTACGGGCCGCTACCCGCCGAGGCCCGCCGCGTGGTGTCCGTCTCGCGGCTGCGGTTGGTCGCGCAGAAGTACCGGGTCCGCGAGATCGTCCTGGCCGGCTCTCGCCTGCGCGTGGGCCCGCTCGACCTGCTGGACTCGCAGCAGATGCGGCTCAAGCGCATGTACCCGGCCGCCCAGTACCGGGCCACGCAGAAGACCGTGCTGCTCCCGCTGCCCAAGGCGGCCGGCGCGCGTGCGGGTGCCGGTGGGGAGAAGGCGCGCGACGACGAGATGCTGCAGTACGCCGCCGACTTCCTCACGGCGATGGCCGGGGATCCGGAGGGGTCGAACCCGGTGATCCAGCCGGAGACGGTGCCCGCGCGATGAGCCCGGGCGGCGGGCGGCCCGCCTCCGACGCGGACCCCGGCGGCGCGGCGCGCGGCCACAGTGGCCCCGGCGGCGCCCGCGGCCCCAGTGGCCCCAGTGGCCCCGGTGGCGCCGGCGGCCCCGGTGGCGCCGGCGGCGCCCGCGATCCCCGCCGAGAAGAGGATTTCGCACGAGTCCACTCGACCGATACGGGCGAAACCCTCTTCTCGACGGGCGGCGGCGACCGGCTGGCCGAGGCCGTCGAGGTTATGGCCCGCATCCGCCGCGACGGCGAGTGGGAGTCCGCCCAGACCCACGCCTCGCTCCTGCCGTACCTGCTCGAGGAGTCGTGGGAGCTGGTCGACGCGGTGGCCGACGGCGACCGCGACGAGCTGGTCTCCGAGCTCGGCGACCTGCTGCTCCAGGTGCTGTTCCACGCCGCGATCGGGGCCGAGCGGGACGAGTCGCCGTTCGACGTGCAGGACGTGGCCGGGGCGCTGCTCGACAAGCTCCGACGCCGGGCACCGTACTGGTTCACCGACGGGCCCGGTCGTGGGCTCGGGGCCCTCGATGCCGCCGAGCAGGACCGACTGTGGCAGGAGGCCAAGGCCGCCGAGCGCGCCGGTCGCCCGCCGCGCGGTGTGGTCGAGGGGATCTCCTGGGACATGCCCGCGCTGGCACTGGGGCAGAAGGTTCTCGAGCGCGTCCGGTCGGCCGGGATCCCCGACGATCTCGTGCCCGATCGGATGCGCGTCGTCCACGTCGATGCCGGGGGGTTGTTCCACGCCGCCGCCCACTCCGCCGACGAGGCCTCCGACGCCGACGGCTCCGGCTCGGCGGAGGTCGAGTATCGACGGGTGGTCCGCGAGTTCGCCGAGACCGTCAGGGCCGCGGAGTCGCGGCTGCCCGTGCCCGCGGCCGAGGCCGGCGCGGATGAGTGGCGTGCCGCGTGGCACCGCCGCACCGACCGGCACTGATCCACACCTCGGGAACACCCGCCTCCCGCACGCCGCCGACCAGCCCGCCGCCGACCCGCCCACGGGTGCGCCCGGCCGAGGGGCGTCCTCGCAGTCACCTGCTGAGGGATGTGAGCTCACTCTTAAGTTGACGGCGCTCGGTTCGCGGAGCGCACACTCGCCGGGGTCGACGGCTGCCGGTTGATCTTGAGTCGTCGGCGCAGGCAGGCACCGCAATGTTTGCGTCTATCCGCAACTTTCTGGGCCTCACTGATCTGGCAACATTCATCCACAACGTTCCCTGAGTATCGGCCTCGGTGGAGGGGGCCGTTTGGGGTTTCCCTCCATCCCGAAGCGGGGTTGTGGGCCGTCAATGGGTGGGAGCCGACTCCGTTTTGGATCTCCGGACAACGGCCGTGGCCTCGCCGATTCTCAGTTTCCCGTCAGGGTTCTCTATGCTGGGCCCGTTGTTCTGACAATAAAAGAGAGAAAGGCAGATATGGATTTGCTCGGCTCTCCCGCGCTGAGTGCGACTGCGCTTGTATTGCTACTGCTGCTGTTCTACGGCGGCACCATGGTCATGTCCATGCGGATCGCGCGCAAGGACGAGAACGCTGACAACTACATGACGGCCGGTCACCGGATCGGATTCGGCATCTCGGCGGCGTCGATGACGGCCACCTGGATCTGGGCCTCGTCGATGTACGCCTCGGTCAACTCCGGCTAACTCTACGGTGTGTCGGGACCGATCCACTACGGGCTCTGGGGTGCCCTGATGATCCTGTTCATCTACCCCTTCGGTCGACGCATCCGTAAGGTCGCGCCCCAGGCTCACACCCTGGCCGAGGTCATGTTCGCGCGCCACGGGCGCTCCTCCCAGCTGATGCTGGCCGGCTCCAACATCCTGGGCTCGGTCATCTCGCTGACGTCGAACTTCATCGCCGGTGGCGCCCTGATCGCCATGCTCAGCCCGTTCAGCTTCATGCAGGGCATCATCGTGATCGCCGCCGGTGTGCTGCTCTACACACTGTGGTCCGGCTTCCGCGCCTCGGTGCTCACGGACTTCGCCCAGGTGCTGGCCATGCTCGGCGCGGTCATCATCATCGTGCCGTCGATGTTCTTCTTCCTCGGCGGTGTCGAGGTGTTCTCGAGCGGTGCGGCCAACCTGACCCCGCAGCAGAGCAACTTCTTCTCCTCGGACGCGTTCCTCAACCAGGGCGCGCCCTACATCGCGGCCGTGCTGGCTTACGCGATCGGCAACCAGACCATCGCCCAGCGCCTGTTCGCGGTGCGCGAGGACCTGATCAAGCCGACCTTCATCACGGCGACGATCGGCTACGGCGCCACGATCATCGGCATCGGCATGGTGGGCGTGCTCGCCCTGTACGCGGGTATCGATCCCGTGGACGGCGACCCCAACAACATCCTGCCGCAGGTGGCCGCTGAGTACCTGCCGGGCGTCCTGGTCGCGGTGTTCTTCATCATGATCATCGGGTCGCTCTCGTCGACCGCGGACTCCGACCTGTCGGCCATGTCGTCGATCGCCATGACCGACGTCTACGGACAGAGCCTGCGCAGCAAGGGCAAGGTCCCCAATCCGCGCACGATGCTCATCGTGGGCCGGCTCACGATGGTCCTCGCCACCGCTGCGGCCCTGGTGTTCGCCAACATCCGGTTCAACATCCTGGACCTGCTGGTCTTCGTGGGTGCTCTGTGGGGTGCCCTGGTGTTCCCGGTGATCGCGAGCTTCTACTGGAAGAAGGTCACCAACATGGCCTTCACCGTGTCCGTGCTCGCGGCGCTCGCGGTGTTCCTGCCGACCCGTTTCGGTGCGATCCCGGACAGCGGCGTGCTCGCGTACGGCATCGAGGCGCTGGCAGTGGTCGGCGTGGGCGTGGTGCTCGGGCTGATGGTCTTCGGGTTCTTCGGCCTGCGCCCGGCGCTGGTCGTCGGCGCGGTCGCGGCCCTGGGCAGTGCGCCGTTCATCTTCGGCTTCCTGCGTGACTACGACACCCTGACCGCTTCGCTCGTGGCGTACGCGGTGAGCACGATCGTCTGTGCCGCGATGTCCTTCCGTAGCTCGATGGACTTCGACTTCGCCAAGATCGCCGCCCGCACCGCCGACTACGACACGGCGGAATCGGCGGAGGCCCTCGAGGCGCAGTCCGACGACGACGGCCGCGACCAGAACGTCCGAACCGATGACGACGACGACGACCTCGTCCGCGTCTAGGAAGGAAGGCAGCTGACAATGACACCGATCCTTCTCACGATCTACGTCCTGATCTGGCCCGTCATCGTGGCCGGCGTCCTCGCCGTCCTCGTCCGTGGCTTCGTCAAGGAGGCCGCCGAGGCCAGGCGCGAAGGCGACCCGATCATCTAGCCGATGCTCTCGGGGCGTACTTCCGTCATACTCGGAGGGGTAGAAGTTCTCTCTTCCAGACTTGGAGTGTGTGAAACACCCTGATGGGTACCCCCTCGAACAGGCCCGGGTCGTGTGACGACCCGGGCCTGAGACGTGTCCAGCGAGTTCGTCCCCTGCCCGCGCTGTCGTCAGGTGAGCCCGGCCGAGGGGAGGCGGGGAGATGGGCGTGACGATCCTGACGCTGCTCCTGGGGATCGTGGTGATCCTCGCGATCATCGCGGCGAACGGCTACTTCGTGGCGCAGGAGTTCGCCTACATGTCCGTCGACCGGAACCGGCTCTCGGCCAGGGCCGAGGCGGGGGACAAGGCCGCCAGCCGTGCGCTCAAGGTCACCAGGCGGACGTCGTTCATGCTCTCGGGCGCCCAGCTCGGGATCACGGTCACGGGCCTGCTCGTGGGCTACGTGGCCGAACCCCTCGTCGGGGAGTCGCTGGGGGAGCTGCTGGGTGGCGCCGGCGTTCCGGCTGCGGTCAGCGTGACGATCGGCACGACCCTGGCACTCGTCGTGGCGACCGTGGTGCAGATGATCTTCGGCGAGCTGTATCCCAAGAACCTGGCCATCGCCAATCCCGAACCCCTCGCGCGGGGCCTGGCCCGCTCCACGACCGCCTACCTCACGGTGTTCGGGTGGCTGATCGTGGTGTTCGACCGCGCGGCCAACCTGATCCTGCGCATGGTCGGCGTCAAGCCGGTGGAGGATCTGGACTCCACCGCCACCGCAGAGGACCTCGAGCGGATCGTCGCGGATGCGCGGGAGAGCGGAAATCTGCCGGAGAACCTCTCGGTCCTCCTCGATCGGATCCTGGACTTCCCGGAGCGGACGGTGGAGCACGCGATGGTGCCGAGGCCGCAGACCGGGGTAGTCACACCGGGCGCCAGTATCGGTGAGGTCCGTCAGCTGATGGCCACCGGTCACACGCGATATCCCGTCGTCACCGAGGATCAGGAGCCGGTCGGGGTGGTCGAGCTGGCTGACCTGCTGCGTGGCGGGATCGACGAGAACGCGGCGGTGTCCGAACTGATGCGGCCCGCCGTGGTGGTGCCCTCGCTGATGTCCCTGCCCGACGCCCTGCGCACGCTGACGCGCTCACGTGCCCAGCTGGCCGCGGTCGTCGACGAGTACGGCGGGTTCGCGGGAGTGCTGACCATCGAGGATCTCGCCGAGGAGCTGGTCGGCGAACTGACCGATGAGCACGATGTCGAGCCGGAGTCCGTCATCGCCGTCGAGGAGGACGGATGCTGGCGGATGGACGGCGACGTTCACGTCGACGAGGCCGAGAGGGCGCTCGGACGCGAACTCCCGCACGGCGACTACGAGACGGTGGCCGGACTGGCCATCGCGATCCACGGCGAGCTGCCGGAGGTGGGGCGGATCGTGACGGTCGAGCTGCCGATCGACCCGCGGGACCTGATCTCCGCGAACCCGGAGCAGTTCGCGTTGGAGATCGAGGTCCTCGAGGTGGAACGACTGGTGCCCAGCGAACTGCGGATGCGGTTGGTCGAAGTGCGCGGAAGCGGCTCCGACGAGGGACACCCCAGCGTCCCCGACGAGAAGGGTGATGCACTGTGATGGACAACCCGCTGGTGGTGACGGCGGTGACCGTCGCCCTGATCGTGCTGACCGCGTTCTTCGTGGTGATCGAGTTCGCGCTGCTGGGGGCGCGCCAGCACCGCCTGGAGAAGGATGCGGAGTCCAGCGCCTCGGCCCGCGCGGCGCTGCGGGGGATGAACGAGCTGACCATCATGCTCGCCGGTGCCCAGCTCGGGATCACGGCGTGCACGTTCGCCCTGGGCGCGGTGACCAAGCCGGCGGTGGACGGGTGGCTCGGCCCGGTGTTCTCCTCGTGGGGCGCGCCGGCCCAGCTCGCCGGCGGCGTGGCGTTTGCACTGTCACTGCTGTTCGTGACGTTCCTGCACCTGGTGGTGGGTGAGATGGCCCCCAAGTCGTGGGCGATCGCCCACCCTGAGTTCGCTGCCAAGTTCATCGGTCTGCCCGCCCGGGGATTCATCTGGATTTTCCGGCCGCTGCTGCGCTGGGTCAATGCGATGGCCAACAGGCTGGTCCTGGCCAGTGGTGTGACCCCGGTCGAACGCGCGGCAGTGGGCGGGCAGGACGCGGAGACCATCCGCCAGCTCGTCGAGCACTCGACCGAGACCGGTGCGCTCTCCGAGTCGTTCAGCTCGCCGCTGTCCGGGGCGCTGGGGCTGGAGGACCTGGACGTGGGCGAACTGGTGGACGGCTCCCGTGAGCCCACCGCGGTCCCCGCCGGTGGCACGGTGGCCCAGGTCCAGCAGGCGGCCGCCCGAACCGGGCACATGCGGATCCTGGTGATGGACGACGTCTCGTCCACCCCGGGGGTCGTGCACGTTCGCGACACGTTGATGGAACCCGAGGACGCCCCGGTCGGCCCCCTCACCCGGCCGGTGATGACGCTCGATGTGCGCACGCCGGTGTACGAGGCGCTGGGCGTCGCGCGGGAGCGCAGCGAGCAGCTCGCGGTGGTCCTGGACGAGGGCAGGATCGTCGGCGTGATCACCATCGCCGACATCCTGCGGCACCTCATGCCGGAGGATCCGGCTCCCGTCGGCTGAGGGCGTCCGGACCCGGGGCTGAGGACGCTCAGGCCAGCAGTGAGGCGTCGACCTCGTCCCACGAGCTGGCGCCGCTCAGCGACATGGTGAGGTCGATCTCGGCGAGCAGGTTGTCGAGCACCTCGCCGACGCCGTGTTCGCCGGCGATGGCCAGCCCGTAGACGTGGGGCCGGCCGATCGTCACCGCGTTCGCGCCGCACGCCATGGCCTTGACGACGTCGGTGCCGTTGCGGATGCCGGAGTCGAGCAGCAGTGTCGGCTCCGGGCCGACCGCCTCGCGGATCCGGACGAGGGCGTCGAGGGTGCCGATCGACCCGTCGACCTGGCGACCGCCGTGGTTGGACACCATGACCGCGTCGACACCGGCGTCGAACGCCTGCCGGGCATCGTCGGGGTGCAGGACGCCCTTGAGGACGATCGGCAGCCTCGTCCGGTCCCGCAGGGTCGCCAGGTGGTCCCAGCTCAGTGCCGGGTTGGAGAACGTGTCGAGGAACGTCTGCACGGCGGCACGGGTCTCGGGGGCGCGCAGGTTCTCCCGCGTCGAACCCGGGTGGTTGCGCGCCATCTCGAGCAGCGTCAGCGCCGCCTGCGGGGTGACCTTGACGGCATCGGCGTCCGCGCTGGCACCCGCCGCGGCCTCGCGCTCGACCCGCTCGGCGACCAACTGCCGGAAACGCGGGTCCGAGGTGTACTGCGCTATTCCGACGCCGCGGGTGAACGGCAGCGAACCGAGGTCGAGGTCCCACGGCCGCCAACCGAGGGTGGTGGTGTCGAGCGTGACGACCAGAGCCCCGGCGTCGATCGCCTCGGCGCGGGCGATGAAGCTGTCGACCAGTTGCTCGTCGCTACTCCAGTACAGCTGGAACCAGCGGGGGCTGTCCTGCATCGCCGCGGCCGTGGCCTCCATGGGCGACGAACCCTGCGAGGAGAAGATGTACGGCAGTCCGCAGCGGGCGGCGGCCCGGCCGACCATGACGTCGGCGTCGCGACGGATGAGTCCGGCGGCGCCGATCGGGGCGACCAGGACGGGCGCGGGGAGCGTCTGCCCGAGCACCGTGGTGGAGATGTCGCGCCGGGAGGTGTTGCGGAGCATGCGTGGCACCAGCCGACGGCGGTCGAAGGCCTCGCGGTTGGCGGCCATCGTCTGCCCCGAGCCGGCTCCTCCGTAGACGTAGGCCCAGGCCTTCTTCCCGCCGGGTCGTCGCAAGAGCGCGCGGCGGGCGGCGGCTTCGAGCTTCTCCGCGCCGGTCGGCACCGCGGGGGTGATCCCGGAGACTCCGGAGCGGTAGATGATGTTCTGGCGCGCGCGGCCGAGGGTGTCTGTGATGGGGGTCACGAAGTCTGCCGTCATAGCCGTGAGCGTACTGAGGCCTTCGTCGCGTGCGCGGAGGAGGTGCTGCCCGGCGGGTCTACTCCGCGCGTCCGTCGGGCCGGTCGGACCGGTCCGCGCTGTCGACGGGCCGACGGACCATGGCGGTCGAGGACTGACCGGGCAGCGTCGGCACGGAGCCCACTGCCTCGAACCCGAACCGCTCGTAGAGGCGACGGCTCGCCGGGGTGGTGGATTCGAGGAACGCCAGCGGGTTCGCGGAGTGGTCGACGACCCTCAGGCGGTGCTCCAGCAGTGCCGATCCGACGCCCTTGCCGCGGGCTCGGGGACCGGTGCCGATGTCGCGGATGTACCAGTGCGGTTCGGTGGGCCGGTAGGCCTCGATCTGGAGGGTGTGCCGGGCACCGCGGCCCAGGGGGAGCCGGCCCAGCGTCCACAGGGCCGCACCGGAGATCGCTCGCCGGGCGGTCCCCAGAGCGCCGGGGGCGGCAGGGGGCTGCCACAGGACCGCTCCGACGACACGGCCGTCGTCCATCGCGACGTCGACCCACTGGGGGTGTCGCCGCACCCGGCGGAGGTAGTACGAGGTGAGTTTGGTGTGCCGGGTCTCGTCCTCGGGCAGCGTGACCGACCATGCGGGGTCGTCGCGGAACGCGTCGCTGAGGATGCGGGCGATCGCGGGCGCGTCGGCACGCGTGGCGGTTCGGACGGTGACCATGGGCGGGCTCCTGGCGGGTGCGGGTCGGGTGCGGCGTCGGGCTCTTACGTCAGGTGCGCCGTGGTCAGACAGGTGAGGTCGTCGTCGCCGGTGGCGATCGGCACCGTCGAGGACTTTCCGTCGTGCTCGACGGTGAGGGTGCCGGTGAGGTCGCGGGGGAGCCACAGGCCGACGAACCCGTTGTCGTAGGCCGTGCGGGTCTCGTCGACGACCGTCCGCCCCGTCTCGTCGGTCACGGTGATGTCGACGGGCTCGCCGGCCATCTCGCCGAGGCAGGTCGTCAGACTGTGGAAGAGACAGTCATGGGTCTGGTCCTCGTAGGGCGCGACGGACAGGTAGAACTGCTCGTCCGGCATCGGCAGGGTCGCGATGGAGCCGCCGGCGGTGTCGGTGAGGACGAGCTCGGTCGGCTGGACCGAGGCGAGGAGGGTGGTGGGGCGCTCGGCGACGGGCATCGTGTCGAGGTGCTCGATCACCCCGCGGGCGTCCATATCGGCCAGCCCGTTCTGGTCGAGGACCTCGGTCGCCTCGGCCTGGCTCGACTCGCTCTGGTTCTGCCCGCTGGGGCTCTGGTCCGCCTGGTCCGATTGTGTGGTGCCACAGGCGGAGAGGGTGAGCCAGCTCGCGGTGACGACCGCGGCGAGGGCCCGGCGACGGAAACGAGGGGTGGTGGTCATTGCTGGGCGGGCTCCTTGTCGGGTATCACGCTGTCGGGTATCACGCCGTCGGGTGTCGCGTGGCCGGTCAGGCCTCACATCGCCGCGAGCATCTCACGCATGCGCGCGATCTCCTGCTGCTGGGTGTCGATGATCGACCGGGCCAGGGCGACGGTCGGCGGGTAGGTGCCGTCCGCCACCTCCCCCTGTGCCATGTCGATGGCGCCCTCGTGGTGGGCGATCATCTGCTCCAGGTACAGCCGCGCGGCGTCGGTGCCCTCGGCGTCGAACAACTGCTGGAGCTCGTCGGCGGAGAGCATGCCGTCCATCATCGACATGTCGTTGCCCATCACGGGCATGCCGCCGCCACCGTGGCCCCGGTGGCCGTCGCGCGGGCCGGGCGGTTGTCCCCACTGGTCGAGCCAGGTCGTCATCTGATCGATCTCGGGACCCTGTTCGGCCTTGATCTTCTCGGCGAGGGCTGTGGTGTCGGCGGGGATGTCTGATTTGGCCAGGATGATGTCGCTCATCTCGATCGCCTGCTCGTGGTGCGGGATCATCATCCGCACGAACATGACGTCGGCGGCCGAGCGCTCACCCTCATCGGCGGGAGCGTCGGCGCCGGGATCGGCCGGGGCGTTCGTGCCGGACTCCGCGCTGGCGTCGGCGGAGGTGCCGGCCGGGGCAGCCGCGGTCGCGGTGTCGTCCCCGCCCCCGCTGCATGCGGTCAGGGCCAGCGCGGACGCGGTCACGGCGGCGGAGACCAGGAGCGTCGTGCGGGTCATGGCGGGTGGCCTCTCCTCGGGGATCGGTAGGCGTGCTCAGCCCAGGGTATGCAGTATTGCGAGTCCGAGCGCCCCGCACGCCGCGGCGACGAGCAGGGAGGCGAGCGTGCCGATGATGAATCGCTCGCTCACCGCGGGGTTCTCGCGGATCTCGGGGTATCGGCCGAGGGCCTTGATGGCCACGACCACCGCGGCGAGCTCGAAGCGCCCGGCGAGGATGGCCGCGGTGAGTCCGACGCGTTCGAGGATCCCGATCCACATCCCCCCGCGCAGGACCTCGCGGACAGCCGGGGCGGGATCGTCTCGTCGGCGCATCACCGGGGTTCGCGCGTCACCGCTGACCTCGATGGTCGGGGGTTCGGGCACCCGTGCCGAGCGCAGGACGAGCGACGCGACGGGAGAACCGAGCGCGGCGGAGGCGATCAGGCTCAGCGCGACGACGATCGCGACCAGGATCCAGGCGGGCCAGCTGCTCATCGGTCGGCCTTCCCACGCGCGCCGTTCGTGGCCTTACCGCGTTGGCCGCTCGCCGGGCTGCCGGCCCCGCCCACGGCCGCGTCGTGTGCGCCGCCGAGCAACCGGTCGAGCACGGGGTACGCGGCGCGCTCCTCGCGGATCTGCGACAGCCGCAGCGCCCCGGTGACCGAGGCGGGCGTGATGCCCAACTCCTCGGCGGCGGCGACCTGGGTGGGGGAGCGGTCGACGGCGTCCACCACCCGCCACTGCGCGTCGGTGCGTCCGAGCACGAGTGGCGCCACCAGTGCCCACACCGCCTCGCAGTCGGCGGCCCACGCCGTCGCCGAGCCGCGGTCGTCCCGCGATCCGGGGTCGCCCGGCACCCGTATGGCCACCGAGCCGGGGAGGCCCTTCGCGGCGTCGACGGCGTCGCGGGCGGCGAGATAGGCGGCCCCGCGTCCGGCTCTGGTCCCGGAGGAGTAGGACTCGTCGTCGACCTCCCCCGCCCCGACACCGCAGTGCCAGTCACCTTCGCGCAGGGCGACGAGCAGCGCCGACCGCACCGCGGCAGGGTCGTCGAGCAGGCCCTGGACTTCGTCTCCGGCCGTGCGCTCGAACGCGGCCGCGGTCGGGATGTCCGCCAGTGCGTCGATCAGGGCGGGTACCCGGTCGGCGCTGCTGCGGCTGCGGCGTTGGTCGATGGTCACCACGTACATGGGGCGATCGTGCCACACACCGCCGACATAAGGCGAAAACACCTAAAGCTGCCGAATTAGCCATTGTCGGCTAATGGTGCGAACTGAGGCGTTCGGGCCTCACGCACGCGCGCCGTCTCCGCAGGTGCCGAGGGGATCCGCGCCGCCCGCAGCCCGTTGAGGATCACGATGACCTCGGCGATCTCGTGGACCAGGACCACCGCGGCGAGACCGAGGACGCCGGTGACAGCCAGCGGGACCAGGGCCGTGATGAGGACCAGTGAGAGGACGATGTTCTGGTTGATGATCCGGCCGCCCCGCCGGGCGTGGGCGAGTGCGCGGGGCAGGAGCCGCAGGTCGGTGCCGGTGAAGGCCACGTCCGCGGACTCGATGGCGGCGTCGGATCCGGCTGCGCCCATGGCGATCCCGACGTCTGCGGTCGCGAGCGCCGGGGCGTCGTTGATGCCGTCGCCGATCATCGCCGTGGGCCGGGACCGGGCCAGTTCGGCGACCGCATCGGCCTTGTCCGCGGGCGAGAGGTCGGCGCGTATGTCGCCGATGCCGGCCTGCGCGCCGAGAGCGGACGCGGTGCGTGGGTTGTCGCCGGTCAGCATGCTCACGCCGATGCGGTGGTCGGCCAGGGTGGCGACGACGACGAGGGCCTCGGGCCGCAACTCGTCGCGGATGCCGATGGCGCCGATCGGGCGGCCGTCGCGGTGGACCACCACCACGGTCATGCCCTCGTGCTCAAGGGCCGTGAGCTGGTCGGTGAGCTCCCCGGCCGCGAGCCGGCGCGGTGATCCCACGGTGACGAGGTGGCCGTCGACGGTGCCGCAGATCCCGTGCCCGGCGGACTCCTCGACGTGCTCGGCGTCTGCGATTCCCGGCGCGGAGACCCGCGGGTCTGCCGGGTCCTGCCGGGAGGCCCCGGCGAGGGCGGCGGAGGTGATGGCGGCCGCCAGCGGGTGGGTGCTGTGGCCCTCGACGGCCGCGGCCAGGGACAGCACCTCGGACTCGCTGGTGCCCGGGGTGGTGGGGACGCGGACGACCGAGGGCTCGTTGCGGGTGAGGGTCCCGGTCTTGTCCATCGCGAGGTGACGGATGGTGCCGAGCCGTTCGAACGCCGCCCCGGACTTCACGACGACACCGAACCGGCTGGCCGCGCCGATCGCGGAGACCACGGTGACGGGCACCGAGATCGCCAGTGCGCAGGGCGAGGCGGCGACCAGGACGATCAGCGCGCGGGTGATCCACAGCTCCGGGTCGCCGAGCAGTGAGCCGAGGCCCGCGACGAGCAGGGCCAGCACGAGGACCCCGGGGATCAGCGGGCGGGCGATCCGGTCGGCGAGGCGGGCCCGGTCGCCCTTCTCGGTCTGGGCGCGCTCGACGAGGCCGACGATCGTGGTGAGCGTGTTGTCGGTGCCCGGGGCGGTGGTGGTGAGGTCGAGGAGGCCGGAGGTGTTGATCGAACCGGCGAGGACGCGGTCGCCGGGCGTGACCTCGACGGGGATCGACTCGCCCGTGACCGCGGAGGCGTCGACGCTGCTACGGCCGCGGGCCACGATCCCGTCGGTGGCGACGCGCTCGCCCGGGGCCACGACGAGCATCTGGTCGACACGAAGCTCGGCGGTGGGGATCTCGATGGTGCGGGCACCCCGGCGGACGGTGGCGGTGTCCGGGACCAGCGTCAGCAGGGAACGCAGGCCGGAGCGGGCGCGGTCCATCGCCTTGTCCTCGAGCGCCTCGGCGATCGAGTAGAGGAAGGCCAGGGCTGCGGCCTCCTCGACGTAGCCGAGGATCACGGCGCCCACGGCGCTGATGGTCATGAGCAACCCGATGCCGAGCCGGCCGCTGGTGAGCAGCCCGCGGATCGCTGCCGGGGCGAACGTCGACCCGCCGAGCAGCAGGCCGATCCAGAACAGGGCCTGGCCGGCCGGTCCGGCTCCCGACCACTCTGCCCCCCACCACTCTGCCGCGAGGCCCGAGACGAACGCGACGCCGGACGCGGCCGGGATGAGGACCGCCGGGTCCTTCCACCACGGTCGATCCTTCTCCTCGGGGTCGGCGGGCGCCGGCGCCTCGCAGCCGCACGCGGAGGTCATGACGCCGCGCACGTGGGGCAGTCGGAGACCGCGCACTCGGCGTCGCGGTCCACGGCGAGTGTGATGTCGAGCAGCGCGGTGAGTGCGGCCTCGAGGTGCGGGTCGGCGATCTCGTAGCGCATCTGCCGCCCCTCGGGCGCGGCCACGGCGATCCCGCAGTCCCGCAGGCACCCGAGGTGGTTGGAGACGTTGGGCCGGGTCAGTTCGAGTTCGCGGGCGAGGTCGGCCGGGTACCGGGGCCCCTCGAGCAGGCACAGCAGGATCCGGGACCGGGTGGGGTCGGCCATCGCGCGGCCGAGCCGATGCATCACGTCGAGGCGGGTGGCACGCGTCAGCATACGCTGAACTGTACAACGCACGCTGAACTGACGTTGAGCCACCAGGCGCTGTCTGGCCTCCTCGCCGCCATAGCCCGCCGACAAGAGGAATTCGTGCACCCGTCTCTCGGGCGATACGCGCGAAATCCTCTGCTCGGCAGGCAGGCAGGCAGGCAGGCAGGCAGGCAGGCAGGCAGGCAGGCGGGAGGGCAGGCGGGCGCGGGTCGGGGCGGGCCCCTCGGGGGAGTCCGGCGTCAGGTGGTGGCGGGGCGGCCGATGTCGGGCCGGGAGTCGCCGAAGGTCTCCTTGCGCTCGCGGGCCCGAACTTTCTCGCCCCACGACTCGAGCCGGGCCCGGCCCCACGGCGTGCGGTAGCGCAGGGTGTTGAGCGGGACGAGGTAGGCGTGCGCCCACGGCGGCCGGACGGGCAGGCCGAACTCGCGCATCGACTCACGTCCCAGCAGCATGGTGAGCATGCTCAGCAGTCGCTCGTGGCCGATGCGGGCGCGCAGGCGAGGGAAGGGGCCGCTGCGATGCCGGGTGCGCTGCGCCTCGACCAGCGCCTGCGTGAGCTGCGGGCCCGCCTCGGACAGCCCGGCCTGCGCCAGGAGGATGTGGTAGTTGATGCGGTGGCGTTCGCTCTCGCGCTCGACGAGGAAGTCGTCGTCGACCCCGAGCAGCCAGCCGACGTAGCGCCACACGTGCATGACGTCGGCCGAGTCCTGTCGGCTCACCGGCACGCCGAGCGTCCGCACGCCCAGCAGGACCACGGCGTCGAACAGGCCCAGGGTGGCGGCGAGGTCGCTCTGGTTGATCGGCAGGCCCCAGTGGCCCGTGTCCCAGCGGGGCTCCATGGCGTGGTTGACCACCGCGTGCATCGCCCGCACGTGGCCGGTCAGTCGCCAGGCCTCGCCGCCCGGGCGCAGCCCGTCGGGGATCGACAGCGACATGGTCCAGTGGCTGGTCTCGGCCAGGCGACGCAGGGTCGTGTTGCCGGTCAGCCCGCCGGTGGCCACGAGCAGGTCGGTGGGGCCGCCGAAGCGGTAGCCGCCGATGAGCGAGAGCTGCAGCAGGATGTCGGCGGCGTTCTGGCCCAGCCGCAGGTAGACCTTCTGGCCGCGCTCGATCCTGGCCCAGTCGACCCAGTCCGGGGTGTCCTCGAGCCGCGCGATGTACTCGCGCAGGACGGGCGCGGTGTCCTCGGGCAGGCCGGCCGAGCCGGAGTGCAGCGCCTCGTCGAGCTGGCGGCGGGTCACCGCGCCGGGCTCGCCCGAGCGCAGGCGCATCGCGACGGCCAGCCTGTTGCCGAGCTCGTCGCGTTCGAGGTAGCCGCGGCCGAGGCGGTCCATGAGTTGCTCGTCGACCTCGTCCACGCGCGCGACGGCCTTGAGAGTGCGGCCGATGCGGCGGGAGCGGTCCTCGGCTTCGCGGAAGCGCGTGGGGTACGGCGGGGCGGGTTCGCCGGCCGGCGAACCGGTGGCGGTGGTGGGGCGTTCAGGCGTCACGGTCATGACATGACTATGACGCGAGTTTTTACTCGCATACAATTCGTGTCTATGAGAAGGGTGCCCAAGCAGGCGAGATCCCGCGCGATGGTGGAGCGGATCGTGGAGGCTGCTCGCGTTGTGCTCGTGCGCGACGGCTACGAGTCGTTCACCACCAACCGCGTCGCCGACGAGGCGGAGGTCAGCCCCGGCTCGCTGTACCAGTACTTCCCGGACAAATCCGCGCTGGTCGCGGTGGTCATGGACCGGTGGTCGGCGGAGATCTCCGACCGGGTCGCGGCATCGCTCTCGGCCGCGGGCCCGGTCGACGTGAAGAGCCTGGCGGCGGCCCGGTCGATCGCCGACGCCCTGCTCACCGCGCTCGAGGCCGACGCCGGACTGCTGCGCATCATGTGGGAGGAGCTGCCCGCGGTGCGGCACCGGGCGGCGCAGCACGCCCTCGAACAGCGGGTCCGCGAACTGTTGGCGGTCTACCTCGCGGCCGCCGGCGCCACGAGCGGGGACCCGGCGGCCCGGGCGTGGGTGATCGTCATGGCCGTGGAGAACATCGCCGTCCGCTGGGTCCTCGACCAGCCCGCCATCAGCCGCGACGCCCTGCTGGACGAGCTCACCTCGCTGGCCGGGGGATTCGGTGGGCGCGGCTGACACGGTCGCCCGCCGCTGACATCGGCGCCCGCAGCTGCCCGGACGCGCGAGGCTCCGGCCCGCCGGGAATCAGGGGATACCCCGACGCGCTGCGCGAGACCGCTCGGGCAGACTTGAGCGCGATGCCCACCCTGACCCCCCGCGCCACCGCGAGTCTCGCGGGCCTGGTCGCCGTTGCCGTGTTGTCGTCGTCGTGCTCCTATGGGCCCACCCGCGAGGCGCCGACCCCCATCCCCCCGGGCATTCCGCCTGCCGCCGGCGCCCCGGTGCCGAGCGTCGACATCAACGCGCCCGGTCGCACCTCCGACCAGCTGCGCGAGTGGGCGGCGGGACTCAACGAGCCGATGAACATCCCCGTCGCCGCGCTCGCCGCCTACGGCAACGCCGCCGAGACCATGCGGCAGACCCGACCCGAGTGCAACCTCGCCTGGACGACGCTCGCCGGGATCGGGCACGTGGAGACGCGGCACGGCCGGTACCGCGGGGCGTCATTGAGTGACGACGGCTACGCGCTCCCGCCGATCATCGGCATCAAACTCGACGGCTCGCCCGGCTTCGCCGACATCCCCGACACCGACGGCGGCGAGCTGGACGGCGACACCGAGAACGACCGGGCCGTCGGGCCGATGCAGTTCATCCCCGAATCGTGGCGCAAGTACGGCGTCGACGCCAACGGAGACGGGCGCGCCGATCCGAACCAGATCGACGACGCCGCCGTGTCCGCCGCGCGCCTGCTGTGCACGAACGGGGGAGACCTCTCGCAGGCCGAGAACTGGCAGCGGGCCGTGCTGTCCTACAACGCGTCGCGCGAATACGTCATGGACGTGCGCGACGCGGCGGCCGCCTACTCGGTGGGGACGACCGCGCCGTAGGCGGGCGGCGCCGTCCGCGCGACGTGGCCTGCGGGCGACGGAATCACGACCTGTGCCGTGGCCGGGCCGGGCTTCGAGAGCCGGCGGGGCGGGTTGGCGCCGATTCGCCCCGCCGGAGTCGATCTGCCCTCCGGCCCGCCGTGACGCGCCTCGTATTTCGTTCCACGCGCGGGCTCCCTGGGGCGCATCGCAATCTGAGGGGCAGATCGTGGGCCGGGCAGATCGTGGGCCGGGCAGATCGCGGGCCGGGAGGGCTGCCCGCGGCGGGCGATCTGGCAGCTGAGGTGTGGGCGCCACTGCGTGGGCGCCGCGAACTACGCTGCTGAGTCGGCCGAGTTTGCAGGCGATCACCAACGGCGGGAGTCCCACACCCATGTCAGCACCGACGTCGACGCGCCGGCAGTCCGCGGGCGCCCCGACCCCGGCGAATGCGCCGACCACCGCCAACGGGCTCCTGCTGCGCGCGGTCCGGCGCCGCCGGCACCTGGTGGTCCCCGGCCTGGTGCTCATGACCCTGTGGCAGTTGTGTGAGGCGCTGGTGCCCATCGCGATCGGCGTGATCGTCGACGTCGCGATCATCCCGCTCGACCGGTGGGCCCTGCTGTGGTCGGTCGTCGGGCTCATCGCGTTGTTCACCGTGCTCAGCCTCGGCTACCGGTTCGGCGCCCGGATGAGCAACCGGGCCCTGCAAGAGGAGGCGCACGATCTGCGGGTCGAGGTGACGCGGGTGCCGCTGACCCGGCGGCGAGCGATGGACGGTGCGAGCTCGGGCGACGTGCTCTCGGTGTGCTCGGCCGATGCCGATGTGGCCGCGTTGGTCTTCCGGCAGATCGCGCTGGGCGGGTCGGCGGTGATCAGCATCGTGGGGATCTCGGTCTACCTGTTGTGGACCGACTGGCTGGTCGGGCTCATCGTGCTCATCGGCGTCCCGCTCAGCCTGGTGTTGGTGGCCCTGCCCAGCCGCACCATCTCCCGGCACAGCACCGCCCAGCAGGCCGCGATCGGGCGGGCGAGCAGCCGCGCGACCGACATCATGGCGGGCCTGCGCGTGCTCAAGGCAGGCGGCGGGGAGCGCTGGGCCGCTGAGCAGTACCGCACGGCGTCCGAGGAGGCGGCCGCGGCGGGGATCGTCACCGCCGAGCGGACGGGGCGGGTCCAGGGGATCGGCTCGCTCGGGATGGCCGTGGTCCTGGCGCTGGTGCTGCTGGCCGCCGGCTACCGCGTCCTGGCCGGGGAGATGGAGATCGGCACGCTCGTCTCCGTGGTGGGCGTGGCCGTCTTCTTTGAGGAGCCGGTGCGGATGATCACCCAGATGGTGTCGATCTCCGCCCGGTCCCACGGCGCGGCGCAGCGGCTCGTCGACCTGCTGGGGTCGGCGCCGGTCGACGACTCCGGCGACGAGGTCCCCGCGGGGGTGCGGTTGGAGGTGCGCGGGCTGGCGCTGCCCGATGGTCGCTCCCTCGACTTGGAGGTCGCCGAGGGGGAGGTCGTCGCTCTCGTGGCCGATCAGCCCGCCGCCGCGAACGCCGTCGTCCTGGCGATCGCCGGGCACGGCGACGGGGCCGACGCCGTCCTGGTGGGCGGGCACCGACGCAGTCACCTGGCACCCGCCATCGCCGAGCATCTCGTCGCCGCGCCGCACCGCGTGGACCTGTTCGTCGGCACCATCCGTTCCAACATCGCGATGAAGCACGACGGCCCGGGGGTCGGCGGTTCGGGACATGGCGGCCCGGGGGACGACGACGAGCTCCGTGAGCCCGGTGCCGGTGGCGAGGCCGCCACCCCGATCTCCCATGAGGTCCTGCGCGCCTCGGCCGTCGCGGAGATCATCGAGCACCTGCCCGACGGGCTCGACCACGCGGTGCAGGAAGGCGGCCGGAACCTCTCCGGCGGTCAGCGCCAGCGGATCGCGCTCGCCCGCGCCCTCCACGCCGACCCGGACGTGCTGGTGCTCCACGAACCGACCAGTGCGGTCGACGCCGTCACCGAGTGGGAGATCGCCCAGGCCGTCCGCCGACTGCGGACGAGTCGGCCGCGGCAGGCCACGCTGATCGTCACGTCGTCGCCGCCGTTCCTCGCGACCGCCGATCGGGTGGTCCACCTGCCCCGCAGCGGCGAGGCGCGCTCGGGCACCCACCTCGAGCTGCGCGAGGCGTCGGCCTCCTACCGGACGGCGGTCGACCGATGAGCACAACCGAGACGGGGACGACCCGCGGGATGACGAACACCACCACCGCCACCGCCACCGCCACCACCGCCACCGCCGCGGACGGCCCGGACGCGGCAGGATCCTCCGGCGCGCTGCCGCTGGCGACGGGCCGCGAGTCCCTTGCTGTTCTCTGGCCGCTGCTCCGGCAGCGGCGCGGGTACCTGACGCTGGTGTGCCTGGCCGGGCTGATCGGATCCGTGGCGGGCCTCGTCGCGCCGTGGGTGATCGGCCGGCTCGTCGACGACCTGCCCGGCAGCGAGGACTACACCGCCGTGTGGATCGGCGCGGGCGCGATCGCCGTGGCCGGCGTCGTGGGCGCGGGCTGCACCTGGGCTGGCCAGGCCTGGCTCGCCCGGCTGACCGAACCTACAGTCGCCCGGCTGCGCGAGATGGTGATGGACCGCTCCCTGCGCCTGGGCGCGGCGCAGATGGAGACGACCGAGACCGGCGACCTCGTCTCCCGCGTCGCGGAGGACGCCCGCGAGATCAGCCAGGCCGCCACCGCCGTCATCCCGCTGGTCGTGCAGTCGGCGTTCACGGTGATCGTGTCCGGGGTGGGGCTGGCCACGGTCGACTGGCGCCTCGGGCTGGTGGGGCTGCTCGCGCTGCCGATGTACTGGACGACCCTGCGCTGGTACCTGCCCCGGTCCGGCCCCGTCTATGCCGCCGAGCGCGCCGCCTTCGGCACCCGGGCCAGCCGTCTCCTCGGGGGCATCTCCGGGTCCCGCACCCTGCACGCCTACGACGCCCAGGACTCCGAGCTGGAGCGGATCACCGCCTCCTCCGCCCGCGCCCGGGACCTGTCCATCCAGGTGTTCCACTTCGTCACCCGAGCCTTCAGCCGCAACAACCGCGCCGAGGTCACCGTCCTCGGGCTGCTGCTGGTCGTGGGGTTCTTCCTCGTGGACTCCGGCGCCATCACCGCCGGTGCCGTGACGACCGCCGCGTTGCTGTTCCATCGGCTGTTCAACCCGATCGGTGCGCTGGTCGGCATGGTCGATCAGGTCCACTCCGCCGGAGCCTCGCTGGTGCGGATGGTCGGAGTCATCACCATGCCCGTGCCCGAGCGCACCGCCGCGCTGCACTCCACCGCCGCCGGGGCCGGCCCGCTCGAGCTCACCGGCATCACGCACACCTATGGAGAGGGCGCTCCGGCACTCATCGACGTCGACCTGACGCTCGCGCCCGGCGAGGTGGTCGCGGTGGTCGGATCCACGGGCGCCGGCAAGAGCACGCTCGCGCTGGTCGCCGCCGGCTCGGTGGTTCCGACGCGGGGGAGTGCGCGACTGGGTGGGGTCCCGCTGACCGACGTCGACCCGGTGGAGCTGCGGCAGCACGTCACGATGGTCTCGCAAGAGGTGCACACCTTCGCGACCACCGTGGTCGAGAACGTCCGCGCGCCCCGGCCCGAGGCCGGCCTCGCCGAGGTCCGCGCCGCGCTGCGGACCGTCGGCGCGGACTGGGTCGACGCCCTGCCCGACGGCATCGACACCCTCATCGGCGAGGGCGGGCACGCGCTCGATCCCATGCAGAGTCAGATGATTGCCCTGGCCCGCGTCGAGCTGGCCGACCCGGACGTCGTGATCCTCGACGAGGCCACCGCCGAGGCCGGGTCCGCCGGAGCCCGTCGCCTCGACGCGGCTGCCGCTGCGGTGCTCCGCGACCGGGCGGGTCTGGTGGTGGCGCACCGGCTGAGCCAGGCTGAGGCCGCCGACCGCATCCTGGTGATGGACCACGGCCGGATCGTCGAATCCGGCACGCACGACGAGCTGCTCCGGGCGGACGGGCGGTACGCCGAGCTCAGCCGGGCGTGGTTCGGGGCGTGAGGTCGGTAGGTGGCGGACTGCGATGCCGGTGGTGGTGCGCGCGCCGCGAAGGGTGACGACATCCACGGCCGCAGCGGCCGGCCGGTGAAGAGTACGGACTCTGCGGCTCGAACAGAGCCGTGCTCACGTGGCTCGCGGTTCGCAGGAGCAGCGCCCGGCTGTCAGCGCGCCTAACCGAGCTCGTCCGCCACTCGGACGGCGGGGATCCAGTCGATCCCGAACACCCGCGCCACCTCGGAGAAGGTGGAGGCGTCCGCATCCGTGCTGGTCGCCGAGGCGATGAGACGGGACAGCATTACCGTCCCGGCCCGCTCCTCGATCGTGCCGGCCGCCGCCAGGAGCGACCAGGCGCAGACCTGATGGTTCCGGTGTGCGCGGCCCATCGTCTGCTCGGCCAGGAGGCCCGAGTAGCGGGCCTGGTGGAAGAAGCCCCTGCGCGGGGTGGCGGTCGCGAACGAGCCGTCGGCGAACTGCTCCCGGGCCTGCAGGTTGATCGCGGTGGGGGTGTTGAACACCACCACCGGCGCCTCGCCTCGCTGGAACCGCATCCGCTCGGACTCGGCCTGCGGGTTCGAGCCGTAGATCCGTGCGACCGGGATCCCGTCGGCCTCGAGCAACTCGGCCACCGGGTGCGCGGCGGTGGACACCATCTCGGTGGCGATCAGCACCTGGTAGCCGCGCTCGAGTTCGGCCTTCGCCGCCGCGACCGTGTGCTCGACCCGGATCATCGATGCCTTCTGGCGCAGCCGAACCAACGCAGCCAGCCCGCGGGCGACGTTGTTGCCAGTCCGGGCCAGCTGCATCTCCCGCTGGAAGTCGCCCCACTCCAGCTCGTAGGCACGCCACTGGTCCGGGGTCAGCTCCACCAGGTCCACATCAAACGGAGGCGGGCCCCACGGCGCTGACCGGGTGAGCATCAGCGGCGGATCGTGCCGCAGCAGGATGTCGCGCACGTCGCTGATCGCGGCCTGCTGCGTCGGTAGCGACTCCTTGGCCTCCGCGGTCCACGTCCACTTGCCGTACGAGGTCTCCAGGGGCACGCCCCGCTCGGACAGGGCCCGCCCGAAGTCCGACCACGCGGCCGGGGAATCGTCGTGGACCTGCGCGTACAGCGTCGACAGGTATCCCCATTCGCCCGGGTGATGGCCCGGGGTCGCGGTGATCGACAGCACGAACGGGGCCTTCTCGTGAGGGCCGTCCATGCGGGTTAGACGCCGCATGTAGCTGGTGCGCTTGCTGGCGTGCCGGAACTGGTGGGCCTCGTCGATCACCGCGACGTCGACCTTGAGCCGCGGGCGGCCGTTCCGGGCCATGAGTTTGCCGAGGCTGTCGGAGGACATGATGATCCACCGGAGGCCGTCATCGCCCAGCGCGGCGATGGTGCGACGCCATGACGGGATGGTGATGCGGGCCGGCCGGTCCACCGTCACCAGGACCGTGTGTGCGCCGCGCATCTTGGCGATGGCTTTCGCCGCGGCCACCGCCACCAGGGTCTTGCCGGTGCCCACATCGTTCGCCAGGTGGACCTGCCGAAACTGCTGCTCGGCGGCCATGGTGATCGCGTCCACGTCCGCGCGCTGCTCGGGTCGGAGCGTCATCGGGGCGGCGGTCGCGCCGGGGCCCTCGGTGCCGTTGAGCTCGTCCTCCTGCCACCGCAGGTAGGAGTACGGCTTGCTGGCGTAGGGGTCCAGCACCTCGGGCAGCGAGGTGCCGACGTACGCGTGCGCGGTGAGCGACTTGTAGTAGGTCACCCCGGCCGGCATCCCGCCGCCGAGCCCGCCCCACGGGAGCTCCAGCAGCCACACCCGCTGCCCGGGCGGGATCGTCGGAACCGCCGTCGCCGCGGTGGTCTTCTTCTTCGACGTCGTGCGCTTGGCGCTGGGCTTCTTCGCCGACGTCGTCCGCGTGGAGGTCGTCTTCCGCTTTTTGGTCGTCGAGCGCGAGGACCGGGTCGCCATCAGATCGCTGCCCTGGTGCGGGCGGGGATGGCGACGGGTGAGTCCACAGCATTCTCCTGGATTGTCCTGGTGGGGCCTGGCTCACTCTATGGGCTGGGTACCGCCGGTATCCGGACATCCTCAGCCGCCGAGGCGGGCGTGAGCACCGCGAGGCTGGGCACGAGTCCGCGTGACGTAAGCGAAGCCTGAGTACGTTTACGACGACTACCCGCTCCGGCCAAGTTTCCGGGCGCGGTCCGACGCGAGTGGGGCGCGGGGTCGCTCTGGCACCCCATGGTTGGCATGTTCGACCGGAGAGGCGTGCATTGCCGCCAAAGCCCGAGGGGCGCGCAACGCGACCGGCAAAGTCGCACAGCTACTCGTAATCGGGAACCAACGAACGGTGCAAGACGAAGTTGACGCCGAGCGGTCTAGCAACTTCCTTGTCGCGCTCTCGAACCACAGCCAGTCAGGTCCGGCGGACACGAAGGGACGAACCAGGTCTTACTTGTTGCCCTGCGAGTGAGGACCACCGCGATGGCCGCTAGGCTCGAAGCGGCAGCTTACTTCTGGCGGAGGCCTTTCTGGGAAGTCATTCGGCCCCTTCGTTGCTGGCTTCCTCTTGCTGCAATCGTACGATCCTGTGGTCGAAGTTCTCTTCTACCTGGCGGCTTAGCTCGGCTTCGATTGAGAAACGAATCTGTATATTCGTCGCCAAAAGTTGGAGATCGCTATGGAGAATCGCAAGCGCGGCGCCGTGGGTGGCAGCCGCCCCGTACTCGACCATCAGCGCTTTCACTTCCGCATCGGTGGGCCTTTGATTGACTTTCACATCCCAGTTGAGCGCGACGTCGACTTCGGATTGAACATTCCCGCTCTTTAACCAGAACCGGAGACGAAAGGAGACCATCTCAGGCGAGATCACGACGCCCCACTGGAACTGGGCACCGTCTACACGTTCGACATGGTCGCGCTGGAGTTCAGCGTCTTCTTGGTCCATTGGAATGGTGCGTACCAGGCTGGAGCGATGAGAAATAACCTGCAGCGAGGTGTTCTCGAGCTTCTCCAGCGCGGCAGCCGCTACAGGACTCAGCATGTGGCGGCGCCCCACCTCTTGCGCGAAGCAGTGGGTCGAGCGGGCGCTGGTTCGGCACTCACCACAGTGTCAACCCATTTTGACGTCTCCGGGAACTCATCAACGTCTCTGCGATCTAACTCGGCGTCCAGGTGCAGGATAGCGCCGATGGCGTGCGCGTAGCGGACCACGGTATCGAGACGTGGCGCGCTGTCGAACTTCTCAAACCGCGATACAAATGATCTGTCGATCCCCATTCGTTCAGCCACCTCAGTTTGACTGAGCTCCGCTTCGCGGCGTAGTTCGACCAAACGGCGCAGAAAGGCTCGCTCTTCACGTCGGAGCGCGATCCCCCGGGCCTCTTCGCCAGACCCATCTGAACCCGGTGTGGTATTGATCACCCTCAGAGCCACTGTCAGCCCCCTTCTTCTGCCCGTCAGGGCGTGTGCCTTCTCAGGCGGTATGTGCTCAATAGTGCATCAGTGTGACACTGTTGGCACACCCCTGGGGGGCGAACGTGACGTAAACGTCACAGTACTGGGTACGACCAGCCCTGCCCATCGAAGAGTTCCTTCACCCTCGCCATAGCCTCGCTGATCTGGGCGTCCTGGGCACTCGGCGACCTCTTATGGGTCTCCTTGTAGCCAGCGTGCACCAGGACGACAATGTCGGGGGTGTTGGTCGGCTCGGAGAAGTACAGCCTGTGGTGGCGCCGGTAGAGCGTTCCGTCCGATGTCCTCTTGTTCTTGCCCAACGCCTTGAACTCGCCCACCCACGGCATGCTAGGCGTTCTGAGGCGTTCCCCGAGGGGCGCTGAGTAGTGCGCAGCATCATCCAGCGGGTAGCCGTCTTCGTCGCGGATGTGGCTCAGGCCGCCTCCGCGGATCGCTTCGAACATTTGATCGTAGACGGTCCAGGCCATGAGATCGTTCCTCCTCAGGGCCTTCAGGTAGTCGTCTACTGGATCATCGATTTGTATCTGACATCGACCGCGAAGACAGTTTGGCTGGTAGGCGCTCAATCAGAACACCGCCGAGGCACCCGAAGTGCGGACTCGGCGACTATGCCAGCGCGCTCGATCGGCCTGTGGCTCGCTGGACGGGGTATGGCGTGGCAGGGCCGACGCGAACTGCTCATCCGCTGCTATCCCACTCTCTACCCGAGCTGTCGAGTGTCAAAACCCCGTATCAGTGGCCCGAAGTTGGCGGCGCTCTCACCCCCTAGAAATACCATTGCAGGCTAGGTTCCGGTTCTCGCATGTAAAGATCAGTGCGCCACGCGGATGACGGCCCATTAGAGGATCCCTGTTCGCCCAGGCTACCCGGCCGGCAGCGATCAGCAGGGCGGCGACCGGGGAGCGTGCGTCCACTGCCCCCGGCGCCGCCTCGGCACGCCGCGGAGGGGCTCGTGGAACAATGGCCAGCGGACTGCGCCCGCCTAGCGGCGCCGGCCACGCACACGAACCCACGAACTTCCCCCAAGGAGCACAGATGGCGCTTATCGAGCAGGTCGGAGCCCGGGAGATCCTCGATTCGCGAGGCAACCCCACCGTCGAGGTGGAGGTGCTTCTGGACGACGGCTCGTTCGGCCGCGCCGCCGTGCCGTCAGGCGCGTCGACGGGCGCCCACGAGGCCGTGGAGCTGCGCGACGAGGACGAGCGCTACATGGGGAAGGGCGTCACCAAGGCCGTCGAGGCCGTACTGGACGTCCTCGCCCCCGCCGTCATCGGCATCCCCGCCGAGGACCAGCGCGTGGTGGACGAGGCCCTCCTCGACGCCGACGGCACCCCCAACAAGTCGACCGTCGGCGCCAACGCCGTCCTCGGTGTCTCGCTGGCCGTGGCCCGCGCCGCGGCCGAGTCCTCGGGCCTCGAGCTGTACCGCTTCATCGGCGGTGCGAATGCCCACGTGCTGCCCGTGCCGATGATGAACATCCTCAACGGTGGCGCCCACGCCGACTCGGGCGTCGACGTCCAGGAGTTCATGATCGCCCCCATCGGCGCGCCCACGTTCCGTGAGGCCCTGCGCATGGGCACCGAGGTGTACCACCACCTCAAGACCGTCATCAAGGACCGTGGCCTGTCCACCGGCTTGGGCGACGAGGGCGGGTTCGCGCCCTCGGTTGAGTCCACCACCGCCGCACTCGACCTCATCGCCGAGGCCATCGAGAAAGCCGGCTACTCGCTCGGCACCGACGTCGCGCTCGCGCTGGACGTCGCGGCCACCGAGTTCTACTCCGGCGGCAAGTACCACTTCGAGGGCAAGCAGCTCTCCGCCGCCGAGATGGCCGACGTCTACGCCGAGCTCGTCAACAAGTACGCGCTGGTCTCCATCGAGGACCCGCTCGACGAGGACGACTGGGACGGCTGGAAGACCCTGACCGACATGATCGGCGACAAGGTCCAGCTGGTCGGCGACGACCTCTTTGTCACCAACCCGCAGCGCCTGGCCGAGGGCATCGAGAAAGGTCTGGCCAACGCCCTGCTGGTCAAGGTCAACCAGATCGGCACCCTCACCGAGACGCTGGACGCCGTGGACCTGGCCCACCGCAACCGCTACACCTCGATGATGTCGCACCGCTCCGGCGAGACCGAGGACACGACCATCGCCGACCTCGCCGTGGCCTGCAACTGTGGCCAGATCAAGACCGGCGCCCCGGCCCGCTCCGAGCGCGTGGCCAAGTACAACCAGCTGCTGCGCATCGAGGAAATGCTCGGCGACGCCGCCCGGTACGCCGGCGCCGAGGCGTTCCCGCGCTTCTCCGCCTGACGGCACCAACACCGCCCGTCGGCAGGTCAACGCTGACGGGCACGTAGTCGGAAAGGAAAGCGCATGGCCCGCCCGCCCCGCCCCTCGGACCGCCGGGGAGACGCACGCGATCGTGCGGCATCCCGGCGGCCCGGGGAGGCGTCGGGCGCCATCCGTCGCCGCGCGAACGGGACGGGCCGTGGGACCGCGGCGGACCGGGGGAGCAGCACTGGCCGCGGACCGGGTGCCGTCGGCCGCGACGGGGTCGATGGGCGGACGGGAGCCGACCAGCCCGCCGACCCCACCCGCCGGGAGCCGACCCGCCGGCGGACGCCGAGCCGCGAACGGGACCGGCCCGTCCCGGCCTCTGCCCGCTCCGGCCGGGTTGGCACCACCGCGCATCCGGAGGCCCACCGCCTCACCACGCGCACGGACCTGTCCGACACCCTGCTGGGCCCGCGGAACTACACCCCGCGGCGGATCGGACTCCTCGCCGTCGTCGCCATCATCCTGCTCGTCACCGTGTCGTTCCCGCTGCGCAATCACTACCAGTTCTTGCGCGACGAGAAGACCGTGGCGCAGGAGCGGGCCGCGCTGGAGGCGACGATCGCCGAGCTCGAGGCCGAGGAGCAGATGCTCTCGGACCCCGCGTACATCGAGCAGCAGGCCCGCATCCGCTTTGGCGCCGTGAAGCCGGGGGAGACCCCGTACCGCGTGTCCATGGTCGACCCGATCGAGCAGGCCGTGGCCGAGCAGAAGGCCGCCGAGCTGGCGGCGCAGCCGTGGCAGACGCGCGTGTGGAACTCCATCGCCGAGCCCGCCGACCCGATCATGCCGGAGGACTCGGCGGTGCTCGAGGGCACGTCCATCCCCGGCGGCCCCGACACCCCGCCGGTGCCGGTCGTGCCCGGCGTGCCCGGCGCCGATGACCCCGCCGCCCCCATCCCGGGCGGCGTCCAAGATCAATCACAGGAGGACCCCCCAGCGTGAGCGCCGAGCAGAGCGTGTCCAGCGAAGACCTCGACGCGATCCAGGCCCAGTTGGGCCGGCCGCCGCGGGGCGTGTTGGAGGTGTCCTACCGCAGCCCCGACGGCCAGCCCGGGGTGGTCAAGACCGCGCCGCGGCTGGAGGACGGCACCCCGTTCCCCACGCTGTACTACCTCACCGATCCGCGGCTCACCGCCGAGGCGAGTCGGCAGGAGTCCGCGGGGATCATGAGGGGGATGACGACGAGGTTGGCCCAGGAGCCCGAGTTGGCCGCCAACTATGTGCAGGCGCACGAGCGGTTCCTCGCCAAGCGCAACGAGATCGAGGACCTGGGCACCGACTTCAGCGGGGGCGGCATGCCCGAGCGCGTCAAGTGCCTACACGTGCTGATGGCGTACGCGCTCGCGGAGGGGCCGGGCGTGGTCTGGCTGGGCGACGAGTCCGTGGCGCTGGCCTGCGAGGCCGGGCTGCGCGGCACGGCGCTGCCGGAGGACTGGCCGACCCCCGAGGAGCTGGGCGTGCCCGACTACCTCGCGATGGACGAGCAGTGACCACCAATGCGCCGGGTAGCCCCGGCTCGGCTGGCTCCGGCGCCGTGCGCGTCGGGGCGATCGACTGCGGCACCAACTCCATCCGGTTGCTCGTCGCCGCGGGCGTCCCCGGCGAGGCCGGACTCACCGACGTCACGCGGGAGATGCGGATCATCCGGCTCGGCGAGGGCGTCGACGCGACCGGGCGACTCTCGGACGGGGCGCTGTCTCGCTGCCGCACCGCCCTGACGGACTACACGGCCACGATGGCTGAGCTCGGCGTGGAGTCGGTGCGCATGGTCGCCACCTCCGCCACCCGCGACGCCCGCAACAAGGACGAGTTCTTCGGTATGACCGCGGAGGTGCTCGGTCGGCACTTCCCAGGCGCGCAGGCCGAGGTGATCTCCGGGCAGACCGAGGCCGAGCTGACCTTCGCCGGCGGGGTGTCGGACCTTTCGCCCGCCGACGGGCCGTTCGTCGTGACCGACCTCGGCGGCGGCTCCACGGAGATCGTGGTGGGCGAGCTCGTCGGCGGCCAGGTGCAGCTGCTGGGCTCGCGCAGCCTGGACATCGGGTGCGTGCGGATCACCGAGCGGGTGCTGCACTCGGATCCGCCCACTGCGGCCGAGATCGCCGAGGCTCGGGCCGTGATCACCGACGCGCTGGCCGAGGCCGGCGACGTGCCGGTGGGACGCGCTGCCCGCTGGGTGGGCGTGGCTGGCACCTTCACGACGCTCTCGGCGTTGGCTCAGAACCTGGGGGAGTACGACCCGCAGAAGATCCACGGCAGCGTCATCCCGCTGGAGCGGATGCGCGAGGTGTGCGACCGTCTGGTGGCGTCCTCGGTGGCCGAGCGCCGCAACTTGGGGCCGATGCACCCGGGTCGCGCGGACGTGATCGGCGGGGGCTCCATTGTGGTCCAGGCACTGTGTGATGTGATGGCAGAGCGCGCCGGGTTGACCGAGCTCACGGTGAGTGAGAAGGACATCCTGGACGGCATCGCGATGTCGGTGCTGACCCGCTTGGCCGGGTAGCGTCAGCCCGGCGCTCCACGCGTCGCCCGGCCCCGCTCAGGCGGGTCGTTACCCCCCATAGCCCAATTGGCAGAGGCAGACGGCTTAAAACCGTCAAAGTGTCGGTTCGAGTCCGACTGGGGGGACCGACACCCACGACTTCAGAATAGGGTAACTTTCTTGCTGGAAGTTTGTAGCCACGACGCGAGGCCGCGAACAATTCAGGAGTGGGGACCCGCGAAGTCCTCGTGGTACATCTATCCGCGGAGTATTCTGGCTTTCTCCTGAGGTACATCGTCGAACCTTCGAGGTGCTGGAATTGAGCCCAACCTCACGTTTCAGACCGGGGCCGCCGACGGAACCGCGAGGTTTAGTACCGTAGGTTTCCGTAGGAGCTGGCAGCTTCGCTATCTTTCGAAGGCCGCTGGTCGCCCTGGCCGAGTGGATCTTTAGCTTCGCAAACCACCGACAAGGAAACCCCGCCCGCATGAGCACGTCAAAGGCCCAGCGCCTCGAACTGACTTGGTTCAACAAGGACAAGGCCCTGATTCCGACCGAGAACGGGAGGTACGGTTACTCTTGGGTCTCACCGCAGGATCCGCGCTACTGCCAGATTCGGCCCCTAGTTCTTGGCGAGACCGTGAATGGCGTGCAGGCCTCGAAGCAGGAGGGTGTGGTGTACTCCGCTCGGGCGGATCTGGAGCCGACGACGGGGAATCTTCTCATTAACGGTGAGTCCGGAGATGTCCTGGAGGCGCTGACACGAGTCCCTGAGCTGGCGGACCAGTACCTGGGAAAGGTGAAGCTGTGCTACATAGACCCGCCGTTCAACACCGAGAAGACCTTCGAGCACTACGAGGATAACCTGGAGCACTCAATCTGGCTCACGATGATGAGGGACAGACTGCTTCACATCAAGAAGCTACTGTCCCCTGATGGCTCCATTTGGGTGCACTTGGATGATTCCGAGAACCACCGGATGCGGGTGCTGCTGGACGAGGTGTTCGGGGCAGAGAACTTCGTGGCGGAGGTCGTTTGGCAGAAGGCAGATTCCCCACGATCTGATGGCGGGAAGATTTCGATTGATCAAGACGTCATTCTTGTCTTCGGAAGGTCTGCCAAGTTCTATGCAAAGAGACTCCCTCGCCTTGCCTCCCGGGATGCTCTCTACAAGTCGCCGGATGGCGATCCTGAGCGGTGGGTGTCGGGAGACCCCGCCGCCCCAGGGGCTGATCGAGGTTCTCGCCAGCACCCGGGCGTGTACGGAATACAGAATCCGGTCACGGGAGAAATGGTGTACCCGGCCAGAGGGAGAGTCTGGTCAAATACCCAGGCCGACGTTCTGAAAATGCTTGGAAAAACCACCGACTACCGGCCTTGTGAGGCCGACCTGAATCAGCGGGCCCAAGCGACCGGGATTGCACTCGAACGTTTGAGGGCGGATGTTCCCGACCTCGTTTTAGCCGGACCACGGCTCACCGGTGATGACATATACCGAGGTCGCGTGCTTCCCCGGCTCTACTTCACGAAGGGTGGGTCAGGCGGGTTGAAGATGAAGAAGTACCTCTCAGAGATTGCGCCGGATCGGGCCACCCAGTCGTGGTGGACAAAGGAAGACGTCGGTCATAATCGGGGAGCGAAGAAAGAACTAAGAGCGCTATTCCCCGAGCAAAATCCGTTCGCAACACCGAAGCCTGAACGGCTTCTAGAACGAGTAATCCACGTGGCCACGAATCCGAGCGACATTGTGCTCGATGTGTTCGCCGGGTCGGGTACGACGGCGGCAGTCGCCCACAAGATGGGTCGCCGGTGGGTGACGTGCGAGTTGCTGGAGTCGAATTTCTCGCAGTTCACCCTCCCCCGGTTGACGAAGGTCATTCACGGCGAGGACCCGGGCGGGATCACAACCACCGCTGGGGAGCGAGTGGACGCGACCGAGGACGGCCTGCCGGAGGGAATGGAGGCATCCGAGGCGTTTTCTCTGACTCAAGCACTAGGGAAGATCGCTGAAGTTGTCGCAGCTCCTGTCGACCTGGCCAAAGTGGTCGGAGCCGCTGTGCGCGCTGACTCCAAGACCGGCGAGCCAGTGCTGGGTGCTGATGAGGCCAAGGAGTTGCGCCGACTCATGCGCAAGCTCGCCACGTCGGAGGCCGACAACACTGACTTCTTGCCCCTTGTCCGTAAGGCCGCAGGCGACCAGCTCAAGACTCGTAAGTCGCCGGACATAGTCAACTGGCGCGGCGGTGGCAGTTTCCGCGTCGCCCATCTCGCGCCCGAGTGCTTTGACTACGAACCTGAGCTGGGCCTGGTCACGTTAACGTCCGCCGCCCTCGAGGGTGACAACCTGGAGCGGTCGGTCGCCGCACACCTGAGCTTCCACCTCACACCGGAGCACCCAGTGTTCACCGGGATCCGGGGACGGACCAGGTTGGTCGTGATGCGCTCCGCTGCCACTCCTGAACTGGTCGCAGAGATCGCCACGCACATTGGGGACGACGAGAAGATGGTCATCGCCGCGACGGCAGTCGACCCAGATACGGCGCAGGCGCTGCGTAACGCCCGCAAGGGCAGCCGCGTCCTGCACATCCCCGCCGACTTGTTCCGCGTTGACGAGATCGAGGACTGAGTTGATGATCCCGAACTTCCACTTCGATTCTGAGCTGGTCGATGAGATCGCCAGCGACTTCGATCTGCGTGGGCCGAACCGTGAGGCGCTGAAGGTACTGGTTGAACACCTGGCAGGCGACTTCGAGCCAGCGGTTCCTCAGGTGATGGACATGGCCACCGGTGCAGGCAAGACCTTCTTGATGGCTTCGTTCATCGAGTACATCCGCCGCGTCACCGGGCGGGCTGAGGTCATGGTCGTCACGCCTGGCCTAGTGGTGCAGAACAAGACGATCGCGAACTTCACCGAGGGAAATCGCAAGTACATTCCGGGTGCCGATCTGTCCCCGAAGGTGATCACCCCGGACAACTACATCACCGAGATCCAGCAAAGTCTCCACGACCAGGATCTGGGAGGTGAGCGCCGTGCCGAGGTATTCGTGTTTAACATCCAACAGCTCACCGCCCCATCAAGCTTGGACGGTGCGACGACCGAGGGGAAGGATGCGGAGCGACGAGGCATCCGGAAGCACAACGAGTTCGCGGGAGTGCTATACGACCAGCTCGCCGCCAACGACGACTTGGTGCTCATCGCCGACGAGCACCACCTCTACGGACCTAAAGCTCCGGTGTTCAACGCCGCTATCCGAGACCTCAAACCAGCTGCAGTCATCGGTCTGACCGCGACTGCTGATGCCGGTGATGAAGTCATCCACCGCTACCCACTGCACCAGGCGATCAAGGACCAGCACGTCAAGGTTCCGATCATCGCCTATCGCAAGGGCGGCTACGGCGAGCTGGGCGAGCACCAGCAGCTCCGCGACGCGGTCACCCTGCTCAAGGGCAAGGAGCAGGCTTACGCGGCGTACTTGGCCGAGAATCCTGGCGCCCCGGCGGTGCATCCTTTGCTGTTCGTGGTCTGCGCCGATATCGCGCACGCCATCGAGGTCTCAGAGAAGCTCCGCACGCCCGAGTTCTTCGGCGCCCCCACTGCAGTCCTCCAGGTCACCTCGGACAATATGACCCCAGAGGTGGAGCGGCTCCTGGCCACCCTCGACCGGCCCGAGACCCCGGTGCGCGCCGTGGTGAGCGTGAACAAGCTCAAGGAGGGCTGGGACGTGAAGAACATCGCGGTCATGGTCACTCTTCGCGCCATGGATTCGCAGGTGCTCACGCAGCAGACAATGGGGCGCGGACTACGGCTCCCGTTCGGCTACTGGGTCGACGACGATTCGATCAACGAGCTGGAAATCGTTGCCCACGAGTCGTTCCGCAAGCTCCTAGACGCCGAGAATGTCCTGCGCTCGTTCGGCCTGCTCGACGCAGTGCCCGAGACTGCGGAGCGCCACAAGGTCGTTCGCACCGATGACATGGTTAGCGAAGGCGCCGGCTCGTCCGCGGGTTCCTCCGGCAGCGCAGAGGAGCGGACCTTCGAAGGGAACAATGCCCAGACCCCTGGCCCCGGCGCGCCGGACGCCGAAGGTGAGGTCACAGAAGGCGATGCTGACAGCGCGACTGAGGTCAAGATCGGCGGACGCGAGGGTGTGAGCGCGAAGCAGATCGGCGGGGACGGACCTGGTGACATCCAGAAGCCTCCGCCTCCGTCTGCGCGGGAGTGGGTGCAGGTGCGCGACCACCTGGCCGGGCGCACGTTCACCTTTCCACGCTCGACCATGCGTCGCGTAGACGCGCTCTTCGAGCTGGACGACATCTCCGACGCCGAGGTAGAGGGCGCCGCGAAGTCCATCACTGCCGAGGGGGCGCGCATGGAGCGGGTGGCGCTCGACCCGAACGTGGTCGCTGGCAAGATTCTGACGCGCTCCCTGGTTCAGGCCGACGTGGAGGCGCTGACGACCAGCCGGGAGAACGTTGAGGCCGAGCTGCTTCGACAGCTCTTCGCCCTGCGCGGGATCACGCAGACTTCCGAGAACATCATCTATGCCCGTGGGCACCTCATTCCCCGTCTGCTCGACGCCGCGCCCATCACCAATTGGTCGGTGAAGGCGCTAGCCTCTGCGGTGGTCGTTCTGGCGGACTTAATTGCGCGCAAGACCGCTGAATACCGCAACAGCCTGAAAGTAACGGTCTACCTGGATCCGCTGGAGCTTCCAGTAGATAAGGGCTACTACCTGCGCCAGGGACAGACCATCAAAGATCGGGCGCTGGTGGACAGCCGTGCCGCGTTCATTGTGAATCAGCATTACGGGCAGTGGAACAGCTCGTTGTTCACTTCCGAGTCCTTTGACTCTTACTCGGGCGAGTTCAGGCTGGCCGAGCTTCTCGACACCTCCCCGCAGATCCAGTGGTGGAAGCGCCTTTACAAGCACCTCGACGACGCCTACGTCTCCTACTCACTCGACCGCCGTTACTACCCCGACTTTGCCGCCGAGGACGCCGACGGACGAATCTGGATCATCGAGGGCAAATCCGACTCTGGGCGCGATGATGACGAGGTCCAACGCAAGCGCGACGCTGCCGAGAAGACAATCCGCCGACTACGGACCGACGATAAGTTCAGCGGCAAGTCCTACGGTTACCTCATCGGCTACGAGAGCGACATCGCCTCATCGGACTCGTGGTCGGATCTGCGAGCCAAGGCCAAGCCAGTGACGACCTAGCCCAATCAACATGAGAAGCCAACCATGTCGTAGGCCAATCTCGCTATGAACAAGGCGCGCCCTCGGCGTTTTACCGCGTAAAGATGGCTTATGGTGGGTCCTGGGGTGTTCGATGCGTGGTGTTGGAACCAGCATCGTCACCCGCCCCCAGACCCCTATATCTTGTGCCTGACCGCGTCACGGGCGAACCCCCTAACGCACTTCGGATCGGGAAGGGCTAGCAAACGGTTACCCCAGGTGGGCGTCAATACTGTTGGAGCAGGCTGCGACGCGCCAACCCCGGAAAATACACCTAAGTTATGCAAATTCCGTCATACTTAAGTCATGATCGGGGCCCGAGTGTGACTCATCCACCCTTGTTGCCGACTGGTTCAAGGTCCGCGCATGCAGCAATTGCTGGCTACGAGTACCAGTTCGACAGGACGGCATTGGCACTCTTGGCCGCCGCCCACACGGACGTCGTGCACATCGAGGGGATTGAGGACATCGACCTTCATGCACCGCAAGCTAGCGAAGCTGTCCAAGTTAAGTACTTGGCTGGGCAGAAGTACGCTTCTCCGAAGAGCCTGCGTGAGCCGATTCGTTTAATGCTCGATCATTACAAGACCGGAGCTCGCTGGAATTACGTCCTGTACATCCATTTCAGCGATTTTGGCAATATGCCGGATCGTCTTGATGTCGCGCAGGTAAAGCAAAGCCTGACCAAGAAGACGCGCGATGAGGGGACGGTCGAGTATTTCGTGGGTGTCCACGATGCCGACCTGGAAGACTTCTGCTCGCGCTTGCGAATAATCCGTGGCGATGCGTTTGAAACGCAGGAGACCGCTCTGATTGACGCTCTCCGAGTGGCGATGGACTGCGATGGCGACGAAGTCCTGGCGATTTACATAGCAAAAGTTCGTGAGTTTATTCACGAGCGTGCAAGGAGTGATGACCCCTCAGTCAGAACTGTCACGCGGCACGAACTAATTGATTCGCTGACCGTCAAAGACTTCCTTTTCGATAAATGGCAGATGCAAAAGATCGGAGCAGACCGGTACCTGGCGGCACAAAAACGGAAGCTGCGTTCGAGCAATTTCCATGACCCCACGAAAAAGCGAGCCGTTTACTTGGAGATCTGTGAGAACAGTCTTGATGAGACCGTGCGGCTGTGTGAAGCACTAGCGGGCAAACAGCTAGGACGCCTGAAGAGCGCACATCCTTGGACGGTAATTGTCGAGGGTGCCCCTGATATCGTCCGAAGACTCAAGGTCGGGCTCGTCCGATCCGATATCGCCTTCAACGACGGTCATGAAGATCTAGAATTCCAATCGCAAGCCTTCACTGAACCTCCGATTATCAACACGCGCGGCGCAGGGGACAAGATACAGCGATCCTCCTTTGTCTTGCGGCTTGTCACCCAAAAGAGCTTCCGAGTACTGACTCCGACACAATTCAAGATTTCTCGACTCGTCTCGATCGGCGACGAACAGGCTTGGATGAACGGGGCGGCGGACCAGGTGATCACCTTGCGCCATTTTGAACCAGCCGCATACAGGCAGCTCATGGAGGAAATTGCATGAATATGAACGAAATGGCAAAGGTCGTCGCCGTTGGTCCTGACTTGATCGAGATCGAAGTAAGCTCTACCGCGGCTTACGCGGAGCTCGAAGAGAAGATTCAAATTGGAAGCTATCTGGAAATTTCCGATGACAAGGATTCGACGCTAGTTGCAGTTGTCCAAGGTTTTCGGATAAAGGACACTATCGGGGGCGAAGAGGTCCAGACAGAACCCAAATTCGTCCTTTCACTACAGCCGGTGGGCAGGCTGGACGGCGGCGTGTTTACGCGTGGTGGCAAGCAGATTACGATCCCGCCCCAGAACGTCTCGATCGCCGGCAAGGATCTGCTCGAGAATATATATAGTTCGGTCGACGAAAATGACCAATTTTCATTCGGCAGCTTGGTTCAGGACAACGAAGTGCGTGTCGCGCTACACGGAGATAAGTTTTTCGGGAAACATATCGGGGTCGTGGGATCCACGGGGTCCGGTAAATCATCCACCGTCGCCGCGATTCTGCAAGAAGGACTGCGAGCAGGGGGCGCTACACGGGCCCCTGGTGTTCTAAACAATTCGCACATCATCATCTTTGATATCCACGGTGAGTATGCGCCCGCTTTCCCGAATGCGCGTGTCATCGGAGCGGAGGAAATCAAGCTGCCTTACTGGTTGATGAACGCAGAGGAGCTTGAGGAAATGTTCATCGAGAGCAACGAACAGAACTCGCACAATCAGGTCTCGCAGTTTCGTAATGCGGTCATCGCGAACAAGCAACGGAACAATCCTCATATTGACCCAGTGCGGGTTTCTTACGATTCCCCGGTTTACTTCTCGCTCGAAGGAGTGACAAATTACCTACACAACCTCAACTCAGAGATGGTCAGCAAAGCCCCCAACGAGAGTGGCCCGAAAGCTAAAGATATTGGTCTAATTGCGAACCGTGAAGATTACTACTTCGATCGCCGACTGGATTTTGTCGATGCGTCTCAAACCTCGGCGACGAAGGCGACTGGGGGGCCCTTCGCCGGAGAATTCAACCGCTTCCTCATGCGACTTGAAACCCGAAAGAACGATCATCGATTGGATTTCTTGCTCGCTCCGAGAAAAGATGATGGAAGTGAGTATAAGACCGAAGAGTTTGCCGACCTGCTCGAGCAGTTTATGGGATACGGGGATGAGAATAGCAATGTCACAATTATTGACCTGAGCGGCATCCCGTTCGACGTCCTCAGCGTTGTCGTATCGCTCATTACCCGCCTAATATTTACCTTTAGTTTCCATTTCAAGAAGTTGCACGTGGGCGGTGAGTCTGAACTTCCTTATTTACTCGTCTACGAAGAGGCACATAACTACGTGCCTCGGAGCGAGGGCTCAAAGTACGGATCAGTCAAAAGGGCTATTGAGCGAGTAGCTAAGGAAGGCAGGAAGTACGGTATCTCATTGATGATCGTCAGTCAGAGACCTTCGGAAATTTCCGAGACAGTGTTCTCGCAGTGCAACAATTTCGTAGCGATGCGTCTCACCAATCCGAACGATCAGCACTATGTCAAGCGATTGTTGCCCGACAACTTGGCGGCTATCACGGATTCGTTGGCTTCCCTCGAGCAGAGGGAGGCCATCTTAATCGGAGATGCTGTCGCGCTTCCTTCGCTAACGAAAATCGATGAAATCAGCGACAAACCCGCCTCCAGCGACGTCAGATTTCACAAAGAGTGGAAGAAAGACTGGTTCGCGGATGCATTCAAGGGTGTCGTTGAACGATGGAGGGACTAGTGTCGCGTTTCTGAAGTTGGTTTAGGGTTCGCTTTCGCGAGGATCTGTTCGGGAGTTTTAGTCCAGACGAACGGGTGTTTGCGGTCGTTCCAGCCCGTGATGAACTGGCGAATCTTGGCATTGAGGTCCTTGACGGATGTAAAGACACCACGGCGGATGGCCTGCCGGTCAATGATCCCGAACCAGACTTCCACGAGGTTGAGCCAGGATCCGGACGTCGGGGTGAAGTGCACGTGGAACCGCGGATGCTGTGCCAGCCACACCTTCACCGCCGGGGTCTTGTGGGTCGCGTAGTTGTCCATCACCAAGTGCAGGTCAACCTCCGGGTAGGCGCGGTCGAGTTGACGCAGGAACGCCAGGAACTCCTGATGGCGATGCTTCGGCTTGACCGCACCGGTGACGTGCCCGGTCGCAATGTCCAACGCAGCGAACAGAGTCGTGGTGCCGTGCCGCTTGTAATCGTGGGTGTGCCTTTCGATGCTCCCGGTGCGCATCGGCAGCATCGGCGCGGTCCTATCCAGCGCCTGGATCTGACTCTTCTCATCAACACACAACACGATCGCGTTGTCCGGTGGCGCCAAGTACAACCCCACCACGTCGGTGACCTTCGCGACCAGTTCGGGATCGGTGGAGAACTTGAACGTTCCGGCCCGCCAAGGCTGCACCCCGAACTTGCGCCACGCCCTGGCCACGGTGGCGTTACCGATCTTCAGATGATCCGCCAGCAGGCGTGAGGACCAGTGCGTCACCCCGTACTTCTTCGGCGGAGGAGTCAACGTCGTGGTGATGATCTTCTGGTCATCTATCCGCTTCGGCCGGCCAGAGCGCGACTCGTCGAACAGGCCCGCGATCCCATCCGCCTCATACCTGCCTCGCCACTTCCACACCGTCGTCGGCGTCGTTCGCTCCCGGTCAGCGATCCGAGAGTTCGCCTGACCTTCCGCCGCGAGCAGGATGATCCGCGCCCGCATCGCCAACCCCGATTGGATCGACGTTGACCGCGTCCACGACTCCAACTCCTCGCGGTCACCATCACGAAGAATCAAAGCCGGAGCTGGGCTATTGGGCATAACCCATTCTCCCAAACGCCCAAGCATTTAGTAACTAACGACACGCGACACTAGAGCCTTAGCAATCTGCTGCGACTAGCGTTCGGCAAGCGGATGGATAGTGCTCGCTCATGGGAGGATCTATTCCTACGCGGGGGAGGTGCTCACCAAGCTTGTCTCACGATCAGGTTGGCAACAAACGTTCTCGGCAGGACGATTGCCCTAGTTGCGACCCTTGGCGGGAATGCCAGCGTTGCTGGGGCTGCGCCAGGCACCCTGGTCAGCTGACCGGGTCCCCTCCGCCCTCGCCCCGCCGCGCCCTCCTCACCCCCCACTCCTAGACTGTCCCCTCGGCGCACGAGCCGCCGTCAGGGACCGTCCACCCACACCGAGGAGCCCCACGTGGAGTACGCGCAGATCGAGGCGCTGCGCGAGCGGCATCCCGCCTGGCGGATGCTGCGCGCCACGCACGCGCCGCTGCTGCTCACGGTGCTGGGCCGGTTCTTCGTGGAGGAGGGCCGTGGCGCCAGCTCGGAGGGGGAGCTGGTGGCGGCGCTGGACGACCAGCTGTACGCCATCAACGCCCAGGATCGACGGAACCCGCGGTTCCTGCGCACTGCGGCCGAGTACCTGGCGGACTGGGCCGGCCCGGAGGCGGGCTTCCTGCGCCGCTTCTACCCGCTGGGCGCGGACGAGATCCACTACGACGCCACCCCGGCCCTGGAGAAGGCCTACGCCTGGGTGCAGGGCCTTGCCGAGACCTCGTTCGTGGGCACCGAGTCGCGCCTGCAGACCGCGGTGGACCTGCTGCGTCAGATCGCCCAGGGCACCGAGTCCGACCCCGCCAAGCGGCTGGACCAGCTCGAGCGCCGCAAGCAGGACATCGAGCGGGAGATCGACCAGCTGCGCCAGGACCCGAACTCCGGCCTGCTGGACCGCACCGCGGTGCGTGAGCGCTACCAGCAGTTCGCCACCACCGCCCGCGAGTTGCTGGCCGATTTCCGCCAGGTGGAGGAGAACTTCCGCGCCCTGGACCGCTCGGCGCGCGAACGCATCGCCACGTGGCAGGGCAGCAAGGGCGAGCTGCTGGCGGAGCTGGTGCACGGCCGCAGCATGATCGACTCCTCCGACCAGGGCCGCAGCTTCCAGGCCTTCTACGACCTGCTGCTGTCCACCTCGGGCCAGGAGGAGCTGTCCATGCTGCTCGAGCGCCTCACCGGCATCGACGAGCTCGGCGCGGACCGGCGTCTGCGCACCGTGCACCACGGCTGGGCGGAGGCCGCGGAGCGCACCCAGCAGACGGTCCGCAACATCTCCGAGCAGCTGCGCCGCTTCACCGACGACCAGGTGTGGCTGGAGAACCGCCGGGTACTGGACCTGGTGCGCCAGATCGAGACCTCGGCGCTGCAGGTCCGCGAGGGCGAGCTGCCGGACCTCGGGCTGGAGCTGGAGGAGACTGCCGTCGACGTCGCCCTGCCCACCGATCGTCCGCTGTTCACCGCCCGGCCCGCCGCGGAGGTCAACAGTCTGCTCGATCCTGTGGACACCGAGGAGGTCGACACCTCGGTGCTGACCGACCAGGTCGTCGTCGACCCCGCACGCCTGGCCTCCCGCATCCGGGCGCTGATCCCGGTCCGCGGCACCGCCCGCCTAAAGGACATCGTCACCATGTACCCCCTGCAGCACGGGGCGGCCGAGATCGTCGGCTACCTGGCGCTCAAGGACGACGACCTCGAGGTGACCACCAACGAGCACGAGGAGACCGAGCTACTGGTCTAGGGAATCGGGCGAACCAGCTTGTCCCGCACCGCCTTGGTCAGCCGCACATACCCGCCGGTGTCTGAATCGCGTATCCAGGTCCGCGGGCCGGCCTTCGGCAGCCCCCGGGCTGCGAGCGTCCTGGGGTCCGGCCGGTACCAGTTGGTCACCCGGATGTCTTTGACGACGTGGACGATGTCCGGTTGTCCGTCGGGCGGGACCGAGGCCAGCGCGCCACCGATGTCGGGCGCGGTAATGGGATCTGAGCCCCATAGGTTCACCGCGGCGACGGCGACCGGGCCCATGGCGCCACCCACCTCGTACACCACGGCCAGGTCTACCTCGGGCAGATCCCCGAGTGCGTCGGCGACCTGGATCGGGTAGACGGGACCATGCTCGGTGTGGACGACCGAGCTCGCTGAGCCGAGCAGCCAGAAGTCGCCGTCCCTGTCACGCTCGAAGATGTCATTGGTCGACACCCACGTGTCGCCGGGGCGGAACACCCCACGGAGTTGGCGCGCGGAAGCGTCCAATCCGAGCCTGGGCCGGGCGAGAAGTACGCCGGGTGCGTCGACCTCACTGGGTATGGCGAAGCCATCGGGGCCGGCGAGGATCGCGCCGGTGTCGGGATCGACCTCGACGAGACGCACGTCGGCGGTGCCGGGCAGTGGACGTCCGCGCGCGCCCGGCTTGGAGGTGGTGAGGTTGGCCAGGACCACATCGGACTCGGTACCGGCATAGAACTCAAGGACCCGCGTGCCCGGGTAGCGGTCCAGGACCCGCCGCCACAGACCACGGGGCATGCCTGACCCCATGAAGAGTGAGAGTGTCGGGAGCGTCTCGCGCGGATGCACTGGCCCGCGCACCAACTCGCGCATCATCGCCCAGGTGTAGGACACCACCGTCACGCCGTAGCGGCGGATCTCCTCGTCGAAGGTAGCCGGATCGAAACCGCGGGAGAGCGCGATTCGGGCTCCTCCCGCCACGGCGCCGCCGACGGTCGTGAGCAGCCCCGATGGGTGGTGGAGAGGGCTGAGGCAGTAGACGGTGGACTCGGTGGTGAGACGCGCGGCGCTGGCGGTGCCGAACGCGGACGCCGCCCACCGGTGATTGGTGATGAGCTTGGTCTGCCACGTGCCCGTGGAGCGGGTGAAGAACACAAAGGCCAGGTCGCCCCCTCGGCCGGGATTCGGCCGGTACCAGCGGGGCAACTCCACCGCCTCGGGGTCGATGCGCTCAAGGTCGACGACGTCCTCGCCGAGGTCCGCAGGCAGGTCCCGCTCACCGCCACCACCGCCGAGCACGAGCGCCCGCGCTCCGGCATCGGTGACCTTGGACGCGTGCTCGGGGTCGGCGACCACGTCGGTCACGGAACTGAGCTGGAGGAGTTCGGGCAAGGACTGGGAGGGGGGCAGCAGCACGGCCACGGCACCGAGACGCGACAGTGCGGCGATCGCGACCAGCGCCGAGGGCCGCGTCTCCATGACCACGCCGACGTGGTCGCCCTGGCGCACGCCGACCGTGATGAGGCCCTTGACCACGTTCGTGATCCGGGTGTCGACGGCCGAGTACGTGTGGACGCGGTCGGAGAAGAGGAAGCACGCGTCGTTCGGCTGGTTCCGGGCGCGTTCGGCGATGATCTTGGCGAACGAGATCCGGGTCGCGGGCTGGATCTGCCCCAGCCGGATAAGACGCGGTGCCGCGCGCACCGCCTCGTATCCGACGGCTCGCGTCGTCCGCAGGGCGCCCAAGGCGAGCTGCCCCGCACCGCGCACCACGCCGACCCCGAGTCCGGCGGCCTGGAACGCCCCGTCCGCCGCGAGCATGATCGCTTTGGTGGGGGAGGAGTCGATGACGGTGTCGGGGTCGACCTCGGTAATGCCGTCCGGTCGAGTCCCTCGGTCTTCGATCCAGTCGACCCACTTGGCGACGGTGGGCCACGTCAGCGAGGCGGCGGTCGAGCCCACGACGAGGCCGAAGTGCCCGGCGCGGACCGGAAAATCGTAGACATCGGCCGCGGGAGCGACGGACGCGATCTTGCGGACGCCGGCCGGGACGCCGATCTCGTCGACCTCGCCGAAGACGGCGAGGACGGGGCAGGTGATGTCGGCGAGGGAGACGACGTGGTCGCCGACGACGAAGCCGCCGACCATCATTCGGTTCTGGACGATCACCTGCTGCAACATGTCGACGAGCGCCGGGCCGGACCAGGCGACGAATCCCTCGCCCCCGATGAAGCGGCGCTGCCGTTCGTGGCCGAGGAGTGCTTCGCGGTTGTGGAGCTGGCGCAGGAAGTCCACCTGCGAACGGGCGGTCTTGATCGGATCGAGCAGACGGAACGCCGTCGAGGCCAACCACCCGGGCAGTGGGCGTTCGTTGAAGACGTAGTCGGCGACGAGGCGTGCGATGGTGACGACCACCTGCTCGGGAATGCCGAGCGGGGCGTTGCCGCGCCAGTCGACGGGCGAACCGAACGTCACGATGCTCTCCAGGTCGCGTGAGCGTCGGTAGGCCGCGGCCTGGTAGCAGAACATGCCGCCCTGGCTGTACCCACCGAGATGCACCGAACGGCCGGTGGCCGCGGTGACGAGGTCGACGGCGTCGCTCACGGCTACCACGTGGTCGGTGAGAGTGCGCTCGAGACCGCCGGTCTCGAGGTCCGGGGCGCCGAAGTCGATCACCCACGGGTCCATGCCGGCCTCGTGCAGCGCGGCCACTGCGCTGGTCGAGGGGGACACGTCCCAGACCTCCGCGGAGATCATCATCGGGGGAACGAGCACAATCGGCGGCCGCGGCGGCTCGTCCTCATCGATGTGGACGCTTCGGCCAGCGTCCCCCGCCGCCGGCGGGTAGTAGCGGCGCAGCCGGAACATCGGGCGCCGTGCGACGATCTCGAACGGAGATTGCTCTTCGTCTGTCTGAAGGCCGCCGAAACGCACGACTTCGACCGCGTTCAGGACGAACGACGTCGCTGTCTTGAGCGCGGCCGAGACGATGTCATGGTTGGGCGGCATGGTGCTTCCGAGGGTAGAGGGTGCGGCACGGGCACCGAGACGATCCAGCGGATAGCCCAGCGGGGGAACCCGCCCGCCGTGCCGACGTTGTCGTCGTCGTCCCTTCCACCCCGGCGACCACCACGCACCGCCCCAAAAACTGGAACCTGTTATAGACACCCGTCAACTCGGGCGTATCATCGTCGACGTGACGACCCTCACCGCTTTCCCTCGCCTCATGTCGCCCGGCCGCATCGGCCACATGGAGACGCCCAACCGCATCGTCCTGCCCGCGATGGACATGAACGTGTCCGAGGACGGCGAGATCGAGCAGCGGGAGATCGACCACTACGTCGCCCGCGCCGCCGGCGGCGCCGGGCTGATCATCACCGGCGCGTGCGCGATCGCGTTCCCGGTGGGCGCGGCGTCGTTGAAGGAGCCGGGCCTGTCGGATCACAAGTACATCCCGGGCCTCAAGGCGCTGGCCGACGCGGTGCACGCGGCCGGGTCCAAGCTGTGCGTGCAGTCCACGCACCACGGCAAGGTCGCGCGCGTGGACATCGCCAACGACCGCCCCCTCATCGCGCCGAGCACCCCGGACTACGACTACGACTACTCCGCCCTGGCCGACAGCACGGGCGAGGAGCTGGGTCGGATGGGCGCGGCGACCGGCGGCAAGAAGACGGTGTACAAGGAGATGGACCACGCCGACATCGCGTGGCTCATCGAGACGTGGGCCGACGCCGCCGAGCGGATCGCCAAGGCCGGCGCGGACGCGATCGAGATCCACGTGGCGCACGGCTACATCCTGGGCGTGTTCCTCAACCGCCGCGACAACCTGCGCACCGATGAGTACGGCGGGTCGCTGGCCAACCGGGCGCGGCTGACGTGCGAGGTCATCGCCGCGGTCAAGGCGCGGGTGGGCGACACGCTCGCCGTGCTGGTGCGCGTGTCCGGTGAGGAGTACGGCCAGGAGGGCGGGCTGACCCTGCCCGAGGCCACCGAGGCCGCGGTGCTGTTCGAGCGCGCGGGCGCCGACGCCATCCACGTGACCGGCTGGGGCCGCAACCCCTTCGACAACTTCACCGACGGCCCCCTCCCGGACACGATCGGCGCGTACGTGGACAACGCCGCGGCCATCAAGAAGGCCGTGTCGATCCCCGTCATCGCCGTGGGTCGCATGTTGCCGGAGGTGGCGGAAAAGGCGATCGACGACGACAAGGTCGACTTCGCCGCCATGGGCCGGCAGTTGCTCGCCGATCCGAACCTGCCCAACAAGTTGGCCGCCGGCACGCCGGAGCGCGTGCGCCCGTGCATCAACTGCTACCTCTGCGTGGCCGAGAACTTCTTCGACGACACCCCGTTCTGCGCGGTGAACCCGGCGCTCGGCAACGAGACCCTGCTGCCGCTGACGCCCGCACCCACGCGCGAGCACGTCGTGGTGGTGGGCGCCGGACCCGCCGGCCTCGAGTCGGCCCTGGTCCTGACCGAGCGTGGGCACCGTGTCACCGTGCTGGACAAGGCCGACCGCCTCGGCGGCACCATGTGGTTCTCCACCCTCACCACTCCCGACAATGAGCCGCTCATCCGCTTCTTCGAGGCTGAGATCAAACGACTGGGCATCGACGTGCGGCTGAAGGCCGAAGCCACGGTCGAGTCGATCCGCGCCCTCGGCGCCGACCGGGTGATCGTCGCGACCGGCGCCAAGCGTCCGGCCCCGGCCATCCCCGGCGGCGACCTTCCGCACGTGCATACCGGCGATTCGCTGCGCGCCACCATGCTGGGTACCGCCACCGCCGACGAGGCCGGGTTCTTCCTGCGGACCGTCGGGCGGCTGGGCAGACTCTCGACCATCACCAAGAGGCCGGCGTGGATTCGTCGATTGACCAAGATCGCACTGCCGATGGGCAAGAACGTCGTGGTGATCGGCGGCTCGCTGGTGGGCCTGGAGCTCGCGGAGTTCCTCGCCGAGCGCGGCCGCAAGGTCACCCTCCTGCACGAGTCTCAGCAGCTCGGGTTGCCGCTGGCTATGCCGCGCCGCTGGACTGCGGTGCGCCACGCCAAGGAGCACGGCGTCGACATCCAGCGCCGGGTGAAGGTCAGCCACATCACCGAGTCGACGGTGGCCTGGACCGATGCCAAGGGTCGCGCCCAGTCCGCCGCTGCCGACATGGTGATCTACGCCGACGGCACCACGGCCGCGGCCCCGCTAGCCGACGATCTCCGCGCCGCCGGCATCGACTGCGAGGTCATCGGCGACGCCGGCGAGGTGGGCTACATCCACGGCGCCATCCACTCGGCGTGGAAGGCCGTGGCGCAGGGCTGACCCCGATCTCTGGTCGAAAGCGGCCCATCGCACCCCAGTGGCCGTGGGCCCTGGCCACAGTCCGAATCCGCGCGTGAAAGCGAGAACAGCCGTTGACCCTGACTCTGGATACCCTGCCCGTGCGCCGCGGTGCGCGACCCGCGACGACCCCGTCGAACCCGCACACCCAGCTCGAGCAGATCGCCCCACCGGAACTGCAGGACATGGCGCGTGACCACGCCCTGTCTCTGCCTGGGGTGCGGCGAGGCGTGAGCACGGTGTCCGTTCCCGGTTCGGTGGCGTTCTACCTCGATTCACCCGTCGCGGCGCCCGCCCTGCCGGACCTGCTCGGGGGCGAATGGGGGCATATTCACCCGGCAACGGACGGCAGTCTGCACCTGAACGTCCCGACGGGCGTCGCGGAGAAGCTGATCGCGGCGGGCTGGGCGGAGTATCACAGTCTGGTGGGCAAGGGATATCTGCCGCCGATCGTGATCATGGTCTACGGGCCCCGCGACGAGGACGAGCTCGCCGTGGTCCGGTTCGCCATCGAGCAGAGCTACCTGGCGGCCGGCGGTTCGCTGGAGTAGCCGGGCCCGACGATTCGCCCCTCGGGCGGCGGAGGCCTCGGCACTCTCTGAGCTCGATGCGGACGGCGAGCACCAGGTTCTGGGTTTCGGCGGCGGCGAAGTCCTCGTCGGAAGACAGGGTTGAACTCTCGGCGAGGGATAGGCCCGGCCGTACCCTCCCGACGATTTGGAACCCTGTCGGACTGCACGTACTGTCGGTGAGGCAATCGACGCGGGGTGGAGCAGCTCGGTAGCTCGCTGGGCTCATAACCCAGAGGTCGCAGGTTCAAATCCTGTCCCCGCTACACACGCACTCGAGCCCGGTTCCCTGATGGGGGAGCCGGGCTCGAGTGCTTTCCGCGCCCCGGGCCCCGATCGACCGACGAGCGGAGGCGGTCAGAGCTGGGCAATAAGAGACGACTACGGCGCGCGAGCTCGTGCGGGAGTCCGAAGACGGCCTGTGACCTGGGGTGCCCTGCACGGGGCGTTCAGGGCACCCCTGGTCAGCGGCCTGGCGCTACGCCGCGAAGAGAAACCACACCCAGAGCCCGGCGGCGGCGACCGCAGCGAAGGACACTATCGCGGCGAGCGCACTGGAGAGCGTCACCTGTCCCCGCCGCTTGCCGCGGATTCTCATCACCACGACGCCGACGAGAGCCCCGAGTGCCATCGCCGGGAAAACCGGGGCGCTGACGTTCTCGGCCCCGTGAGTAGCGATCTGCCACGCCGTCCATGCGGTCGTGAGGAGAAAGAGGATCCCGTAGGTGCCCGCGAGCGCCGCGAACGTCTTCTTTCTCAACGCTGTGCCTCCTCCGGTCTGTCCCAGGCCTGAGTGACGCTAACAGTGCCGGGTCGGTGCCTTACGGCAATGCGGACGAATCGTGAGTCCGCCCACGGGTCTATCCATTCTGCTTGCCGCTGTGTCTGCCGACTGATGGCCTCTTCTGTTCTTGGGGCCGTCGGCTCGCTCAGGCGCCTCTATAGTGCGGCAATGGGGCCCGACGAATCTTCTGAGAAGTCACTCGATGCCGGACGCATGGGCAAAGCCGCGGAGCTGCTCGTCGCTGCCACCTGCATCCTGCAGTCCCGCGCAAAACTCAACGTGTCGACGTCGATCATCGACGACGAGGGCGTCGACCTGGTCTTTCACCTGCGCGAACACACCGCCACTCTGGCCGTCCAAGTCAAAGCGCGAATGTCGGATGGCGCAGTAGTTTAACGGGGGCGTTTCCAGGCCCACGTCCGCGACTCGTCCTTCTACCCTCGCAGCGACCTGGACATGCTGTTCGTCTACGTGAACGTGACGCGGGGCTCGATCGAGCAGTCATGGATGGTGCCGAGCCCCGTCTTCGAAGCGAACACCACTGTGAACGCACGGGGTCGGCGCGTCTTCTCGACGTCGATGTCCGCCGAGAGTGGCGACAAGTGGTCGAAGTACAGGCTCGCGGAAGGCGGGTTGGCTCCCCGGGTGGTGCAGCGTCTGAAGTCAGGCGACCTATGATCGCCCGGTGGCGATTCCGGCGACGGCGGGACAGGCGGTAGAGCGCATGGGTCTTCCGTCAGCTAATGCAGCCGATATTCTGAGGCTATGACGAGCACCGCCCCGACTCCCGAATCGCTCGCCGTGCGTGAGCTCATCGAGGCGCGTCGAGACGAGTTCCGAGCCCTCCTTGCCAAGTACGCTGCGACGAATCCGATGCTGTTCGGATCAGTCGCCCGTGGTACTGCGAACGGCGGGAGCGACGTGGACATCCTGGTCGATATGGACCCAGCCGACGGCAACCTCCTCATGCGAGCCTCCGGCTTATTGGAGGAAGTTCGTACGCTCTTCGGTCGCGAGGACATCGACATCTTCCCCGAGCAGTTGCTCAAGCGACCGATAGCTGAAACGGCGCTCGCCGACGCCGTAGCGCTATGAGTCGCGATTCCGGTCGGCGTATCGACGACATTCTGAACGCTATCGATCGATGCCAGCAGTACGTCCGCAGGCTGGACGACGACGCTGACGACCTCGTCCTCATGGCTGAGGACGCCATCGAACGGAACCTGCAGATAATCGGCGAGGCTGCGAATCACCTTCCACAACACGTAAGAGATGCACACCCGGAGATCGGCTGGCCGCAGATCCGTGGCTTCCGCAATATCCTGGTACATCGATACTTCGGGGTAGAACCGGAAGTTGTCCGCGACGTTGTGGTCACCTACCTCCCTCCTCTCGCCGCTGCCCTGAAGACGCACACACGCGGTTCGAATCAAGACGGCGCTCAGGGGTAAGAACGACCAACTGCTTCGTCGCCCGCGTCATCGCCACGTAGTGGTCGACTGCACCGGTGACGCCCGAGCCGAACGAACCCGGGTCGACAAGGACCACCAGGTCGAATTCGAGGCCCTTGGCCTGCTCGGCCCGCAGCGAGCGGACGCGGTCGGAACCGCTGAAGTCGGGGACGGTAGCGCCGGTCGCACAGATGATGCCGACCGTGCCCTCGGAGTGGGTGGCGAGCCACCCGTCGATCACGTGCTGGAGCTCGTCGATGCGGTCGTACTGGACGGGGATCCCGCTGCGGCGCACAGACTCGGGCACGTTGGCGTCGGGCCGCACCGACCGGATCACCGGAGCGGCGGCCTCCATGACCTCGGCGGGGGTGCGGTAATTGATGCTCAAGTGCACGGAAGTGATGCGGGCGGGGGAGAGGCCGATGCGTTCCAGTCGCTCGGGCCAGGATTCGTCGAAGTCGCGGCGGGACTGCGCGCAATCGCCGACCACCGTGAGGCTGCCCGAGGGGCAGCGGCGCAGGATCATCCGCCACTCGGCATCGGTGAGTTCTTGCGCCTCGTCGACGATGATGTGCCCAAACGGTCCTACGAGGCGGGCCGCGCTAGTAGTCGGTTCGTCGTCGGGTGACGTATCGAGCAGAGCCTCCTGCAGGTCGGCGTGGCGGAGCATGGGGGAGACGCCCTCGGGGTCGTCGTCGGCGGCGATGAGGTCGTCGATCACCAGCTGGCGCCTCGCGAGTTCTGTGGATCGCTCGGCCCGGCGACGCTGAGCCCTGCGCGCCCTGTCGGAGTTGCCCAGCCGGTGGTGGGCCGCGTCCAAGAGCGGCAGGTCCGCATTGGTCCATGTGTCGGGCACGGGTCGGTGAAGGAGTTGCAGCTGCTCGGGGGTCAGCCACGGTGCGCACAGGCGCAGGTACGCCGGGACGGTCCACAGGTCCCCGACAAGATCGGTGGCGTTGATCATCGGCCATGCCCGGTACAGGGCACGGTGCAGGTCCGGGTGTGCTGCGAGCTCTGCGCGGAGGATGTCCGCCGGCACGCCACCGCCTGCACTGTTATGGAGGGCCCGGTCAACGAGGATCTCGGCGAGCGTTTCGCGGATCTGCGGGTGAGCTTCGTTGTGTGGTGTGCCGTCCTCCACGGAGGCGAATGCCTCGGCCCAGTCGGCCGGCGTCAGGCGCAGGTCCAGCCACTCGGTCTGCATCACCATCGACTGCTCGGGCGGCTGCTCGTAGAAGCGCACCGCGGCCTCGATCGTCTCGACCATGCGGAGCTCTGACTTCAGTCGGGCGACCTCGGGATCGGGTTCGTCGGGCAGTCCGCCGGGCGGTGCCGCGATCGTCCCGCCGAGCGCGGCGACGCCGAGATCGGCCACGGTCGCCGTCTGCACGCTGTGCTCACCGAGGGAGGGGAGTACATCCGCCACGTAGTCCAGATACGGCCGGTGCGGCCCGACGAGGAGCAGGTTGCCGCGCCGCAGCCCGGTACGCGACTGTTCGTGGAGCAGGTAGGCCGCCCGGTGCAGGGCCACGACGGTCTTGCCGGTGCCGGGTCCGCCGTCCACGATGAGGGCTCCCCGGGAGTCCGCGCGGATGATGGCGTCCTGATCGGCCTGGATCGTGGTGAGCACATCCCGCATTCGGCCGGTCCGCGCCTCGGACAAGCTCGAGACGAACGCCGAGAGGTCGTCGGGGCTGACGTGAGCGAAGACCTCGTCGTCGTCGCCAAAAACCTCATCCCAGTAGTCCACGATGTGCCCGCCCGACCACCGGTACCGACGGCGATACGTCACGCCCCTCGGATCGGCGAGCGTCGCGGCGAAGAACGGCTCGGCGGCCGGGGCGCGCCAGTCCACGAGGAGGGGAGTGCCGGCCGCATCGGTGAGGCCGATGCGGCCCACGTACACCGGCGCGGACCCGGTCTGGTGGTGGTCGGGGTGGTGCGAGTCGGGGGCGGCGGGGTCTGACATGGCCACGGCGTAGTGGCCGATGCACACGTCCAGCCCGAACCGGCGCAGCGTGGCGAGCTCGGCGACCAGGCGGCGGATGTCGGCGTCGCGCTCGATGGTCTGGGCGCCCCGGCCGGCCGGGTCGCGGCGGCGGGCGTCCAGACGGGCGGACAGTAACACGACCTTCTGGTCGAGGGCGCGGGAGACGGCGGCGAGGTGGCGCTCGTCGGCGGCGATGTGCGCCGGGTCAGCCTTGTGGGCGAGGTGATCGGGGAGGGCGAAGATGCCGGGTGCCTCGGGGGACATGGCGACAGTGTGCGCCCCCACCGGGGTCTTGCCGCAAGGCCCCCTACCAGCTATAACTTGAGAAGGGGAGGCAATCAGAGTCCACGTTCGGGACTGGCGTGAGTGGATACTTCGGGGTCAGCTCTGAGTTTGGCTGAATCCTGCCCGCAAGTCGTGAGCGATGTCGGAGACATCGAGGTGGGAATCGCTTGCGCGGATCACCAGATCGTAGGCCGCGTCATCGCCGGCCACCCATATCGCCCCGAGGTTTCGGAAGTAGATCAGTTCGACAGCGATCCACGCACATCGCTTGTTGCCGTCGACAAGCGAGTGATTGCGGCAGAATGAGTCCAGAATCGATGCGGCCTTGTCGTGGATGCTTGGATACTGTTCGGCCCCGAACAGGGTCGTTCGGGGCCGTTCGACCGAACTCTGCAGAAGCCCCATGTCACGCACCTCAGGATGCTCAGGGTAGATCGCCGCGTAGGTCCGGAAAATGTCGATGATCTCAGGCGTCCAGATCACTGACATTCCCGAGACGGTCCAGTAGCGGCTTGCTGTTTCTGGCGATATGGGCGATGGCGTCATCCATAGAGCGCAGGCCCTGCTCGTCAAGCCCGCGCTTGATCTGTTCGGTGACGAAGCCGCTGACCTGCCCGGAGGGGACGGCTTCTGCAAGTCGACGGTCCACATCGTCAGGGATACTGATGAGTCGCTTCGCCACAATTGCCTCCTTAGACGAATATACAGAGTATATACGTGGTGGGGTTGTGGGCAAGGCGCTCTTACGCGCCAGCCTCATGGGCGCCATGTCGGAGGCCACTCCTAGACTGTCGGCACCGAGGAACCCCGACCCGAGTACCGCAGACCCGAGGAGAACGCGTGGACTACGCCCAGATCGAGGCGCTGCGCGAGCGGCACCCCGCCTGGCGGATGCTGCGCGCCACCCACGCGCCGCTGCTGCTGTCGTTCCTCGGGCGCTTCTTCGTGGACGAGGGGCGAGGCGCGAGCCCGGAGGGGCAACTCATCGACGCTCTGGACGACCAGCTCTACCAGCTCAACGCGGACGATCCGGACCATCCGCGGTTCCCGCGATCGGCTTCCGACTACCTCGCCGAATGGGCGGCGCCCGAGTCCGGTTTCCTGCGCCGCTTCTACCCGCTGGGCACCGACGAAATCCACTACGACGCCACCCCGGCGCTGGAGAAGGCCTACGCGTGGGTCCAGAGTCTGGCGGAGCGGTCCTTCGTCGGAACCGAATCGCGGCTGCAGACCGCAGTCGAGTTACTCCGGCAGATCGCTCAGGGCACCGAGGCCGACCCGGCGGTGCGGCTGGACGAGCTGGAGCGGCGCAAGCGGGAGATCGAGCGGGAGATCGAACAGATCAACCAGGACCCGGAGGCCGGACTGCTCGACATGACGGCCGTGCGCGATCGCTACCAACAGTTCGCCTCCACCGCCCGCGAGCTGCTCGCCGACTTCCGCGAGGTCGAGGAAAACTTCCGCGCGCTCGACCGGTCCGCCCGCGAACGCATCGCCACCTGGGAGGGGAGCAAAGGTGAGCTGCTGGCGGAGCTCGTCAGCGGGCGCAGCCGCATCGACTCCTCCGACCAGGGCCGCAGCTTCCAAGCGTTCTACGACCTGCTGCTGTCGGGGTCCAGTCAGGAGGAACTGTCCACGCTCCTCGAGCGGCTCACCTCGATCGAGGAGCTGGGGGCGGATCGCCGCATCCGCACCGTGCACCACAGCTGGGCCGAGGCCGCCGAACGCACCCAGCTGACGGTGCGGCAGATCTCCGAGCAACTCCGCCGGTTCACCGACGACCAGATCTGGCTGGAGAACCGTCGCGTCCTGGACCTGGTCCGCGAGATCGAGGGCACCGCGCTGCGTCTGCGTGACGGCGCCTCACCCGGCTTCGGGCTGGAGCTGGAGGAGACGAGCGTCGAGATCTCCCTGCCCACCGAACGACCCCTGCACAGTGTGCGGCCCGCCGCCGAGGTGGATAGCCTCCTGCCGCCGGCGGAGCAGGAGGACGTGGACACTTCCGTGCTGACCGACCAGGTGATCGTCGATCCCGCCAGGCTCGCCGCCCGACTGCGCTCCCTCATCCCGGCGCGCGGCACGGCACTGCTCGAGGACATCATCGATATGTACCCGGTCGAGCACGGCGCCGCGGAACTCGTCGGCTACCTGGCGTTGGATCATGACGAGCTCGAGGTGACCACCGACGAGCGTGAGGAGACGGTGATCGAGTACGACGAGGCCGGACGAACGATGCGGGCGCGCATGCCGCGGGTGGAGGTGAAGCGCCGGTGACACCGGAGGAACGCGCGATCGCGACCAGCGCCATCCGACTCATGCAGGGAGTCGTCTACCAGGAATCCGACGCGTGGGGTGACCTCCTGCGTCACCGGGGCGCCGTGCGCGACCACTTCGCCGTAGTGGGACTGGACGTCGTTATTGACGACGACGAGGGCTACGCCTACCTACGCACCGCAGAGACTCCCGACGGCGAGGAGGCGCTCCCACGCGTGATCAGACGCCGGGCGCTGACCTACTCCGACAGCCTCCTGTTGGTGCTGCTGCGCAAGAGGCTCGTAGAGTTCGAGTCGGCGGGCGGCCAAGGCCAGTTGGTGCTCACCCACGAGGAGATCGTGGAGATGGTCCAGCTCTTCCTGGCCCGCAGCACAGACGAGGCCCGCACGCTCAAACAGGTCGAGACCTCCATCAACCGGCTGGTCACCATGGGTTTCCTCCGCCAACTCCGGGGACGCAAGGACACCTGGGAGGTGCGCAGGATCCTCAAGGCCTACGTGGACGCCGAGACCCTGTCCGACTTCTCGGCCAAGCTCGCCGAGTACGCCGACGCGGTTGCCGGAAATGGGGAGGACGGCGATGAGTGATGGCCTGTTCTCCGCCGTCGCGCTCGAGACGAGCGGACGCCCCGGCTTCCGGCTGGCCCGGCTCGAGGTACTCAACTGGGGGACCTTCGACTCCCGGGTCTGGCAGTTGGATCCGGGCGGCGAGACCCTGCTGCTGACCGGAGACATCGGCAGCGGCAAATCCACGCTTGTCGACGCGGTGAGCACCCTCATGCTCCCGTCGCATCGGATCGACTACAACAAGGCCGCCGGCGCCGCGCGCAAGGAGCGCACCCTCCGGTCGTACGTCGAGGGCCATCACAAGACCGAGCGGAACGAGGCCACCGGCAGTGTCCGCCCGGTGGCGCTGCGGGACCGGCGTTCGTACTCGGTGATCCTCGGCGTCTTCGTCAACGAGGGATACAGCGACGAGGTGACCCTCGCCCAGGTGTTCCAGCAGCAGGACACCACGGGCCAGCCGTGGCGTCGCTTTGTCACCGCCAACAGGGCCCTGTCGATCGAGGCCGACTTCGCCGACTTCGGGTCGGACCTGAATGTCCTGCTCAAGCGGTTGCGCTCGGGCGGGGCGACGGTGGAGAAGGACTTCCCGACCTACGGGCGCACCATGCGCCGCCTGTTGGGGATCCGCTCCGAGCAGGCGATGGAACTGTTCCACCAGACCATCTCCATGAAGGCCGTCGGCGACCTCAACGACTTCGTCCGCACCCACATGCTCGAGCCGGCCGATGCGTCCGAGCGCATCGAGGGAATCATCCGGCACTTCGAGGACCTCACCCGCGCCTACGACGCCGTCCAGCGGGCCCGGGCACAGCTCGAGGCGCTGGAACCGCTGGTCCGGTCGATAAACAAGTACGACGCCGCCCTCGAACGCCGGGGGAGTCTCCACGAGGAACGCGTGGCGATCCGGCCGTACTTCGCCGAGCTACGGATAGAGCTGCGGCAGGCCGAGATCGACCGGATCGGCGTGGACGTCGAGGCCGCGACCGCCCGACTGGAGCAGATGCGGGCAGAGGCTGCGGACCTTGTCGCCGAGCGGGATCAGCTCGTCACCGCCCGCGCGGAGGCGGGCGGCAACCGCGTCGGGGAGCTGGAACGGGAGGCCCGGCAGGCGGGGGAGCACGCCGACGACCGGCTCCGCCGGCGGGAGCTGTTCGACGACGCCGTCGCCGGGGCAGGGCTGGACCCGGTCGGCGACGCCACCGGGTTCGCCGACCTCGCCGCCCACGTCACCCGTCGACGGTCGGAGCTCGAGGCCGAGGCCGCCGAGCTCAAGAGCCGGTACGACGCGTTGGTGCTGGACCACGGGGAGCAGAAGAAGCAGCTGCGTGAGGTGCAGGAGGAGCTGGACAGTCTCGCCGGCCGTCGGAGCAACCTGCCGGCCGAGCAGTTGCAGCTCCGCGCCGACCTGTGCGCGGAGCTCGGTGTGGACCAGGCGGACCTGCCGTTCGCGGGCGAGCTGCTCGACGTAGCCGAGGAGTACACGGAGTGGCGCGGCGCTGCCGAGCGCGTGCTGCGCGGATTCGCCGTCTCCCTGCTGGTGCCTCAGCGGCACTACGCCGATGTCGCCCGGTGGGTCAACGATCGTCGTCTGACCGCCCGGCGCTCCGACGGGCGCACGGTGGGTGTCCGCCTGCAGTACGAGCGGGTCCCGGACAGACACGTCTCGCTGCAGCGCCCGCAGATCGAGGGTCTGTTGCTGGCGGACACCATCGAGATCGCCGACACGCCCCTACGCGGGTACCTGTACAAGGAGTTGTTCGCCCGCGCGGACCACCGCTGCGCGGACACCCTGGAGGAGTTCCGGGCCGCAGAGCGCGCGGTGACCCGCGAGGGGCAGGTCCGGTCCCGCGACCGGCACGTCAAGGACGACCGGCAGTCGGCGACCGACCCGCGGGGCTGGGTGCTGGGCTGGCGCAACGAGCAGAAGGTCGCCGCTTTGCAGGAGCGTCGCGCGCAGCTCGACTCCGCGGTAGCCGAGCTGGGCACCCGACTCGAGGCCGCGTCCCGCGACCAGAAAGAGGCGGGTGCACGGCACACCGCGCTCGCGCGCCTGGCCGACTACCCGTCGTGGCGGGATCTGGACTGGGAGGAGGCCCGGGCCCGCGCCGAGGCCGCCGACGCAGAACGACGCCGCCTGGTCGAGGGCAGCAGCGAGCTCGCCGAGATCGATCGACGGCTCGCGGACGTCGACGAGCGGGTCCGCGTCCTGGGGGTCGACGAACGAGCGCTGGCAGACAAACACAGTCGGTGGCAGAGCCGCATCGAGCACGAGACCGAACAGATGCAGAACGACCAGCGCGGTCTCGACGAGCTGGACGAGGCGATCCGTGAGGCGGCCCGGGCCGTATACCCGCGCCTGCGCGACCGGCAGGGCCGCGCCGGGTCGGTCAAGGCGATGGCGACGAGCGCGGACGAGGCCCACCGGCAGGAGCGGGCGTTGTCCGACGCGATCGACTCCGAGACCGACCGCACCCAGCGTGAGCTCAACGGCTATACCACCAGCATCCAGCAGGCCATGGCCGAGATCCGGCGGCGGTGGCCCGAGCAGACCACCGAGATGGACGCCTCGGTTGACGCACGCGACGAGTACGTGCGGTTCCACGACCGTGTGGCCGGCGACGACCTGCCACGGTTCGTGGACGAGTTCGAGGACCAGCTGCGCAAGAACACCATCCGCGAGCTCGCCGGCTTCCACAACTGGCTCCTGCGCCAGGCCGACGAGATCGGCCAGAAGGTCGAGAAGATCAACGAGGCGCTCGGAGCGATCGACTTCAATCCCGGGAGGTACATCCGGCTGGACCGCGAGAACACGGTCAACCAGGACGTCCGGCAGTTCCGCGCGGACCTGCGGGCCGTCACCGACGACGCGCTCGGCGGTGGAGACGACCAGTACTCCGAACGGCGCTACCAGGACGTGCGCGCGATCCTCGAGCGCCTCCGCGGTCGCGAGGGGCACAGCGAGACCGACCGGACCTGGCGGTCCCGCGTGACCGACGTGCGCAACTGGTACACCTTCTCCGCCTCCGAGCGGGGCCGCGAGACCGACGAGGAGTGGGAGCACTACCGCGACTCGGACGGCAAATCGGGTGGACAGAAGGAGAAGCTCGCCTACACGATCCTGGCCGCCTCGCTCGCGTACCAGTTCGGGCTGGAGTGGGGCGCGGACAAGGCCCGCGACTTCCGGTTCGCGGTGATCGACGAGGCGTTCGGCCGCGGCTCGGATGCCTCCACCCGCTACGCCCTCGAGCTGTTCGCCAAACTCGGTATCCAGTTGCTCATCGTGACGCCGCTGCAGAAGGTGCACGTGATCGCGCCGTACGTCCGGTCCATCGGCTACGTGGACAATGTCGAGGGGCGGTACTCGCGGCTGGTCATGATGTCCACCGAGGAGTACCACCGGCAGAGCAGCGGTAACTGATGGCCGCTGCGACGCGCAGGTGGGCCACACCGGAGACCGTCCGCGACAAGGTGCGGCGCCGCTGGGACGACGGCACCCTGCTCCGGACGTTGGCCGAGGACCAACCAGTGGCGCCCATCGAGGTCCCACTCGCTGGACCCCGGGCCTCCGAGATCGGAGACCGACTCGGCGAGATCCAGGACTGGATCGGGGCGCTCGAGGCAGGCAGCCGCGGCGGTGCGCGCTACGAACTGCGGTACAAGACGATCGGCGGCCGGGCGGTCGGGCGCAACCAGATCCCGACGCATGCCGTGGTGTCCCGGCTGGCGCAGGCCTGGGACCTGCTGGGCGTCCGCGCGCAGGTAGTTGCTTTCGAGCAGATGATGCTTTCGGCCCCAGACCAGCGCGTACGTGAGTGGGTGCTCGCGAGGCCGGTCCCCGCGCTCGGCCACCACGCGGAGTGGTCCCAGCTCCTGACGGCCTACCGGTGGCTCGATGCCGCGCGGGGGAGCGGGAAGTACCTGCGGCAGATCGACGCCCCGGGCGTGGACACCAAGTTCGTGGAGGCCCGCAGGTCGGTGCTCGCCGACCTGCTCGGCGTCTCGCGTCAGGCCGGGCCGTTCCTGACCGACCTCGGGCTGCGCACCAAACCGGAGCACGTGCGGATCCGCCTCGCCGCGTCCATCGCCCCGATCCCTGTCTCGGAGCTGAGCGTGCGGGTGGGCGAGCTCGACGACCTCGACGTGCGATTCACTACAGCCGTCGTGGTGGAGAATGAGATCACCTACCTCACGCTTCCCGTGCCCGCCGACGGGGTGGTGATCTGGGGCAAGGGCTTCGACGTGGCGCGTCTCGGGCGGTGGGCGGCACTGCAGGAGGCGGAGGTGCACTACTGGGGCGACCTCGACACGCACGGTTTCGCGATCCTGCACCGGCTGCGGACCCACCTCCCGCACACCAGGTCCTTCCTGATGGACTCGGAGACCCTGCACGCCCATCGCGACCGGTGGGGACGGGAAAGCTCCCCGACCAACGCCACACTCGATCTGCTGACCGCCGGTGAGGCCGCCGTCTACGACGACCTCGTCTCCGATCGCTTCGGCGAGCAGGTCCGCCTGGAACAGGAGCGAGTCAACTGGGCCTGGACGCTGGATCGGCTGCCCTACGACTGGTCCTGAGCGTAGGGCGCCTCCACCGCGTCACACCCCGGGCGCGCGGGCCTCGACGACCCAGGTTCCGGCGCCCAGACGGACCTCGCCGTCGGTGACATGTTCACCCAGCGCGGCCGCGGCCGCAGCGACAGCGGAGTCGCGGGCATCGGGGTTGGCGGCCATCGCCATCATGGCCTGGGGGTTCTGTTCCAGCGCCTGCCGGGCGAGTTGTTCGAGGCGGTCGGCGGGGCCGAGGGTGACCTCGTCGGGGCCGGGGTTCACCTCGACAGACTCGAAGCCGGCGGTCTCCAGGACACTGCGCACGCGGTCCGGGTCGGCGAACGAGAACGGTCCCGGCGCGCCCGGCGGAGGCACGGGGGCACCGCCGAGCCGGGCCAACGCGGCGCCGGTGGGGACCGTGATGAACGGGTTCGCGGCGGGCGCGGCAAAGCAGACGAACGCGAGCCGGCCGCCCGGTTCGAGGGCCGCCCGGACGGCGGAGAACGCCACCTCGGGGCGGTCGAAGAACATCACGCCCATCCGCGAGAACGCGGCGTCGAACAGGCCGGGCAACGGCTCGCTCTCCACGTCGAGGGCGAGGAACTCGACGTTCTCCGCGCCCGTCTCGTCCACCAGGCGAGCCTGCGCGCACTCGGTCATCGGTCGCGACACGTCCACGCCGACCACCGACCCGTCCGGGCGCACTCGGCGTCCGATTTCCAACGTCGTTGTCCCGGTCCCGCACCCGATGTCCAGCACCCGCTGCGGTGGGCCGAGGTCCAGGCGGTCGAGGGCCGCGCGACCGAGCGGCTCGAGAATCGTGTCGTACGCGAGCGCATTGCGCACCCACGACTGCCCGACGGGACCACTCCAGAGGTCGGCCTGCGATGCACTCATGATGAGCTCCAATGCCTCGACTCCCATCGTAGAACCGAGGCAGGGAGACCGGAACCCTGAAGGCAGCGGCACCACACTCACAGGGCACGCGACTCTCCACAGGCTGCCCTGCCGGGGACCGTCGCGCGGGCGAGGACGCCGCCGACGGGTGTGACGCTGTCGGCCATGCACATCGCCACACCACTGACCGGCACCCGCTACGGCACGGTGCTCCGCCAAGCCCTCGCCCTCGTTCGCGCCGGGGACTACCGCGCTCGCCGAATCACTCTGACGGGAGCGCCCGGGGTCTTCGCCGACAGGACCGCGATCGTCACTCCCCATCGCGACAACTCCGGCAAGTTCGATGCCGACGATTTCGCGGCCCAGCTCTACGCGCTTGCCCACGGCATCCCCTCCGACACGGCCACCTACACCGACGGCTACTTCGTCAGCGGGGGACGGATGTACTCGGCCCGGGCCGAGGCGTATGAGATCGACTGGCCGTGACTGTTCGGCGGCGGAACTGAGACACTGGGTGCGGCCCGGTTCGCGGGCAACTTGCCCCCGCGCGTCATTCCTCCCCACGGTCGAGTGCGCGCCCGTCCGAAGGACTCACGTGTCTTCTCTTCTCCCTCACCCGGACCGCCCGTGACCACTGTCAGCTGGCGCGAGAAGGGCGAGGACCGCGCCGCCGGGTGGCGCTCGGAGAACGGCGCGGCGCCGCCGCGGGACATCGTGGTGATCCACGACGACATCGCCGCGGACAAGGCGCTTCGGATGATCCGGCGGGGCACCGGGCTGCTGTGGCGGGGCGACTTCCACAACGCCCGCCAACTCATGCGGGCCATTGACCGGCGTCTGAAGAAGCGCGAGGCCCGGGCGCCGCAGAGCTCCGAGCCCGGGGAGGTGTTCCTGGCCAACCGGAAGGCACGCGCGCAGCGGGCGGAGACGCTGGGAAAGGTCCTCATCCCACTGGAGCAGGACTACTCGGTTCGGCTGCGCCGGGCGCCCGACGTGAGCGACGCCTGCACCCATGCCTACGGGCCGCCGACCCACAACGGCAACGACTCGACCGGTCGGGACACGCTGGTCTCGCTGCCCGAGCTCCTCGGCGTCATCAGCGCCTACGAGTGGCACCTGGGCGGCAGCGAGGTGGCCGCGTTGGGGGCTCGGATCCATCCCGCCTACGGCGTGTTCGCCCCCACCCGAGACGAGTACATCGACCTGGTCGCCGACGCCCCCTGGCCGCAGGGCGTCGAGGATGCGATCGTGTGGGACATCGGCACCGGAACCGGCGTGCTCGCGGCCGTCCTGGCCCGGCGCGGGGCCCGGCAGGTCGTGGCGTCCGACATCAACCCGCGCGCTGTGCAGTGCGCGCGCGACAACGTGGGTCGGCTGGGGTGGGCCGACCGGGTGGACGTGGTGGAGGCCGATCTGTGGCCTTATGGGGACGACGACGAGGTGGGCGACTCCCGGCGGGCCGACGTGGTGGTGTGCAACCCGCCGTGGATTCCCGGTCATCCGACCTCGGCACTGGAGCAGGGGATCTACGACCCGGGCTCGGACGTGCTGGGCCGCTTCCTGGACGGGCTCGCGCAGCACCTCACGCCGCGGGGCGAAGGGTGGCTGATCCTGTCCGACCTCGCCGAGCAGCTCGGGCTGCGCAGCCGCGACGAATTCCTGCAGCGCATTACCGACGCCGGGCTGACCGTGATCGGCACTCACGAGACGACGCCCCGACACTCGCGCGCATCTGACACTGACGATCCACTCCACGCGGCGCGCTCACAGGAGCGCACGATCCTGTGGCGGCTGGGGGCGAGGCGGGACACGTAGAAGCGAATCACCTAGTAGCGAAACACCTCACGGGGGCGGCGCCCACCGAACGCCCAGACCAGCGCGTGCACCGCGAGTAACGGGGCGATGAGCACCACCGCGCCCCAGCCCGTGGTGGCGACGGGCACCCAGTCGTCCCACGACGCGCGCATGGCGGCGAGGAAGTCGCCGCGCTCGGGATCGGTCTGTTCGGGTGCGCCGTGCCCGGGGGCGGCGAGCTCGGGGTCGTCGTGTGGAGAGCCCGCCCACAGCCCTTCAATGTCAGAGCTGCCCGCCGCCAGTGGGAAGTCGGTGGGCCGAGCGGACTGCGAGGCGGAGTGCATGACAGGGGTTCGTCACCCAGGGGTGCCCGGATGGCCGGTTCGGCCGAGCGAGCAGTCGGCGGGTCTCCGGCGGCAGTGGAGCACCTCGTCGTCGTCGCACTTACCCCGCCACCACGGCGATTCCGGAACGTAGGCTGGCGGCGCCCGCACCCCACCCGAGGCCGAGGATGCCATGGACAGCATGACGGACAGGTCGGCTCCCGCCGCTGGCGGCGGACATCCCACCGAGGGCGAGCGCGCACCCCAGCTCCCACCCGGGCCCCGGCTACCCAGGCCAGTCCAGGGGGTGGGCTTCGGGATCGCCCGGCGGGAGACTCTCCGACTTCTGCACCAGCGGTACGGCACCGCGTTCACCGTGCACCTCCCCATCTACGGGCGCGCGGTGGTGATCTCGGACCCCGCGCTCGCCAAGGAGCTGTTCACCGCCCCGCAGGAGTCGCTGACCAACGTCGACCCCAACCTGGGCCGGGTCCTGGGGGAGAACTCGATGTTCGCGCTCGAGGGCGCCGACCACCGCCGGCGCCGGAAACTGCTCACGCCGCCACTGCACGGCAGACGCATCAAGGCCTACGAGGCGATCGTCGAGGAGGAGACCCGTCGCGAGCTCGACTCGTGGGTCGCCGGTCGACCGTTCGCCTCCATGCCCTCGATGACCCGCATCACGTTGGACGTCATCCTCCGGACCGTGTTCGGCGCCCGGGACGACGAGCTCGACACCCTGCGCCGCGTCATCCCGCCCATGGTCGAGGCAGGCTCGGCGGTGGTGATCACCCCGGAGCTGCCGGCACGGCTCGGCACGGTGGGCCCGCGCGCCCGGTTCGCCCGATACAAGACGGTGTACGACGAGGCGATCGGCGCCCTCATCACCCGGGGGCGCCGCGACGACCGGCTCGACGAGCGCGACGACATCCTCGCGATGATGCTGCAGAGCACCTACGACGACGGATCGTCCATGACGGATGACGAGATCCGCGACGAGCTCACCGCACTCCTCGTGGCCGGGCACGAGACCACGGCGACGACACTCGCCTGGGCGCTGGAGCGGCTCAGCCGCACCCCCGCGGTGCTACGCGAGCTGGTCGCCGAGGTCGATGCCGGGGGAACCGACTACCGCAGCGCCACGATCCTCGAGGTCCAGCGCAGCCGGCCGGTGATCGATCTCGCCGGACGCAACGTGCAGGTCCCGCACCTCGACCTGGGCCCGTGGCGGATCCCACGCGGGTACAACGTGCTGGTCGCGATCTCGCTACTGCACGACGACAGCACGCACTTCGCCGAACCCGAACGCTTCGACCCGACCCGCTTCCTCGGCACCACGCCACCGCCGGCGTGGCTGCCGTTCGGCGGCGGGACCCGGCGGTGCATCGGGGCGGCGTTCGCGGCCATGGAGATGGATGTCGTGTTGCGCACCGTGCTGAGCATGTACGAGATCGTCCCCACGACCGAGCCTGACGAGAAATGGCATTCGCGGGGGGTCGCGTTCGCACCCCGTCGCGGCGGGCGGATCACCGTCCGGCGTCGGTGACGCTAGTCGGACGGCGCCGGTGAGGCGGCGGCGTCCCGGGGATTGGCCTCCGGGGCCCTCGACTTCTGCCACGGCCACCGGCCCGAGATCTCCAGCTCCAACGACCAACTGAGGAAGGTCCTGATCACGACGATCGCCGCCAACACCGCCACGCTCTCCAGCGTCGGGGTCACCGCGACCGTCTTGATAATGTCCGCCGCCACCAGGATCTCCAGCCCCAACAGGATCGACCGACCGAGGAACCGGCGGAAGTGCCGGTAGGTGTCCGGCTGCCGGCTGAGCAGGCGCCACCCCGCGATGACCGTGGCCGCCACGATGCCGATGACGATCGCCGCCACCCCGAGCGCATCGATCACCTCGCCGACCGCCTCGATGTACTCCTTGGAAGGCACCCTGGACTCCTCTCACCCGGATCCGCACCGGGGCGACCCGGACGGCGTTGTCCGACGAGCCTAGGGGGACCCCCGCCGTGCGCCCGGGCGTTCGCCGATCTCGTAACCAGTTGCACTGAGACGGGTCTTGGGTACGTTTGTGGCCCACCGCCCTGGATTGATCGGCCCACGCAGATCGAACCCGCGCCTACTCGAGGAGGCACCGCACTTGCAGACGCCTACCGCAGAATCGACCACCGGAGCCACGGACCTTCGTCCGAACCCGACCCACGACCCCAACGAGCACCTGCGCGATCCCGACAAGGGATACGTCGCACTGCTGGGCTGGGTACCCAACGCCATCGACGCGCTCGACAAGTTCGACCGCCGCTACGTCGTGGTGGCACCGCCCTGGGCCGAGGAATACTGCAGTCAGCACCAGATCCCGTACGTCCCGTGGGACTTCGAGCGGCTCAACGACCGGTCCATGGAGATCGCCGAGACGCTGCAGGACATGGGCGTCGACGTGGCGATCCCGCTGTTCGAGGAGACCGTCGAGTGGGCGGGCGCCATCAACTCGATGCTGCTCGACAACCCCACCCTGTACGGGCAGTCGCTGCTGCTGCGGGACAAGGCGCTGATGAAGCGGCGCGCCCAGCTCGGCGGGATCCGCGTGGGCATCTTCGAGGAGGCGCACGAGCGGGACGACGTGATCCGGTTCCTCAAGCGCGTCAACCAGACCCTGCTCAAGCTCGACGGCGACCCCAACGACCCGATCCACCTCAAGGCCTTCGACAAGGCCGGGTGCCTCGGCCACCGCGTCATCCGCACGCCCGACGAGGTCGACACGATCCCCGAGGAGGAGTTCCCCGTCCTCATGGAGTCCCACCTCGACGGCTGGGAGTTCGCCGTGGAGGCCTGGGTGCACAACGGGAAGATCGTGTTCCTCAACATCTCCGAGTACGTCACGCTCGGCTACTCGGTGTTCGTGCCGGCCTCGCCAGAGCTGGAGAAGTACCGCCCGGAGATCACCCGGCAGATCGAGAAGCTCATCAAGACCTTCGACATCAAGTTCGGGTTCGTCCACCCCGAGTACTTCGTCACCAGCGACGGCGAGATGTACTTCGGCGAGGTCGCCTACCGGCCGCCGGGGTTCAAGGTCTTCGAACTGCTCGAGCGGACCTACGGGTTCAACGCCTACCAGGGCCTGGTGCTGGCGTTCGACCCCAAGACCACCGAGGACGAGATCGCGGCGTTCTTCCCGCGCGAGGTGGTCGACGCGAAGGGGCACGCCGGGTGCTTCGGCGTCTACCCGCGGCGACGGGTCGTCTCCACGCTCGAGATCCCGGAAGCCACAGAGGACCACGAGTACTTCGAGTCCCACGAGCTCACCGCACCGGTCGAGGAGACGGTTACCAAGCGCACCGCCTTCGGCACCCACTGGGGCCTGGTCTACTTCTTCGGCGACGACGCCTACGAGATGCGATCGGTCCTGCGCAACCAGGAGGACCTCGACTTCTACGTGTGACGCCTCGGCCGGGACCTGCCCGCGGGTACGGTACCGGCGGGCGGACGTGGAACGACCTGGGATGACCAGGCACGGCCTGGGACGGCCTGGGACGGCCTGGCACGACGCGGCACGACTCAGCGGCGAGAGACGGAGAGTGGATCGAAGTGGGAAACGACGAGCCCGGCGCGACGCGGGTCCTGGACAAACGGGTCGCCTCCCTGGCCGACGCGATCAGGGGGCTCGCCGAGGCCGGTGACGTGACCAAGTCGTCGCGTCTGCGGCGCGTGCTGGACGGGGCCCGGTTGGTGCTGCTCCAGGACGGGGGAGCCGGGGCCGTGCAGGCGATGGCCCGGGAGCTCGAGGCCGCCGGGATCTTCGAGGGCACCGACTGGGACTCGCCGGCGGCGCTGATCCCGGCCCTGAGCGTCGGCACGCTCCGCAGCTCCGACTCCGACAAGGTCGTCACCGAGATCGTCAGCGACCTGCGGCTGACGGCCGTGGCGCAGGGTCAGTACGAGCACCCCGAGGTGACGGCAGAGCAGGCGCGCCAGCACCTCGCCGAGGTGCTCGCCAACAACGCCTCACTGCTGTTCACCGTGGCCACCGAGGCCGAGCGCACGCAACAGGGCCGGATGGCGACCGTCACCCGCGCGGCCCTGGCGCACATCGCCTCGGAGATCGGCCTCGACGGCGTGCTCGACCAACTGGTCGAGGAGATCTGGCGCATCCTGCGCCAACGCCCCATCCAGGTGGACCAGATCAAGCAGACCATCACCCAGATCTCGATCGCCCGTCAGGACCCGCAGCTGGGCACCAGCGGCGGCGGCGTGGGCATCGACCGGCTCATCAGCAGCATCTACGGCACCACAGAGGCCAGCCGCGAGGACCCCGGCGTGGACGTCTACCTCTCCCGACTGGAGTCCATGGACGAGGGGACCCTGCAGTACGAGGCGGCCGGGTTCGCGCGGTCAATGCACGACACCGGCCTGGTGTCGCCGTACCACCCGGTGCTCGTGCGGTTCCTGCGGGAGAAGGGCAGCTTCCTGCTGAGCGAGGCGCTCGGGCTGTCCAGCACGGGCCGGGAGAGCCTGCTGTGCTTCCACGGTCTGGTCGACGCCCTGATCGACGCGGCCGTGCACCCCGAGACCGCGCAGTCCGTCTACGGGTTGGCGTTGCTGCTCGAGCGGGGGATCCTCTTCCAGCCGCCCGCGGCCCCCGCGCTGTGGCGGCTGCTGGCACTGCCGCTGTCCGGCTACGCGGCCGAGCGGCTCGCCCTCTCGTGCGGCCCCGCCCACGAGGGGCGCGTCTGGCTTCTCGCCGGGACGCTGTCGATGCTCGGTCAGCCGCTGGGCGTGGGGCAGGGCGACAACCCCACCTGCCAGTCCGCCCGGGCGCTGTCGATGTGGGCGTACAACGACCCCGACTACCTGCTGCAGATCATCGCGTGGGCGGCGCGCGACAACGAGGTGGTCATGCACTTCGAGGGCCGGCCGATCTCCTCCCGCGAACTCGACGCGGGCCTGGCCACCACGCTGCCGGTGGACCTCGACCCCGTGTCGCTGCTCGTGGTGCCGCACCTGGACCGGATCTACGCCGAGATGGGCCGCCTGTGCTCGGACCGCCCGGGCGACCCCCACCGGTGGGTCAACCCCGAGTTCCACGGCTGGTGGTCCGCCCGCGGCTTCAGCATCAACGTGGACGTCGAGTCCGGCAGGCTGACCGGGGTCGAGGACTTCCTGCGGCACTTCTACGGCAGCTACCACCCGTTCCACAACGGCAACCAGCCGCTCATCCACCCGCAGCCCGCCGGCGTCGCCGTCACCGATTCCTCCGCGCGGTTCGTCGGGTGGCACGCCATCACCATCCTGCGGGTCGCGCTGGACCCGGACGAGACCATGCGCGTCTACTTCTTCAACCCCAACAACGACAGCGGGCAGGACTGGGGCAACGGCGTGGTGGTGAGCACCGCCGGCAACGGCGAGCGTTTCGGTGAGTCGTCGCTGCCGTTCGAGGAGTTCGCCTCGCGGCTGTACATCTTCCACTTCGACGCCCTCGAGCCCGGCGAGACCGAGACCGTCTCCGCGGAGGAGATCGCCCGGGTGACCGGGCTGATCCACGGCAGTTGGGGCGCCGACCGACTACCGGAGATCTGAGGACTGCCGCGGCGCGAGGCGAGAGCGGCGTGAGGCGGCCCGACGCCGGGGTGCCGAGTGGATGCGCTGCGGGAATGGTCCAATCCGCGCACACAACTGCCGACAAGGTGTGCAGAGAGGACGCACAGGCCTGAGAGTGGGCGTGAGGGAGAGCATGCGCGCGAGCATGGAGTGGATGGAGCGGCACCAGGTGTCGCTCTACCTGGCGGGGCTCGTCCTGGGCGGCCTCGTCGGGTTGCTCGCGCCCGCGGTGGCCGGCCCGGCGGAGCTCGCGATCCAGCCCGTGCTCGCGCTGCTGCTGTACGCGACGTTCCTCGGCATCCCGTTCGCGCGCATCGGCGGGGCGTTCCGTGACGGGCGCTTCCTGGGCACGATCCTCGCGGTCAACTTTCTGCTGGTGCCGCCGATCGTCTGGCTGCTGACGCGGATCGTCGCCCACGACCGGGTGCTCCTGGTGGGCGTGTTGTTCGTCCTGCTGACCCCGTGTATCGACTACGTCCTCGTGTTTGCCGGCCTCGCCGGGGCCGACGTGCACCGACTCCTGGCCGCGACCCCGCTGCTCATGCTCGTGCAGATGGTGCTGCTGCCGCTGTACCTGTGGCTGTTCATCGGACCCGGGTTCGTCGATGCCGTGGAGTTCGACCCGTTCGTGCGGGCGTTCGTCCTGCTCATCGCGCTGCCCCTCGCTGGCGCGGCGCTGACGCAGTTCGTCGCCGGCCGCGGTGGGCCCGCCCGGGCCGGCCGCGTCAGCCGAGTCGGTCAGGCGGCGGAGCAGGGCGCGGCCGCGGCGATGGTCCCGCTCATGGTCGCCACGCTCGCGCTCGTGGTCGCCTCCCAGATCAGCGCGGTCAGCGAGCGGCTCGGCGCGCTGATGCAGGTGGTCCCGGTGTACGTGGCGTTCGTCATGGTCATGGTGCCGGTGGGCATGGCGGCCGGGCGGCTGGCGGGCCTCGATGTGCCGGGCAGGCGGGCGATCGCGTTCAGTGGCGCGACCCGAAATTCCCTGGTCGTCCTCCCGCTGGTCCTGGCACTGCCCTCGGCGTTCGATCTGGCGGCCCTCGTCGTCGTCACCCAGACCCTCGTCGAGCTCGTCGCCATGGTCGTCCTCGTCCGGCTCGTCCCGCGACTCATCCCCGAGGTAACGCCGGTCACTTGACGGGCGTCGGGCGCGTGGTTCCGGTAGCTTCATAGGGTTCCCGTGCGCGACTCCGCCGGCGCCGGATTCTGCTCTCTGCTCACACCGCAATCCCAGAGGACGACCGTGACGTCTGAAGTCTCCGCCACCCCCCATTCCGCACAGGCGGCCCGGGCCCCGCAGGCCTCCCCGCCGATGCCCGCCGCCACCGTGCGGCTCATCGCCCTGCTCGTCGGCGCCGCGTTCGTGGTGATCCTCAACGAGACCATCATGTCCGTGGCACTGCCCGAGCTCATGGGTGAGTTCGCGGTCACCGCCGCCACCGCGCAGTGGCTGACCACCGCGTTCATGCTCACGATGGCCGTGGTCATCCCGTTCACCGGGTGGCTGCTCGTGCGCCTGCCGCTGCGGTCCGTGTTCGTCATCGCGATGAGCACGTTCACCGCGGGCACCCTGCTGGCGTCGCTGGCCATGGTGTTCCCCATGCTCGTCGCCGGCCGGGTCGTCCAGGCGGTCGGCACCGCCATCATGATCCCGCTGCTCATGACCACCGTGCTCAACGTGGTTCCCGCCGACCGTCGCGGCCGCACCATGGGCGTCATCTCCATCGTGATCGCCGTCGCCCCGGCCATCGGCCCCACCGTGGGTGGCCTGGTGCTCGACGTGCTCAGCTGGCGCTGGATGTTCTGGTCCGTGCTGCCCATCGGTGTGCTGGCACTCGTGGCCGGAGCGGTGCTGATCCGCAACGTCACCGAGCCCCGGCGCATCCCGCTCGACATCCTCTCCGGCGTCCTCTCGGCGATCGGCTTCGCCGGCCTCATCTTCGGCCTCAGCTCGATCGGCGAGGCCGCCAGCGACAACGCCCTCATCTCGCCGTGGATCCCCGTGGCGATCGGCGTGGTCGCCCTGGCCGTGTTCGTCTGGCGCCAGCTCTCGCTCAAGGATTACGCGCTGCTCGACGTGCGGGCGTTCGCGTTCCCGACGTTCACCGTGAGCCTGGCCCTCATGCTCATCTCGATGATGTCGCTGTTCGGCACCCTCATCCTGCTGCCGCTCTACATGCAGCAGGTCGTGGGCACCAGCACCCTGAACTCCGGGCTGGCGCTGCTGCCCGGCGGCCTGATCATGGGGGTGCTCGGCTGGTTCGTCGGCCGCGCGTTCGACCGGATCGGCCCCCGGCCGCTCATCATCCCCGGCTCCATCCTCGCGTCCGCCGGCCTGTGGGGGATGTACACGTTCTTCTCCGCCGACAGCTCACTGGTCACGGTCGTCCTCTGGCACATCGTGCTCAGCGTGGGCCTGGCGTTCCTCTTCTCGCCGCTCATGACCTCCGCGCTCGGCTCCCTGCCGCCGCACCTGTACTCGCACGGCTCGGCGTTGCTCAACACCCTGCAGCAGGTCGCCGCCGCCGCGGGCACGGCGCTGTTCATCACCGTCATGACGCTGGGCATCGTCTCCGGCGCCGAGTCAGGCCTGGGCGACGTCGCCGCGCAGATGACCGGCGTCCACAACGCACTGCTGCTGGGCGCGTGCATCTCGCTCATCACCGTCGTCGGCGTGTGGTTCGTCCGCAACAGCGCGCAGACCGAGGGGCCGGCGGCGCGGGCGTCCGACGAGGTGGCGGCGGAGGCGTAGGCGCGACCCCCCTGCTCTGCGGCGTCCATCGCGCCCCCTTCTCGACCTGCCGCCCGCGTGTATGCCTCTCCGAGGGGCACGGGTCGGCCAGACTGGGGTCCGACGTTCAGTTCCGGGGGATCGGCGACCGACGGAGGCGAGTGCCATGACGCAGCAGGGCGGCCGGGATGACGACGGAGGCGTGGATTCGACCCGGGAGGCGTCGACCGGCGGCCCCACGCCGCCCCCGGTGTCGCGAAGGCGCATCGGCTTCGGCCTCCTGGGTGCCCTCGCCGGCGCGGTCGTTGTAGCGCTCCTCGTCCTGGGAGGTGTCGCCGCCCTCGGTGGTCACGACGATCCCGCCAAATCCGCCGAGCCCACCGCGTCCGTAGAGCCCACCGCGTCCGCCTCGGACCGGGCAGGGGGAGAGGCGGCGGACCCGCCGCCCCAGCCGTCGGAGGCGGAAGAGATGACCGCGCCGGCGCCGGGGGAGTCGAGCCCCGAGCAGGCCGGTCGCCCCGTCACCTCGGAGGCGCCCCGCCCCTGGTCGGCGTCCGAGGCAGCCCCGGACGGTGGTACCTACGCCGGGGTCGTGACCCAGCGCGGGTCCCAGCGACCCGACACGGACTACTCGGTGATCATGACCTTCACCTCGGCTGGGTCGTACGTCGACTATTCGACGCTCGGGTGCACCGGCACGCTCCGCCCGACCGGGGACGTCGACGGCGCCCGCGTCTACCAGGAGACGATCACCTCGGGGCCCTGCGACCAGGGCGGAACCTGGTACGTGACCCGCCAGGACGCGACCACCGTCACCGCCGTGCGCCGCCCCGCGGCCGGCGACGATGTGGTGGAGGGGCAGCTCACTCGGTGAGCCGGGCACGGCCGTCGAGCGTGCCGACCACCGACGACGGCCTTCCCTCGGACGTACGATCGCCGCCACAGTACCGACCGCGAGGAGTTGACGACGTGAAGCTGTCCATCGTCGACCTGGGCACGGTCGCGCCCGGCACCACCGAGAAGGACGCGCTCGCCGACAGTCTGGAAGCCGCACGGCAGGCCGAAACGGCGGGATACCACCGGATCTGGTTTGCCGAACACCACCTGAGTCGCTCGGGTGCCTCGCACCATCCGGAGCTGCTCATCGCCGCGGCGTCGGCCGTCACCTCCCGGATCCGGCTGGGATCCGGGGCGGTGCTGATGAACCACTACAGCCCGTTCAAGGTCGCCGAGATGTTCAAGCAGCTGGAGGCGATGGCGCCCGGCCGCATCGACCTCGGCATGGGTCGAGCCACCGCGGGTCCGGTGCTGGACGCCGCGCTCCAGCAGAACCGCCAGCACCCGGCACAGGCCGATCACCAGCAGCAGATCCTGGAAACCCTGGCCTGGCTCTACGAGAGCTTCCCCGCGGACCACCCGTTCGCCGAGCACCCGCTCATGACAACCGTCCCCGACATCCCGCAGACCTGGCTGCTGGGCTCCAGCCCCAACGGCTCGAACCTCGCGGCGGGGCTCGGGATCGGCTACACCTTCGCCGGTTTCATCAACCCCGCCGGCGCCGCGCCGGCGCTGCGCCACTACCGCGAGACCTTCACGCCGCAGGGCTTCGGGCTCGAGTCGCCGAGGGCGATCCTCGCCGTCAACGTGGCGGTGGGCGAGACGACCGCCGACGGACTGCACCTGGCGGGTTCGCCCAAGGGCTTCTACGCACGCCTGGGCAGGGCCGGCCGCAAGGCAGGGTCGGTCATGGTGCCCACCCCGGACGAGGCCGCCGCCGAGATGTCCCCGGCGGAGACGGACGAACCGGTCACCATCACCGACGGCCGCTGGCCCCGGTTCGTGGCGGGCGGCCCGGCCGACGTTCGCGCCACCCTGGAGCAGATGATCGCCGAGAGCGGGGCCGACGAGGTCATGATCCAGGACCTTATCGCCGACCCCGCCGACCGCCGGCGCTCACGCGAACTCCTCGCCCGAGAGTTCGGCCTGGCCACGCTGTGAGCTCTACCCTCAGGGCATGAAGGTCGATCTGACGGTCCTGGCCATCCCGGCGTTCGTCGGGGCGATGGCGGCCGAATACGCGTGGCAGAAGCGCAACCCGGCCGTCGGGGAGCGGGCGGGGGACTACGAGTTCGCCGACACCATGGCGAGCCTCTCGATGGGCGTGGGAAGTCTGCTCGCCCCCTACATCTCCGCCACGGTGCTCTCGCCGCTCACCCCGCGGACAGGCCGATTCGCGAAAGGCGTGATGGGCCTGTCCCTCGGGGCGGCGGCCGTGGCCACCGCCGGAGACGTTCTCCGACGCCATCGCGGGTCGGGTCTGGCCGAGGCGGGGTCGTTGTCGTCGTCGTCCTCCGGCCCCGGTCCCGACGCAGACGGTGCCACCGGCGCGGCGGTCCCTCCCGCCCTGCGTCGGATCACTGGCGGTTCTGCGGTGACCGCCGTGGCCTCGACCGTGGTGATGGTCTCCACGCTGTGGAGCGCGCAGACCGCGAGCTCGCGGCTCTTCCGGACGTCCCCGCTTGACCTGGGGTCCGGGCCGCTGGCGTACGCGGTAGGGATCCTCGGTTGGGACCTCATCTACTACTGCAACCACCGCCTCGCCCACGAATCGCGCTGGCTCTGGGCCATGCACGTCGTGCATCACTCGAGCGAGCGCTACAACCTGTCGACGGCGCTGCGCCAGCCCGTCGCCGAGGCGCTGACGATCTACGTGCCGTACGGGTTGCTCTCGCTGCTCGGGGTGCGGCCGGCGATCGTCATGGACGCCCGCGCGATCAACCTCATCTACCAGTTCTGGGTCCACACCGAGGCGGTGCGGTCGATCGGGCCGCTGGAGAAGGTGCTCAACTCGCCCTCGCACCACCGCGTGCACCACGGCAGCAACCGGCGGTACCTCGACCGCAACCACGGCAGCATCCTCATCATCTGGGACCGGCTGTTCGGTACCTACGAACCCGAGCGCGAGGACGTGGTCTACGGGCTGACCACCAACATCGACACGTTCAACCCGCTACGGATCGCCACGCATGAATGGGTCGCGATCGGGCGCGACATCTTCCGCGCGCAGACCTGGCGCGACCGCGCGGGGTACCTGGTGCGCGGGCCGGGGTGGGCCGGGGCGCGGAGGGCGTAGGGCCGCGGCGCGGGCGGACTCAGACGAGTCGGCGACCGACCATCCCGGCGGCATCGTCGAGCACCGCCCGGAACAGGGCGTCGTCGCGCAGTTCGAACCAACCCAGCGCCGCCCCGAACATCAGCGTCATCGCCTGCTCGGCCACCAGCACCACGTCGGCGTCCCACCGCAGGCCCGCACGCTCGGCCAGGCTGCTGAGCAGGGTCACGATGATCCGTCGGTACTCCTGGTGGGACTGCGCGGCGAGAGCCCGCAGCTGCTCGTCGCGGGCCGCCATCAAAGACAACTCGAAGTAGGCGATCTCCGTCTTCGGATCGGCGAGGACGGAATCCGCGTAGGCCGCGAAGAGCTCGGCCACGGCGGCGGTCACGTCGTCGGGTCCGTGTACCGGCCGGTCCTGCTGCGTCTGGACCAGGTCCGACAGGTGCGTCAGGTCCAGACGCAGCACCGAACGCATCAGCTCGTCCTTCGATGAGAACGCGTAGTGGACGGACCCGTGGGGCACCCCGGCCTCCTTCGCCAGGGCCCGCGTCGTGAGCGCCCACGCCCCGTCCCGCGCCATTACCGTCACCGCGGTCTCGGTGAGTTCCCGGCGGCGCTGTTCGATCGGGACCTGTGCTCGGCGAGAGTCAGCCACGGTTCACCTCCGACGCGGCGGAGTCCGCCCGCGCGGCTGGTGGCACGTATGGAAGGTTCGCCTCCGGCCCTCGCGCGGACGTGGCTGCTGCGGCGTCGTGCGCCTCTACCGGCGCCACCCCGGCCGCACCGGCCGCTCCGGCCGCTCGCGACTCCGAGCGCAGGCCACGCCAGGCCAGTATTAGAGTGATCGCCGCCGTCCCGATACCGATCGCGGCCACGAGATCCATGCCCGCCAGGAAGGCGGAATCGGCGATCTCCAGCAGACGAGCGCCGCCGCCGGGCAGCGTCTCCGCGACCTCGTGGGCACCCGCCAGGGTCTGGGAGGCGGCGATCGCGGAGTCGGCATCCATGCCGGGCAGGGTAGCGGTCTCGACCACGCGGCTCGAGTACACGGCCATCCCCGCGGTGCCGAGTACGGCGGTGCCCATCGCGCCGCCGAACTCGTAGCCGGTCTCGGAGATCGCCGCGGCGGCGCCGGCGCGGTCACTCGGGGCGGCAGTGAGGATGACGTCGTTCGTGAGGGGCTCGGCCAGGCCCACGCCGATGCCGAACAGGGCCGACAGGAGCGTGTAGAGGAGCATCGTCTCGGCGGTGTCCAACCGGGTGCCGATGACGAACCCGACGATCACGAGGGACAGGCCCGTCATGATCACGGTGCGCACCGAGACCGTTCGCGCCAGCACCGGGGCCAGCAGGGTGCCGACGACGGCGGCCACCGCGAGCGGCAGCATCCAGAGACCGGCCTCGGCCGAGCCCATGCCGCGCACGAGCATGAGGTATTGCGGGAGGAAGAACATCAGCCCCATGAACGCGAACACCGAGATCACGTTGATCGACACCGCCGAGGAGAACGCGAAGTTCCCGAACAGGGTCACGTCGATCATGGGGTTCTCGCGGCGGCGCTGACGGGACACGAACCAGACCAGCGCGGCAGCACCCAGAACGAAGGCGACGAGCACCGCCCCGTCGATTCCCTTCACACCGGTCTTGAGGGCGTAGACCAGGGAGATCATTCCCGCGATCGAGAGGATGACGGAGGTCGGGTCGAACGGGCCCGGGTTGGGGTCCTTCGCCTCGGGGAGCAGGAACGGGGCGGTCAGGAGGAACAGCGCGATGACCGGGACGTTCAGGAGGAAGACCGAGCCCCACCACAAATTCTCCAGCAGCAGCCCGCCGACCAGGGGGCCCAGTGCGGCGCCGCCGGAGAACGCGGTGGCCCATACGGCGATGGCGGTGCGTCGCTCGGTGCGGTCCGGGAAGATCGCGCGGATCAGTCCGAGCGTGGAGGGCATGAGGGTCGCGCCGCCGATGCCGAGCAGCGCACGGCCGACGATCAGCATCTCCGGACTGGTGGAGAACGCGGCCACGAGGGAGGCGACGCCGAACAGGGGTGCGCCGATCATGAGGATCCGTTTGCGGCCGATCCGGTCTCCGAGTGAGCCCGTGAAGATCAGCAGGCCCGCGAGCAGGAACGAGTAGAGGTCGATGATCCAGAGCAGTTGGTTCGACGTCGGCCGCAGGTCTGCGGACAGCGCGGGCACGGCGATGCCGAGCACGGACATGTCGATCGAGATCAGCAGAACGGGAAGGACGAGGACGAGCAGGGCCGTCCAGCGGCGTGCGGGGGACACGAGTGCCTCTCCAGGGCGGTCGGACTGCGGGCGGTCTGCACGCAGCGATGCCGGGGAGATCCGCACCCGGCGAAGACCATCCTGACACGGGGTTGGCCACCTGGCCAACCTGTTTTGGCCAGGTGGCCAGAACTGTGGGGCGTGCCACCGTCGGGAACGCTCGCGGTTCGCCCACTTGGGTCATTCCGCTGCCGTCTGCCGGGGTACTTCCTAGGGTTCACCCATGAGCGGACGCGCGGAATGGGCAGGGCATCCGACGATCATCCGGAGGGCGCTTCCGCTGCTGCTGGCGCTCGTCCTCGCCGTGGCGGTGGCCCCGCAGCTGCAGCCGAGCGCAGCGGCCCAGCCCGGTGGGCGACCGGCCGCACCGGGCTCCGGCTTCCACTGGGGCGTCGCCACGTCGGGCTTCCAGGTGGAGGGCTCGAACCCGGACTCCAACTGGAAGCGGTATGTCGACGCGACCTCGGCGACGGGTCAGACCGACCCGGTGGGTAACGCGGTGGACTTTTGGAACCGCTATGAGGAGGACATCGCCAACGCCGCGGCGATGGGCGTGAACACCTTCCGGCTGAGCGTGGAGTGGGCGCGGATCGAGCCCACGCCGGGGGAGTACGACGACGAGGCCCTCAGACACTACGACCGGATCATCGACACGGTCCGCCGACATGGCATGACCCCCATGATCACGATGGTGCACTTCGTCTACCCCGGGTGGCTGGCCGACCGGGGCGGGATGCTCGCGGACAACGCGGTGGAATCGTTCGGCCGCTTCGCCGACCTCATCACCGACCGGTGGGCCGGCGCCGGCACCATGTGGGTGACGTTCAACGAGCCGCTGGTGTTCTTCAAACACGAGATGACCATCGGCCGGGTCGCCTTCACCGACTTCTCCCGCTTCCTCGACACCATCGAGGCCGCCCACCGGCTCGGCTACGCTGCCGCCCACCGGGCCGACCCGGCCGCGATGGTCACCATGAACGAGGCCTATCTACCCATGGCCACCGAGTTCACCGACACGCTGATCGGGGACAGGGTGGCCGACGTCGTGGACTACGTGGGCATCGACTACTACTACGGTGTCGCGCTGAACAACCTCACCGCCATCAACGCGGCGTGGGACGACTTCGCGGCCGTGCGACCGCAGCCGGAGGGTATCTACGAGGCGATCGCGCACTACGCGAACGCCTACCCGGGCAAGCCGATCTACATCGTCGAGAACGGGATGCCGACTCTCAACGATGGGCGCGCAGACGGGATCGAGCGGGGCGACTTCCTGCGCGACACGGTCTTCTGGCTGCAGCGGGCCGCGGCGGACGGCTACCCGGTGATCGGCTACAACCACTGGTCACTGGTCGACAACTACGAATGGGGCGACTACTCGGCGCGGTTCGGGCTGTATCGGGTGGACGTGCTCACCGACCCGACGCTGACACGCCAACCCACGTCGGGCGTCGACGCCTACCGCGAGGTCATCGCGGGCGGGGGAGTGTCCGACGGATACCGTCCGGTGCTGCCGTCTGCGTGGTGTTCGCTGGCCACGATCCCGGACAGCTGCATCGGGCCGGTGTCGGCAGAAGGGCCCTTGACGACGCTGGCAGGGCGATAACAGGATCGACCTCACACGCGATTTCCCTAGTGGACCCGCCCGTTGACGACGAGAGGACCGATGAGATGTTTCCCGCTGGCTCGATCGAGAATCCGCTGCGTTTTCTGTTCGGCCCCGGGCCGGATGAGCCCGCGTGCCTCGCTCTCACACCGGAGTGCATGGGCCTGATCCCGTACTTCGCGGCCCGTTTCGGTATCCCCAGCTGACGAGCCCCGACTGACGAGCCCCGACTGACGGCCCCCGGCCGACGACTCCCGATAGTCCCTGTCCGAAACGCCCCGATCCGCCCGTCGGATTTTCTTCTGCGCGCGGGGGCCGCTGCGTGGATCGACATTCGAGGGGCGGATCGAATGCAGGTCGAAATCCGAGGGGCGGATCGAATGCAGGTCGAAATCCGAGGGGCGGATCGAATGCGGATCGAATTCCGCCAGGCTCGACGGCGGCGGCGGCCGGGACTACCTGCTGAACATCTTGGCGAAGAAGCCGTCCTTGACGGCGGGGACATCGGACTCGTGGCCCGGGCAGCGGTCGGCCTTGGGCACGCCGGCCATCACCTGGTCGACGTGCATTCCGCATCCGGCCCAGGTGGTCTTGCCGCACTTCTTGCAGGTGGCGGGACGGCACATGATGAGACTCCTCAGGGGGTGGGGTTGTCGTCGGCGTGAATCGCGCCGACCGCCGGCCGATGATCCGACTGGCTGATGCCCCGAGATTACATACCCCTAGGGGTATCGGTCAACCCTGCCGGTTCGGCACGCCCTGCACCTGCGGCGTGGGCGGGGTGGTCGACCTCGTCGTCGTCGTTCCCGTCGGGGCTCACCCCCGCCGGCGTCCAGCCCGGCTCACCAGTCGCCGCGGGTCAAGCCGTCGCCCCATTCCCGCGCGCGCTCCAGTTCGCCGGGTAGAAGCGGGCCCTCGTAGCCGTCCACGTAGAAGGTCTCGGGATCCGTCACGGGGTGGCAGCCGAGCTTGCGCAGCTTCTTGGCGGCCCTTTTGCCTGCATGGCCGGGGAGGTCGGGGTGGCGGACGTGGGTGTCGAGGGTGGCCACCGCGAAGGAGGCGGGCCCGGCGGCGTCGAGCCACTCGCGCACTCCCGACGGGATCAGCTCGCCGCCGCGGGTGTGGGCGTCCTCGCGGGTGCCGTCGCGGGGTAGCCCGAACGCGTGGGTCGGCGCGCCCACCACGAGCAGGTCCACCGTGAGTTCGGCGAGCGGCGGCGCTTCGTGGGCGGCCACCACCTCGGCGGTCAGGTGAGGGGACAGGCCGTCGCTGGTGCAGCTCGTCGGGGAGTTCTCGCGGCGCATCGTGACCGGGGAGTGGGCGGCCGGGGAGAAGATGCCCGGCGTCCGGGAGTTGGCGGCCGATCTCGGCGTCAACCCCAACACCGCCCAGCGGGCCCTCGCGGAACTGGAACGGCTCGAACTGTGCCGGTCCGAGCGGGCCACCGGGCGGTTCGTCACGCAGGACGAAGAACGGATCGACGAGGTCCGCGCCGACCTCGCCACCGACGCCGCCGACGCCTTCATCCGGCGCGTCCGCGGCCTGGGAATGGCGCACGACAAAGCCCGAACGCTGCTCGACCACAGATGGGACACCCATGAACACACCACTACCGATGAGCACGACGGAGGTGCCTGACATGAGCGCCACCGATCATGCCTCCACCGCGAGCCCCGCCACTACACTCGTTGAGGCCACCGGGCTCCGCATGACGTACGGCGCCACCACCGCTCTCGACGGCCTGGACATGGCCCTGGCCCCGGGGCAGATCGTGGGCCTGCTGGGCGAGAACGGCTGCGGCAAGACCACGCTGCTCAAGATCCTCGCCGGCGTCCTGGCCGGGTACTCCGGCGACGTGCGGATCGCCGGTCACGTCCCCGGTCCGGAGTCCAAGGCACTGGTGTCCTACCTGCCCGATACCAGCTTCCTCCCCGACGCCGCGCGGGTGAGCTACTGCCTCGAGCTGTACACGGACTTCTTCGCCGATTTCCAGCCCGAGAAGGCGCGCGACCTCATCGGCTTCTTCGGCCTGAGCGAGTCCGCGCGGCTCAAGCAGATGTCCAAGGGCATGCGCGAGAAGGTCCAGATCGCACTGGCCATGTCCCGCGACGCGCGCGTGTTCCTCCTCGACGAGCCCATCTCGGGCGTCGACCCGGCCGCGCGTCAGGTGATCCTCGACGGGATCGTACGCAACCTCTCCGAGGACTCGCTCCTGCTCATCACCACCCACCTCGTCCACGACCTCGAGCCGATCCTCGACGCCGCCGTCATGATGCGCCACGGCCGCGTCCTGCTCTCCGGCGACGCCGACGACCTCCGCGGCAGCCGCGGCGCCAGCCTCGACCAGATCTTCAGGGAGACCTACCGATGACCGCGACGACGACAACACTCCTCAAGCACGAGTGGCTGCGCACGCGCGGTCCGCTCGCGACCCTCTTCGGGTTGATCGCGCTGGTCGGCGTGCTGGGCAGCCTGCTCGGTGCCTCGGGATGGCCGCTGTTGTCCGAGCTCGGGCTGGCCGCGGGCATGCTCGCAGCGGTCGTGGCGGTCCCGGCCGTCCAGTTGGCCCTCGCCGCCGACTACTGGCGCTCCGGCTACGGCCGGACGGGGTACTTCACGCACTCGATCCCGGTGCGCGGGGCCCGCATCTTCCGGGCCAAGCTGGCGTGGACGATGCTCGCCTCGCTGGCGGCGATCGTCCTGACCCTCGTGCTGGCGCTGCTGGCGTGGTGGGCGAACTCGCAGCGGTCCGGGGGCTCCGCGCCGTCGTGGTCGACGCTGACCGAGGCGTGGTCCACGGTCACGGCCGTGACCCCGGGGTGGATGATCGCCGCCGGGTTGGCACTGGTGCTGGCCTGGTTCCTCGTCTGGCCGGTGTACTACTACTTCGCCGTCTCGGTGGGGCACGAGCGGCGACTGGCCGGACTCGGTGCCGGCGGGCCCGTGGTGGTGTTCGTCGCGGTCTACATCGCCAGCCAGGTCCTTGCCCTGCTCGGCATGCTCGTGATCCCGTTCGGGGTGGGGGAGGCAGAGGGCGAGACCCTGGGCCTCGTCCGGTTCGACCTTGTCGGCGAGCTCGCCGCGGGGCACACGACCAGCGAGGTCATGCCGGTCGGGTTCGTGGTCTCCCTGGTCGCGGTGGCGGCGTTCTGCCTCTGGCGCACCGCGCGATCGTGGAACCACAAGGTGGCGCTGGGGTAGTGGACCCTGCGCGGGGCCGACCCCGGTCTGGATAAGGGTTTCTTTGGCGGGCGGCACGCGGTGGAGTAGTGTTCACATCCTCACCGCGCGTCGTCCGTTGGCCGCCGCGGGCACCTCACCTCCCTCGAAAGACCGCGAGCATGCCGATCGTCCTGCCCTCCATGGCCCGTCCGACCCTGACCGAGCCCACCTACCTCACGCCTCCCGTCTGGAAGCCGGTCCTCGCCTGGGCCGGCCTGGTCATGGGCGGGATCATACTGGTGGGGGCGCTCGGAACGCTCGGCAGCGGCGTCCTCGAGTCGGTGGCGATGGCGCTCATCGGTCTGGCCATGGCCGTGGCGGGCGGGTGGTGGGTCTTCTGCGAGCGTGAGGACCGCACCCACGCCGAGGAGGACTTCCAACTCGACCGGCAGGCCGCTCTCGCCGCGCAGTCGATGTCCGGCTTCGTCGCCCCGGACGCGCTGAGCCCGCTGACCTGGAACACCCCGCTGCGCCCGTTCACCCGTCGCTGGCCGGTGGTCGGCTCCGTCTCGGTGGCCATGTTCATCGTCGGGGCGGCACTGATGCCCACCCCCGCGCCCACGCCGACCCCGGCCTCGAGCCCGGTGGCCGCGACCAGCACCGTCACCACCACGGCCCGGGCCGCGGCGCCGACGACCACCGTGACGCAGACCCCCACGAGTTCACCGGCCTCGGCGACCCCGGTCACGCCCGTCGCCGTCGAGTCGGAGTCCGCGCCCCGGCAGCCGGTGGCTCCCGAGCCCACGTACGCGCCCGCCCCGGTCCAGACGTACGCCCCGCCGCAGACCTACGCGCCCGCCCCGGTCGCCGAGCCGGTCCCGCAGGCGGCGTACTACGCCAACTGTTCGGCGGCCCGGGCCGCCGGCGTCGCGCCGCTGTACCGCGGGCAGCCGGGGTACGCCTCGAAACTGGACCGCGACGACGACGGTGTCGCCTGCGAATGATCCGCGGCGTCGGGGACCGCAGAATCGCTCGGCGCTGAAATCTTCGTCGTCGTCGTCGTTCCCGTGAGTCGTTCCGGGCCGGGCGAACGGATCGGGCAAGATGGGTATCGGCGCCGGGAACACACAGGTGAGCCCGCGCGTTGACTATGTACGAGTGATTCGTCGGTGACCCGGCGGGGACTCTCGACCAACGACCTTCCCCGACAATTCCGAAGGGACCTCGATGCGCACCAGTAGCAACCCGGTCTTCAGTTCACTGTCCACGGACAGTGCCCGCGGCGCCACCCATCTCGGTGGTGCCGGCCGTGGCGCCTTCCAGCAGGGCCAGTACGGCCAGCAGGGCTTCGGTGCCCAGGCCGGTTACGGTGCCCCGCAGGCGCACCCGCAGTTCGCCGCCGACACGCGGCCCATGACGATCGATGATGTGGTCGCGAAGACCGGCACGACCCTCGGTCTGCTCGCCATCGTCGGCACGATCTCCTTCTACCTGATCACGATGAACCCGGGGCTGCTGTTCCCGTTCATCCTGGTCGGCGGCATCGGCGGCCTGATCACCGTTCTGATCGCCACCTTCGCGCGCAAGATGGACTCCGCGCCCGTCACCCTGACCTACGGCGCCCTCGAGGGGCTGTTCGTCGGCGCGGCGACGTACCTGTTCACCATCGACCTGCAGGGGACCGGCGGTGTCCTCGGCGCGGTGGGTGCCGCGATCCTCGGCACCATCGGCGTCTTCGTGGGCATGCTGTTCGTCTACAAGACCGGCGCCGTGCGCGTGACGCCCAAGTTCACCCGCTTCATGTCCGCCGCGATCGTAGGCGTGCTGTTCGCGGCCCTGGGCAGCATCGTGCTGAGCCTGTTCACCGGCACCAACCCGCTCTACGACGGCGGCCCGATCGCGATCGGCTTCTCCCTCCTGGCCATCGGCCTGGCCGCGTTCAGCTTCCTGATGGACTTCGACAACGCCGACCGCCTCGTGCGCGCCGGTGCCCCGTCCAAGATGGCGTGGGGCGTCGCGCTCGGCCTCACGGTCACCCTGGTGTGGCTGTACGTCGAGATCCTCCGCCTCATGAGCTACTTCCGCGACTGACCGGCGCGCGCTGTAGCGCTGCCTGACTGATCAGGTCAGGTTCCGGCGAATCCCACGGCCCCGGCCCCCCGCGAGGGGAGCCGGGGTCGTCGGCATTTCGGGTGTGGCGGCGATGGGGTTCCGGCGGCGGCCGGCGTGCCCGGCCCGCCTCGTACACCCCGCGGGCGCCGCCGGGGTAGCCGGCTGCAAGACCAACGGCGAGAGCGCCCCGGGCACACTTCCTCGAGAGAAGCGTGCCCGGGGCGCTCGCAGTGCCGCGGGGTGGCGCGGGCTCAGGCCACGCCGGATGGGATCAGCTGAGGCGCTCGAGCACCATCGCCATGCCCTGGCCGCCGCCGACACACATGGTCTCGACGCCGAACTGCTTGTCCTCGGCCTGCAGGTTGTTGAGCAGCGACGCGGTGATGCGGGCGCCCGTCATACCGAAGGGGTGGCCGAGCGCGATGGCACCGCCGTTGATGTTGAGCTTGTCCTCCTCGATGCCGAGCTCGCGGGCCGAGCCGAGCACCTGCACGGCGAACGCCTCGTTGATCTCGAACAGGTCGATGTCGGAGATCGACTTGCCGGCGATCCGCAGGGCGTTCTTGACGGCCTCGATCGGGCCCAGGCCCATGATCTCGGGCGACAGGCCGGACACGCCGGTGGAGACGACGCGCGCGAGCGGGGTCAGGCCCAGCTCCTTGGCCTTGGTATCGGACATGATCACCAGGGCGGCAGCACCGTCGTTGAGCGGGCAGCAGTTGCCGGCCGCGATGGTGCCGTCGGGACGGAAGACCGGCTTGAGCTGCGAGATCTTCTCGTAGGTGGTGCCGGGCCGCGGGCCGTCGTCGGCGGAGACGACGGTGCCGTCGGGCATCGTCACCGGGGTGATCTCATTGGCGAAGTGGCCACGGTCGACGGCGGCCACGGCGCGCTCCTGCGAGCGCACGCCCCAGCGGTCCTGCTCCTCGCGGGTGATGCCGGTCATCTGGGCCACGTTCTCGGCGGTCTGGCCCATCGGGATGTACACGTCGGGCAGCAGGCCCTCGGCGCGCGGGTCGGTCCAGGTCTCGGCGCCGCCCTCTGCGCGCGTGGCGGTGCGGGCCTCGGCGTCGGCGAAGATCGGGTTGTGTGTGTCCGGCCAGTGGTCGGCGGTGCCCTTGGAGAAGTTGGAGACGGTCTCCACACCGGCGGAGATGAACACGTCACCCTCGCCGGCCTTGATCGCGTGCAGCGCCATACGGGTGGTCTGCAGCGAGGAGGAGCAGTAGCGGTTCACGGTGGTGCCCGGGACGGTGTCCAGGCCGGCGAGCACGGAGACGACACGGCCCATGTTGAAGCCCTGCTCGCCGCCCGGCAGGCCGCAGCCCAGCATGAGGTCGTCGATCTCGGTGGGGTCGAGCGCGGGGATCTTGTCCAGCGCGGCCCTGACCATCTGGGCAGTGAGGTCGTCGGAGCGGATGCCCACGAGGGAACCCTTGTTGGCGCGCCCGATGGGGGAACGGGCGTACGAGACGATCACGGCTTCCGGCATGGAAAGCTCCTTCGTTGCGGGTGAGTGCTGGTGTGGTCGGGTCAGTCCTGGGGATCCGGGTCGTCCCGCGTCGAGCGGGCCGGTGTCAGGATCCGGCTACGGCGTCGGAGGGTGTCCGCGGCCTAACGGGCCTCGCCCGTGCTCTCGGGGTCACCGTCCACGTCCTCATTATGCAGGAACGTGCTCCGGTCACCGTCGTCCGCATCCTCGTGAGTGCGGACGAAGTCGGTCAGGCGCTTGGTCAGCCGGGCCACCACGGACTCGCGGTGCTCGACGGGCGCGCCGGTGTCGGCAGTCTCGGCGGGCGCACCGGTGCCGGCGGTCGCGCCGGTGTCGGCAGTCTCGCCGGAGCTGCCGGAGACGGCGAGATCGGCGGCGCTCTCGGCGGCCTCAAGCGAGGCGGCGGCCTCCTCGGCATCGTGCGGCAGCTGCTCCTCGGGCACGTCCTCCCACACGCCCAGCGCCACGCACACGGCGGGCAGCAGCAGGCCGGCGGCGAGTTCGTATCCGGCCGAGTTGGGATGGAACCGGTCGGGCGAGAACAGGCTCTCGCCGCGACGGTGGAACTCGGGCGCGAGCGTCTCCGCCAGGGAGACGGGGATGCCGCCGGCCCTGCGGGCCTGCACGGCTTGCGCGCCGGCCAGGCGTCGGCTCAGGCCGGACATGACCGATCGCAACGGCTGGGGGACCGGCTTGATGATGCTCAGGTCGGGGCAGGTGCCCACGACGACGTGCGAACCGTTCTCCCGGAGCGCCCGCACCGCGTCGCCCACTCGCCGCGCCGAGGGACCGATCGCGTTGCGGGAGGTGATGTCGTTGCCGCCGACGAGGATCACCGAGATGTCGGGGTCGCCGTGCGCGATCTGCATCGCCTCGATCTGCCCGGGCAGTCCCTTGGACGTGGCGCCGACGATCGCCTTGATGCTCAGCCGCACGTCCCAGCCGGACTCCTCGGCCAGACCCCGCGCCAGCAGGACGCCGGGCAACTCGTCAGGGGAGTCGGCGCCGAGGCCGGCGGCGAGCGAGTCGCCGAAGATCATCATGTGCACATCGCACGTCATTCCGGGTCGCCACGGCTCGGGTGACCGGGCCCCGGGCCGGTAGAGCCCGTCGCCGGAGTAGGGCCGCGACGTCGGCTTGGGGATCACCCGGCGCGCGATCCGGGCCTGCTGCGTGAGCACCTCCTGGGCGCCGCGGAACGCCCCGACCGTGCCGACGGCAGCCAGCCCGAGGCTCATCCAGAGGCGTCGGGAGGCGTCGTCGGCGTCGGTCATCGGGCGTGTCGTCTCCCCTCTGGGTTGTGGTCGGACTCTGGGTTGTGGTCGAACTCTGCGTTGTGGTGGGACCCGGCGCTGTGGTGGGACCCGGCGTCGTGGCGTGAGCCCGTCCGGTGGCGTGCGGCGGACGGAGCGGCCAGCTCACGGGCGTGCTGGGCCAACTCGACGATAGCCCTCCTGCTCTCGGCCGGCCCGCGGGAGAGGTCGATCGGGTACTCCACGATCGAGATGTCGGTGTGGACGATCCGTCGGGGCTGGGGGGAATCGTCGCGCCGCTGGGCCGGGTAGACCAGGTACGCGCGGTCCACCCCGAGCGCGGTGCAGGCGGCCAACAGTCGGTAGTGCTCGGCGGCGCGGGCCCGGCGGTCCGTGGGATAGGTCGGGACGAACGTGGTGACGGGCTCGCCGTCGACCTCGTACACCAACCCCGTGCGCACGGAGATGTGGTCACCGTCGTCGGACGGCGCGCTGTGACGACCCGACGGCGCGTCGTCCGCCTCGGCACCGGAATCCAGGTTGACGACGGGGTTCTGCAGCAGCCGACCACCCCGGCCGTCGAGGGCGGCGGTCAGCTCGGCCTCCACGAAGCGTTCGAACAGTGCCGGCATCTCGGTGACGAAGGCCGCGGACGCGGCGTGGCCGTCCTCGACCTCCACCGAGATCCGTCGCACGATGCGGTCCGCCAACGCGAGCGCGTCCTGGTAGCGGGCGTTGAGCCTGCTGGGCGTCCACGCCGGCACGGGCGCGCCCTGGCCGATGAGCGTGGCGTCCGACAGGCGGGCGTCGACCATCGCCAGCCGGCGGCGGGTGGCATCGGGCAGCTCGGGCAGGAACTGCAGGCGGTGGGCGGCCGTGCGCAGGATGCGGTTCTCTGCGATGTCCGGGGTGAACTCGGAGTAGGTGACCTCGAGCGGGATGGTCATGCCCGGGTGGCGGCGGATCTGATCACCCAGTCGGATCCGGCCGCGCACGGTGGTCAGCGCCTCGTCCACCCTGCGGTACCCGCGCAGCAGCCCGGCGGACAGGGCCCGGTGCGCCAACCGGGCCATGGACTCGGCGACGGAGGTCCACAGCTCGTCGTCGTCCCTGGCCTGCACCGATGAGGACAGGAACGGGTCGTCGGCCGCGTGGTCGAGCAGGAAGAACAACTGCGTCAGGCCGAGGCTGGCGGCGGGCATGACCCGCACCGACAGACCTTCGACGCGGACCGAGCCCACCGCGCCGCAGGGGATGAGCCGCCACGTGTCGCGGCCGGCGGGCAGCACCTCCACGAGGCCGGTCTGCGACAGGTGCTGCGCACCCTCCCAGCTCAGGTTGACCAGTCGGCCGCGGCGGTCGAACTCGTCGAACTCGAGCGCCACCGGCGACGCCGGCGACTGTGCCGACGCCGGCGCGCCGGCGCGCGTCGGAGTCACGGTCACGCCCGCCCGATCTTGCGGCGCAACGCCGCGAGGCCGAACCGCTCGTGCACCTCGGCGCGGGTGAGCCGCCCGTAGTAGTGCTCCTCGAGCAGCGGGAGCAGGTCGAAGCGCCAGATCGCCTCGAGACCGCCCGGCTCGGTGGCCCGGTCCTTCATGAAGTACGACGGCCCGATCCGCAGGTCGCGGTCGGAGTCGTCGATCTCGGAGTTGAGCGCCTCGAGCAGCTCCGCGGGCTCGGTCGTCACGCCGCGCGCCTCGAGGTGGCGTCGGAGCACGCCGGCCACCGGCGGGGTGTCGGGGTGCAGTTCCATGAACGCGAAGCGTCGGCGGATGGCGGCGTCGACCATCGCGATCGACCGGTCGGCGGTGTTCATGGTCCCGATGATGAACAGGTTGCGCGGCAGCCGGAACGAGGTGTCGGGGGAGTACTGCGGCAGCACGGTCCGGTCCCGGTACTCCAGCAGGAAGTACATCTCGCCGAACACGCGGGCCAGGTCGGCGCGGTTCATCTCGTCGATGATGAGGAAGCTCGGGTGCTCGCGGCCCGACTCCGAGGTCGCCCGCGCGGCCTGGCGCCGCAGCGGCCCGGCCTGGAGAGCGAAGCCGGGCTGCCCGGACTCGGTGAGCGTGGGTCGGTAGCCCTCGAAGAAATCCTCGTAAGCGTAGCTGGGGTGGAACTGCACCAGCTGGACCCGGCTGGGGTCGTCGGGGCCGGCGAGGAAGCGGGCCAGTTCCTGGGCGAGGTAGGTCTTGCCGGTGCCGGGCGGGCCGTAGAACACGATCTGCTGACGCTGCTGCAGGGTGTCGACGATCTCCTGCAACTCCTCGCGGGGCATGTGCAGGCCGTCGGCCAGCTCATCGGTGACCTCGGGCAGGGTCGGCACCGCCCCGGCCGCGGGCGCCTCGGCGACCTGCGACTCCGCGGAGTGGCGCCCGGGGTGCATCGCCGAGAGCATCGCGTCCAGCCCGTCGGTGAGGTCGACGACCGTGCCGGGCTCGCCGATCAGCTCGGACAGGGGACTGGGCAGGGTCTCCAGGTCGAGGGTGACGGTGCTCCACAGCACCGAGCGCTCGAGTTGCTGTCCGCCGTCGTCGACGTAGCCGAGGTCGTCGGTGAGGGTGCCCAGATGCAGTTTGGCGTCGGCGACCGTGGTCACCACGTCCTGCGGGTTCATCCGGGACAGGAAGGTGTGCAGTTCGGCCGTGAGCTGGAACCGGGCCTGGTAGTCCAGGTGCGGATAACCCTGCTCGACGGCCTGGGACACCTCGAGCCGGCTGGCGTGCGCGGGGATCCGCGGCAGGTGCGAGGCGGGCAGCGCGATGCGGTTCTGGGCGACCCACTGGCCGGCCTGGCCGACGCCGCCGCGGCCGGGCCGCACGAGCCAGGCGCGCCGGGAGTGGTCGTCGCGGTGGCGCTGCCACTGGTTGGCCACGGAGCCGCGGTACCAGTCGACGGGCTGGCCGAGCTGCGCGGAGAGCACCTCGGAGATGCGGTGCAGGTCCTGGTCGATGTCCAGCTCGTCGATGCCAGACGGGCCGCCGATGAGGTCGGCGAACGCGTCGCGGATGCGGGTCTTGTGTTCGTGCTTGACGATCGGCTGGAAGTAGCCGGGCCACACGAGGTACTGGAGGCTGTAGCGGATGGCCCGCCAGTCACCGGGGGTGGAGCGGGCCGCGCGCTGGAACTCCCACGGGTCCGACAGCGCGGCGTCCCGGACGGACGCGTCGAGCTCCGCCCAGTGGATGACGAACGAGCACAGCCAGCGCAGGTGCTCGCGCATCTGCACGTTGAAACCCAGGCCCCCGGTGAGCGGGCCCTTCTCGCTGAGGACCTCGTCGAGATCGGCGGGGATCGCGGGCGCGTCCTCGATCCAGGAGAGCACGTCGCGGACGCGGCCGCGCTTGAGGCGGGCCGTGACCGTGGACAGGGGGAGCTGTTGGATGAAGAGCAGCTCGGCGGCGAGCAGGACCACGGGCCGTGGTGCGCCCTCGAGCTGGTCGTGCAGCGCCTGCATCACGGGGGAGCGTGTCGACCCGGGCGCCGCGCCGGCGGCCCCTTCCTCGGGGTCGGAGTCCAGACGGCGGGCCAGCTCCTCGGCCACCTCGGGCGTCCACGTGTAGAGGTCGTCCTCGAAGGGGGACTGACCGGTCCGCAGTGCCGGTCCCAGGACCCGCCCGGCCGCCGCTTCGATAGTCGGGGCCGGGCCGTGGGGCCTGTCCTGGGAACCGTCTGACACGTGGAACTCCTGCTACGCCGGGGCGGATTCGGGCCCGCCTGGAGGCGACCCGACATTCGTGAAGAACGTACCACCGGTCCCCGTCTTCAGCCGGTCAGCTGTGGTACGGCTCCGCGGTCACGATGGTGACGGCGACCTTCTTGCCGTTGGGGGCGGTGTACTCGCGGCTCTCCCCGTTCTTGGCGCCGAGGACGGCCTTGCCGAGCGGGGACTCGGGGGAGTAGATCTCGAGGTCGTCCTTGCCGGAGCCCTCGCCGCGGGTACCGATGAGGAAGGTCTCCTTGGTGTCCTCGTTGCCGTTGTAGTAGGCGCGGACGACGGAGCCGATGAGCGCGACACCGGACTCGGTGGGCGTCTCGCCGACCTGGGCGTTGGCCAGCAGGTCGTCGATGGTCCGGATGCGGGCCTCCTCCTGGCCCTGCTGCTCACGCGCGGCGTGGTAGCCGGCGTTCTCCTTGAGGTCGCCCTCCTCGCGCCGCTCGTTGATCTCGGCGGCGATGACCGGACGGTTGGCGATCAGCGCCTCCTTCTCGGCCATGAGGCGGTCGTACGATTCCTGGGTCAACCAGTGGACCTGGGTGTCGTTCGCCATGAGCGCACTCCAATCTGTTCGCGTGCGTGATGTAAGAAAAACACGGCCCCGCGAAAAAGGGAGCCGTGCTGAAGCGCCGATTCTAACACAGGCGCCGTGGCCCGCCGGCCGATACGCGCGGCCCTGACGGCCGCGCCGTCTGCGGCTCTACCTGCGCAGGTAGTCGGGGACGTCGTCACCACAGCCGTAGACGTCCGCGGCGAACGCGCGGGCGGTGGTGAAGATGGACGCGTCGATCTGGATCGTGGTGTTCTCCGACGGTGGGACGTACACCTCGCGTCGGCCGAGTTCGCCCTTCGACTCCTCCTGGGCCCGGATGATGCAGTAGGCGGGCGTGCCGGGCTCCTCGCGCGTCACGGTGAACGTCAGGTCGACCCGGGTCTCGTCGACGACCTCCACCCCGATCGCCTCACCGGTGATGTCCGGCGTCTGGTTGAGTCGCCACGTCGTGTAGACGCCGGCGACCACCAACCCGCCCACGAGCAGCGCCAGGATGACGGCGACGACCTTGCCGGTCAGGTTCGAGCCGCGGTCGGCGGTCGCGTACCGGTCCGCGGGCGGGCCCACGGGGGGCTGCGACGGGGCGTCCGACCTCGGCTCACTCATGGGAGCCAGGGTATCGGGGCACGCTGGCGGGGACGGCCGGGGGTCGCCGGCGGGCCCCGCCGGGGGCGGCGCCTGGGCCGACGCCCATAGAATGGTGCGGTCATCCACTCACGTGAGAAGAACGGCAGGTGCTCCCGATGGCCGGTCTGCGGCTGATGGCGGTCCACGCCCACCCCGACGACGAGTCGTCAAAGGGGTCGGCAACCATGGCCAGGTACGTCGCCGAGGGTGTCCACGTGCTGGTGGAGACGTGCACCGGGGGCGAGCGGGGCGACATCCTCAACCCCGCGATGGACCGCCCCGACATCGTCGCGGACCTGACGGGCGTCCGGGTGCGTGAGATGGCGCGCGCGGCCGACATCCTGGGGGTCGACCACCACTGGCTGGGATATGTGGACTCGGGGTTGCCGGAGGGTGACCCCACGCCACCCCTGCCGGAGGGATGTTTCGCCCTGGCCGACGACGACGAGGTCACCGAGTCCCTGGTCCGCAGGATCCGGGAGTTCCGTCCCCACGTGATGATCACCTACGACGAGAACGGTGGGTATCCCCATCCGGATCACCTGAAGGTGCACTCGGCGTCGATGGCCGCGTACGAGGCCGCCGCCGACCCCGCCCGGTATCCGGACGCCGGTGAGCCGTGGGCGATCGCCAAGGTCTACTACACCCACGGGTTCCCCAAGAGCCGCCTCCAGCTGCTGGACGACGAGCTGTTCGCCCGCGACGGTGTGCGCCACTTCGAGGAGTTCCTGTCGCGCTGGGGGGACCGCCCCGACATCATGGAGCGGGTCACCACGCGGGTCGAGTGCGCTGACTACTTCGAGCAGCGCAACTCGGCACTGCTGGCCCACGCCACCCAGATCGACCCCAACGGCTGGTTCTTCGCCGCACCCGTGGAGATGCAGCAGCGGGTGTGGCCCACCGAGGAGTTCGAGCTCGCCGCCAGCCGGGTGGGCTTTCCCGAGCTCGGTGAGGGAGAATACGAGACAGACCTGTTCGAGGGAGTCGACCCGTACGTCGCTCTCCCCGTCGGCCCGAGCACGAGTGAGGACCCACGATGATCACCCTGGGACCGGACGTCCAGATCCTGGCGTACCAGTCGGCGATGGTCCTCGCGCAGAACCAGTCGCCCGGTACGCCCGGGTACAACGACAACCCGGTGGGACCGGAGTTCGGCAAGGCATCGCCGATCGGTATCCCGGTGATCCTGCTGTTGCTCATCGCCACCGTGCTGCTCATCCGCAACATGAACAAGCACATCAAGAACCTGCCGGAGAGCTTCGACTCCGAGCATCCCGAGCCGGATCAGCTCGCGGACGAGGGCACCGACCGTGGCGCCGTCCCGCCCCTGGAGTCGACCGACGGGCAGCCCGACCCCCGCTGAGCCCGACCCCCGCTGAGCCCGCCCCCCGGCTGAGCCCGACCTCCGCTGAGCCCGCCCCCCGGCTGAGCCCGCCCCGAATCCAGCACACGGTCCGCCCCTCGGATGTCGATCCGCGTTGCGGGTCCCGCGGGCGGATCGACCTCCGAAGGGCGGACCGTGGTGAGGGCGAACCCGCCCGCCGGTTCAGCGGCCCAAGAGGTCGCCCATCGGAACGAAGTCGTTGAACTCGTCGTCGTCGGTCTTCCGTCCCCGGCCGGAGTCCGCGCGCGTCGGCGCCACCGCGCCGGCGGTGACCCCGGCGAACCGCAGCATGTAGTCCGACAGTTCGGTCCCCACTCGCGCGGTACGGGCGCGCAGCGAGTCCTCGTCGCCGTCGGTGGCCACGGCGCCGAAGTCCTCGGCCGCCGCGAACACGGTCGTGGGCACGATGTCGGCCTTGAGGTAGGCGAACATCGGCCGCAGGGCGTAGTCGACCGCCAGCGAGTGCCGCGCGGTTCCGCCGGTCGCGCCCAACGCCACCGGCACGCCGGCGATCGTGCCGGGTTCGATGACGTCGAACAGCGACTTGAACAGGCCCGAGAACGACTGGTTGTAGATGGGCGACACCGCGATCAGCCCGTCCGCCCGGCCGATCTCGTCGATCGCCGCGGCCAGTTTCTCCCCGGGGAACCTGGTGAAGGTGGCGTCGACGACCTCGTGCGCCAGTTCGCGGGCCTCGAGAACCGTCACGTCGACCCTCTGGCCGTGCCGCGCGAGCGCGTCGCGGGTCGCGGCGGTGAGCTGGTCGGCGAGCATCCGGGTGCTGGAGGGCACCGAGGTTCCGGCGGCGACGACGACGAGGTTGAGCGGCCGCCCGGCGGAGTGGCTGTTGTGGGGGTCGGTCACTTGGAGTCCTTCCCGGCCGGCGCCTCGGCGAGGCGGGCCTGGTTGAGGCGGGCGCGGGCCAGCGACTGCTCCTGGGCGAGCTGACCGCCCTCGGCGGTGAGTCCCGTCCAGTTGTCGCCGGTGCCGAAGCGGTACGCGTCGGAGTAGGCGGGGTCGCCGGCGGTGGCCAGGTCGGCGTCGCGGGCGGCGACCCGCCCGGCGTGGGTGGGCCCGTCCGGGACGTGGGCCGGGCGCAATGCGTCGAGTTCCCGCCGCAGGGTCGGCACGATCTCGGTGCCCAGGATCTCGATCTGCTCCAGCACGGTCTTGCGGGGCAGGCCGGCGTGGTCGATGAGGAACAGCTGACGCTGGTAGTCGCCCACGTGCTCGCGCATCGTCATGTATCGGTCGATGATCTGCTGCGGGGAGCCGACGGTCAGCGGGGTCTGGGCGGTGAAGTCCTCCAGTGACGGGCCGTGGCCGTAGACCGGGGCGTTGTCGAAGTAGGGGCGGAACTCGTTGACCGCGTCCTGGCTGTTGGCGCGGGCGAAGAACTGCCCGCCCAGGCCGACGATCGCCTGGTCCGCCGAGCCGTGACCGTAGTGCTCGTAGCGGCGGCGGTACAGCTCGACCATCTGCTTGGTGTGGTGGATCGGCCAGAAAATGTTGTTGTGGAAGAAGCCGTCGCCGTAGAACGCGGCCTGCTCGGCGATCTGCGGCGAGCGGATCGAGCCGTGCCACACGAAGGGCGCGACGCCGTCCAGCGGGCGCGGGGTCGAGGTGAACTGTTGGAGGGCCGTGCGGAACTTACCCTCCCAGTCCACGACGTCCTCGTGCCACAGGCGGTGGAGCAGTTCGTAGTTCTCGATCGCGATCGGCAGCCCCTGCCGGATGTCCTGACCGAACCACGGGTAGACCGGGCCGGTGTTGCCGCGGCCCATCGTCAGGTCGACCCGGCCGCCGGACAGGTGCTGCAGCATGGCGTAGTCCTCGGCGATCTTCACCGGGTCGTTGGTGGTGATCAGGGTGGTGGCCGTCGACAGGATGATCTCGGAGGTCCTGCCCGCGATGTAGCCCAGCGTCGTGGTGGGGGAGGACGTCACGAACGGCGGGTTGTGGTGTTCACCCAGCGCGAAGACGTCGAGGCCCACCTGCTCGGCCAGCGTGGCGTACTCGACGACGGCCTCCAGCCGCTCGTGCTCGGTGGGTATCCGCCCGGTGGTGGGGTCCGGGGTGATGTCGGCGATGCTGAAGATTCCGAACTGCATGATGGTGGCCTCTCGTCTGTTGGTGTCCCCATCTTAACTTGCTGACATGTCAAACAAAAGGGTGTGGGGCGGTATTCCCCCTCACATGGCGGGTGCCGTCCGGCCTGCTCCGGTGTGGACGGTTCCGCAGCCGCCCCTCGCGACGGCGTCTGGCCTGCGCAGCGGTGCACGCCAGACGCCATGGCGGGACGCGGCCGCGTCCTGGTCGAGCAGGCGCGGGAGCGACACGCCAGCCCCGCGGGCGACACGCCAGGCGCGGGAGCGGCTGTCGGGGTAGGGCTGCGAGGCGATTCCGGCCGGCCCGGGTCCGTCTGCTATCGTGTCCGGCATGTCGAACGCTCGCGCTTATTGGCGCTTTATGTGGGCTCCGGGTGGAGCCCGCGCCGCGAGCGCACGCGTCCGCTAGACGGACGTCTCGACACCCGGAGCCTAGAGGCGGTGACCACCATGGTCGCCGCCTTCCGCCTTTCCAGACGGCGGATCCGGGTGCGCGAGACACAGGGCACCGAAGAGATCACGGCACCCGGCCCGCCACGACCACATCGCCAGGAGTGCACAGCCGTGACCGTCACCGCCGAGAACCCCACCCAGACCGCCGACAGGCGAGTCCTGTCCTACTCCCCGCTGCCGACGCCGACCGAGATCCTCGGCGAGCTCCCGCTGGGCGAGGCCCGCGAGGCGCTGGTCGAGCGCAGTCGCGCCGAGGTCGCCGACGTGCTCGCCGGGCGCGACGACCGCCTCCTCGTGGTGGTCGGCCCGTGTTCGGTCCACGACACCGAGGCGGCTCTCGACTACGCGGCGCGACTCGCCGCGCTCGCCGCCGAGACGGCCGAGGACCTGCTGATCGTCATGCGTGTGTACTTCGAGAAGCCGCGCACCACCGTCGGGTGGAAAGGCCTCATCAACGACCCCGCGCTCGACGGGAGCTACGACATCCCGCGCGGCCTGCGCACCGCCCGCACCCTGCTGCTCGACGTGCTCGACCTGGGGCTACCCGTGGGGACCGAGTTCCTCGAGCCGACCAGCCCGCAGTACATCGCCGACGCCGTCTCGTGGGGCGCGATCGGCGCCCGCACCACGGAGAGCCAGGTACATCGTCAGCTGGTGTCCGGCCTGTCGATGCCGGTGGGCTTCAAGAACGGGACCGACGGCGAGGTCCAGGTCGCGGTCGACGGCTGCCGGTCGTCGGCGGCGCGGCACGTGTTCTTCGGCACCGACGCCGACGGCCGGGCCTCCGTCGTGGAGACCGCCGGCAACGCCGACTGCCACGTCATCCTCCGCGGCGGGACCGGTGGACCCAACCACGACGCCGAGTCCGTCGCGTCGGCCGTCGCGGCGGTCGGCAAGGTCGGCCTGCCCGGTCTGGTGATGGTGGACGCGAGCCACGCCAACTCGGGCAAGTCGCACGAGCGTCAGGCCGAGGTCGTGGCCGAGCTGGCCGAGCGGATCGGCGCGGGGGAGCAGGGCATCTCCGGACTGATGATCGAGAGCTTCCTCGAGCCCGGCGCCCAGTCCGTCGAGGCCGACGAGCTGGTGTACGGCCGGTCCGTGACGGACGCGTGCATCGGCTGGGACACCACCGCCGACAGCCTGCGCGCGCTCGCCGCGGCCGTCCGCCGGGGCCGACGAGGCTGACCGCCGCCACCCTCGCCGCCGGCCCCGCCGCGGCCCTCGCCGTCGGCCCCGCGCCCCTGTCGGCCCGGGGTCGGCGGCCCGAGGGGCACCACTGGGCGGGCGACGGCGCGCGGTACCCTTTCCGCGTGGCCGTCTCCTTCCCCCTGTACTCGCTGTACGAAGCGCGCCTCCGCGCCTCGTTGGACGAGTCGAGGCTGCCGAGGCACATCGCCGTGATGGCGGACGGGAACCGCCGGTGGGCACGCGAGGCGGGGTTCACCGACGTCGCGCACGGTCACCGGGCGGGCGCGGTCAAGATCGCCGAGATGCTGGGGTGGTGTGACGACCTCGGTGTGGACGTGGCCACCATCTACCTGCTCAGCACGGAGAACCTCGGTCGCGGTGCCGAGGAACTCGGAGAACTGCTGCAGATCATCGCGGACGTGGTGGACGAGATCACCGGCCCGGGGAAGAACTGGGAGGTCCGGATCGTCGGACGTCTCGAGGTACTGCCGGACTGGCTCGCCGAGCGACTGCGCCACGCCGAGCAGGTGAGCAGGGGCCGGCCGGGCGTCAAGGTCAACGTCGCGGTGGGGTACGGCGGCCGACAGGAGATCGCCGACGCCGCCCGCGAGCTGGTCCGGGAGCTGATCGACAAGGGCTGCAGCGGGCAGGAGCTGGTCGACGCGATCACCGTCGACGGCATCGGCGAGCACCTCTACACCTCGGGCCAGCCCGACCCGGACCTCGTGATCCGCACCTCCGGCGAGCAGCGGCTCTCGGGCTTCCTGCTGTGGCAGAGCGCGTATTCGGAAATCTGGTTCACCGAGGCGTACTGGCCGGCGTTCCGGCGGGTCGACTTCCTCCGGGCGATGCGCGAGTACGGAGCCCGCAACCGTCGGTTCGGTCAGTGATGGTCGGCGCGGAGGCGGAGCGCGGGCCGATCACCGTGGGCGAGGTGTTCACCGTCCGCGCCGTGTGCGTGGTGGACCAGCTGCTCGAGGTGCCCGGCCGGGTCGGCGTCACCGCGATCGACAAGCGGCCCGTCGACGGGCCCGTCCAGGTGCGCGAGTACGGCCTCCACGGCGACGTCCAGGCAGATCGCCAGCACCACGGCGGGGTGTGGAAGGCCGTCTACCTGCTCTCGGACTCCGACGTCGAGCAGTGGGAGCCCGAGTTCGGCGGCCCGATCCCGCCCGGGTACTTCGGCGAGAACCTTCGCGTGGCCGGGGTCGACACCTCGCAGTTGCAGATCGGCACCGTGCTGGAGGTGGGCCGCCTGCGCATGGAGGTCACGACGCCGCGGATCCCGTGTCAGACCTTCGGCCACCACGTGGGCAAGCCGCGCTGGGTGCGGCGCTTCACCGAGGGCGGGCGCCCGGGCGCGTACGCGCGGGTCCTCGCCGCGGGCCCCGTCGAGGCCGGGGACGAGATCCGGGTGGTCGCCGTGCCCACGCACGGGGTCACGATCGGGCGGGTCTTCGCAGGGGTCGACGACGACGAGGCCCGGCGGCTCCTCGACGAGTACGCGCTGTCCGACCTGGCGCCCAGTCTGGTCCGGAAGCTGGATCCGGCGACCGACGACAGGCCCGTGGACGCCGACTGACCGGGCCTGCGCCCGCGCGGGGTGGCTCGGCCGCGGAGTTGCCCAGCTGCAGAGTCGCTCAGCTGCAGAGTCGCTCAGTCGCGGGGCTCGGCCAGGTGGTCCCACACGTCGCCGGCGGTCGACCACACCTCGTGCGCCTCGGCCTCGGCGACGTCCGGCAGTCGGAACGCACCGCCGCCGCCGGCCGAAGTCGCCACCAGCGTCACCAGCCCGGCCCGGCGCTGGAACGGGGTGCGCCGCACGTTCCAGCCGAGGATCCCGTCGCGGTACAGGACATCGGTCCGTCTCAGGAGCGAACCCTTACGGACCGTGACCACCGTGCCGCCCACCGCGTGGCCGAGTCCGCGGTAGTTGTCGACCGCGGCCCACGCGGCGACCGTCCCACCGACCGCCGCCACGGTGACGGGAACCCACCACAGCCACGGCCACACGAGCGCGGGTACGAGGGCGATCCCGGCGAGGGCGAGGGTGGCGGCCACCGCGCGGACGGCTCGTCGTCGTCGCGCCACAGGCGGATGGGAGCGCAGCGCGTCCGGCCCCGGTGTGCCCGCCGCCGCCGTCTTCGCGGCCTCCGTCCTCACGGCTGCCGTGCCCGCCGCCGTACCCGGCACCGGTGTCCCGAGCATCTCCGCCGCCACGCCAGCCGCCACGTCGCGCGGCGAGGCCGGGACCAGCGCAGGGCTCTGCTTGGGCTTGCCGTTCTCGTCGTTGCCGATACCCACGCCGGTGGCGATCACGTCCAGCCGGGCGGCCCCGAGCGCGCGGAACCCCGGCGGCTCGTGCAGCGTGATGCCACGGACGCGTCGGCCGTCGAATGTCGCGTGCCGGCCCACGACCAGGCCTCGGCGAAGTTCGAGCGACCCGTCGCGGTGACGCTCGAGGCGCATGCCCCACCAGTTCTCCACGAACAGCACCGTGGCGGCGACTGTCCCGATGGCCAGGGTCAGGGCCACCACGCCGATGGCGAGGACGGGCAACGGCAGCCCGCCGACGCGGTCCCAGACCCACTCCAGCACCGCCGGCACCGCGTTGAACCAGTCGGCCACCTGGAGCACGATGCCGAAGCCCACCAGGCCGAACACCGGCGTCATGAGGCTGGCCGGGGCGTAGCGGACCCACCGGGGATCGAGGCGGGCGAGTTCGTGCGTGTCCGCGTCGGCGCGGTCGGCCAGCAGGCGGCGGCGCAGGATTTCGGCCTCGGCGCGGTCGAGGGCGGCCAACGTCATCCTCGACCCGTCTGTCTCACCGCTGGCCAGCTTGAGGGTGGCGATACCGAGGCGACGCTGGACGACGTCGGCGGTGATCTCCACGTTGCGGACCCGGTGCGTCGACAGTGACGACGTGGTGCTCGACAGGAAGCGGACCCGGCGCTCGATCCGGTGGGTGTCTACGCGGTAGCGGGTCACCGTCAGGCGGGCGGACTCGGCGATCGCGGTGGCGACGGTTCCGACTACCACCCCGCCCACCGTCCAGAGGAGTACCCAGCCGATGGCCAGGCCGCCCACCAGCATGCCGATCGCCGTCGGCACCGCCGCGGCGACGAGTGCCGCGGCGACCACCACGGTCGTGGAGGTGATCGTCCGACGGTCCAGCGGCAGCCAGTCGTCATGGCCCGCGCCGGCCGAGTGGTCCGCGCCCGCGGGGCCGTCCGGACCGGCGAGGTCGGAGGGGTGGTGCGGGCCGCCCGGATCGGCCGGGCCGGTCATGTGGCGTCCCGCTGATCGTCCTCGGCGAGGAGGGTGAGGCGGTCGGCCATCTCCTCGGCCTGCGTGGCGTCGAGGGCGCTGATGCGCACCGCGCCCTTCGACGAGGCGGTGGTGACCACGACGGTGGCGAGGCCGAACTGTCGTTGGAGCGGGCCGCGGGTCTTGTCGACGGTCTGGACGCGCGACAGGGGAGCCGCCCGCCACTCCTCCCAGAACAGTCCACTACGGCTGTAGACGGCGGTGTCGGTGGCCTCCCAGCGGTGGATCGCCCACCGCACCCGGGGCACCACTACCAGCGCCGCTGCTGTCAGCAACGCCCACCCGGCGGTGGCGAGGAGCATCCACGGGCCCACGATCAGCGTCGATGCCGCCAGCACGAGCAGCGGCCCGACCATCCACAGGGCGACCTGCGCCGTCCACCACCGCCGGCACCGGGGATCGACCCGTTCCCGAGGCGGACGGAGGCCGAGTTGAGTCGCATTCACGGCTCCACCCTAAGCCGATTATGGGACGCTGAACCCCATGGGACTCCTCCGGCGATACCGGGCGACCGGCGCAGACCTGCCCTTCGGCGATCCGCTCCGCGCACACGACGTGGCCATGGAGGGGTACTTCCTCCGCGTCACCGACCGGGAGCGCGGGCGCGTCGTGATCGCCCTCATCGGGGTCAACCGGGGACCCGACGGGCACTGGGCGACGCTCGGGCTCGCCTCCGATGAGGCGCCGATCCCGATCGAGGCCGGTGGATCGCGCCGGGACGGAGACGGGGGCTCTTCGTTGTCGTCGTCTTTCTCCTCGTCGTCCTCGTTGTCGTCCACCCTGCGCCTCATGGCCGCGCCCGACGGCTGGGCCGACCCGGACCGGATCGGCGCCCGCTCCGGCGAACTGTTCGAGTACCGACCCGACGGGGTCCGCGTGGACATGGGGGAGGGCGCTCGCCTGCACGTGAACATCACCGACCCGGTGCAGTGGCCGCACCACGCCGTCGGCGGTTCGAGCATCTTCCAGTCCGTCCCCGCCCTCAACCAGTACTGGCACCCCTGGCTGCTCGGCGGCCGCGCTTCTGGGTGGGCCGAACTCGACGGTGAGCACTGGGAGTTCGACGGCGCCGAGGTGTACGGCGAGAAGAACTGGGGCGCCGAGGGCTTCCCCGACTCGTGGTGGTGGGGCCAGGCGCAGGCGTTCTCCGAGCCGAACACGTGCGTGGCGTTCGCCGGCGGGCAGATCCACTCCGGGCCGCTGCGCACCGAGGTGACCGCAGTTGTCGTGCGACTGCCCGGCGGGAAGGTCATCCGGCTGGGCAACCCGGTCGTCTCGCCGGTCCGCGCCGAGGTGACCGACGAGCGGTGGGAGTTCGAGGGCCGCGGTTACGGCTGGCAGGTCCGGATCAGCGGGCGTTCGCCCCTGGACCGCGCGCACGTGCTGCCGGTCCCGCTGCCGTCGGAGAAGCGGAACTCCGCCGGGTCGATCGAACACCTCGCGGGCGAGCTCGAGGTGGAGGTGCGCCGGCACGGCCGACTGGTGTGGTCGGACCGCAGCGCCCTGGCCGCGCTCGAACACGGCGGGCTCGACCGCGCCGAGGCCGAGCTGCGGCGGCGTGGCGTCCCAGAGGGGGAGACGGGCACGCCGCCGCTCTAGATCTTGCGCAGGCGCAGCCGCTGGATGGAGTGGTCCGAGTTCTTACGGAGCACCAGCGTCGCGCGCGGCCGGGTGGGCAGGATGTTCTCCACCAGGTTCGGCCGGTTGATCGACGTCCAGATCTCGCGGGCGGCGAGCCGGGCCGCCTTGTCGGACAGGTCGGCGTAGTGCGCGAAGTGCGAGTTGGGGTTGGAGAACGACGTGCTCCGCAGTTCGAGGAAGCGCTCGACGTACCACTGCTCGATGTCCTCGATCCGCGCATCGACGTAGAGCGAGAAGTCGAACAGGTCCGAGACCATGAGGCGCGGACCCGTCTGCAGGACGTTGAGGCCCTCCACGATGAGGATGTCGGGTCGGCGGACCTCGATGAACTCGCCGGGCACGATGTCGTACTTGGTGTGTGAGTACACCGGCGCGCGCACGACCGGGGCTCCGGATTTGACCTCGGTGACGAACCGCAGCAGCGCGCGCCGGTCGTACGACTCGGGGTAGCCCTTGCGGTGCATCAGTCCGCGCCGCTGGAGTTCGCGGTTGGGGTGAAGGAAGCCGTCGGTGGTGATGAGGTCCACCCGGGGGTGGGAGTCCCAGCGGGTGAGCAGCGCGCGCAGCACACGGGCGGAGGTGGACTTGCCGACCGCCACCGATCCGGCCACGCCGATCACGAACGGCATGGGGGCGTCCACGGTCTCGCCGAGGAACAGATTGGTCGACTGGAACAACCGCTGTCTGGCGGATACCTGCAGGTGGATGAGCCGGCTCAGCGGCAGGTAGATCTCCGCGATCTCGTCGAGGTCGAGGTGTTCGCCCAGGCCCCGGAGGCCCTCGAGGTCCTGTTCGGTGAGCACCATGGGCATCGCACGCCGCAGGCGCCGCCAGCTCCGACGGTCGAACTCGACGTACGGCGTGTAGTCGCCGGCTTGTCTGCTCACGGTTCCCGATTGTGGCAGGTGGCCACGGGGGAGGGGGTGTCAGGGTGGCGTGGCACTAGACTGACGACGACGAGACGAGCCGTGGCCCCACACGATTCGTACGAAGTGCAAAGCCCACGTGCGAGGAGCAACGATGACCGACCCGAACACCGACGTGTTCACCGCCTCCCTGACCGAGCTCGATCCGGAGGTCGCCGAGGCGATGGCCGGCGAGCTCGCCCGACAGCGAGACACGCTCGAGATGATCGCGTCGGAGAACTTCGTGCCGCGTTCGGTCCTGCAGGCGCAGGGCTCCGTGCTCACGAACAAGTACGCCGAGGGGTACCCGGGTCGCCGTTACTACGGCGGCTGCGAGCACGTGGACGTGGTGGAGAACCTGGCTCGTGACCGCGCGAAGGAGGTCTTCGGCGCCAAGTACGCGAACGTCCAGCCGCACGCCGGTGCCCAGGCCAATGCCGCGGTGCTCATGGCGCTCGCGAAGCCGGGGTCCAAGATCATGGGCCTATCGCTCGCCCACGGCGGGCATCTCACGCACGGCATGAAGCTCAACTTCTCCGGCCAGCTCTACGAGGTCGCCGCCTACGAGGTGGATCCGGAGACCATGCAGGTCAACATGGACACCGTCCGCGAGATGGCGCTGGCGGAGAAGCCGGATGTCATCATCGCCGGCTGGTCGGCCTACCCGCGGACCCTGGATTTCGCGAAGTTCCGCGAGATCGCCGACGAGGTCGGCGCCAAGCTGTGGGTGGACATGGCCCACTTTGCCGGCCTGGTCGCCGCCGGCCTGCACCCGAGCCCCGTCCCGCACGCCGACGTCGTCTCCACGACCGTCCACAAGACGCTCGGCGGGCCGCGCTCCGGCATGATCCTCACCAACGACCTCGAGCTGTTCAAGAGGCTCAACTCGTCGGTGTTCCCGGGCCAGCAGGGCGGCCCGCTCATGCACGCGATCGCCGCCAAGGCCACCGCCATGAAGATCGCCGGGACGGAGCAGTTCCGCGAGCGTCAGCAGCGCACGATCGAGGGTGCCCAGATCCTCGCCGAGCGGCTCACCGCCCAGGATTGCCGGGACGCCGGCGTCTCCGTCCTCACCGGCGGCACGGACGTGCACCTCGTCCTGGTGGACCTGCGTGACTCCGAGCTCGACGGCCAGCAGGCGGAGGACCTCCTCCACGAGGTCGGGATCACGGTGAACCGCAACGCGGTGCCGTTCGACCCGCGTCCGCCGATGGTGACCTCCGGCCTGCGGATCGGCACGCCCGCCCTGGCCACCCGCGGGTTCGAAGCCGAGGACTTCCGCGAGGTCGCGGACATCATCGGCACCGCGCTGGCCGCGGGGACGGGCGCCGACGTCACCGCCCTGCGTGAACGCGTGTCCGCGCTGGCCGCGTCGAAGCCGCTGTACGAGGGTCTCGAGGACTGGAAGATCCTGGGCTGAGGCGGGTCGAGAAAACGACAGGCGGGGGCCGATGACCGACGAGAACACGGGCAACGGCCCCCGTCTACGGGTTGGCTACGTCCCCGGTGTCCAGCCGGACAAGTGGCTCGCGCGGTGGCGCGAGCGCAATCCACGCGTGCCGATCTCGGCCCGACGCACCGGTGACCCGTGGGCGGAGCTCGCGGACTCCGCCGGCGACGACGGCTTCGACGTGATCTTCCTCCGTGAACCCGACGACGCGCCGCGCTCGGCGCCGGCCGGACTGCTCCGGGTCCCGCTGTACACCGAGATGATGGCCGTGCTCGCCGAGAAGGACCACGAGCTCGCCGCCTTCGACTCGCTGGGGATCGCCGACCTCGAGGGGGAGCGGTGGGTCGAGCCGGTGGATCCGATCACGGCGACGCCCGACGAGGTGTCCGCCGCGGTGGACCTCGTCGCCGCCGGCGTGGGGCTGCTCGTTCTGCCGGCGCCGTACGCGCGGTCGCTGAGTCGGCGCGACGTGGTGGCGCGGCCCGTCGACGGGGTCCCCGCGACCCGGATGGGCATCGCCTGGTCACCTGAGCGGGAGAGCGACGAGTTGATCGACGAGTTCGTGGGGATCGTGCGGGGTCGCAGGGCGGGCACCTCGCGCGGAGCGGGCGAGCCCCCGCGCGAGAAACGGACCGCGAAGGAGAAGGCCGCCGCCAAGGCGAAGGCCCGCGCCGAACGTGCGCCGAAGCCGGTGGGTCGGGGGCAGCGCAGACGCTGACCGGGTGGGTCTCAGCCGCGTGCGGCGCCGTCGATCCCAGCCGCGTGCGGCGCCGTCGACCTCAGCCGCGTGCCGCGCCGACCATCCCGCGGGCGAACTCGAGGTGGCGGGCGACGACGTCGTCGGCCGACAGCGGCCCGTCTGGCCGGTACCAGGACGCGATCGACACACACAGTGAGGCGATGGCGCGGGCCGCGTCCTCGGGGTGGGCGCAGGAGAACTCCCCGGAGTCGACACCGGCGCGGATGGCGTCCTCGAGCATCTTCTGCTGCGCATCGCGCTGCGCGATGTGGCGTGCGCGCACGTCCGGGTCCATGCTGCGCATCTCGGTGGACGCCACGAACGCGTGGTCGCGCCGTGCCATGTGGAAGCGGGCGAGGCACTCCACGATGTTCTCGAACCTGGTGACGGTGCGGTCGCCGGCGTCGTCGGCCGCGGCCTGCGTATGCGTGAGCATTTCCGCCATGGCCTGGTCGACGACCGCTGCGAGGATGGCCTGCTTCGATCGGTAGTGATGATAGAGGCCCGGGACGGACAACCCGGCGGCCTCGGCGATCGACCGGATCGAGGCACCGTGATACCCGTGCCTTGCGAAGACCACCAGGGCCGCGCGGAGCGGAGGGGAGAGTTCGTCGGTGCCGAACTCGCGCCACTGCGCCAACGTCGCGGCCTCCAACGTCGCGGTCTCCTCACTCATCGTCACAACACTAGCCACCCTTCGCTTGACACCAGTTGTGGTGTGGGTAACACTATGGCACACCGAGCGATCGATCGGTCGGTGAACCGCACAACAATCGTGAACGAGAGGAGCGAGGATGAGCCAGGAAGACCCACGGCCGTGGCGCACGTTGTACCCACCGGGCCTCGACGAGAGCCTCGTGACGCGGCAGTCGACGCTAGTGGACGCCTGGCGTGAGCGAGTCGACTCCTCGCCGGACAGGGCGGCCGTCGCCTACTTCGACACCACGCTGTCGGCCCGCGAGGTCGACGCGATGGCGGATGCGCTCGCCACCGCACTGCAGGTCCGGGGGGTGGCGCCGGGTGACCGCGTCGGCATCCACCTGCAGAACATCCCGCAGTACGCGCTGGCGATGCTGGCGCTGTGGAAGATCGGCGCCGCCGCCGTGGTGCTCAACCCGATGTACTTCGGCCGGGAACTCAGGCTGCCCGTGGAGGACTCCGGTGCCGTGGGGATCATCGCCACCGACCGGGACGCCACGGCGATCCGCGACGCCGTGAGCGGTACGGACGTCGCATGGGTCGTCAGTACGAGCGAGCGCGACCTGCAGACCCGGAACGACCCCCGCGCGTTCGGCGACGACCAGCAGGTCGAGCCCTCGCCGGACGGCGACCTGATCTCCCTGATCCGCGAGTTCGAGGGACGCACCCCGGAGCCGGCGGAGGTCACCCCCGACGACCTCGCGCTTCTCACCTACACCTCGGGAACCACCGGGCCGCCCAAGGGGGCGATGAACTCGCATGCCAACGTCATCGCGGTCGCGCGGAGCTTCGCCGACTTCGTGGATCTCGTCCCGGGCGACGTGGTGCTGGCGATCGCCCCGCTGTTCCACATCACCGGCGCCGTCATCAACGCCACCGTCGCGCTGATCACCGACTCCACCCTCGTCTTCGCCGGACGTTTCCGGCCCGGCGTCATGCTCGACGCGTTCCGCGAACACGGGGTCACCTTCACCATCGGATCCATCACCGCCTACAACGCGCTCATGCGCCTCGACGAGGCGGGACCGGAGCACTTCGCGTCGGTCAAGACCCTCTACAGCGGGGGCGCGCCCATCCCGCCGTCGACGGTCGAGCGCTTCGCGGAGCGGTTCGGCCACTACATCCACAACGGATACGGCATGACCGAGACGACCTCCGGGGTCATCGCGGTGCCGCCCGGGTCGCGGGCGCCGGTCGACGAGACCAGCGGCACCCTGTCCATCGGCGTGCCGCTGCCGGGGATCGGCGCCGAGGTCGTCGGCGTCGACGACCAGCCGGTCGCCCCGGGCGAACAGGGCGAGCTCGTCCTGTCGGGACCGCAGATCGTGTCCGGCTACTGGCGCAACGAGGCCGCTACGGCCTCGACCATGCCCGGCGGCCGGCTGCACACCGGCGATGTCGCTGTCATGGACGCCGACGGCTGGGTGTACCTCGTGGACCGCCTCAAGGACCAGATCAACGCCTCCGGTTACAAGGTCTGGCCGCGGGAGGTCGAGGACGCCCTGTACGAGCACGACGCGGTGTTCGAGGCCGCCGTCGTGGGACTGCCGGACGAGTACCGCGGCGAGAAGGTCGTCGCGTTCGTCTCGCTCAAGGCCGGGCGGACGGCGACCGAGGACGAGCTGATCGCGTTCGCCTCGGATCGGCTCGCCGCCTACAAGCGGCCGGGCGAGGTCCACGTCGTCGGCGAGCTCCCCAAAACCCAGACCGGAAAGATCCGCCGTCGCGAACTCCGCGACGAACACACCCCCTCCCACTCCTCCACTCCCACCGAAGGGAACTGACATGGCCGAGGCCACCATCGACCCCGACGACCGCGGGCGGGCCGGCGCCACCGCCGCCACCGCCGCCACTGCCGCCACCGCAGCCCCACACCAGTCCGACAAGGCGAACCGTGGCAGCGTCCGCTCGTTGGCCGCCAGTACCACCGGGCAGCTGTTCGAGTGGTACGAGTGGACGGCCTATGCGGTCTTCGCCCCGTACATCGCCGCGGTGATGTTCAACAACGAGAACCCGGTCTCGGCGCTGCTGGCCACGTTCGCCGTCTTCGCGGTCGGGTTCCTCATGCGCCCGCTGGGCGGGATCGTCTTCGGCCGGATCGCGGACGTGCGCGGACGCAAGTTCGTCCTCATCACCACCATGCTCATGATGGCCGGCGCCAGCTTGCTCATCGGCCTGCTCCCGAGCTACGAGACGCTCGGGATCTTCGCCTCGGCGTTGCTGCTCCTGTGCCGCATGATCCAGGGCTTCGCCCACGGTGGCGAGTCGGCCACCGCCTACAGCTACGTCGCCGAGATCGCACCGCCGCACCGTCGCGGCATGTGGGGCAGCCTCGTGTTCGTCGCCATCATGGGCGGCACCGTGATCGCCTACGGCATCGGCGGCGGCATCACCGCCGTGCTCTCCGAGTCCGCCGTCGGCGAGTGGGGCTGGCGCGTGCCATTCCTGCTCGGCGCCGTGTTCGCGCTGTTCGTGCTGTACCTGCGGTCCGGCATGGAGGAGTCCGACGTCTTCGACAAGGCCGCCGAGGCCGCCGCCGCCGACCCGACCTCCCCGGTCGCCACGTTCTCGCGCCGCAAGCTCGCCGGTGCCATCGCGCTGGTCGTGGCCATGGTCTCCGGCATCACCGTCGCGCACTACACCTGGAGCTCCTACGCCTCGACGTTCGCCATCACGCAGCGTGACATGGACTCGGAGGCCGCGTTCTGGGCGATCTTCGGCAGCCAGCTCATCGCCCTGTGCACCCTCCCGCTGTGGGGTCTGCTCTCGGACCACATCGGCCGGCGCCCGGTCATCTTCATCTTCGCCATCGGCACGATCATCACCACGCCGATGCTCATGGGGATGATCGACGACCGCCCGTGGACGCTGTTCCTCGCCTCGCTCGTCGCCATGACCCTGGTCGCGGCCGCCGGCTCGATCCTGTCCTCCTTCATGTCGGAGGCGTTCCCCACCAAGATGCGCACGGCGGGCATCGGGTTCGCGTACTCCCTGTCCGTCGCGGTGTTCGGCGGCAGTGCGCCGTACCTCAACGCCCAGTTCATCGAGTGGGATCTGTACTGGATGATCAGCGCCTACATCATCGCCCTCTGCGTGGCGACGATGGTCGCGACCGCCTTCATGAAGGAGACCCGGGGTCACGACCTGCACCGTGTCGGCCACAACTGAGCGTCGGCCACAACTGATCCACCCGAACCGCCCGCCCGGTCGCCCATCAACCGCGAGGATCCACGCCATGACCACTTCATCGTCCGAGTCCACGGGACTGTCCGTCGACCAGTTGCTCCGCCCCGACGTCGTGGGGCCGAAGATCGCCGAGGCCACCGGTGACCAGGCCTGGGCGGACTTCGACGCCGACCTCATCGCCGGTGGCAAGTCCAACCTCACGTTCACGCTCCGCTCCGACGCGGGGGAGCTGATCCTGCGGCGACCGCCGACGGGCGAGCTGCTGCCCAGCGCGCACGACATGGGCCGCGAGGCGCGGATCCAGCTCGGGTTGGCGGACACGGACGTGCCGGTCGCGAAGGTGGTGCTCAATGAGACCACCGGTGAGGACCTGGGCGTGCCGTACTACGTGATGGAGAAGGTGGTCGGCCACGTCATCCGTGACGCGTTGCCGGCGGGCTTCGCCGAGTCCGACGACGACAAGGCGGCCATGGCGGACGCCCAGATCGACGCGATGGTCGCGCTTCACGCCGTGGACCAGAACGCGGTGGGCCTGGGGGATCTCGGCCGCCCGGACGGCTATCTGGAGCGGCAGTTGCGGCGCTGGCTCGGGCAATCCGAGAAGGCGTCCGACTCCGTTCGAGCCGACCGGTTGCCCGACCTGGCCGCCCGTCTCGGTCAGAGCATGCCCACCTCGCCGTCGTCGCGGATCATCCACGGTGACTACCGGCTCGACAACTACGTCGTCGACCCCGACGACCCGGGCCGCATCAAGGCGATCCTCGACTGGGAGCTGTCCACCCTCGGAGATCCGGTCGCCGACCTCGCGCAGACGGTTCTGTACTGGGGTGACCCGGATGGGCCGACGGTGCCGCTCATCCCCAGCATCACCACCGAACCGGGCTGGCCCGGACCGCAGCGGCTGCTCGACCGGTACTGCGCGGCCACCGGCACCGATCCGTCCCACATGCCGTGGTACCTGGCGTTCGCCACGTTCAAGTTCGCGGCGATCGCCCAGGGCGTGGCGACGCGCTCCGAGGCCGGTGACATGGCCGGTCAGAACTTCGGCGACATCGGCCCGCAGATCCGCGAGCTGGTCGACCACGGCCACTCGATCCTCGACTCCAGGAAGGTCACCAACTGATGGCTGAGTCCACCTCCGGCACGCCGGTATCCGCAGCGCCCACCCCGGTCGATCCCCGGACGGGTCCGCAGGCCGCGCTGCCCGTGCTCGACCGCTTCCGGCTGGACGGCCGCGTCGTGGTGATCACGGGCTCGTCGTCGGGGCTCGGGGCCGGCTTCGCGCGGGCCCTGTCCTCGGCAGGCGCCACGGTCGTGCTGGCCGCCCGACGCCGCGAGCGGCTCGACGCCCTCGCCGAGGAACTGCGTGCCGCCGGCGGCACCGCCTCGACCGTGGCGTGCGACGTCGCGGACCCCGAGGCGTGTGCGGCGATGGTCCGCGACACGATGGACACCCACGGACGCATCGACGTGCTGGTCAACAACGCCGGCATCGGGACCGCCGTGCCCGCGCTCAAGGAGACCCCCGAGCAGTTCCGCGGGGTGGTGGACGTCAACCTGAACGGCGCCTACTGGGCCGCCAAGGAGTGCGCGGCCGTCATGGAGCCGGGCGCGAGCATCGTGAACGTCGCGAGCGTCCTGGGCCTGACCGCCGGCTTCGCACCGCAGGCCGCCTACTCGGCGACCAAGGCGGCCGTGCTCGGACTGACCCGCGACCTCGCCGCGCAGTGGGGCAGCCGCCGCGGTATCCGCGTCAACGCGCTGGCCCCCGGGTACTTCGCCTCCGAGATGACCGACGAGATCCCGGAAAAGATGCTCGCGGACATCACCGGCAGCACGATCTTCGGCCGACTGGGGCTCCAGCCCGAGCTCGACTCCGCGCTGCTTTTCCTCGCCTCCGACGCATCATCGTTCATCACCGGGACCACGCTCGTGGTCGACGGTGGGATGACTATGCATTGAACCGACTCAGCACTGAACCAACTCAGCACTGACGCAGGCACCACTTCACTCATCCCGCCCGCGGCGGGCCGCCGCGGCACGCTTCTACAGGAGTAATGACATGGAATTCGCTCACAGTCAGCGCAGCATCGAGCTGCAGGAGAATATGTGGGAGTTCATGCGGGAGCACGTCTTCCCCGCCGAGCCCGTCTGGGCCGAGTACCTGCGTGAGCACGGGGACAACGCCTACCCGCCGGTCATGGAGGACCTCAAGGCCGAGGCCCGGCGCCGTGGGCTGTGGAACCTCTTCCTGCCCGAGTGGTCCGGGATCTCCAACCTCGAGTTCGCCGCCGTCTCGGAGATCACGGGGTGGTCGCCCGTCATCGCCCCGGAGGCGATCAACTCTCAGGCCCCGGACACCGGGAACATGGAGACCTTCCACCTGTTCGGCACCGACGAGCAGAAGGCGAAGTACCTCGAGCCGCTCAAGGAGGGCAGGATCCGCTCGGCGTACGCCATGACCGAGCCCGATGTCGCGTCCTCCGACGCCACGAACATCCAGACCGTGATCCGTCGCGAGGGCGACGAGTACGTGATCAACGGTCGCAAGTGGTGGATCACCGGCATCGCCGACACCCGCTGCGAGATCCTCATCGTCATGGGCAAGACCGACGAGTCTGCCGAGACCCACCGGCAGCAGTCGATGGTCCTCGTGCCCCGCGACACCCCGGGCCTGACCATCGAGCGCAACCTGCCGCTGTTCGGATACCAGGACCAGCACGGTCACTGTGAGATCGTGTTCTCCGACGTGCGGGTGCCCGTGTCGAATCTCCTCGGCGAGGAGGGCGCCGGGTTCGCGATCGCCCAGGCCCGTCTCGGGCCGGGCCGCATCCACCACGCGATGCGCGCCATCGGCATGGCCGAGCGGGCGCTGGCCCTGATGGTCGACCGCGCCAAGTCCCGGCACGCGTTCGGTGGGTCGCTGGCGAGCCAGGGCGTGGTGCAGGAGCACATCGCCAACTCGCGCATCGAGATCGACCAGGCGCGGCTGCAGGTGCAGCACTGCGCCTGGATGATCGACACCGTCGGCGCCAAGGAGGCGCGGTTCGAGATCTCCGCCATCAAGGTGATCGCCCCGCAGGTCGCCTGTGCCGTGATCGACCGGGCCATCGAGATCTTCGGCGGCGCCGGCGTCTCCGGCGACACCCCGCTGGCGTACTTCTACGCCTGGGCGCGCGCGCTGCGGATCGTCGACGGACCGGACGCCGTCCACCGTCGCACCATCGCGCGCGGAGAGCTGAAGAAGACCCCGCCGTACGTCGGATAAAACTAGGATGTCCCAGTAACGGTCGGTGCCGCCCGGCGCCGGGACCGCAGAGACAAGGAAGTGCAGAACATGGGTGCAGTAATCGTGGAGGCCGTGCGCAGCGCGGTGGGCAAGCGCAAGGGTGGACTGGCCGGGGTGCATCCCGCCGATCTGTCGGGGACCGTTCTCACGGCGCTGGCCGAGCGCGCCGGGATCGACGGATCGATCGTCGAGGACGTCATCTGGGGTTGTGTCACCCAGGCCGGGGAGCAGGCCGGGGACATCGCCCGGACCGCCGCCCTGTCGGCGGGATGGCCGGAGACGGTCAACGGCGTGACGATCGACCGGCAGTGTGGCTCGTCGCAGCAGGCGCTGAGTTTCGCGGTGGCCGTGGTGGAGGCAGGCTTCCACGACGTGGTGGTGGCCGGCGGCGTCGAGTCGATGACGCGGGTGCCGATGGGCTCGCACGTCTCCTCCGAGTCGTTCCCCTACGGTCAGGCGTTCCTCGACCGCTACGACGGCACGGCCCCCAACCAGGGCGTCGGTGCCGAGATGATCGCCGAGCGGTGGGGCTTTGACCGCACCCAGCTCGACGAGTTCGCCGTGGCGTCGCACGAGAAGGCCGCCGCCGCGCAGGACGCCGGGTTCTTCGCCGGGCACATCGTGCCGGTGACCACCCCGGACGGCGTCTTCGACACCGACCAGGGCATCCGCCGCGGCAGCACCGTCGAGGGGCTGGCCGGGCTCAAGACCCCGTTCAAGGAAGACGGCGTGATCCACGCCGGCAACGCCTCGCAGATCTCGGACGGCGCCGCGGCGATCCTCGTGATGAGCGAGGAGGCGGCCGCCAAGTACGGGTGCACCCCGATCGCGCGGGTGCACACCGCCACGCTCGCCGGTGACGACCCGGTCATCATGCTCACCGCTCCGATCCCCGCCACCGCCAAGGCGCTGGCCAAGTCCGGACTGTCCATCGACGACATCGGCGTGTACGAGGTCAACGAGGCGTTCGCGTCCGTGCCGATGGCGTGGCTGGCCGAGACCGGGGCGGACCCGGCGAAGCTCAACCCGAACGGCGGCGCCATCGCCCTCGGGCACCCGCTCGGTGGCTCCGGCGCCCGGATCTTCGCCGACCTCGTCCATCACATGAAGAACGAGGGCATCAAGTACGGCCTGCAGACGATGTGTGAGGGCGGCGGCCAGGCCAACGCCACCATCATCGAACTGCTCTGATCCGAGCCCCCACCGGGCAGCCGCGCGAGCGGCTGCCATTGGAGACACAGCCGCTCCCGACGATGGCGTCTGGCGTGCGCAGATGCGCAGGCCGGCGTTCAGCGTCGGGGGCGGCTGTGTTGTGGGCATACAGGCGCTCGTGCGGCTGCGGGCAGGGGCGCGCGCGGATGCCGCCGGGTGCGCGGGCGGCTCAGTCGCCGGGTGCGCGGGCGGCTCAGTCGCCGGTGAGGACTACTGCGCGGCCGAGCACCTCGCCACGGTCGAGGGCCTCGTAGGTCTCCGGTGCCTCGGTCAGCGGCACCCGGCGGGAGATCATCCCGCTCAGGTCGAGTTTCCCGGCGGCCAGCAGTCGGATGAGCGCCGGCACGTCCTGCCGGGCGCGCGCGCCGTAGGAGCCCTTGATCTGGATCTTGCGACGCACGATGCGGGCCAGGTCCACGTCGAGCGTGGTGCCCGCGGGGGGGATGCCCACGACCACGACCCGCCCGCCCTCGCGGGCGATGTCGGTCGCCTGCCGGGTGGTGGCCGCCGACCCCAGCGCCTCGAAGGCGACGTCCACCCCGCGTCCGCCGGTGATCTCCATGATCGCCTCGGTGGCGTCGGCCTCACGCGAGTTGACGGTGTGGGTGGCGCCCATGCGGCGCGCGAGGGCGAGCTTGTCGTCGTCCACGTCGATCGCGATCACCGACTCCGCGCCACTGACCGCCGACAGCTGGACGATGTTCTGACCGACCCCACCGACCGCCACCACCGCAACGGATTCCCCGGTCCGGACGTCGCCCACGTTGCGGACCGCTCCGTAGGCGGTGAACATCGAACACCCGAGGATGGCGGAATCGGTGAGGTCGAGCTGCTCGGGGAGGGCGAACACCGCGGTGGCGGGCGTGACGCTGTACTCGGCCAGCCCGCCCATCGAGTACATGGACAACGGTTCGCCGGAGGCCCGGTGCAGGCGCGTCTCGCCGTCGTACAGGGTGCCGCGCAGGCGGTTGTACTCGAAGAACGTGGAGCAGATGTCCTCCATGCCGCGGGCGCAGTTCTCGCACGATCCGCACGGCATGATGAACGAGCCGACCACCCGGTCGCCGGGCCGGACGTGGGTGACCCCGGCGCCGACCTCGGCGACGACGCCGGAGATCTCGTGGCCCAGGACTCCCGGCAGCGGGAACCCGACCTCGCCCTTCATCACGTGCAGGTCCGTGTGGCAGACCCCGCAGGCGTGGTTGTGGACCAGGACCTCGCCGGCGCGCGGTTCCGGGATCGGGATGTCCTCGATCACCAGCGGGGACCCGGTCTCAACGCACACCGCAGCTCTCATGGGGCCGACTGTACGCAGCGTTCAGCGGCCGAGGAGCTCGTCCGAGATGATCCGCATCTGGATTTCGCTAGTGCCCTCGAAGATCCTGGTGAGGCGGGCGTCGCGCCAGTGCCGTTCCACCTGAAAGTCGGTGGTGTAGCCGGCACCCCCGTGGATCTGGACGCCCTGCGACGTGACCCGCTCGGCCATCTCGGTGGCCACGAGCTTGCACATGGCGGCCTCGAGCGAACACCGCCGTCCCGAGTCGATCGCGGTGGCCACCGAGTACATGAGCTGACGCGCGGCTTCGATGTCCGCGGCCATCTTGGCGATCTCGAAGCGCAGATACTGGAACTGGCCGATCGGCTGACCGAACTGCTCCCGGGTGGCGACGTAGGCGATCGAGTCCTCCAGTGCGGCGCGGGCGAGTCCGATCGCGCGGGCCGCGGTGTGGGCACGCCCCACTTCGAGACCGGACACCGCCATGTAGAAGCCCTTGCCCTCCTCGCCGAGCAGCGACGACGCGGGGATCCGGAAGTCGTCGAAGGACAACTCCCAGGTCTGCCAGCCGAAGTAACCGATCTTGCGGACCGGGTTGCCGCTGATGCCGGAGGGGAAGGAGCCGCGCTCCTTCTCCACCAGGAAGGTCGAGATGCCCCGGTGCGGCTTGTCCGGGTCGCGGTCCGGATCGGTGCGGGCGAACAGGACGAGGTAGTCGGCCTGGTCGGCGTAGGTGCACCACATCTTGGTCCCGTTGATCACCCAGGCGTCGCCGTCGCGGACGGCGCGGCACGAGATGTTGGCGACGTCGGATCCCGCCTCGGCCTCCGAGAGCGCGTACGCACCCAGCCATTCGCCGCGGGCGACGCGGGGGAGCAGGCGGGCCTGCTGCTCGGCGGTGAACCCTCCGCCCATGCCGTTTCCCCGCGCGAGCAGACCGGACACCGACAGCCACCCGCGGGCCAGCTCTTCGGCGACCAGGCAGTACTCGAAGACGCCCAGTCCCAGGCCGCCGTGCTCCTCGTCGATCATGATCCCGAAGAAGCCCATGTCGGCCATCTTCTGCCGTAGCTCGTCCGGGATGTCGCCTTTCTCCGGGTCCAGGCGGTTCGCGACCGGGAGGACCTCTCTGGCGGTGAAGTCGCGTGCGAGGTCCCTGATCGCGAGGCGCTCCTCCGTGAGGTAGACGGGAACGTCCTCGCGGGCGGTGGGTTTGTGGGTCATCCGGATCGTCCTCCCGGTGTGAGTCGGTCGTTGTCCGCGCCGAGGGAGGGCGCCGGGCCCGTGGCGAGGTGGTCCCCGTCGAACGTCGCCGGATACGCGGCGGCCAGATAGGGGCCGATGCCGGGTTGGTCGAGGCGGGAGAAGAGGGGGTTGGCCTCGAGTTCGCCCTCCGAGACGACCTCGGCGAACGTGCGGTAGCGCTCGTGCAGCACCACCGAGTCGTCCAGGGCCCGCGCGACCTCGTCGGTGGTGTGGGCGGAGAACCAGCGGGCGAACAGTGCGGCGAGGACCTCGCGATAGGAGTAGCGGTCGGACTCTTCCGTGAAGTCGGCGCCGGTCGCGGTCTCGAGCGCGTCGACGGCCTCCCGGGTGCCCGTGAGGCGGGCCAGGTCGTGGAAGTGCCGGGCGGTCAGGGCGACGATCATGAACCGACCGCCGTCGCAGGTGGTGAAGTCCGTGCCGAAGGTCCCGTAGACGTGATTGCCCACGGCAGGCCGCGACGACCCGTCGAGCTGTGGTTCGGTGAGGTACCCGAGTGTCCCCGCGGTGGCCAGCGCGACGTCGTCGAGGGGCAGGACGATCCGCCGCCCGCGGCCGGTCCGCTCACGTTCGCGGACGGCGGCCACCACGGCCAGCGCCGCGTGCAGTCCGGCGGCCAGGTCCCAGGCCGGCAGGGCGTGGTTGACGACGCGGCCCGAGCCGGGGCCGGTGATGGCGGGGAAACCGAGGGCGGCGTTGACGGTGTAGTCGACCGCCGGGCGGCCATCGCGGCGACCGAGGAGCTCCAGGCTGATGAGGTCGGGTCGGGATCCGGCCAGGACGTCGTGACTCATCCACGACCGCCCGCCCGAGTTCGTCACGAGGATCCCCCCACCCTCGCCGGGCGCGGTGACGAGCTCGCGGAACGCCCGCCGGCCGTCGTCGGAGCGCAGATCGAGAGTGACCGAGGCCTTGCCCCGGTTGAGCCCGGTCCAGTAGATCGACGTCCCGTCGGGCGCAAGGGGCCACCGGTTCACGTCCGCCGCGCCACCCACCGGGTCGACCCGGATGATCTCGGCGCCGAGCTGCGCCAGCGTGAGTCCGCACAAGGGTGAGGCGACGAAGCTTGAGAGCTCGACGACGCGGATCCCGTCCAGCGGTCGGGACGCGGAGGGCTCTGTCATCAACGGCTCCCGGTGGTGCGGCGGGCCGGTTGCCCCGCGGTGCAAATCCTGATAATAGTTTGAAGCATACAGCGTGGATTGTGTTCCGCGACACCCATCGCCGGCGGACAGGGGCGAGACCATGAGCGAGCAGCCGAGCAGCGCGACCCCCGTGGTCGACACAGACACGGAGGTCGACGCGGAAGACTTCGCGGCCATCCTCGCGACCACGCGTGAATACATCCGTTCGGTGGTCGTGCCCCGAGAGCGGGAGATCGCCGACACCGACGCGGTCCCCGACGACATCCGTGCAGACCTGGCCGACATGGGCTTGTTCGGGTACGCGATCCCACAGCAGTGGGGCGGGTTGGGCCTCGACCTGACCCAGGATGTCGAGTTGGCGATTGAGTTCGGCTACACGACGCTGGCCATGAGGTCGTTGTTCGGAACCAACAACGGGATCGCCGGCCAGGTTCTCGTGAACTTCGGCACCGACGCCCAGAAGGCTGAATGGCTCGAGCGGATCGCCTCCGGCGAGGTCATCGCCTCGTTCGCCCTGACCGAGGACGGCGCCGGCTCGAACCCCGCCGGGCTGACCACGAAGGCCGTGCGAGACGGCGGTGCGGGCAGTGAGGGCGGTGACTGGATCATCGACGGCACCAAGCGTTTCATCACCAACGCCCCGCTGGCGGATCTGTTCATCGTGTTCGCACGTACCCGTCCCGCCGATGCCGGCGGGACGGGGATCGCCGTGTTCCTCGTCCCGGCGGACGCCCCGGGCGTGAGTGTCGGCCCCAGGGACAAGAAAATGGGGCAGGAGGGCGCGTGGACCGCCGAGGTGGACTTCCGGGGTGTGCGCGTACCCGCCACCGCCCTGGTGGGGGGCGACGAGGACGCCGGGTACCGGGCGGCGATGACCTCGCTGGCCCGCGGCCGCATCCACATCGCCGCCGTCGCCGTGGGATCGGCGCAGCGGGCGCTCGACGAGTCGCTCGCCTTCGCGGCGACCACCACCCAGGGTGGCGAGGCCATCGGCGGGTTCCAACTGGTCCAGGGGATGCTCGCCGACCAGCAGACCGGCGTCATGGCGGGCCGTGCCCTCGTCCGCGAGGCCGCCGCCAAGTACGTCTCCGGCGAGGACCGCAGGATCGCCCCCTCGGTGGCCAAGCTGTACTGCACCGAGATGGTCGCCGACGTCGCGGACAAGGCGGTCCAGATCCACGGCGGCACGGGCTACATGCGGGGCGTGGCGGTGGAGCGGATCTACCGTGACGTCCGACTGCTCCGCCTGTACGAGGGCACGAGCGAGATCCAGCGCCTCATCATCGGCGGTGGCCTCGTGCGCGGGGCGATGCGGGACGCGGGTCCCCGGTGACCGCCGAGCCCCTTCCGCTGGCGGGTATCACCGTGGTCGCGGTGGAGCAGGCCGTCGCCGCGCCCCTGGCCACCCGGCACCTGGCCGACCTCGGCGCGCGCGTCATCAAGATCGAACGCCCGGGGGAGGGTGACTTCGCCCGCGCCTATGACGACGCCGTGCACGGGCTGGCCTCCCACTTCGTGTGGCTGGGCCGGGGCAAGGAGTCGATCGAACTCGACCTCGCCTCGCCGGGCGGCAGGGAGACCGCGCTGGCCCTGGTCGACCGGGCAGACGTGGTGATCAGCAACCTGGCGCCCGGGGCGATGGACCGGTTGGGATTCGGGGCGACGGCGCTACGTGAGCGACGGAAGGACCTCGTCGTCGTCACCATCTCCGGCTACGGAGACGGCGGTCCGTACACGGACCGCAAGGCCTACGACATGCTCGTGCAGGCCGAGTCCGGGCTGTGCTCGATCACCGGCACCCCCGAGGCCGCCGCCAAGACCGGGGTCCCGGTGTCCGACATCGCCACCGGGATGTACGCCCTGTCGGCGATCCAGTCGGCGCTCTTCCGGCGGGAACGGACCGGGCGCGGGGCCACCGTCGAGGTGTCCATGTTCGAGGCCACCGCCGAGTGGATGGGCCACCCCATGTACACCCGGATGTATGCGGGGAGACAGGTCGAGCGGATGGGACTGTCCCACGCGTCGATCTGCCCGTACGACGCGTTCCCGACCCGCGACGGGCAGGTGTTGATCGGCGTCCAGAACGACCGGGGATGGGCCGCGCTGGTGCGCGATGTGTTGGGGCGGCCGGAGTTGGTCGACGACGAAAGGTACGCCACCAACATCGCTCGCGTCGCCCGGAGGGCCGAGGTGGACGCGCTGATCGGCTCCCTGACCATGGGGTACGGCTCGGTGGAGCTGGCCGACCGGCTCGACGAGTTCGGCGTCCCGGCGGGGCGGCTCAACGACGTCGCCGGGCTGGTCGACCACCCGCAACTCGCGGCGCGGGATCGGTGGCGGGACGTCGAGACGCCCGCGGGTCCGGTCCGCGGTCTGCTCCCGCCGATGACCTTCACCGATGTAGAGCTGCCGATGGGGCCCGTTCCCGCACTGGGGCAGCACACCGACGCGATCCTGGCGGAACTGGGCGCGAACGCACGAGAAGAGGACACGCATCATGGGACTACTTGAGGGCAAGACCGCAGTCGTCACCGGGGCCGCGCGCGGCATCGGGTTGGAGATCGCCCGGACGTTCATCGACCAGGGCGCGCGGGTGGTGATCGGTGACATCGACGACGAGGCGGGCGCCGCGGCCGTCGCCGACCTGGGCGGGCAGGACACCGCGCGCTACGTCCACTGCGACGTCCGGGACGGAGCGGCGGTCGAGGCGATGATCGACGTGGCCGAGGGGGCGTTCGGGCCGCTGGGGGTGTTCGTCAACAACGCGGGCATCACCCGTGACGCGACCATGCGCAAGATGACCGAGCAGCAGTTCGACGACATCATCGCCATCCACCTCAAGGGCACGTGGAACGGCACCCGCGCCGCCGCCGGCCGGATGCGCGGGCACGGGGGAGGGGCGATCGTCAACATCTCGTCGATCTCCGGCAAGGTCGGTCTCGTCGGCCAGACCAACTACTCCGCAGCCAAGGCCGGGATCGTGGGGCTCACCAAGGCGGCGGCCAAGGAGGTGGCGTTCGCGGGGGTGCGCGTCAACGCGGTCCAGCCGGGGCTCATCCGCACCGCCATGACACTGGCCATGCCCGAGCACTTCTGGGAGGAGAAGTTGGCCGAGATCCCCATGGGGCGCGCAGCCGAGCCGAGCGAGGTCGCGCAGGTGGTGCTGTTCCTCGCCAGCGACATGTCCAGCTACATGACCGGCACCGTCCTGGAGGTCACGGGCGGGCGGCACATCTGAGTGTGCGGGACCGGGCCGCTCAGCCGAGGTCCCAGCGGATCGGCTGGGCGAGCTCGGAGTGGAACCGCTTCTCGAGGTACGTGGTGTGCTCGTCGATGTGCACGGACATCAGCCGGGAGGCGGTGTCCGCGTCGCGATCGGCGATCGCGGCGTAGATGTCCCCGTGGATGTCGCAGGTCAGTTCGCGCTGGCGCTTCGGGTAGCTGATCCCCATCGAGGCGCCGGCGATGAGGCCCGTCAGCGCGTCGAAGAGATACCCGAAGAGGGCGTTGCCGGAGCTCCAGGCGATGAGTTCGTGAAACAGCTCGGAGTGGGCCGAGAAGGCCGCCGGGTCGCCCAGTCGGTCCCGGGTCTGACGCAGGTTCTCCGCGAGTCGTTCCAGACCGGCGTCGTCGATCCGCGTGGTGGCCAGCCGCGCGATACCCGGCTCGAGGGCCGCGCGGGCCTCCATGATCGTCGAGAACGGGGCGTTCTCGAACTGCAGGAGCAGGCTCAGGCTGGCGGCGAGGGTGCCGCCGTCGGGCTGCTGCACGACCGGGCCGCCGCCCGGGCCGGGCTTGAGCATGATGACGCCCTGGAGCTCCAGGTAGCGCAGCGATTCCCGGAGGGTGCCGCGCCCGACCCCGTACTCCTCCAACATGAGGTGCTCGGGGGGCAGCCGGTCGCCGACGGTGTTCCCGCGGCGGGAGATGTCCTCGACGATCTGCTGGGCGACGAGCAGGGCCGTCTTCTTGGGCCTGCCGACCCCCGGGCGACCGCCGCCGCTGCCTGAACTCATGACAACCATCATCCCCGTCTCCCGGCTCAGGGCATGAGCACGGTGTAGGTCCAGTCCAGGTCGGGCGCGTCGCCGTCCTGCCGGTGCGCGGTCACGAGCGACCGGAGGTCGAGCGCCGTGCCACCGCCTGCCACCTCCACCGCAGCGCCCACCACGACGTCACTGCTCAGGGTGTCGCCCTCGCGGACCGGGCCGACGTGATCGCACGAGTGCCACCCGAGCACCGTGAGCATGGACGGCAGGGCGCGCGTGGCCTGCGAGAGCGCGAGTCCGATGGTGTGGCCGCCGTAGACCAACCGACCGGAGCCCGAGGCGCGGCCGTCGTGATGGGTCTCAGCGATGTTCATGGTCAGTCGCGCCAGCTCCGGCGCGTCGGACACCACGTCGGCGCCGGCGCGCAGGACGGTGCCGGCCGCGGGGATCGGCGAGAGTCCGCGCGGGAGCGCGGCTCGGTAGGCGTCGAGGTCCCAGCCCTGCGGCGTCGCCCACGGCTGCCGGTGGTCCCCGCCGATGGCCGACAGGTCGTCGTCGTGGACGCAGGACCCGGGATCGACACCCGGCGACAGCGGCAGCATCGCGCAGCGGTGGAAGTCCAGGACGGTCCGGCGGTCCTGGTCGGTGGTGGTGATCCGGAGTGCGGCCAGCCCGGTGGCCGCGCGGCCGGGTCTGGGGGAGTTGGTCCTGAGACCGACCACCTCGGTCCGCGTCGAGAGGGTGTCACCGATCCGGGGAGCCGTGAGTAGGCGCAGGCCCCGATAGAACAGGTTGGCCTTGACCCGGTGGGTCACCACGGTGGACTGACCGATCGCGATGTCGGTCACCAGCCCGGGGTGCGCCACCGCGGCGCCGGTGACCGCGTGGGCCAGGTGGCGGTCCAGGGGCAGGCGCAGGCGGTCACCGAGGACGGCCTGATGCGCGGCCGCCAGCCCGTCGGTCAGGGTGACCGCCGGGGCCGTGTCGACGACCTGTCCCACCTCGAGCTGGTCGAAGTAGGGGCCGCCGATCTCCACGACGGGCCCCTGCGGGGAGGGGTTCCCGGTCATCGCGGCCTCCTTCCGGCGCGGGTGGCGTGCGTCGCGCGGCAGCGCGCCCGACGGCTGACCGTTCACACTCTACACAAAACCATGCGCATCATTATTGACTATTGGGCGGTGCGTTGCGACGATGAGGTCCGGAGCCCGCCTGACCGGCGGATCGAAGTGACGACGACGACGAGGTGTTCTGCGTGCCGGACCTGAACGATGACGAGGCCTACCTCGTCGCGACCGTGCGTCGGTTCATCGATCGCGAGGTCAAGCCGTCCGTGCGCGAGATGGAACACGCGAACGAGTACCCCGAACGCTGGATCGAGCAGATGAAGGCGATCGGCATCTACGGCCTGGCGGTGCCCGAGGAATTCGGGGGGACGCCGGTCTCGATGCCGTGCTACGTCCGCATCACCGAGGAACTCGCCCGCGGGTGGATGTCACTCGCCGGCGCCATGGGCGGGCACACCGTGGTCGCCACACTGCTCGCCGAGTTCGGCACCGAGGAGCAGAAAGCCACCTACCTTCCCCGGTTGGCGACCGGTGAGATCCGGGCCACCATGGCGCTGACGGAGCCCGGCGGGGGATCCGATCTCCAGGCGATGACCACCACCGCCACGACTCAGGGCGAGGAGCTCGTGATCACGGGCACCAAGACGTGGATCTCCAACGCGCGACGCTCCGGCCTCATCGCTCTGCTGTGCAAGACCGACCCGTCCGCGACGCCCAGACACCAGGGCATCTCTATCGTCCTGGTCGAGCACGGTCCCGGACTGACGGTCTCCGAGGACCTGTCCAAACTCGGGTACAAGGGAGTCGAGACGTGCGAACTCGCCTTCGACGGGTACCGCACCCCCGCCTCCCGAATCCTCGGAGCAGAACCGGGTAGGGGCTTCGCGCAGATGATGAAGGGCCTGGAGACCGGCCGGATCCAGGTGGCCAGCCGCGCGCTGGGCGTCGCGGCCGCGGCGCTCGAGGACTCCCTCGCGTACGCGCAGCAACGCGAATCCTTCGGACAACCCATCTGGAAGCACCAGGCCGTCGGGCATCACCTGGCCGACATGGCCACCAAGCTCACCGCCGCCCGCCAGCTCACCCTGTTCGCCGCCGAGAAGGCCGACGCCGGCGAGCGCTGCGACATGGAGGCGGGGATGGCCAAGCTCTTCGCCTCCGAGGTGGGGATGGAGATCGCGCTCGACGCCGTCCGGATCCACGGCGGCTACGGGTACTCCACGGAGTACGACATCGAGCGGTACTTCCGCGACGCCCCGCTCATGATCGTGGGCGAGGGGACCAACGAGATCCAGCGCAACGTCATCGCATCGCAACTGGTGGCACGTGGCGGGTTGGAATGAGGAGAGGACTGTCATGAAGGTGTTCGAGGGGCTGGAGCAGCTCGAGGCCGAGCTCGGCCGGCATGTCGGGTACAGCGACTGGATGGAGATCACCCAGGAGCGCATCGACGCGTTCGCGGAGGCCACCGGGGACCACCAGTGGATCCACGTCGACCCGGCGCGGGCGGCCGAGGGACCGTACGGCCGCACCATCGCGCACGGGTACCTCACCCTGTCGCTGTTGCCGGTGCTCGGCGCCGAGGTCATGGAGATCCGGGGCTTCGCCATGATGATCAACTACGGGGTGGACAAGGTGCGGTTCCCCGCCCCGGTACCGGTCGGGTCACGGATCCGTGCGGGGATCGAGTTGACGTCGCTCCAGCGGAAGTCGTCGGGGGTGCAACTCAACAGTCTGGTGACCGTCGAGGTCGAGGGCTCCGACCGGCCGGCGGTCGTGGCCGAGACCGTGCGGATGATGGTCGAGTGAGGCGACAGGCGCCGGGGCCCGGATCCAGGATGGCCGAGGCGCTGGCCGACGTGGTGATCTGTGAACCCGTGCGGACCGCGGTGGGCCGCCGGGGCGGTGTCCTGGCGCCACTGCAGGCCGCCGACCTCGCCGCGGTCGCGATAGCCGGACTCGTCGACCGCACCGGCCTCGGAACGACGGACATCGACGACGTGATCCTGGGCCAGTGCTACCCCAACGGTGAGGCGCCCGCGATCGGGCGGGTGGCGGCACTCGATGCCGGGCTCGACATCAGCACGCCGGGGATCCAGATCGACCGCCGCTGCGGATCGGGACTTCAGGCCGTGCTCAACGCGGCGATGCAGGTCGCCGTCGGCGTGAGCGAGGTGGTGATCGCCGGTGGCGCGGAGTCGATGTCGAACAGTGAGTTCTACTCCCTGGGTCTGCGCGGCGGGGTCCGCAGCGACCGGGTCGAGTTCATCGACCGCATCGCTCGTGGCCGGGTGACCTCCGGCGGCCGCGACCACCCGGTGGCGGGCGGCATGCTCGAGACCGCCGAGAACCTCCGCGCGGAGTACTCCATCTCCCGGACGGAGCAGGACGAACTGGCGGCCGAGAGCCAGCGGCGCGCGATCGCCGCCCAGGACTCGGGGGTGTTCGACGAGGAGATCGTGCCGGTGCAGGTCCCTCAGCGGAAGGGAGAGCTCGTCGTCGTCGACACCGACGAACACCCCCGGCGAGGCGTCACGGCCGAGTCCCTCGCCGCACTGCGCCCCGTCCGCCTCCGCGTCGACCCCGGCGCGACGGTGACGGCCGGCAACGCGTCGGGGGAGAACGACGGCGCGGCGGTGTGCGTGGTGACCACCCGCGGTCGCGCCGAGGAGCTGGGGCTGCGCGCCTACGTCCGACCGCTCGGTTGGGCGGTGGCCGGCGTCCACCCCGCGCGGATGGGCATCGGCCCCGTTCCCGCGACGGCCCGGTTACTCCGGCAACTCGACCTGCGGCTGGCGGACTTCGACCTCATCGAACTCAACGAGGCGTTCGCCGCGCAGGTGCTCGCGTGCCTGCGGGAATGGGAGTCGGACCACGGGTTCACCGCCGCCGATCGCGAGCGGCTCAACGTCCACGGTTCCGGGATCTCGCTCGGGCATCCCGTCGGGGCCACCGGTACGCGCATCCTCACCACCATGGCGCGCGAACTGGCGCGCCGGGAGGGCCGGCTCGCCCTGGAGACGATGTGCCTCGGCGGTGGGCAGGGGCTGGCGGCGGCCTTCGAGCGGGTGGCGTGACGGGTCACCTGATATTTCACCCAGACTTAACTACAGGGATGTGATTCGGGCGTAGCGTCATCGGCAACGGTCGGTGGGGAAGCCGACCGTCGGGAGGTCCCAGCCGATGATCGTCTGTCTCGATCGGGAGGGGGCCGGCACCCGGCCCCGTCACCACCAGGTGACCTGGGCCGGCCGGTCCAACCCAACACGCTCGCGGGTGCCGCGGGCGAGGAGCGCGCCGTGACCGACACCGTACGTACCTACGTCCTCGACACCTCGGTTCTGCTGTCCGACCCGTGGGCCGTCACCCGCTTCGCCGAGCACCGCGTGGTGCTCCCCATCGCGGTCATCAGCGAGCTGGAGGGCAAACGCAATCATCCCGAGCTGGGCTACTTCGCGCGGGAGGCCCTCCGGCTGCTCGAGGACCTGCGGCTGCGGCACGGGCGCCTCGACGGCGACATCACCGTCACCGACGTCGGCGGCACCCTGCGGGTCGAGCTCAACCACACCGACCAGGCGGTGCTGCCGTCCGGATTCCGTGACACCGGCAACGACTCCCGGATCCTGGCGTGTGCGCTCAATCTGCGGGCCGAGGGCGCCGACACCGTGCTCGTGTCCAAGGACGTCCCCCTGCGGGTCAAGGCGGGTTCGGTGGGCCTGCCGGCCGACGAGTACCACGCCCAGGACGTCGTGCTGACCGGGTACAGCGGGGTCGCCGACCTGCCGGCCACCCAGGACCTCGTCGACACCCTGTTCTCGGAGGGCCGCGCGTCGGGCTTCGCAGCCCGGGCCGCGGGACTGGAGAGCGGGACCCCGGTGCACTGCGGCGTCCGCGTCCAGACCGAGTCGTCGTCGGCTCTGGCGCGCGTCGCCGACGACGGCGGGCTCCGGCTGGTCCGCGGCGACGTCGAGGTCTTCGGCCTGCGCGGCCGCTCGGCCGAGCAGCGCATCGCGATCGACTGCCTGTTGGACGAATCGATCGGGATCGTCTCCCTGGGCGGCCGCGCGGGCACCGGCAAATCGGCGCTGGCCCTGTGCGCGGGCCTCGAGTCGGTGCTGGAGCGGCGTCGTCACCGCAAGATCGTCGTGTTCCGCCCGCTGTACGCCGTGGGCGGGCAGGAACTGGGGTACCTGCCCGGCAGCGAGTCGGAGAAGATGTCGCCGTGGTCCCAGGCCGTGTTCGACACCCTCGAGGGACTGGTCAGCGAGAACGTCATCGACGAGGTCATGGACCGGGACATCCTCGAGGTGCTGCCGCTGACCCATATCCGCGGCAGGAGCCTGCACGACTCGTTCGTGATCGTCGACGAGGCGCAGTCGCTCGAGCGGAACGTGCTGCTCACCGTGCTCTCGCGGCTGGGGACCGGGTCGCGGGTCGTCCTCACCCACGACGTGGCCCAGCGGGACAACCTCCGTGTCGGTCGGCACGACGGCATCCAGGCCGTGGTGGAGAAGCTCAAGGGGCACCCACTGTTCGCCCACGTCACCCTCAACCGCTCGGAGCGTTCCGCCATCGCCGAACTCGTCACCACGATGCTGGAGGAATTCCACCCCGAGGGAGCTTCCGGGGAGCTGCGACGCATCCACGCCGCCTGACTGCAGGCTCCGGCGACCGTGGGATGATGCGGGTCCGGGCGAGCGAGCCCGGGCCCGCATCAAGCATGCCGTATCGGAGGTCTCCCATGTCCCGACGCTCGTCACCGGCGCCCGCGCTCTGGTTGATCACCGCCTGCATCCTGGGGCTGGCCGCGTGTGGCGAGCAGACCCCGGGCGGGATGCCGGCCGAGGCGCAGTCCCAGACCGCTACGGACCAGGGCGCTGCGGACCAGGTCGGTGCGGGCCAGACCGGTGCGGGCCAGACCGGCGCGGACCCGGGCGCGGCCGCTCCCGCCGCGGGGGCCGATGCGGACGACCCGATCGTGGTGAAGATCGGCGAGGAGGAGTTCCTCACGAACATGGCCATTTATCGCCGATATGACGACGCCAAGGAGACCCCGCTCGCGCTCGGGGCCCCGGTCGCCCCGGCAGAGGCGCTCGAGGGTGGCAAGAAGCAGGACTTCGCCGACGGGGCCATCTTCTGGTCACCGCAGACCGGTGCGCGGATCGTCCGCGGGCAGATCCTCGCCACCTACCGCGACAACGGCGGACCCGCCGGTCGGTTGGGGTGGCCGGTGAGCGACGAGATCGCCGAGGGCGAGGTCATCTACTCGGACTTCCAACGCGGACAGATCCGCCTCGAGGACCAGGCCATCCGGGTGGTCGAGCACTCCGGCTGACCCCGGAACGCGACGCGCCGCGGGCCGGGCGCGCCGAGCCCGGGCCGCGGCGCACATCGCGGTGCGCACTCATGGCGAGACCGTCGGGTCAGCGCTCGCGGTCGAGGCCCGTCATCCCCAGGACGTCGAGGCGCCGGTCGAGCTCGGACTCGGACAGTGGATCGGGGACGAAGCCGAGCGCGATGACGGCCTCGCGGATGGTGATCCCCTCGGCGAGGGCGTGCTTAGCGACCCGGGCGGCCTCCTCGTAGCCGATCGCCGAGTTCAGCGGCGTGACGATCGAGGGGGAGGACTCGGCGAGCCGCCGCATGCGATCGGTGTCCGGCTCGATCCCGTCGATGCAGCGCTCGGCGAACAGCGTGGACGAGTTCGCGAGGATCCGGACCGACTCGAGCACGTTGCGCGCCATCACCGGGATCGCGGTGTTGAGCTCGAAGGCACCGCTGGCCCCGGCCCACGCCACGGCCGCGTCGTTCCCCACGACCTGGGCGGCGACCTGCGCGACCGTCTCACACAGCACCGGGTTGACCTTGCCGGGCATGATCGACGACCCCGGCTGCAGGTCCGGAAGGTGGATCTCCGACAGCCCGGTCATGGGGCCCGACCCCATCCACCGGATGTCGTTCGCGATCTTGGTGAGCGAGACGGCGACGGAACGCAGGGCCCCGGACAGCTCGACAAGGCCGTCGCGGGCGGCTTGGGCCTCGAACGGATCCGCCGCCAGACGGAGCTCCTCCAGACCGGTGAGGGAGCGCAGCTCCTCGACCACAGCGGAGCCGAAGCCGTCGGGGGCGTTGAGGCCCGTGCCGGCGGCGGTTCCACCGATCGGCAACTCGCCGACACGGGGCAACGTCCCGCAGACGCGCTCGACCCCGGCGCGGATCTGCCGGGCGTATCCGGCGAACTCCTGTCCGAGCGTCACCGGCACGGCGTCCATCAGGTGGGTGCGCCCGGGCTTGACCACCTCGCGCCACTGACCGGCCTTGGTCTCGAAGGACTCGGCGAGGGTGTTCAGCGCGGGCACGAGATCGGCGATCACGACCTCCGTGGCCGCGACGTGGGTCGCCGTCGGGAAGGTGTCATTGGACGACTGTGACATGTTCACGTCGTCGTTGGGGTGCACGGTGACGCCCTCTGCCGCGCAGAGCGAGGCGATGACCTCGTTGGTGTTCATGTTGGAACTCGTGCCCGAGCCGGTCTGGAACACGTCGACGGGGAAGTGCTCGTCCAGTTCACCCTCGGCGATGCGGCCGGCTGCGGCGACGATCACGTCGACCTTGTCCCGGTCGAGCAGTCCCAGCCGACCGTTGACCGTCGCACAGGCGGACTTGAGCAGACCGAGCGCGCGGATCTGCGCTCGTTCGAGCCCGCTGCCCGAGACGGGGAAGTTCTCGACGGCACGCTGGGTCTGTGCCCGCCAGAGAGCGTCGACGGGGACCCGGACCTCGCCCATCGTGTCGTGTTCGATACGGAATTCAGTTTGATCGGCCATACCGGTCAGACTAGGCGCGCCCGCCGCACCGTGCAGGAGGACGGAAGCGGCGGGCGCGGGGTGCCGGGAGGGATCAGTTGCCGCCGGCGGCCTGGCCGTAGTTGACGGCGGAGAACTCGCGGAGCTTCTCCATCTTGTGGCGCCCCTCGACGTGGCGGACGGTGCCCGACTTGGACCGCATCACCAACGAGCGGGTGACGGCGCCGTTGGCGCGGTAGCTCACACCGCGGACCATGTCGCCGTTGGTGATGCCGGTGGCGGCGAAGAAGCAGTTGTCGCCCTTGACCAGATCGTCCGTGCCGAGGATCGCGTCGACGTCGAGTCCGGCGTCGACCGCCTTCTGGCGCTCCGCCTCGTCCTGCGGCCACAGCTGGCCCTGGATCTCGCCGCCCATGCACTTCAGCGCGCACGCGGTGATGATCCCCTCCGGGGTACCGCCGATGCCCATGAGCATGTCCACCGAACTGTCGTCGGAGGCCGCCGCCACACCGCCGGCGACGTCGCCGTCCATGATGAGCCGGACCTTGGCGCCCGCGGCCCGGATCTCGGCGATGAGCTCGGCGTGGCGCGGCCGGTCGAGCACGCACACCGTCATGTCCCCGACGTCGATGTTCTTGGCCTCCGCGACCGAGCGGATGTTCCACTCGGTGGACTTGGCGAGGTCGATCCTGCCCACGGCGTCCGGGCCCACGGCGATCTTGCGCATGTAGAACACGGCCGACGGATCGAACATCGACCCGCGCTCGGCGACGGCGATCACCGCGATCGAGTTGGGCCGACCCTCCGCCATGAGCCGCGTGCCGTCGATCGGGTCCACGGCCACGTCGACGGCCGGCCCCTCGCCGGTGCCGACCTTCTCACCGTTGTAGAGCATGGGCGCCTCGTCCTTCTCGCCCTCACCGATCACCACGACGCCATCCATGTCGACGGTCGAGATGAGCTCGCGCATCGCGTCCACCGCGGCACCGTCGCCACCGTTCTTGTCGCCACGACCGACCCACCGCCCGGCGGCCAGGGCGGCGGCCTCGGTCACACGGACCAGCTCCATTGCGAGGTTTCGATCGGGACGCTTGGTGGGTGACATAGGTGGTCTGGCTCCTCGTGAACGCTGGCTGGGGTTGTGGGTGGCACGGGCGCGACGGGGTCGCGCACGGCCGCGGTGGGGTGTCGGCGCCCATTGTTCCACCTCGGCCACCCCGCCGGGGGCCACGCGCCGGACTCTCCCCGGGTGGGTGGGATACTCGCAGGCGTGGCCGAGGCGAAACCGAGAATCCTGCAGGGCAACCGCGACATGTTCTGGTCGGTGGTGGTGCTCATGGTGATCTGCGGCGTCTTCGCCGGAGTGGCCGGACTGTGCACTTTCAGCCCGTCCGGCCCGCAGCAGGGACAGATCCCCGACTTCGACGCGCGGGCCTCGCTGGAACAGGACGCCCGGAGCCTGGACTTCCCGATCCGCTCGCCCGAGGTCCCGGAGGGGTGGACCCCCAACTCCGGCCGTGTCCAGGGCTTCGCCGGGACCACCTCCAGCCACGTCGGCTGGGTGACGGGCGAGCGCAGCTACATCGAACTCGTCCAGTCCGACGCCCCCGAGGACGCGTTCCGGTCACTCGGCGGTGGGCCGCGGCCCAGCCGGACCATGGTGCCCGTCTCCGGGCGCGAGTGGGCCGTCCTCACCGGGGACGACGTCCGGCCGGTGTGGGTGCTCGACCTCGAGGACGTCCGGGTGGCCGTCACCGGCTCCGCGCCGACGTCCGACTTCGAGGCACTCGCCGCCGCCGTTCAGGACGTCGAGCCGCTGCCCGCGCCGTAGACGCCCGGCGTGCCGTGCCCGCGGTGATCGCACCGGGGCGGCGGTAGGCGTTCGCGCCCGGCCGGGCGACGGGATCACCCCCGGCCGGAGTCGCCCTCGTCGTCGTCACCCAGGACGGCGTCGATGCGCGCACGCGCGCCGTCGAGGTGTTCGGTGCACCGCTCGGCGAGTTCCTCGCCCCGCTCCCACAACGCCAGTGAGGCGTCCAGATCCTGACCGCCGGCCTCGAGGATGCGGACCACCTCGATCAACTCGTCGCGGGCCTGCTCGTATCCCAGCTCGGAGACGGGGGTCTGCTCGTCGGACATCAGGACTGCTCCTCGGTCGGTTCGGTGGAAGGGGTGGGGCGGCCGGCGGCGGGTGTCGACCCGAGTGCCGCCGCGGAGATGGAGCCGTCGGAGACGCGGATCCGCAGCTGCGATCCGGGTGGGGCGTCGGCGATCGACGAGACCACCCGGCCGTCGTGACTCCCGGCGACGGACTGCACCACGGCATAGCCACGGGCCAGGGTGGCGGCGGGCCCGAGCGTGGTGAGACGCGCCGACAGGTGGCCCAGCGACGTGGACTCCGAGTCGATGATCCGGGTGATGTCGCGTCGGGCCGCGCGCAGTGCCTCGGCGACGATCTCCGCCCGCGACTCGACGATCCCGTACGGGTTCGCCATGCACGGCCGCGACCGCACGGCCGCCAGCTGGTTGCGCTCCCGGTCCACCCAACCGCGCAGCGCCCGGGCGGTACGGGACCGGGCCTCGGCGATACGACGACGCTCCTCGATCACGTCGGGCACGACCCGCTTGGCCGCATCGGTCGGGGTGGCCGCCCGCAGGTCGGCGACGAGATCCGACAACGGCGAGTCGGGCTCGTGGCCGATCGCGGAGACCACCGGGGTGCGGCACCGCGAGATCGCGCGGATGAGAGCCTCGTCGGAGAAGGGGAGCAGGTCCTCGACCGACCCGCCGCCGCGGGCGAGGATGATGACGTCGACGACGGGGTCGGCGTCGAGCTCGGCCAGCGCGTCCAGGATCTGGGGCACAGCCGACACCCCCTGCACCGGGGTGTTGCGCACGGCGAAACGCACGTCCGGCCAGCGGCCGCGGGCCACCTCCACGACGTCGCGTTCGGCGGCGCTCGCCCGACCGGTGATCAGGCCGACGCACGTGGGCAGGAACGGCAGGGGCCGCTTGAGTCGGGGATCGAACAGCCCCTCCGCCGACAGCGCCTGCTTGAGCCGCTCGATGCGGGCGAGGAGCTCGCCCACGCCCACCGGGCGGATCTCCGAAACCTGCAGGGAGAACGACCCGCGGCCCGTGTAGAAGCGGGGCGTCCCCCGCACGACCACCCGGCTGCCCTCGGTGACCGGCACCGGCGACTCCGAGATGAGCCTGGGCGGACACGTGAGCGTCAGCGAGTTGTCGACGGAGGGGTCACGCAGGGTGAGGAACGCGGTGCGAGTGCCGGGGCGCAGGCTCAGCTGGGTGATCTGACCCTCGACCCACACCGCCCCGAGCCGGTGGATCCACGCCGCTATCTGGTCCGAGACCACCCGGACCGGCCACGGCTGCTCGGCGCTGCTCGGCGTGCGCGGGGACGAGGCCGTCACGCGTCGCGGGGGGCGACGCGGCCGGTCGGCACGTCGGGGTCGTCGTCCCGGTCGCGGGCGGCTCTCGAGGACGACCCGTAGACCCGGTAGGACACGTCCAAGACCTCGTCGGGGTCGGCCTCGTCCTCGTCGAACGTCGCCCACTCCGGCTGGTCGGACCGCGCCGGGAACACCGAGGCGAGCACCTTGTCGCCCTTGACGGCCAGGTCCGTGAGGGTCTGACCGGCGTGGAGATAGGACTGGACCAGGCCGCCGGCGACCCGCACGGGGATCGCGGGCAGCGTGGTGACCGCCTCGACCGCACGGCCGGGCAGGGCCACGACACGCTCCGCCGCGGTGGCAGCGAGACCGATCGAGGCACGGGTCAGGAACAGGGGTCGGAGCATGCGGACCTCTCTGCCGGGGGGCGTGAAGGGAGGCGTAATGGTCGAAATCCAGTATGAACCGTACCCTGGGGACATGACCGAGCAGACCGACATGATCGCCGAACCGGCAACCAAGCGGGTACTTCTCGCGGAACCGCGCGGCTACTGTGCCGGCGTCGACCGAGCCGTCGAGACGGTCGAGAAAGCCCTGGCCAAGCACGGGGCGCCGCTGTACGTCCGTAAGGAGATCGTCCACAACAAGCACGTGGTCGAGTCGTTCACCGACCAGGGCGTGATCTTCGTCGACGAGACCGACGAGGTCCCGCACGGGGCGAACCTGGTGTTCTCCGCGCACGGCGTCTCGCCCGCCGTCCGGGAGAGCGCTCTCCAGCTCGAACTCAAGACGTTCGACGCCACCTGCCCCCTGGTGACCAAGGTCCACACCGAGGTCAAGCGCTTCGCGCGCGAGGGTTACCTCATCCTGCTGGTGGGCCACGAGGGCCACGAGGAGGTCGAGGGGACCGCCGGTGAGGCGCCCGACGTGGTGACGCTGGTCGACGGCCCCGAGTCCGTGGACGCGCTGGACATCCCCGTGGACACCGAGAAGCTGATCTGGCTCTCGCAGACCACGCTCAGCGTGGACGAGACCATGGAGACGGTGCGCCGCCTCAAGCAGAAGTACCCCACGCTCATCGACCCGCCGTCCGACGACATCTGCTACGCCACGCAGAACCGTCAGGTCGCGGTCAAGACCATGGCCCCGCAGTGCGACCTGGTGATCGTGGTGGGGTCACAGAACTCGTCCAACTCCGTGCGACTGGTGGAGGTCGCGCTGCAGGCGGGAGCCCGCGACGCGCACCTGGTGGACTACGCCAAGGAGATCGACACGTCCTGGTTCGAGGGCGTCACCACCGTCGGCGTGACCTCGGGCGCGTCCGTGCCGGAGATCCTCGTCCGCGGAGTGGTGGACCTGCTCGCCGACCACGGCTTCGGTGACGTCTCCACCGTCCGGACGGCGCAGGAGACCATCACGTTCTCGCTGCCCCGCGAACTGCGGGTTCCCAAGAAGGTCTGATACGCGCCCCCGCCCGACGGTAGGTGGCGGGGAGGACGCGGTAGCCGTCAGCGCCCCGTCGCACCCCGCCTCAACGGCGGGCGTGTGCCGGGGCGCTGCGCTGGATGGGCGGCGCCGCGGGGCGGGCGACCCGCGGCCGCGGCTCCAGCACCAGAGCACGGATCAGGGCGATCGCCACCACCACGACGGTCGTGGTGATCATCAGAGGGAAGCGGGTCGCCAGCGGCAGGATGATCGACACGAGCTGGGACCGCGAGAAGACGTCCGCGCCCGAACCGACCCCGGAGACGACGTAGACCAGCGGGACCAGCAGGGCCATGATGATCGGTGGCTGCACCCCCGCGACGAACACCGAGCGCCGCGCGACCGCGAGCACGGACACCACGCAGCCGAGGAAGAACGCGACCGTGAAGCCCGCGCCGAGGTCCCCGGAAACCGAGTCGATGGCCACGCCGGTCAGCGAGATCGCCACCGCCAGGAGGACCGCGGTCCAGGCAGGCAGCCCCCGCGTCGAGGACAGCACGGACCGCTCGTCCGCGGGTACCCGTCCACTCCTGCGTCTAGTCACGGGAGAAGACTCTAACCTCCCAGTCGGCGGGCGAGGAAACGGCCGAACCGCCGTAGCGGGTTGGGCTTCTCCGCCTCCTGCTCCTGCGGGGACGGGCGGTAGCCGTCGACCGCCTTCGGATCGACGGGGCCCGCCGCCGGCGGGGGTTCATCCGACAACCCCGGGGCGGCGGTGGTGGAGCCGCCGCCCACCTCGTCGTCGTCGGCCTCCACGGTGACCCCTGCGCCCGCACTGGTGGGGACCGGGCGCCGGGGCCCGGCGATGTCGGGGCGCTCGTCGATCATCCCGGCCATGATCGCGGTACTGCTCTTGCGCAGAGGTGCGAAGCGCGAGCTCGACAGCTCGGCGAGCCACGCGGTCAGACGTCCCTCGTCTGTCGCCGACGCCAGATCCGACGCGGTCACATCACCGGTACGCAGATCGATCTGCTCGTTGATGTAGCGCAGCGCGACCGCCAGTACCGCGAGGAGCGGGACGGCCAGGAACGCGCCGATGATGCCGAACAGCGTGCTACCCGCGGCCACGCCGAGCAGGATGACCCCCGGGTGCAGGTTCATCGCGCGCGACTGGACGATCGGCTGGAGAACGTTGCCCTCGAGCTGCTGCACCAGAATGATCACGACCAGGACGATGATCGCGGTCGTGAAGCCGTTGGCGACCAGGGCGATGAGGACTGCGAGCGCACCCGCGGTGAAGGCGCCGACGATGGGGATGAACCCGGCGATGAACGTGATGACGGCCAACGCCCACGCCAGCGGTACGCCCAGGATCACCAGAGCCAGACCGATGAGCACCGCGTCGACGAACGACACGATCGCCTGGGCGCGGATGTAGCCGCCGAGGGTGTTCCAGGCGCGGGTCAGGACCTCGGTCAGGTGACGGCCGGCGGTGCGCCCGGAGATGCGGCGGACGAACGGGAGGAACCTCGGCCCGTCCTTGATGAAGAAGAACGTCAGGACCAGAACCAGCACGAGGGTGATCACGAAGGACCCCACCGCGCTGACACCGCTGAACACACCCGAGGCGATCTGGTCACCGCGGTCCTGCAGGGTGGAGCTGAGCTGCTCGAGGACCCCGTCGAGCTGCTCGTCCCGGATGTTCAGCGGCGGTCCGCGCAACCAGTCCTGGACCTGGGTGATCGCCTCCGAGGTCTGGTCGGCGAGCTGCACGCTCTGCTCGACGATCGACGGGGCGATGAGGGCGACCACGCCCGAGACGAGGCCGAGTGACGCGATGATGGACAACAGCGAGGCCAGCGTCTTGGGGACCCTGTGCCGCACCATCCACCCCGTCGGCGGCCACAGCACCGTGGAGACGATGAGCGCCAACAGGATCGGGAGGATGCCGACCCACAGGGCGCCACCGATCCTCGATACCAACCAGCCCGCGACGAGAAGGATGGCCAGTCGCAGGGCCCAGTCGGTGACCCAGCGCCCGCCCAGTCCGATGAGGACGGAACGGTCGACGTGCTGCTCCTGGTCCTCGACGGGGGGACGCGGTTTCGGCTCGTCGGTCATGGGTCACATGATGTCAGAGGTCACGGTGGTGTGCTCCCTGACGAGGCGCCCGACGGCCGCGGGGGAGGAGCCGGGGTGCTGTCCGTAGACTGTGCCCTCGTGAGCCTCACCCTCGGAATCGTCGGACTGCCCAACGTCGGTAAGTCGACCCTGTTCAACGCCCTGACGAACAACGACGTCCTCGCGGCGAACTACCCGTTCGCCACCATCGAGCCCAACGTCGGCGTGGTCGATCTGCCGGACCCACGCCTGAACCGACTCGCGGAGATCTTCGGCTCCGAGCGGATCCTGCCCGCCGTCGTGTCGTTCGTCGACATCGCGGGCATCGTCAAGGGCGCCAGCACCGGTGAGGGGATGGGCAACAAGTTCCTCGCCAACATCCGTGAGGCCGACGCGATCTGCCAGGTCGTCCGCGTCTTCGACGACCCGGACGTCATCCACGTCGACGGCAAGGTCGACCCGATGGCCGACATCGAGGTGATCGCCACCGAGCTGATCCTGGCCGACCTGGAGACCATCGAGAAGGCGATCCCGCGGCTCGAGAAGGACTCGCGCAAGGACAAGTCCCTCGTGGCGTTGCTGGACGAGGTCCGCAAGGCGCAGGCCTTGCTCGAGGACGGTCGGACCCTGTTCAAGGCGCAGGACGAGGTCGACCGCGGGCTGCTGCGTGACCTGCACCTGATGACCGCCAAGCCGTTCCTCTACGTGTTCAACGCCGACGAGTCAGTGCTGACCAGCGAGTCGCGTCAGGCCGAACTCCGCGCCGCGGTCGCCCCCGCCGACGCGGTCTTCCTCGATGCGAAGGTCGAGGCCGAGCTGCTCGAACTGGACGAGGACGACGCCATGGAGCTGCTGGAGTCGATCGGCCAGCACGAGCCGGGCCTGAACTCGCTCGCCCGCGCCGGGTTCCACACCCTGGGCCTGCAGACCTACCTCACCGCCGGCCCCAAGGAGTCGCGCGCCTGGACAATCCGCAAGGGCGACACCGCCCCCAAGGCCGCCGGCGTGATCCACACGGACTTCGAGAAGGGCTTCATCAAGGCCGAAATCGTCTCCTTTGCCGACCTCGACGCCGCCGGGTCGATGGCCGCAGCCAAGGCCGCCGGCAAGGTGCGCATGGAGGGCAAGGACTACGTGATGGCCGACGGCGACGTGGTGGAGTTCCGGTTCAACGTGTGAGTCGGCCGGTCACCGAGCATGCATGCCGACGTTGACCACATTGCCTGATGCGTCGCGGTAGAAGAACCGGACGACGCCCCACTTCTCTGATCTGAGCCGGTGCACGATCTGGAGACCTGCCGCCACGGTGCGGTCGTACGCGGTCTGAACGTCGTCCACGAAGATTGAGACGTCTGGGTTCTCCGGGGCTTGTGTCATCGGCGGTGATCAGACTCAGACCGTCAGATCGGGAACGATGCGTTCGATGTTCATGACAGTACCATCGCCCTCCGCGATTCGCCGCACAAGAGAACGGTGTGTGCCGGGGCTCGGTGGGATGCGGGTTTACCACGCGGAAACCGGGACATCGCACACCTCGGTCCGGATCCGATCACGCGGAACCGCCGCGCCTCAGGAGGGCTTCCATGACCCGCTACCGCTACTTCGCAGCCTCGACCCTCGATGGGTTCCTGGCCGACGATGAGCACTCCCTGGCCTGGCTTTTCTAGCACGATATCGACGAGAACGGGCCGGGCAGCACCGCGGCGTTCCTCGTCGATGTGGGAGCCCAGGTCATGGGCTCGTCCACGTATATGTGGGTGCTCGAGCACGACCGTGAGTGGCTGCCGGAGATCCCCACCTTCGTGTTCACCCACCGCAGTCTGGAGGCGGCGAACGAACATGTCTCCTTCGTCGCCGGGGACCCTGTGGATCATCGCGGAGCTCTTGAATCCGCGGCCGGCGGCCGCGATGTGTGGGTGATGGGGGGTGGTGGCATCGCGGCAGAATTCGCGGGGGCCGGGATGCTCGACGAGGTGGTGGTCTCGATCGCGCCCGTGACCCTCGGTTCAGGAAAGCCGCTGTTCGGCGGTGCCTTCGATCTCCAACTCACGGGGTGCGAGCGGAACCGTGACTTCGTGGTGGTCCGGTACGACGTCCAGGGGCCACTGACAAGCCCTTGAAATTGCGCGCGGTTCAGCCCAGCTGACGTGATGAACGCGCGAGCTGTGCCACGGGGTCGCCCGGGATCCGGATGACTGAACCCTGGCTACCTCACTGCCTCGGTGAGGGACGCGGCAGAAATCTCCTCGCGAACGATGCGAGCGCCCGCGCTGAGCGCGCTCAACTTCGCGAGCGCGATGTCCCGTGGGAAGGGCGCCATCCCGCAGTTCGTACTCGGCAGGAGTTTGTCCGCGTCGACGAACCCGAGTGCCCGCCGGAGAGTGGCGGCGACCTCGTGCGGGGTCTCGACGCGCTCGTCTGCCACGTCGATCGCCCCGAGCATGACCTTCTTGCCCCGGACTAGCTCGACGAGGTCAATCGGGACACGAGAGTTGTGGCACTCCAGCGAGATGATGTCGATGCTGGACTGCTGCAGTAGTGGAAACGACTCCTCGTACTGTCGCCATTCCGACCCGAGGGAGGCCTTCCAGTCGGTGTTGGCCTTGATCCCGTAGCCGTAGCAGATGTGTACCGCGGTCTCCGCGCGGAGTCCCTCGGCTGCTCGTTCCAGTGCCGCCACGCCCCAGTCCTTCATCTCGTCGAAGTAGACGTTGAACGCGGGCTCGTCGAACTGGATGATGTCGACCCCCGCGGCCTCGAGATCTCGGGCCTCCTGGTTGAGGATCGTCGCGAACTCCCACGCCAACTTCTCACGGCTCTTGTAGTGGCCGTCGTAGAGCGTGTCGATCATCGTCATGGGGCCGGGGAGCGCCCACTTGATCGGCTGATCGGTCTGCTGCCGGAGGAACCTCGCGTCGTCGACGAACACGGGCTTTGAGCGGCTCACGTCGCCGATTACTGTGGGCACGCTCGCGTCGTAGCGGTTGCGGATCCGGACGGTCTCGCGCCGATCGAAGTCGACGCCGTCGAGATGCTCGATGAAGGTCGTGACGAAGTGCTGACGGGTCTGCTCGCCGTCGCTGACGATGTCGATGCCGCGGTTGCTCTGTTCGTGGGCTGCGATACGCAGCGCGTCCTGTTTGCCCTCGCTCAGCTCGTCGCCCTGCAACCGCCAGGGCGACCAGAGGACTTCAGGCTGGGCGAGCCACGAGGGCTTGGGCAGGCTGCCGACGGTGGACGTGGGCAGGATCCGGTTCATGGTCGACTTTCCTCCGGTGGTCATCCGACGAGAACGGCGTGGCGGGCGGCCCACTGCTCGAGGAGTTCTCGGTGCGGCTTGATGAAGTGTTCTTCCGTGTACGCGCCCTGCTTCTTCGCGAGCTGACTGCGCTCGTCACGGTCGTAGACAATCGGGGTGCGCGAGTAGTCCTGTTGATCCAAGGACGGCCGGTAGACGTCAGTTGCGGCCGAGTGCGCGTTGTAGATCTCCGGCCGATAGATCTTCTGGAACGTCTCCATGACGCTGATCGTGCCGATGAGCTGCAGGTCCGAGTAGTCGTTGAGCAGTTCGCCGCGGAAATAGAACGCGAGCGGGGCGACCCCGCCGGGTGGCATGAAGTACCTGACCTGGAGCCCCATCTTGTGAAAGTACTCGTCGGTCAACGAGTAGTCGTTCTGCTGGTACTCGGCGCCGAGGACCGGGTGCTGGTAACCGGTCCGGTGGTAGGTCCTGCTCGTCGACACGCTGATGCAGATCACGGGATCCACCTCGAATCGTTCCCCGTACGCCGCGGAGTCGAGAAAGTGCTGAAACAGCTTTCCGTGCAGGACACCGAAGTCGCTGGGCACGGTGAACTCGGAGCTTCCTTCATTGACCGACGGCAGCCGAACGCTGAAGTCGTAGTCGCGGACGTAGGACGAGAAATTGTTGCCCACGATGCCCGGCAGGCGGTGCCCGGTCTGGTGATCGACGATCTGGATATCCAGTACCTCGATCAGGGGGAACCCGTGATCGGCATCGTCCGTATAGAACTGCAGGTCCGCGGAGACGATCTCGAGTTCGACCGAATAGCGGTCCCCGGTCGGGTTATCCCGGCGTGCGAGGTCGTTGAATCGGTGGTTGATCATCGACAGGGTTCGGCGGAGATTCTGCTGCCGATGCTCGCCGCGAGCCAGGTTCGCGAAGTTCGTGGTGGTCCGAGAGCTCTCCGACGGAGAGTAGTTCTCGTCGAAGCGGGTGGTGGTGATGCTGAACGTGAGTTCGTTCGACATGTACGTCCAATTCAGGGCTTGGTCGGCCGGGCTCGGCGCTGCGGAAATTCTGTATCCCCATCCTGCAGTCCCAGTTCAGGTATCGGGTAACTAACGTTTGCTATGGATCTCTATAGGCTGTAGCTATGCGCCGGGAATCCAGAGGTATCACACTCCAGCAGCTGCACTACTTCATCGAGGTCGCCGCGGAGGGCTCGATCACCGGCGCTGCGGAGTTGCTCTACGTCGCCCAGCCGACCATGTCCGCCGCGATGAAGGACCTCGAATCCAGGGTGGGGCGCACCCTGCTTGCCCGGTCCGCCCGGGGAGTGACGCTGACCGACGAGGGCGCGGAATTCCTCGGCTACGCCCGACAGGTCGTCGAACAGATGTCGCTGCTGGAGCAGCGCTACCTCGGCCAGCCACCCTCACGGCGGTTGCTCGGGGTATCCGCACAGCACTACTCGTTCGTCGTGGAGGCGTTCATCCGGATGGTCAGGTCCGGCGACGCGGAGCAGTACGAGTTCTCGCTCCGGGAGACCCGCACGTGGGACATCATCGAGGACGTCCGGACACTCCGCAGTGAGGTGGGAGTCCTCTACCGGAATGACTTCAACCGCAAGGTCATCGACAAGCTGTTGCGGGACTCCGGGCTGGTGTTCCACCCGCTGTTCACGGCGACCCCGCACGTGTTCATCTCCCGGCAGAACCCCCTGGCCACCAGGGACCACGTCACGCTCGAGGATCTCGCAGACCTTCCGCGGCTGACGTTCGACCAGGGCGCGAACAACTCGTTCTACTTCGCCGAGGAGATCCTCTCCACACTCTCCAGTGCCCGGGAGATCCGGGTGTCCGACCGTGCGACCATCTTCAACCTCATGATCGGGCTGGACGGCTACACGATCTCGACCGGCATCATCAGTGACGACCTGGATCCCGAGATCGTCGCCATCCCCCTCGAAGTGGACCAGAGCATCGAGATCGGATGGATCAGCCACTCCGGAATCCCGCTCACCGAACAGGCGCAGCGCTACCTGGCCGAGATGCGGGCCGTCGTGGCCGACTACGGAATCGACCTGCTCGACGCCCGTGAACGCCCGGGCGGGCCTAGTCGGAGTCGGGACGTCGGCGGTTCTCCTTGATGGCACCGCGCCGGCTCTTGGCTTCCAGTCGGCGGCGCTGCGAACCCCGGGTCGGGCGCGTCGGTCGACGGGGACCCGCCGGGGCAACGGCCTCACGAAGAAGCCCGGCGAGACGGACGCGGGCCGCGGCCCGGTTCCGCCGCTGGGAACGCTCCTCGGAGGCCGCGATCGTCAGTACCGTGTCGTCGAGCTGAGAGGCGAGATTGCGCAGCACCCGGGCCCGCTGCGTCTCTTCGAGTGCAGTGGTGGTGGCGAGATCGAGGCTGAGCTGGACCCGCGAATCTGTGGTGTTGACGCCCTGGCCGCCGGGGCCGGAGGAGCGGGAGAACTGCTCGACGAGCTCGACCGCCGGGATCCGGAGGCCGTGTGGTGCCCCGGGCCCCGGCGCGATGAGCAGATCGTCCATGGTGTCATTGTCCCCGCTCGTCCTCAGGCGCCTTTCGCCGCAGAGTCAGTCGACCTCCAGCTCGTACACGCCAGAGGTGTCAGTGAACAGTGCGGTGTCACCGGGGCGGGCAACGGCAAGGAAATCGGCGCCCCACCGGAACCGGTCGGTGAACGAGCACACGTCCCAGATCTCGTGGTTGGCCGCGTCGTCCATGTACTCCTCGGATTCCAGTCCGGTCACCGATTCGATGCTGTCCCCGACGAACGTCACCCACCGCGGCGGGTGCTGGGCGTGCAGCTTCGACAGGAACACGGGCAATCCGCTCGCTCCACCGGATGCCACGGTGCTCTCCCGGGTCACGTCGAGGAGGGCATCGACGGATCCGGCGGCGTCGACCAGCGCATCCCAGCCGTTGGTCGCCGCGAACCCGGCTTCGGCATCGGTGAGCAGGCGAAGGGTGCGCATGTGTCCGACGACTGTGCCGCCCTCGGTACGGACCTCGTCAAATGTCGAGCCCCAGCGCGATCCCGTCGCCATGATCGCGGAGATCCCGGTGCCGTTGAGAAACGGGCCGTCGTTGCGCCACGGCGCCTCGACGGGTGGCACGCGCCGGTGGGCGGCGATGTCGTCACAGACGATCTACAGGGCGACCTGCGCCGCCCCCTGCTGACCGTCGAGAACCTCGACGGCGAGTTCGACCCGCTCACCCGAGTCGGTCGGGAGTCTGGACACGCCGGCGGTCATCACGGTGATCGGTCCGTTCGCAGGACACTTCTCGATGACCCGGACAGCGCCCCCGATCAGCTCGGGATACATCGAGGGATCCACCCCGAACGCATCGAAGACGTGCATCGGGAAAGCCTCGTCGGCGGTCATGGGCACAGTCTGGCAAGCGACCTGAAGCCCTGCAAGGTGTCGAGACCGGTGCGCCGAGCCGGGACGCGTGAAAAGGGGTGCCGGCAGCTGCAGCCGTTCGGGTCGACGTGGCCGCCGGTGAAGTCGTCGTCGTCAAAAAACATCGCGGCCACGGATTCCGGGTCCGGCGACAGCTACCCCTGATGCTCGAGACGGGACCTGCGTCGAAGGGACTTGGGGGTCCTGCGGAGGAACACCGCGTCGGACTCATCGAAGGTCTCGGCCGTCCGCGGATCCGCCAGCGCCCACCCCAGGTACAGGTGCGGCATGATCGACGGCTTACGCCACACCCACACGCCGCGCATCGGCTCACCGAAGATCTCCACGCCACTGATCACATCGCGCTCGGCGAAGCTGTCGCCGAGGCGGATGGCCCTGTCGCGCTGCGAGGCCTCCAGAACCTCGTCGATCCACGCCGTCACCGCGGCGCGCTGGCGGCGCAACACCTCGGGCGGCACGATCGTCATGAACAGCGCCACATACACAAGCACCGGCCGCAGCCACCACGCCGGAAGGGAGGAGTAGTTCCTGCGGACCTCGGCTGCGGTCCCTGACGGAGGGAGATCGGCCAGCGATGGCACCCACAGATCGGCCAGATCGGGCCGGCGGCCGAGACGGTCGAATATGCCTCGCGGATCGCACGGCCAGGAAGACTTTACAGCCGTCGAAACAGCCTCTCCGCAAGGGGAGAAGCATTGTAGGGCCTTCGAAGTGGTTCGGCCCGGCGGCTCAGTGGGATTCGTCGTAGAGGGCCCGGGCTTCGAGGACGCTGGGGAGCTCGGACTCGATGATCGCCGTCAGTTGCTGGAGCGGATCGGCGACCCGGAGGCCGAGCGGGGCGAGTGCATAGGTGACGTGCGGCGGGATAGTGCTGTGCACCGTGCGGACGACCATGCCATCCCGTTCGAGGTCGCCCAGAGTCTGGGAGAGCATCCGGTCGCTGATGCCGTCGACGCGGCGCCGGACCTCACTGAAGCGCAGGGGCTCGTCGGCCAGCCGTAGCGCCACGATCGTGAGCGCGCCCCACCGGCCGGTGAGGTGCTGCAGGGCTCCCCGGGATGAGCAGCCCCGGGCGAACACGTCGGCCGGGAGGGGCTCGTGGGGCGCGTGGTCAGGGGAGGTCATACCCGCCATCATGGCATACGTAATTGCTAACAAATGGGTTGCGCTAATAGAAAGTTAGTGGCAAAGTGGGTGACGAATCACCAACCAACTAACCCAAGGAGTTCTTCCCATGCGTATCGCAGTAACCGGAGCAACCGGCCATCTCGGCGGTCTGGTCATCGACTCTCTGCTCGCCCGCGGCGTCGAAGCGTCCGACATCGTCGCCGTGGTCCGTGACGAAGCAAAGGCGGAGCCCCTTGCCGCGAAGGGCCTGAAGCTCGGCGTCGCCTCCTATGAGGACGAGGCGGCACTCACCGAGGCGCTCGAGGGCGTCGATCGACTCGTCCTGGTATCGGGTAGTGAGGTGGGCCAGCGCCTCGCGCAGCACACCAACATCATCAATGCCGCCAAGGCCGCCGGGGTCTCGCTGATCGCCTACACCAGCCTGCTCAACCTCGACACCTCCGAGCTGGGCCTGGCCCCCGAGCATCGTGGCACCGAGAAGCTGCTCGCCGACAGTGGAATCGACCACGTCCTGCTCCGCAACGGCTGGTACTGGGAGAACTACGCGTCCGCGCTCGACTCGGGACGAGCGGTCGGAAAATTCTTCGGCGCTGCCGGCGATGCGAAGGTCTCAGGCGCGGCCCGTCGCGACTACGCGGAGGCCGCTGCGGTGGTGGTGACCACCGACGGGCACGTCGGCAAGGTGTATGAGCTCGCCGGAGCGCCGGCTGTGACCTACCCGGAGATCGCTGCCGCGGTGGGCACCGTGATCGGAGCCGATGTCCAGTACGTCAACCAGGCGGTCGGGGAGTACGGGGAGACCCTCAAGGGCTTCGGTCTGCCCGCCGAGGTCGCGGAGATGTTCGCCGGGATGGACCCGGTGATCGCCGGTGGCGCCCTCTACTCGGACAGCACCGACCTGCAGGACCTCATCGGGCGCCCGTCGACCTCCGTGGCGGAGGCTCTCTCGCAGGGATGACGTCCTCGACGTAGTGCCGCGATGGGTCGGTGGCCCGCGTGGTTCCCCGCTCCACTGATGCTGACGAACGATGACGGCCCCGCTTCCTCCATGGGAAGCGGGGCTGTTCTGCTGGTAGTTGCCGCAGGCGAGGTGGCGTGCGGGGAAGTCGCGCGGCCCACCGTGCAGCGCAATCGTCCTCTGTAACGTGCTGGGGGAGCAGCAGTCGGTTCGCGGCGACACCGGCGTGACAGAGATCGGCGGAAGCAGATGGCGTCCCAGCATCAGTGGAGTTCAGCGTTCGAATGGAACCCGCCGGCGACCCCCGCTGAGATCGCGCTGGCGGAAGACGAGCACGGAAGGCCACTACCCGCGGCCTACGTCGCACTGGTGACAGTGCACAACGGTGGATTCACCCCGAGCAGCCTGAGCATCCTCGAGGTGGAGGAGATCGTCCAGCGAAACGCGGACTATGAAGTGTCGGAGTACATGCCCGGATACCTCATGATCGGCGACGACGGAGGCGGTACGGCAATCCTGCTCAACGAGGGGGACGGGCGCATCTAAGAAGTCGACATGGGGGTCATGGACGAGAGTGAGGCGACGCTGAGTGCGCACTCGCTCGACGAACTCCTGGAGTTCGGCACGGGTCTTGCCGATCGGGGTCCCCGGGCCAGCTGACCTACCGGGATTCGGCTGGGTGCGGGTCAACGACTAGCGTCCAGGGAAGGTGGCGTCCAGAGCTGGTGACGAGAACCGGCGCCACCGCACACAGGAGGACTGAGTCATGAGTTTTTCCGTCTACCTCGCCGGTGAGATCCACACCGACTGGCGCGAGGAGATCAGGCGCGGTGCCGAAGCCGCCGGTCTGGATGTGGTGTTCACCGCCCCCGTCACCGACCATCCGGCCAGCGACGCCGCCGGGGACCATCTGGGGGAGACCGGGAACCAGTTCTGGCGCGACCACCAGTCGGCCAAGGTGAACTCCATCCGCACACGAACCCTGATCGAGCAGGCGGACATGGTGGTGGTCCGTTTCGGGGACAAGTACAAGCAGTGGAACGCCGCCTTTGACGCGGGCCACTGCGCGGCGCTCGGCAAGCCTTACGTGACTCTCCACGATGCCGACATCATCCACCCGCTCAAGGAGGTCGACGCCGAGGCACAGGCGTGGTGTACGACCACCGATCAGGTGGTGGAGACGCTGCAGTACATCCTCAAGCCCTGACCGGGCGGTGCTCCCCGTGCAGCCCGGCCGCGAAGACGGTGCAGTCGTGACGGGTCCTCCGGCGCCTGCCGGGAGCCCGCGACGTCCTTCCCCTATGGGCGGCGCTCGCCCGCGGCGCGAGGATCTGGCCCGGTTCGCCACCGATGACCCGGACGCGATGGACGATGTGCTGCCCGTCGCGCCGGCGCGTCTCCGACTGCTCATCGTGGGAATCAACCCCGGATTGTGGACCGCTGCGGTCAACGCGCCGTTCGCCCGCCCGGGGAACCGCTTCTGGCCCTCACTCCACCGTGCAGGTCTGACCGATGAGCTCGTGGACGCCTCCGCAGGACTCTCGGCCCCGGACGAACGTCAGCTCACCTCGCGAGGGATCGGGGTGACCAACCTCGTCGGTCGTGCCACCGCCAGGGCCGATGAACTCTCCCGCGATGAGCTCCGCGCCGGAGGGGAACGATTGATCTCGCGGGTCCGCGACCTGAGGCCCGGTCTCGTGGCGATCGTGGGGATCACCGCCTACCGGGCGGCCTTCGTGCAGCCGCGGGCGACCACGGGCCCACAGGATGCGTCTGCGATTCGAGGCTGGCCGGCCGGTGTGGCGCTCTGGGTGGTGCCCCAGCCGAGCGGATTGAACGCGCACGAGACCGTCGATTCGCTGGCCGGGTACTGGCAAGAGGTCTGGCGTGTCGTTGAGGGCACGGGTGGTGATCACGGCACCGATGCCCGAGGCATGACGCTGTGAGTCGAGGGTGGCCGGATATCTGTTCACCGGCCGTAAGCACCAGATCCGCGTGCATCTCCAGCACGCCGGGCACCCGATCGCCGGTGACGACCGATACGGGGATCCCCGCTTCAACACTGTCGTGGCCTCTCGCGGCCGCACGCGGCCTCCATCTGCACGCCGCGACGATGCTGATCCCGCTGCCGGACGGGACGGACCTGATCGTGTCTGCTCCGATGCCGGGTACCTGGGATCGGCTGCTCACCCGCGGTCTCTAGCCTTCGGGGTCTCGGGGAGGTCCCGAGGATCAGCAGGGGTCGATGTGTTCCGCCGTGATGGTGAGCAGCCGCGCATTGCCTCCGCGGGCCGCCTTGTCGCGGCACACGGCCACGGTGTCGTGTCCGTGGTCGGTGAAGATGGGATAGACACGGGCGCCGTCCAGGCTGCCGCGCAGCGAGGGGCACCGGCCCGGCATGGCGAACTCGGCACCCGGGTGACGGTCCACGAGCGCGGCGATGCCCTCCTGGGGACCGGATGACTCCACGTACGAGTCGAGGATGAGGATCCCCCTGCCGTCACACGGCGGAACGGAGGCGGTGACCAGAGCGCCCGAGGCCGTGCGGACCCCGCTGACCATACCGCTGGCACCCATGTAGCCCGATGGATGTCCGCTGGCGGCGGTCGTGGAGGACGACGATGTGGTGCCGGATCCGGAGTCGGGATGATTGGAGTAGTCCCGCTCCGCGAGCACCGTGCCCGCCGTAGTGATGGCCCGGCCCGGGCCGCTGATGGTGAACGAGTTGCCGCCGGAACTGCACTCCAGGGTGGCGGCGTCCGGCTTGGCGCACCGCAGGTCGCCGAACTCCACGGACTGACCGGTCTCGAGCCGGGCGGACACCGGCGGCACTCCCTCGACAAACGTATAGCGCAGTCCTGCCGGGCCGAGTTCCATAGCGCCGGGACGGCCCGGGAAATACTCGGTGAGATCCGGAGCCTCCGCCCCCGGCACACCGGTGCAGGTCACCGCCCCGCCCCCGGACACGCACAGGCCCACGTACTGACCGCCGGTGGAGCACTTCCACACATACGTTCCCGCATGGTGCTGCGAGGCGAGAGAGGAGGGATCGATACTGGTCAGCGCGTCGGGGACGGCGGCGGGGGAGGACGCCGTGACCGTGATGGTCTCCGTGGCGGAGGAGGATGACCCCTCGGCCTGTTCCGACGCGTCCTGTCCGACCTGCCCGGACGAACACCCCGCCACTAGCAGGAGCGCGCCCGACACCACCAAGGCTCTCGAATTCCGACACACCTTTCACACAGCTGACCGGGGAGCCGCTCCGCACCTCGGGAGGCAGGACCGAACTGCACTATCGCACAGCCCTGCGACACTCCGGCCCGGCTCCCGACCCTCCCGACGACAAGGGCAGCGACTGTTAGCCTGACCAGGCACTTTCCGAATCGTCGAGGAGGACACCCGTGGAACTGAGCATGGACAAGGGCGACCAGTTCGTCGAGCAGACGCAGTCACCGGAGGGAGCGGCCGCCTGGAAGCAGCAGTTGGACGAGTTCGCGCCGGGTGCCTCCGACTGGGTGGTGGGCGCGGTGTTCGGCGGCACCTACCAGCGGCCGGGGATCGAGTTGCGCGACCGTCAGATGCTCACCATGGCGGCCCTCGCGGCGATGGGCGGCACCGAGCCCCAGTTGACCGGGCACATCCGGACCGCGGTCGAGGTGGCCGGCATGACCAAGGAAGAGGTCGCCGAGTGTTTCGTGCACCTCATGCCGTACATCGGCGTGCCCAAGACCCTGGCTGCGATGCGGTGTCTGAGCTCGGCGTTCGGCGAGTGACATGAGCTGAGTCGTCGTCGTAGTCCTCGTCCCACGACACACCGCGCCCCCGTCGGATCACTCCGGCGGGGGCGCGGTGGGGTGGTGCGGGTTCAGCGGGAGATCAGGCGAAGGCGCTGTCGAGGTGGTCGTTGAGCGTCTTGCTCGGACGCATCGCAGCCTTCAGCTTCTCGGTGTCGGGCTGGTAGTAGCCGCCGAGATCGACCGAGTGGCCCTGGACAACCGTCAGCTCCTCGAGGATTCTGTCCTTGTCGGCGTCCAGCTTCTCGGCGAGCGGGGCGAACCGCGCTGCGAGCTCGGCGTCCTCGGTCTGCGCCGCCAGCTCCTGCGCCCAGTACAACGCCAGCCAGAACTGGCTGCCCCGGTTGTCGAGCTCGCCGGTCACGCGCGAGGGCGACTTGCCGTTCTCCAGCAGCTTGCCGGTCGCGGTGTCCAGCGCTTGGGCGAGGATGGTGGCCTTCGGGTTGTCGTACTTGCGACCGAGGTCGTCGAGGCTCGCACCGATCGCGAGGAACTCCCCGAGCGAATCCCAGCGCAAGTGGTTCTCCTCCACCAGCTGCTGGACGTGCTTCGGCGCGGAACCGCCGGCACCCGTCTCGTAGAGCCCACCGCCGGCCATGAGCGGCACGATCGAGAGCATCTTGGCACTGGTGCCCAGCTCGAGGATCGGGAACAGATCCGTGAGGTAGTCGCGCAGGATATTGCCGGTCACCGAGATGGTGTCCAGGCCGCGCCACGCGCGCTCGAGGGTGTAGCGCATGGCGCGCACCTGCGACATGATCTGGATGTCCAGGCCCTCGGTGTCGTGATCCTGGAGGTACTTGTTGACCAGCGTGATCAGGTTGTTCTCGTGCGGCCGGTACGGGTCGAGCCAGAAGACGGCGGGCATGCCGGAGGCGCGGGCACGGTCCACGGCGAGCTTGACCCAGTCACGGATCGGCGCGTCGTTGACAGTGCACATGCGCCAGATGTCGCCGGCCTCGACCTCCTGAGAGACCAGGACCTCACCGGTCGCGGCGTCGACGATGTTGGCCACGCCGCCGGTCTCGACCTCGAAGGTCTTGTCGTGGCTGCCGTACTCCTCGGCCTTCTGCGCCATGAGTCCGACGTTCGGCACGGTGCCCATGGTGGTGGGGTCGAACGCGCCGTTGGTCTTGCAGAAGTTGATGATCTCCTGGTAGATCCGCGCGAAGGTGGATTCCGGGATGACCGCCTTGGTGTCCTTCTTGCGGCCGTCGGCGCCGTACATCTTGCCGCCGATGCGGATCATCGCGGGCATGGAAGCGTCGACGATCACATCCGAGGGGGAGTGGAAGTTGGAGATGCCGCGGGCCGAGTCGACCATCGCGAGCTCCGGCCGCTGCTCGTGGCAGCGGTGCAGCTCCTCGATGATCTCTTCCTTCTTGGCCGAGGGCAGGGTGTCGATCTTTGCGTACAGGTCGCCCATGCCGTTGTTGACGTTGATGCCGAGCTCATCGAACAGCTCGCCGTACTTTTCGAAGGCGTCCTTGTAGAACACGCGGACGGCGTGCCCGAACACGATCGGGTGGCTCACCTTCATCATGGTGGCCTTGACGTGCAGAGAGAACATGACGCCGGTCTCCTTGGCGTCATTGAGTTGTTCCTCGTAGAACTCCAGCAGAGCCTTCTTGCTCATGAACATGGAGTCCACGACGGTGCCCTTCTGCAGCGGCACGGTCTTGAGGACCTCGGTCTTCCCGTCGGGCGTCACGACCTCCATGCGGGCATCGCAGTCACGGTCGAGGATGATCGACTTCTCGCCGGCGTAGAAGTCGCCGTGGGTCATGTGCGCGACGTGGGTCTGCGAGGCCATGGACCACTTGCCCATGGAGTGCGGGTTGGCCTTGGCGTACTCCTTGACGGCCTTCGGGGCACGACGGTCGGAGTTGCCCTGGCGTAGGACCGGGTTGACCGCACTTCCGAGGATGCCGGAGTACCGCTTGGCGGTCTCCTTCTCCTCGTCGGTCTGCGGGTCCCACGGGAAGTCGGGAATGTCGTAACCCTGCGACTGCAGCTCTGCGATCGCCTTGGTGAGCTGCGGGACGGAGGCGCTGATGTTGGGCAGCTTGATGATGTTGGTGTCCGGGTCCTGAGTCAGACGACCGAGCTCGGCAAGGTTGTCCTGCACCTTCTGCTCGTCGGTGAGTCGCTCGGGGAACGCTCCGAGGATGCGCGCGGCCACCGAGATGTCACTGGTCTCGACGGCGATACCGGCGGGCTCGGCAAAAGTGCGGAGGACCGGGAGGAACGCCTCGGTCGCGAGTCGCGGGGCCTCATCGGTGAGGGTGTAAATGATCTTCTGGGGACCTTGGGTCATGGATGTCGACTCTTCTCGTTTCGGGCTGATCGTGTTCTTGTGGAACTGCGCCATCTGGCCGCCCACCATCATCCCCCAGGTCGGACCGACGGTGTCGGAGCCCGGGCGGGCCGATGGGCGCCCCGTTCCGCGCGTACGGACCGGGAGTCGGGGACGGCCTCCCCTGCAGTGTGGTCCAACTCGCGCTCGCTCGCCGGGTTTCCCGACGTCGCTCACCCCGGTCGGGCCCGTTCTAGGCCGGGCCCGGAGTGCTGTCCACGGCCGTCGCCCGCCGGCCGGCGGACCATGCGGCCCACAGTCGGTGGTAGATCCCGCCGTGAGCGACCAGGTCGTCGTGGGTGCCGCGCTCGACGATCCGTCCGGAGTCCATCACGAGGATGATGTCCGCGCGAGAGGCCTGATCGAGCCGGTGGGCGATCACGAGGGAGGACCTGTCGCGGATGACCTCGTCGGCTGCGCGCTCCAACGCCTCCGCGCCCGCCGAGCCGGCCTCGGCCGTGGCCTCGTCCATGACGATGACGGCCGGATCGAGCAGGAGGACGCGGGCCAGGGCCAGCTGCTGCGCGGCGACCGGATCCAGCTGGAGCCCGCGCGCCCCGACGATCGTGTCGAGCCCCTCCGGCAGGCGCTCGAACCACGCGGAGGCGTTGACCCGGCGCAGCGCGTCGAGCAGCTCGTCGTCGGTGGCCTTGGGCCGGGCCAGGGTGAGGTCGTGGCGCAGGGTCCCCGAGAACACGTGGACCTCCTGGCTGACGGTGGCCAGACGAGCGATGCGCTCCCGATCGGACAGCGATGACACCGGGTAACCGTCGACGAGCACCTCGCCGGCATCCGGCATCAGGAGGCCCGCCAGCAGAGCGGCGACCGTAGTCTTGCCGGCGCCCGACGCACCGACGATCGCGACGGTCCGACCCGGTTCGATGGAGAAGCTGATGTCGCGCACCGCCCACGAGTCGCCGTAGCTGAAGCTCACATCGCGCAGGTCGACCCGGCCCTGCGGCGGCTCGACACCGCTGTCGGGCACCGGTACGGGCGGGTCCACGACCACGCCGACGATCCGGGACAGCGACGCGTAGCCCGACTGGACCACGTCCAGGATGCGCATGAAGGTCATGAGCGGACCCCGCAGGCGGATGATCATGAGCACCGCCCCGGTCACCGCGCCCACGGTGAGGGAGCCGGTGGCGACGAGGCGGTAGCCCACCGTGAGAGCGATCGCGAGCATGAGGAACTCGCCCACCAGCATCCAGACGTTGAGCACGAGCATCGTCGTGCGCGCTCGGATGCCCTTGCGCACCACGTCCCAGGAGGCGTTGCCGATCCGGGTGTGCATCCGGTCTTCGAGCGAGAAGGCGCGTACGGTCGCCCGGCCACGGATGGCCTCGAGGACCCGTCGCGCCCGCTCGGCCATTGCCGCGCGCTCCGCGGCGTAGCGGTCCGGGGCCTTGGCGAGGTAACGACGCGCGGCGAGGTAGTAGACGGGCGCGACGACGAGGGGGACGACGAGGAACTGCCAGTCCAGGGCGAACAGCGCGATCACTGTCGCCACGACCGTCAGGGCCGAGGTGGACAGCGTCGGGACGGTCTCGGTGACCGCCGAGGACAGTTCGGCCACGTCATCGGTGGACCGGCTGACGAGGTCGCCGGAGCCCGCGTCCTCCACCCGGTGGGTGGGCAGTCCGAGTGCGGTGCCGACCATGTCCTGCCGCAGGTTGGCGATCACCCGCTCGGACAGCCGGGCCACCAGGTAGAAGCCGGATGCGCTGAGCGCCGCGCCGCCGACCGCCGCCGCCAACAGCAGTCCGCCGATCTGCCACAGCGACCCCCCGCGTTCACCGGTGACCAGGTCCACGATCCGACCCATCAGCTGGGGGATGAGCACACCCGCGGTCGCCCCGAGGCTCAGCAGGATCAACGCCAGCGCCAGCCACCGCCCGGCGTGGCGGACCCGGGAGAGCTGCCTGGCCACCTCGCGACGGACCTGGCCCGCGGAGGCGACCGGAAACCTCAGGGCGGTGTCGGTCTTCAGGGGTGGTGTCGAACTCGTCGTCGTCATCCCTCGGCCCCCACGAGCAGACCCTCCGCGGTCTCGCGCAGTCGCCGTGCGGTCAGCCGCGCGTCCGCGACGGCGTTCCACGCCGGGGCCGGGCTGAAGACGATCGTGGTCTTCCCGATCCGCTCACGGGCGATGTTGTCCGCGAGGTTCTGTTCGGTCACCGAGTCCACAGCGGTGGTGGGGTCCTGCAGTACGAGTACCTCCGGGGCGAGCGCGACGGCACGCGCGAGGGCGACGCGCTGCCGCTGACCGCCCGAGAGCATCCGCCCGCTCTCACCGACCCGCTTGTCGGGGCCGTCGGGGATGTCGTCGCAGCAGGCGACCCGCAGGGCGTGTTCCGCCGCCGCGCGATCGGGGTGGACGTTGTCCGCCACGCTGCCGTCGAACAGGTCGGCGGCGTGGGGCACGACCGCCACCCGCGTGCGGGGCAGTGACTCGAGGAGGCGGATCAGCTCGGCGTCGGTGCCGTCGACGACCGTCAGGCCTGACGGAAGGGCGCGGATGAACCGCTCCGTGGTGGCGGCGTCGGCCTCCGAGATACGCTCGAAATCCGCGCCGAGCACCTCGCGTATCCGTCGGCCGGACGCCTCCGCCGACGCCCAGCGGGAGGCGATGTTGCGGCCGAACATGGTCATGGGGACCACGAGGAACTGGGTGAGGCCGACCACCGTGATCAGCTCGCCGATGGTGACGTGCCCGGCGAGCGCCAACGCGCCCGCCGCGATCCCGAGCGTGGACACGAAGACGGCTCCGGTCGCCTCGGTGGCGCCGTTGAGCCGTGCCTCGGCGGCGTCGGCGTGAACGGTCTTGCGGTAGGCGTCGTCCGACACCTCGTCGTAGCGCCTCCGGACGGTGACGATGGCGCCCAGGCCCTTGAGGATCCGCAGCCCCTGCACCACGTCGGTCGCGGTGGCCGCGGCCTGGGCGATCGCCTGCTGACGCGCCACCGACCGGCGCTGCAGCGGCCGCGCCACCCGAAGCGCCACGATGACCAACACCGGGCCGCCGACCAGGGTGGCCAGGCTCAGCCACGGGTTGATCGTGAACATCATCGCCGCGCCGTACGTGATGGCCGCCGCCTCGGCGACGGGCATCACGGTCATCATGACGATGTCCCCGACGCGCGTGGTGTCCGACGAGGCGATGGACAGCAGGCCGCCTGCGGTGCGTTCCCGGCCCGCGAACCCGCGCGGGTCCTGGATGCGGTCGGTGACCGCGGTGCGCAGGTCGTGGCTGACGAGTTGCTGACTGCGGACCAACATGAAGCGTGCGGTCCAGTTGGCGACCATCGCCACCAGGAACACGCAGGCGAGCACGCCGATCCATAACCAGAGCCGGTTCAGACGGCCGGTGGCGATCGCGTCGTCGACTGCACGGCCCACGACGACGGGGGTGAGCCCGTTGCAGAGAAATCCCACGGCCATGCCGCCGGAGGCGATGAAGCTCCACGGACGCTGGGACAACGCCACTTTGAGGGTCCACCGCGGTGAGTCGACGGCGGGCAGCTTCGACCGGCGGCCCCCGGGCCCGGGAAGCGCCGAGTAGTCGACGATGCTGCCCGTTCCCGGGGTCTGCGAGTTGTCGGGCACGAGGGTCGATGGTAGCGGCGGGACGCCGGGTTCCTGTCATCCGCGAGCGGTGGTCAGAGGCGGCTCACCGGGCCGCGTGCCGCCCACTCACGCGCGGCTGCCGTTGCGCGCGGCGCGGCCGCCGACGATCTCCACGGTGTCCACGTCCGCCACCCCCAGCGCCAGGAGCGCCTGCCCCGTCGCATCCAGCTCGTCCTCGATCGTTCGCAGCCAGCCCCGCACCACTTCGTCGGGGAGGCGGCGCCTGGCGGACAGGCCGACGACGAATCCGGGCGACGCGATGGCTGGCAGGACGGCCATCGCGTCGCGGCGCTCGTGCGATGTGCACAGCCAGTCCACGTCGCTGATGAGGATGGGGGCGGCAAGGCCGACGTCGTGTTCGTCGCACGGGAGGATGAGCATCGTGTTCCGGCCGCGGTCGTGGTGACCGAGGACGAGGTCGATCACGCCGGCGGCGAGCGGGGCGTCGTCGAGCGGGAGCGTGTTCCAGTTGTCGGGGAGGTCCTCGAATCTCATGCCCCGAGTCTCGGCGCTCCCGAGCGCCGGCGACAGCCCCGCGGCGCGTTCTGTGTAGCCGCCGGAACGCCCTGTGGATAAAGGGATCCGCGGGAACCCGGAGGTGGCCGGACGCGTCTGGTCAGGACTCGTGCCGGAACCCCACCTTGATGGTCACCTGCCAGTGGGCGACCGCCCCGCCGTCGAGCTTGCCGCGGACGGACTGGACCTCGAACCACTCGAGGTTCCGCAAGGTCTTCGACGCTTCCGCGACCGCGTTGGCGATGGCCTGGTCCGTTCCGTCCGGCGAGGAGCCGACGATCTCGGTGACGCTGTAGACGTGGTTCATGGTGACCTCCGGAGTGCGCGCGGCGATGTGTGATACGGGTCACTCTACGGTGGTCCGCGCGCTCGGCCACCGGCGTAGGGTCGGGAGGCGAAAGTTCCCGTTCCAGAGGAGGATCGAGATGCCCGACGTCCGTGCACAAGCAACTACGCTGGCCGAGCTCCACGAATCGGGTGAGCTGACGGTCCTGCCGACCGTGTGGGACACCTGGAGCGCCCGGGTCGCCGCCGATGCCGGCTTCAAGGGACTGACGGTGGGCAGCCACCCCGTCGCCGACGCGATCGGCAGCGCGGACGGGGAGAAGATGGACTTCTCCGAGTACCTGCACGTGGTCAAGCGGATCACGGACGCGGTGTCCGTTCCCGTCAGCGCGGACGTCGAGTCGGGCTACGGTCTCGACCCCGCCGAGTTGATCACCCGCCTGCTCGAGGCCGGGGCCGTCGGCGCGAACATCGAGGACGTCGTGCACCGCGAGGGCAAACGCGTCCGGGACCGTCAGGAGCACGCTGACTACATCGCCGCCGCTCGCCGCGCGGCTGATGACGCCGGGGTCCCCTTCGTCATCAACGGACGCACCGATGCCGTCAAGCTGGGAACGGACGTCTTCCCGGACCCGGTGGCGGAAGCCGAGGCCCGTATCGCGCTCATGGAAGATGCCGGAGCGCGATCGGTGTACCCGGTGGGCGTGACGACCGCCGATCAGCTGACGCGTCTCGTGCAGGCGGTGACGATCCCCGTCAACGCGACCGCCCATCCGGTGAGGGGACACGGCGCCGGCGACCTGGCGGCCCTGAAGAAACTCGGTGTGCGCCGGGTGTCCTTCGGCCCGCTCTGGCAGATGTGGCTCGCCGAGGCCTCCACCCACCGGTTCGCCGACTGGCTCCCGGAGAACGGCTGACGTCGCCGACCGGGCCGATCAGGCCGCGGGCCCGGTGCCAGGGTGAGACGGTGGAGGCATGGACACCCCTCCCGAACCCTCGCTGCCGGACACGAAAGACTGGACGACCGTTCTCGAGTCTGGCTGTGACGACTGTGGATACCGGCCTCACGACCCGGCTTTCACGAGCGACCGACTGGCTTCCGCCCGCGACCGGTGGCTCGCCGTCCTCCGGCGGACCGGGGTCGAGCGGCGACCGTCGCCGCGGGTGTGGTCGCCGCTGGAGTACGCGGGCCACTGCCGTGACCTCATCGAAGTCCTGGGGGACCGCATAGCGGCGATGCTCGACCGAGCCGAGCCGACCTACGACGATTTCGACGGCGAGGCGGCGGTCGTCGAGCACGGGTACTGGCGCAGCGACCCGGACGATCTCGCCCGCCGACTCGACGCCACCACCGCTCGGACGCTGAAGGTTCTCGACCGCGTCGGCCCCGCGGACCGGGACAGGACCGGTCGACGCGGCGACGGCTACGTCTTCACCATCGCCTCTCTGTGCCAGTACATCGTGCACGACGTCGAACACCATCTGGGTGACGTCGACGGGTGAGAACGCGCGGTCCCTGTTTTCCGCCCCGGGGCCTCGCGGGCGGGCTCGCCGACCGGCCCGTGGTCGGCGCCCACGCCGTCGCCCAGCGGCGTCACGCACCTGACGTTCCAGCGGCGTCGCTGACGGGGGCGTGTGTGAGGGTCCGGCGCGTGGCGAACCGTCGGGGCTCGCCGGTGACTGGGTCGGTGAACCCGAGCTCGCGGGCGAGGAGTTGCAGCGGCAGGTCGGGGTCGTCGGGGGCCTCGGGCAGCAGGTCGGGGTAGCGCCGGTCGCCGAGGATGGGGATCCCCAGCGCGGCGAGGTGCACGCGCAGTTGGTGGAGCCGCCCCGTGCGGGGCCGTAGGAGAGTCTGGACGACGAGCCGCCCTGAGGCGCTGTGTCCGGTCCGGAGCACGTCGACGAGGGTCTCGGAATTGGGCGGTAGCTCGGGGTGGAGGGTGACGCGCAGCTCGCCGCGCCGCGACCGGATGTGCTCGCGGTGGGTCACGGGTGGCGCCGCGCGTGTCGGGGCGGGCGGAGAACATGACCACCCCGGCGGTCTCGCGGTCGAGGCGGTGGATCGGCGTGATGTCGTCGTTGCCCAAGCGGGTGCGTAGCCGGACCAGTGCGGTCTCGCGCAGGAAGTGGCCGGACGGGGTGGTGGGGAGGAAGTGCGGTTTGTCGACGACGACGAGGTGGTCGTCCCGGTACAGGATCTCCTCCCGGTAGGGCAGGACGGTCTCGTCGGGCAGGTCGCGGTGGTACCAGACGAACTCGTGGGTGCCCAGCGGAGTGTGGTGGTCGATCGCCCGGCCGTCGGCGCCGACGATCTCCCCGGCGGGGATCCGGCGCCGCAGCTCGCCCGGGTCGAGGTGGTCGAACCTCGTCTCGATGTAGTCGGCGATGCCCGCCCACGGGCCGGCGGCGGGGACTCGCAGGCGGGTGGGGCTGACGCCGTCCCGGACCGGTAGAGGCGGCGGTGCGGGCACGGTCACACGTCCTGTCCGGTGACCGCCCGCGCCGGCAGGAAGTCGTTGTCGAGACGGCTCGGGACGTACATGGTGTGCTCGGACCCGACCCCGGCGCGGCGGACGACCGCGGAGAAGAACACCCGCGCGGCCGGCAGACACTCCACGCACTGCTGTCCGACCGGCGTGTGTTGATCCACGGGAGGATCGTGTCACGGTTGCGACCGGTCCGCAGCGGGCCGCGCGCCGAATAGGGTGGAGGTCGCCCGGCAGGAGCGATGCAGAGGCGAGAACGGTGTGGGGTGGGGAGATGGCGCAGCGCGAGGCCGGGTCGGACCCCGCCGCCGAGCCGTCGGCGGGGGACCCGCCGCTGGTCGGCCCGGTGCCCGCGCCCGGCCTGCACGTCATGACGTGGAACATCCGGCGGCCGGTGCCCGCTGCGCTCACCCGGCCGGCGGACCGGTGGCATCACCGGGCGCCGCGCGTGCGGGCGCTTCTCACATCCGAGCGACCGACCGTTCTGTGCGCGCAGGAGGTGGCCGCCCGACAATTCGCCACCGTGCTCGAGGCCCTCGGCCCGGGCTACGACCACGTCGGTCGTGGCCGCTCGGCGGACGGCGGGGGAGAGGCGTGTCCGATCTTCTTCGACGCGACCCGTCTCGAGCTGCTGGGCTGGGAACAGTCCGCCCTGTCGGACACGCCTCACCGTGCCGGGTCGGTGTCCTGGGGCAACCTGTTCCCCCGGGTGATGGTCGAGGTGCACCTTCGCGACCGGGTCACCGGTCACGACCTGCTGGTGGTCAACACACACCTCGACCCGCTGTCCGGCCGGTCCCGGCTGCGCTCCGCCCGTGCCCTCCTGGAGGTGGTGGCCGCACGGGGCCTGCCGGCCGTCGTGACGGGCGACTTCAACGCGGGCCCGTCGAGCCCGGCCGTGCGCGCACTCCTCTCGGACGGGGTACTGGTGGACAGTTGGCGGGTCGCCCGCGCCCGGCACAGCGAGCAGTGGGGCACCTACGCCGACTACCGGCGCCCGCGACGGGACGGCGCCCGGATCGACTGGATCCTCACCACTCCCGATCTCTCGGTCACCGACGCCGCGATCAATCCGCTCCGCCACGAGGGCGGGTGGCCCTCGGACCATCTGCCGGTGCACGCTGTGGTGCACCCGGCCGGCCCGGGCGATGAGGAGCACAATGGGCGGCGAGACGAGACGCGAGGACAGTGAGGAGCCCGACGGACGTGATCGACAACTTCCTGCGCCCCGCCGGGAGCGCATTCCAGACGGTGGCGGACGCCCTGCGCCTGCTCGGCGTCCTTAGCGTGGTCTCGGCCCTGCTGTTCCACGGGGTGACGGACGCCGCCATCGTGGCCTTCGCCCTACCCGGACTCATGCTGCCCCGGTTCCTCGGCATGCGCGCGTGGGCGGACGTCACCGTGTCGGCCACGCTGCTCGTGGCGGCGTGGAGCAACGTCGTGGACCTCTACCGAACCGTCTGGTGGTGGGACATCCCGATCCACTTCTTCCTGGCCGGCGCCCTGTCTGTGGTGGCGTACGTGTTCTGTGCGCACCGCGGGATCGTGCGGGCGCCGGGTGCCCGCGGGTTCACCGTCACCGGCGCGGTCGTGCTCACCACGGCGTTCGGGCTCGCGCTGGGCGCGATGTGGGAGATGGTCGAGTGGTTCGGCTACGCCTACCTCGCAGACGAGATATACGTGACCTACGAGGACACCGTCGGGGACTTGGCGGCGGGCGGACTCGGCGCGCTGCTCGCCGGCGTGCTCATGGCCCGTGGCCCAGAGCTGCTGCTCCCCGCGGCCACGCCGCCCGCCCGGCCGGCGCCCGCCTACCGGCACAGGTAGATCTCGGCCCGCCCGTCCCCGGAGCGAGCTGCGCCGTTCGCGACGAGAGCCGGCCTCGTCGTCGTCGCCGTACCCGCGCAGGCTCGAGGCGCGGCCCACACCACCATCGCGATCCGGAAGAGGGAGACGAGTTCGGTCGAGGAGGGCTCCGCGGCCGGGCCGGCAGGCGGTGTCGCCCGGCGTGGCGGCACCGGGTGACCGTGGGCGTTCGGCCCGCCGTGCCGCCCGTGCCAAGGTGGAAGCCATGACCTCCTCGCCGTGCACCCGCTCCGACGGTGACCCCCGCGCCCTGCCGGGGTTCCGGCGCACCTACGCGCCCGGCCGACTCACGGTCGGCCTCGGGTTCCCGATGCGGAGCCGGACCGACAGCGACGACGTCCACGACCCGGCGGCCCAGGTGCGCCTCGCACGGGCCGCCGAAGCCGGCGGTTTCGCCGCCCTCTACGTCCGTGACATCCCGCTGCGCGTGCCGTCCTTCGGCGACGTCGGTCAGGTCTACGACCCGTGGATCTACCTCACCCACATCGCCGCCCACACCTCGCGGATCGCGCTGGGCACCGCGGGCATCGTCCTGCCGGTGCGGCACCCACTGCACGTGGCCAAGTCCGCGTCCAGCGTCGACCGGCTGTCGGGCGGACGGTTCCTGCTGGGATTGGCGTCCGGCGACAGGCCCGAGGAGTTCCGCGCGTTCGGCCTCGAGCAGGGCGAGCGCGGTGAGCGGTTCCGCGAGAACCTCCGCGTGATGACGCACGCCCTGACCACCGAGATGCGCGGGATCCGGTGGTCCGGCGGATGGATGCACAGCGCGGACGTGGTGCCCAAGCCCAGCGCCGCGTCGGTGCCGACGATCATGATCGGCTCGTGTCAGCAGAGCGTGGCGTACCTCGCCGCCCACGGCGACGGGTGGATGACCTACCCGCGGGACTTCGACGTCCAGCGGCGCACGGTCGAGCAGTGGCGGGAGATGGTGGTCGCCGCGGCCGGGGGAGCCGGGAGCGACGGCGGTGGTGGGAACGAGGGCGGTGGGAACGACGGCGAGGTGTTCAAACCCTTCGCACAGTCGCTCCGCATCGACCTGGCGGAGAACCCCGACGAGACCGCCTCCCCGATCGACTTCGGTTTCCGGATCGGTCGTCGGCGACTGGTCGACCACCTGGAGGACCTGCGGGGGATCGGTGTCAACCACGTACAGCTGGGGCTGGGGGCCTGCCGCCGACCGGTCCTCGAGGTGATCGCCGAGTTGGCCGAGTACGTCGTGCCCGGTTTCCCCGCGCTCGACTGAACGGGATCCCCGGCCCGGGTCTGCCACACTCGGGAGATCACTGCGCCGCCCGCCGCCCCGGGGGCGGTCGTGCCCGTCGACGAGGGAGGCCCTGTGGGGATCTCGATCCTGTGGTTCCGACGTGATCTGCGGCTGACCGATCACCCCGCCCTCCTCGAGGCCGTCGCCTCCGGGGACGAGGTCCTGCCGGTCTTCGTCCGGGACCCCGCGCTGCTGCGGCGGGCCGGTGTACGGGCGGGGCGGTTGGCGGCCTCCCTCGCCGCGCTCTCGGGGGACACGGGCGGTGCACTGGTCGTGCGGACCGGAGACCCCGCCGAGGTGATCGCGGGGCTCGCCCGCGAGGTCGGCGCCGGCCGCGTCCACATCAGCCGGGAATCCACCCCCTACGGACGATGTCGCGACGACCGCGTACGCGCCGCACTCGACGCCGACGGTCGCGAACTGGTGACCACCGGGTCTCCCTACGCCGTCGGTCCGGGCCGGGTCCTGAGCGGCAGCGGGGAGCCGTACAAGGTCTTCACACCGTTCTCCCGCGCCTGGCACGAGCACGGGTGGCCCCCGCCCGGCGAGCGGCCCGACCACATCCCGTGGACCACCGCGTCCGGGGAAGGCCCACCTGAGGTCCCGGCACGAGCGGGCGGGACCGCAGCAGCGGGGGAGGCCGCGGCTCTCACCCGGTGGCGGGAGTTCCTCCACGACGATCTCCAGGCATACGACGAGCAGCGGGACCGACCGGACCTCGACACCACCAGTCGGTTGTCCGCGTACCTGAAGTACGGGGAGATCCACCCACGCACGATCCTGGCCGAACTCGCCGACCACCCGGCCGCGGGCGGGGAGGGAGCCCGCCGCTTCGTCACCGAACTCGCATGGCGTGAGTTCTACGCCGACGTCCTGTGGCACCGGCCACGATCCGCGTGGCGCGACCTGCGCGACCCGCTCGCGGGCATGCCCTACGACCACGGCCCCGGGGTGGAGGACCTCGTCGAGGCGTGGCGGCAGGGCCGGACCGGGTACCCGTTCGTCGACGCCGGGATGCGGCAACTACTCGCCGAAGGGTGGATGCACAACCGGGTGCGGATGGTCACGGCCAGTTTCCTCGTCAAGGACCTCCACGTCTGGTGGCCGGTCGGGGCGCGGCACTTCCTCGACCACCTCGTCGACGGTGATCTCGCCTCCAACAACCACGGGTGGCAGTGGGTGGCCGGCACGGGAACCGACGCCTCCCCGTACTTCCGGGTGTTCAACCCGGTGACTCAGGGGCGGAGATTCGACCCCGACGGGGAGTACGTCCGGCGATGGGTGCCCGAACTCGCTCACCTGTCCGGGGCCGCCGCCCACGAGCCGTGGCGCGCCCCGGGCGGCTACGACGGTGGCTACCCGTCGCCGATCGTCGACCACGCCGAGGAACGCCGCGAGGCCCTACGTCGGTACGACCTGGCCAGGGACGCCGATCGCTGACCGGGCCGTGGGGCCGCCGGCCGTCACGCCCGATCCGGGCCCCGCTCGATCGTCGGCCCCCCGGGAGGGTCCGAGGGCGCCGACCGCGGGGAGTGCCTAGGCTGGCCCCATGACCTCCGGCACCGACACCCCCCGCTCCGATAACACGACCACCGGCCGTGAGGCCGACATCAAGCCCCGAAGCCGCGATGTGACCGACGGCCTGGAGAAGACGGCCGCGCGCGGGATGCTGCGCGCCGTGGGAATGGGCGACGACGACTGGGTCAAGCCGCAGATCGGTGTGGCCTCCTCGTGGAACGAGATCACCCCGTGCAACCTCTCGCTCGACCGGCTGGCCAAGGCCGTCAAGGAGGGGACTCACGCCGGAGGCGGTTACCCGCTGGAGTTCGGCACCATCTCGGTGTCCGACGGCATCTCGATGGGCCACGAGGGGATGCACTTCTCGCTGGTCTCGCGTGAGGTGATCGCCGACAGCGTCGAGACCGTCATGAGCGCCGAGCGGCTCGACGGCTCTGTGCTGCTCGCCGGCTGCGACAAGTCCCTGCCCGGCATGCTCATGGCCGCTGCGCGGCTGGATCTGGCGAGCGTGTTTCTCTATGCCGGGTCCACCCTTCCCGGCTTCGCCAAGCTCTCCGACGGAACGGAGAAGCAGGTCACGATCATCGACGCCTTCGAGGCCGTCGGGGCCTGCTCGCGCGGTCTCATGAGCCGGGAGGACGTCGACACGATCGAGCGGTCCATCTGCCCGGGCGAGGGCGCGTGCGGCGGTATGTACACCGCCAACACGATGGCGAGCGCCGCCGAGGCGCTGGGTATGTCCCTGCCGGGCAGCGCGTCGCCGCCGGCCCCGGACCGCCGGCGCGACGACTACGCCAAGGCGAGCGGCGAGGCCGTGGTCGAACTGCTGCGGCAGGGCATCACCGCGCGCGACATCATGACCAAGGAGGCGTTCGAGAACGCGATCGCCGTCGTCATGGCCTTCGGTGGGTCCACCAACGCGGTCCTACACCTGCTCGCGATCGCCAGCGAGGCCGAGGTCGAACTGACCCTCGACGACTTCGCTCGCATCGGCGCCACGGTGCCGCATCTGGCCGACGTCAAGCCGTTCGGTGCCCACGTTATGACCGACGTGGACAAGATCGGTGGCGTCCCGGTGGTCATGCGGGCCCTGCTCGACGCCGGTCTGCTCCACGGCGACTGCCTCACCGTCACCGGCCGCACCGTCGCCGAGAACCTCGCCGACATCGCTCCGCCGGACCCGGACGGCAAGGTGCTCCGAGCGATGTCCGAGCCGATCCACCCGACCGGCGGGATCACGATCCTGCGCGGGTCGCTCGCCCCCGAGGGTGCGGTTGTCAAGTCCGCCGGTTTCGACTCCGACGTCTTCGAGGGCACCGCGCGCGTCTTCGAGCGCGAGCGCGCTGCCATGGATGCTCTCGAGGACGGGACCATCACGGCGGGCGATGTCGTCGTGATCCGCTACGAGGGTCCCAAGGGCGGGCCCGGTATGCGTGAGATGCTCGCCATCACCGGTGCGATCAAGGGCGCGGGCCTGGGCAAGGACGTCCTGCTCATGACCGACGGGCGCTTCTCTGGTGGCACGACCGGGCTGTGCGTCGGCCACATCGCCCCGGAGGCCGTTGACGGGGGACCGATCGCGTTCGTGAGGGACGGCGACCGGATCCGACTGGACGTCTCGCAGGGGGCCCTCGAGCTGCTGGTGGACGAGTCCGAACTGCGGTCCCGGCGCGAGGGGTGGGAGCCCCTGCCGCCGCGATACACCCGCGGCGTCCTCGCCAAGTACTCGAAGTTGGTGCAGTCGGCGTCCACCGGGGCGATCTGCCGCTGACCCCGGATGGCACGACGACACCCGGCCGCGGTTCTCTCGCGACCGGGTGTCTACCGGCCTCCGGGTCAGGCTGGTGTAACCCGAACACATTGCCCTCGGTGTCGAGGAAGTAGCCCTGCCAGGCCATTCCCGGGAGCGCGTGCGTGTCCAGCGCCACGGTGCCCCCGGCCGACAGGATCATCCGGGCGGTGGCATCGAAGTCCTCGCACCCCACGGTGAGCACGGCGCCCCGGACCGGCGCCCCGGCCGCGGGCGGATCGCCGGTCCGCTGCTTGATCGCGCCGTTGATGCCGGGGGCGTCCTCGGGTCCGGTGGTCACCCCGAAGTAGGGGCTCCCGGCGTACTCGCTCCAGTCCTCGAACGTCCAGCCCAGCGCGTCACCGTAGAACGTGCAGGCCCGGGCCGGGTCGGAGGCGTGGATCTCGAAATGGACCGGTCGGGACATGGCGGTCTCCTCATCGGGTCGCGGAAACCCAGGATATCGCCGCGCGGAATCGTCCGGCAGTACTCAGTCCAGAACCGTGCCGTCATCGAGATGGGACAGCGACCCGCCCTCGGGGCGCTCGCCGGTCGCCAGGTACACGACCCGGTTGGCGATGCTCACGGTGTGGTCGCCGAAACGCTCGTAGTAACGGGCGAGTAGGGCCAGGTCCACGGCCGCCACCGAACCGTGCGGCCAGTCCTCGGCGGAGATCTGCTTCATGAGGTCCGCGTGGAGGCGGTCGACGGCGTCGTCCTCGGCGTCCAGGGTGCGTGCCCTGTCCGCATCCTTCTCGACGAGCAGGGCGGTGAGCTCGCGGGCCATCCGACCGTCGTGCTGCGACAGTTCCCGGATGAGCGGGACGAGCGGGGCGGGCACCACGGGGAGCGGGTGGCGTCGGCGGGCGACCCGCGCGATGTGGCCGGCCAGCGCGGCCATGCGGGTGAAGTGCTCGACGATGTAGATCCCCGAGACCACCTGACGTAGGTCGCCGGCCACCGGGGACTCGAGCAGGAGAAGCTCGAACGCGTGCTGCTCACTGGCCTCACGGAGATCCTCCAGTTCCGCGGCGCCGTCGATCACCTCGATGGCGGCGAGTTCGTCGCCGTCGAGCAGTGCCGCGGTGGCTCGGTCGAGCAGGCGGATGTTGGTCTCGCAGAAGCGAACCAGCTGGTCCGAGAATTCATCGAGCTTGGAATGGAAGACAGTGCGCATGACACGACTGTAGTGCCGGTGCGGTAACGGACGGCTTCCGTTCTCCCACTGTTCACCGCGCCGCCCTCCGGAAAGGGGGACCCGGCCCGGGAATGAATAGACAGAACGGTCCCCGACCAGGGTCGCCAGCGGCTGGGAGCGCCTGACCCGGGTCGTCATCCCCGCGGTCCGGCCGGCGATCCTGGGCGGCATCCGCCTCGCGCTCGGGACGGCCTGGATCGTGTTGGTGCCCGCGGAGATGCTCGGTGTGCGGTCCGGCCTGGTTATCAGATCCTCAACGCCCGCGACCAGTTGGCCTACGACCAGGTCATGGCGGTGATCCTCGTGATCGGCATCCTCGGATTCGCGCTGGATGGGCTGTCACGGCTGGTTCTGCGCGACCGCGCCGCGCGCTGACGCTCGCGGCTGGCCCCGGCGGCCGGTGGTCGCGCAGCGCCCGGATCAGTTCGTCGTTCCTCGTGACCGACCGGCCCTGTGCTGCGGTCTAGGCCCTGCGCAGCTCGGAACGCAGGTGGTGGGTGAGGGGCTGGCCGACCGCTGCCATGGCGAACGTGGTGGTGATCCGGTCGTCGACGGTCTCGTAGCGGCGGTGCGTGGTGTCGACCTGCTTGGCGCTCGCACTGTTGTGCACGCGTGAGTGGAACTCCAGCACCAGGGCGTCCGCCTCGGCGACGAGCGTTCCCTCGCAGAGTTCGGTCTGCCCGGTGGGTTGGGACAGGACGAGCTCGGCCGTACCGTCACCCGGGACCCGGAGGTATCCGGTCTCGGTGTGCATGGGGGATCCGGTGGGGCTCCACGTGCGCTGCACGTAGTGCAGGAAGGGCTTGCCCACGTCGGTGAACGTGATCTCCTCGGTGTAGGTGAAGTCGTCGATCGTCGGGTACGAACCGGCCCCCTCGCCTCGCCAGGTGCCCAGCAGGGCGGCGACGGGGGTCAGGTTGGCGGCGGGCGTCGAGGCGGGATACATGGCGCGAGACTAGGCCATCGGTGACGCCGGCCGCGCGGGGTCAGCCATCCCAGACCGGTTCGCCGTGCTCGTCGAGCCGCAGGCCCTCGCTCGGACTGTGCTCGGTGATCTTTCCGGTGTGCATCAGGTGCCCCACGGGCAGACCGTGGACCGTGGCGACGACGTCGGCGACGATCCGACGATGGCAGCGCCACCACACCGACTCCGAGCACATGACCGCGACCTGTCGCGATCGGGCGTCGGCCACGACCCGATCGAGGGCGGCGCGGAATGCAGGGTCCCGGGTCCAGGCGCTGTAGGCGCGGAACGCCTCGACCCGCCACCAGGTGTCGGGGGAGGCCCGGCGCCGGTCGGCGGTGAGGCTGCGGCGGCCGCCGAGGTCCTCTTCCCAGCGGTAGTCGATCCCCGCCTCGCCGACGATCTCGGGCACCGCGCCCTTGGCTGCGGCGGAGTTCGCGCGGCTCCCGGGAAAGCGCCGGATGTCCACGAGGAGTTCGACGCCGGCGCCGGTGAGCAACCGTGCCAGCTCGTCGCGATCCAACCTGCCGTGCCCCACCGTGAACAGCATCAGTGGCCGGTGTCCTCTCCCGTCCTCGTTCGGGTCGCCCCGCCGTGGTCACCGCGCGCGCCCCCGGCGTCGGTGCCGGACCCGGCGTCGGAGTCGGCGTCCGCCCCGGCGTGCGACCCGGAGCTCCGTCGCGGGATCAGGTGCATGATCGCCACGACCACCGCGCCCACCGCGAGGCCGAAGACCAGTGCGCACGCCGTGTCGACGAGCCAGGCGAGTACCGCGCCGACGCCCGCGACGCCCGCCGCGGGCTCGGTCAGGACGTGTACGAGGTGGTACGGCCCCGTCACGCCGAGTTCGTCGAGCCCCACGAGGAGGATGTGGCCACCGACCCACAGCATGGCCAGCATGCCGACGAAGGAGATCACCTCGAGCACCGTCGGCATGGCCTTGACCAGACCGTGGCCGAACCGCTGCACACCCGGGGACTCCCTCCCCGCCAGGTGGAGGCCGACGTCGTCCATCTTCACGATCACCGCGACGACGCCGTAGACGAGCGCGGTGATGCCCAGCCCCACGACGACCAGGATGATCGCCCGGGACCAGAAGGACTCCGATGCGACCTCGTTGAGGGAGATCACCATGATCTCGGCGCTGAGGATGAAGTCGGTGGTCACGGCGCCGCGGACCATCTTCGCCTCGGCGTCCGGGCCCCGGTCCACGACGGGGGCGGCCTCCTCGTGGTGTCCGGAGACCCGCTCCCAAACCTTCTCCGCCCCCTCGAAGCAGAGGTAGAGCCCGCCCAGCATGAGGATCGGGGTGAGGATCCACGGCACGAACTGGCTGAGCAGGAGTGCGAAGACGATGATGATCGCCTTGTTGCCCAGTGACCCGATGGCGATCTTGCGGATCATGGGCAGTTCGCGGGACGGGTCGACGTCGCGGACGTACTGGGGGGTCACGGCGGTGTCGTCGACCACCACGCCGGCGGCCTTCACGCCGGCGCGGCCTGCGGCGGCGGCGACGTCGTCGGTACTGGCCGCTGCCATGCGCGCGAGCACCGCGACGTCATCGAGCAGGGCGGCGAGTCCACCGGCCATCACAGACCTCACTTCTCAACGGGCGGGGGGAACCCGCGGACGACAGGGCCGACCCCGGAGGGTCGGATCGTCACAGGGTAGCGCCGCGTCACTCGGTCGCGTCGAGGACCCAGCGCAGTGAGGAGACACCGGCGCGTCCCAATGCCCGTCCGAGTCCGCTGGATCCGAGCGGCCCGTCGGGGAGTTCGAGCATCGTCCGGGCCCACCCCGGCAGCGCCGCGACGGCTCCCTCCCGCAGCAGCGCGTAGGCGGGCCTGTCGGTCAGTCCCATCGGTGGTCCGTCGAGCAGGAAGTGGCGCGCGTCGAGCGCGGCGGGCGAGGCCTCGAGCTCCGGCCGGTACCCCTCCAACGCCGCGTCGAGGTCGCGCACGGTGAGGGGCACCTCCCCGGCGCCCATCATGAGCCCGGTTCTCGAGGCCTGTCGTACGTAGTCGTCTCGTTCGGCCGGCGTCAGCGGCTCGCGCCAGTAGAGGCGGTGGCATTCGAGGAAGCTCCAGATCTCGGCGACGTGGACCCAGCGCAGGAGGTGGGGGTCGCGGGCGTCGTAGGGGCGCCCCCGGTAGTCGGTGCCCAATACCGCGCGGTGCGCACCGTTGATCTCCCGGATGAGCCGGGAGGCGTCGGTGATCGTGCCGAAGGTCGTGGTGGCGATGAACTGCGAGGTGCGCTGGAGGCGCCCCCACGGGTCGCCGCGGTAGTCGCTGTGGTCGGCCACCCCGGCCATGGCCAGCGGGTGCAGGGACTGTAGGAGGAGTGCGGTGAGTCCGCCGGCGAACATGGAGGCGTCTCCGTTGACGCGGCAGATGGCGTCGTCGGGGGAGTTCCAGCGTTCGCCCTCGGAGTGCCAGATCTGCTGGCGTCTCGCGTCGGCGTCGTCACCCGCCACCCGGGAATGGACCACTAGGCCCACCCTGCGGCGGGCGCCGGTCAGGGCGCGGGACGCGGTCGTCGTCACCGTTGCCATGGTGGACACCCCGTCACGTGACGTGGTCGTCCGTGTCACCATACCCCTGGTACGGACGGGCCGCGCGGTATCGTCGCGACTGATGACCACGACGTCGACGTCCCTGTCCGGCCGCTCCCGTGTGCGCGGGGTGGCGGGCGTCGCCGCGGTCCTGGCCACGCTGGTCGCCATCAATCTCACCGCCAACCTGGCGGGTCTGCCCTTCCGCGAGTGGATCGTGCCGCTGGCCGTTCTCGTGCTGGTCGTGGTCGCCAAGGCGCGGTGGATGCGGTGGTCGGACCTGGGGCTGGCGGCGCGGCACATGCCCCGCGGGCTGGCGTACGGTCTCGCGGCGACGGTGCTGGTGGCGGCCGTGGTCACGGCCGGGTGCCTGATCCCGGCGACGAGCCCGTTCTTCCTGTCCGAGCGCTACTCGGACCTGCGCATGGCGGTGTTCTCGGCGCTCGTGCTGATCCCCCTGATGACGGTCCTGCCCGAGGAGCTCGCGTTCCGCGGGGTCCTGCAGGGGGCGCTCGAGCGGACCTTCGGCACCACGGGCGTGTTCGTGATCGGGTCATCGGCGTTCGGACTGTGGCACGTCACGTCGTCTCTCGGGCTCACGGCCGGCAACGCCGGCCTCGCACAGGTCTTCGGTACCGGTCTGGCGGGTCAGCTCGCGGGGATCGGCCTGGCGGTGACCGCGACCTCGGTGGCCGGGGCCGGGTTCATCTGGATCCGTCGCCGCAGCAGCAGCCTCCTGGCCCCGATCGGGTTGCACTGGGCGTTCAACGCCGTCGGGGCGCTCGCCGCAGCGCTCACGTGGCGCGCACTGGCCGGCTGATCACCGCCCACGTCGCCGCGACGACCAGGACGGCGCACGCCCCCATCACGACGAGCAGCGGGATCACCGAGTGCGGTCCGGCGAGTCCGGTGAGCGGGGAGACCACGGCGGCGAGTCCGAACTGGGCGGCGCCGAGGAGCGCCGATCCGGAGCCCGAGCGGCCCCGGGTGGCCTGCATGGACAGTGCCGCGGCGTTGGGCAGGACCAACCCGACGGACAGGGTGAGCAGGACGAACCCCACGGTGACCGGTGCCAACCCCAGGGTGCCGGCGGGGGAGAGGGCGACGACGACGACGAGGTGGACGATCGCCGTCACCATGCCCACCACGCCGGTGCGCATGATCTTCTCCGGGGCGAACCGGCCGATCAGCCGGGCGCCCGCGAGGTTCGAGACCAGGATCCCCAGCGCGTTGACGGTGAACGCCACCGAGTACGCGGTGGGGGACAGGCCCACCATGTCCTGGTAGATGAACGGGCTGGCGGAGATGTAGGCGAACAGGACGCCGAAGGTGAACACGAACACCGACACGCGCGCGATGAACGGGCCATGGGTGGCGACGCCCCGCATGTCCGACACGGTGGACAGCACACTCCCGGTACGGCGGGACGCGGCCGGGAGCGACTCCGGCACGGCGACGAGGACCCCGACGACCGTGATGGCGGACAGGCCGGCCAGTAGCCAGAACACGCTCCGCCAGCCGCCGAACGGCACGACCGCGCCGCCGATGAGCGGTGCGATGACCGGGGCGACGGACTGGATCGCCATGAGGGTGGCGAACGCCTTGGCCACGCCCGCACCGCGCCCGACGTCCACCACGACGGCCTTGCTCAGGACGATCCCGGCCGCACCGGCGAAGCCCTGCGCGACGCGTCCGAGCACCAGGATCCAGATGGACGGGGCCAGCGCGCACACCACTGCCGCGAGTGCGGTGCCCACCGAGCCCAGGACGAGCAGCGTCCGCCGCCCCACCCGGTCGGAGAGGGGCCCGATCACGAGCTGCCCCGCCGCCAGCGAGACCATGAACGCCGTGAGGGTGAGCTGGGCGGTGGAGGCCGTGATCCGGAACTCCTCGACGATCAGCGGCAGCGCGGGCAAATAGGTGTCGGTCGCGAACGGCCCGATCGCCCCGGTGAGCGCGAGTGCGAGGAGCATCGTGGCGGGCACCGACGCGGTGGGTGTGGGTGTGGGGATCGGCGGCACGGCGGAGGGTCGTCGTTCCGCAGACCTCATTCCCGCACCCCCGCGGCCTCCGCGGCACTGTCGGCCAGACCGACCCCGGTGCCCTCGAAGATGTGGAAGGCCACGTCCGCTCCCCGTGCGATGAGTTCGTCCCTCTCGTCGTCGTACTGGGCGACCACCGCGACGGTGCCCTCGAAGTCCCGCGCGTCCACCTGCTCGAGAGCGATGAGGTTCGAGCCGTGGAACGGCATGGCCAGCACGATGATGTCCACCTTCTCGTCGTTCACGCAGCGGTCCCAGAAGTCGTCGTCGGTCGCGTCGGCCTCGATCACGTGGACATCCTGCTCGCGGAGCCTGGCGACCTTCACGGGGTCGTTCTCCACGCCGACGACCGTCAGACCATACTCGTCGGCCAGACGGTCCCGCACCGCGCGGCCCACCCGGCCCACCCCCAGGACCAGCACCCGGGCGTGACCGATGTCGAGCGGGGCGTCCTCCGGGTGGGTGCGCTCGTCCCGCAGGGTGGGTACGAGCGAGGACAACCGCGCCACGAGCCGCGTCCCGCGGTGGTTGACCAGCGTCGAGATCACGAAGCTCGCGGCGACCGCGACCGACACCACCACTAGCCAGTCCTGCTCGACGAGACCCGCATCGACCCCGGTCGCGGTGACGATGAGCCCGAATTCCGAAAAATTGGCCAGCGCGAGGCCCGCCAGGATCGAGGTCCGTTTGCGCAGCCCGAACGCCGCCAGCACCAGGGTGAACACGGCGGCCTCCAGGGGGAGCAACACCACGAGCAGGAGGCCCAGCAACAGAGTCTCCGGGGTGGGGGTGACGTGGAGACCGATCGAGACGAAGAAACCCACGAGCAGTAGCTCGCGGAGGCCGAAGAGAGTGCGGGACAACTCGGCGGCGCGCGGATGCGAGGCGAGGAGGACCCCCACCACCATCGCCCCGAAGTCGCCCTTTATGCCGACGCTCTCGAACAACCAGTACCCCGGCACCAGCGCCATGGTGATCCCGAACAACGCCTGCAATTCGCCGTGACCCAGCCTGCTCCAGGCCCGGCGGACAAGCCACACCGCGGGGAGCAACAATGGCAACGCCAACGCCCACGGGCTCGGCGGGGCGCCCGTCATCGCCGTGAGGAACGCGACCGCAACCACGTCCTGCAGGACGAGGATGCCGATCGCGACCCGGCCGTAGAGGGTGTGGGCGTCGGACCGCACGTCGAGCACCTGGACGACGAAGACGGTGCTGGAGAACGACAGCGCGAAGCCGAGCAGGGCCACCACCTGCCAGTCCGCGCCGGCCAGCAACCGCACCCCGATGATGGACAGCATCCCCAGGAAGCCGGCGGTCAGTCCCGCGACAGCCAGGAGGTTGGCGGCCGTCGTGGCGAGGACCTCACGCCGCAGGAGCATCCGCACGTCGAGTTTGAGCCCGATGGTGAAGAGCAGGATCGTCACGCCGAGGTCGGCGAGCGAGTCCACCACGGGCAGGGCCTCGATGCCGGGCGCGTGGAGGATGAACCCCGAGGCCAGATAACCGATGAGGGTGGGCAGGCGCATCATCCGGGCGACGAACCCGCACCCGAACACCACGACGAGGTAGATCGCGACGGTCTCCACGGGTGCTACTCGCCCGGCGCGGTGGTCGTCACCGCACCTCGACGACCGGCCGACCGTCCAGGAACGCGATCGTGCCGTTCTCGAACGCCGAGATCCACCCGCCGTCGGTCGTCGTCTCGTCCGAGACGGGGAAGCCCAGCTCACCGGCGGGGCCGCCCGCCTCGCGGTAGGCGGCGAGGATCTCGCCCTGGACCACGAACGCGTTCCCGGACGGCGTGAGCACGATCGCCCCCCGCTCGAAGTCGGTGACCGAGCCGCCCTCCACAGCCGTCGGCGGCCCCGTCACCCGGCCGAGATCGCCCTGCTCGCCGCCGAGCTCGTTCCAGCGGTCCGCAACGGCCACCGGGATGTCGACGCCCGAGTCCGCGGGCCCCGGGACGGGGGTCGACCTCGTCGTCGTCGCCGTCTCCGTCGAGGACACCGGGGCGGCGGACTCACCGGCGCCGCCACCGTCGTCGGCGGAGCAGGCGACCAGACCGGCACCGAGGGTGACGGCGAGAGCGAGGGGGGCGAGGACACGCATGATCCTGTCCATGCCGGAGATCCTAGCCGCCCACCCGTCGGGCCCACCCCGCCCACCGCCGCCGCCGATGCCGAACCGTGATGACCGAGTCCTTTCCAGGGGCGCCGGGCCGGTGGACACTGGGAGCGGGCGACCTGTCCGACCGGGCGAGCCCCGGGAGGAGGCCGCGATGGCCGTGATGACCACGTGTCTGTGGTTCGCCACCCAGGCGGAGGAGGCCGCCGAGTTCTACTGCTCGGTGTTCCCCGACTCGCGCGTGGTCGCCGTGGACACCAGTCCCGTCGACACTCCCGGGCCGAGGGCGGGGGACGTGCTCACCGTGGAGTTCGAGCTCGACGGGCGGCCGTTCATCGCGCTCAACGGCGGCTCGGAACCCGAGTACACCGACGCGATCTCCCTGGAGATCCGGTGCGCCGACCAGGCGGAGATTGACCACTACTGGAACGGCCTGCTCGCGGGAGGGGGCCGTGAGGTGCAGTGCGGGTGGCTGATCGACCGCTTCGGAGTGCGGTGGCAGGTCGCGCCGCAGTCCCTCTACGACTTGTGGCGCGGCGAGGACCGGGAGGCGGCGGCGCGCGCGTTCGCGGTGATGATGGACATGGTGAAGCTGGACGTGGCGGCCATCGACGCGGCGGCTGCGGGCGCCGACGCCTGACTCGGACTCCCACCCGTCGCCCCTACGAAATTCGCTATTCGCATTCCGGATCCGCTACTCGATATGGAGTAGCGGATCCGGAAAACGAGTAGCAGATCTGCGGGAACCCGGGAACGCGGGAACGCGGGCAGGTCAGAGGCCGGGGCGCTTGCCGATCGTCAGCGTGACCTCGCCGGTGTGGGCGAAGAAGTCCTCGCCCTTGTCGTCCACCACGATGAAGGCGGGGAAGTCCTCGACATCGATCTTCCACACCGCCTCCATGCCGAGCTCCTCGTACTCGACGATCTCCACGTGCTTGATGCAGTCCTGCGCCAGACGCGCGGCCGGACCACCGATCGAGCCCAGGTAGAACCCGCCGTGGGTCGCGCACGCGTCGGTGACCTGCTTGGAGCGGTTGCCCTTGGCGAGCATCACCATGGATCCGCCCGCCGCCTGGAACTGCTCGACGTAGGAGTCCATCCGGCCGGCGGTGGTGGGCCCGAACGACCCCGACGGCATGCCCTCCGGCGTCTTGGCCGGTCCGGCGTAGTAGACGGGGTGGTCCTTGAGGTACTGCGGCATCTCCTCGCCGGCGTCGAGCCGCTCCTTGATCTTGGAGTGCGCGATATCGCGGGCCACGACCAGCGGACCGGTCAGGGACAGGCGGGTCTTGACCGGGTGCCTGCTCAGCTCGGCGAGGATCTCCGGCATCGGCTTGTTGAGGTCGATCCGCACCGCGGCGCCCTTGCCGGTGCCGGAGATGCCGTCGGTTGCGGCGTCGAGCTCCGCGTCCGTGGTGGTGGGCAGGAACCGGCCCGGGTCGAACTCGAGCTGCTCGAGGAACACGCCCTCCGGGGTGATCTTGGCCCTGGCCTGACGGTCCGCCGAGCAGGACACCGCGATCGCGACGGGCAGCGAGGCGCCGTGGCGGGGCAGGCGGACGACGCGGACGTCGTGGCAGAAGTACTTGCCGCCGAACTGCGCGCCGATCCCGATCTGCTGGGTGAGCTCGAAGACCTTCTCCTCGAGCCCGACGTCGCGGAAGCCACGCCCGGTCATCGCGCCCTCGCGGGGGAGCTCGTCCAGGTAGTGCGCCGAGGCGAGCTTGGCGGTCTTCAGCGCGAACTCCGCCGAGGTACCGCCCACGACGATCGCCAGGTGGTACGGCGGGCAGGCGGCCGTCCCGAGCGAGCGGATCTTCTCCTCGATGAACTGCATCATCCGGTCGGGGTTCAGGATCGCCTTGGTCTCCTGGTACAGGAACGACTTGTTGGCCGACCCGCCACCCTTCGCCATGAAGAGGAACTTGTAGGCGTTCTCGCCGCCCGGGGTGGTGTTGGCGCCGATCTCGATCTGCGCGGGCAGGTTGGACCCGGTGTTCTTCTCGTCCCACATGGTGAGGGGGGCGTTCTGCGAGTAGCGCAGATTGAGCCGGGTGAAGGCGTCGTACACGCCGCGGGCGACGGCCTTCTCGTCCGGACCGGGCGTGAGCACGTGCTGGCCGCGCTCGCCCTTGACGATGGCCGTACCGGTGTCCTGGCACATCGGGAGCACGCCGCCCGCGGCGATGTTGGCGTTCTTGAGCAGGTCCAGGGCGACGAACTTGTCGTTGTCGCTGGCCTCGGGGTCGTCGAGGATCTTGGCGACCTGGGCCAGGTGGTCACTACGGAGGTAGTGGGAGATGTCGTGCATCGCCGTCTCGGTGAGCAGACGGATGGCCTCGGGATCCACCCGCAGGAAGGTCATCCCGTCGGGGCCCTCGACCGTCGACACGCCCTCGGTGGTGAGGAGGCGGTACTCGGTGGTGTCCTCCCCGACGGGAAGAAGGTCCTCGTAGAGGAAGTCGGCCATCAGGGGCTCCTGGTTCTGGAGGTGGACAAACTTCCCCCAGGATAGTGGCCGGGGTCACGGGGTCAGAATCGGGTGTGGAGCAGGGGGACGAACCGGTACCCGCCATGCTCGGTCACATCGATGCCGTCATCGGTCCGGCGTACGCGGTGCATCACCCCGGCCCAGGGCGCCACCATGACGCCGTCCACGGTGAGCTGGTCGACGAGCTCCGAGGGGAGGTCGTCGGCCATCGCGGAGACGAGGATGCGGTCGAACGGGGCGAGGGAGGGGAGGCCCAGCGTCCCGGGCTCGGCGGGGTGGACACGTACCCAGGGTTGTCGTATCGCCGCCCGGGAGCGTTCGACCAGCTCGGGGACGAGTTCGACAGCGGACACGGAGGAATCGGGCCCCCCGAGTTCGCCGAGGATCGCCGAGGTCCACCCGCTGCCCGAGCCCACGTCGAGCACCCGCATCCCGGGGAACGGCTCGAGGAGCGAGAGCATCGCCGCGACCGTCGACGGCTGTGAGTTGGTCTGCCCGAACCCGATCGGTAGCGGGGCGTCGAGTTCGTGGTCGGCCACGACCTCCGGCGGGAGGAATCGACGGCGATCCTGCGCGCGCATCGCCGCCGGGATGCTCGGGGTGCTCACCGCGAGACCTCCTCCCGCCGGGCATGGCGGCGGGGCTGATCGCCCCGCCCGGGCTCTATGCCTCGCCGAGGACGCGCGTCTCGCCGTCGGGGTCGAGGTCGTCGATCTGGTCGCGGGGCTCCTCGGCGACGCCCTTGTCCTCGGGCTCCGCGGTGTCGACGTCGGGGCGCTCGGCAGACAGCTTCTCGTCGAGGGAGTCGTTCTCCTCGACGGGCTTCCACGACTCCGGCGCGTCGACGGTGAGGTCCTCACCGTCGGTCGAGATGGTGTCGGCGTCGAGTCCTTCGCTGCCGTCGAGCGTGTTCTCGTCGTAGTCGCCGTCGGTGTCCTGGTCGTACTCGCGTTCGGTGCTCATGCCGTCGATTGTGCGTCGTCCGCCAGCTCTTCGCATCCGGTCGCCCCATACCCCGGGGGAGCCGGAGAGCCACCCGCTAACCGAGGGCTGTGGGGCGGACGATGCTCTCCAAGTGAGGTAAGCCATACTTAAGACTTGCCCAGGAGCCGCGAGGGTGTTTAAGGTGAGCCTAACCTTCCGAACCAACCTTGGAGTGACATGAAGCGATTCCCCAAGATCGTCGCAGCGACGGCCGCCATCGCCCTGACCGGTGGCGCATTGACCGCCTGCGGGAGCTCGGATGCACAGTCCGCCGGGAACGAGGGTGAGGGGCCGACCCGCGTCGTGCTCACCAGCCACGCCGCGGCCGACACGCTGGATGAGCTCGATCTCGAGGATCGCGTCGTCGGCCTGGTCAAGACCGGGGTCTTCCCGGAGGCGCTGGACGCCTACGCGGGCGACGAGTACACGGACATCGGCAGCCTCAAGGAGCCGAAGATGGATGTGATCGCGGAACTGGGGCCCGACCTCATCCTGTTCGGCAACCGCACCCGCGCGATGGAGCCCGAGTTCGCCAAGATCTCCGACCAGGTGATCGCCGGCGACCCGGACACCGCCGAGACGATCGCCTCCAACCGCGCCAAGGTGGAGGAGATCGCCGCGCTGTTCGGGGCCGAGGACAAGGCCGCGGACGAGCTCGCCGAGATCGACGAGATGGTCACCGAGACCCGCGCCAAGGCCGAGGGCGCGGGCACGGCGCTGGTGCTCATGACCTCCGGTGGCAAGGTCACGGGGTACGGACCGGGTTCACGCTTCGACCTCATCTTCAACGAGCTCGGCATGACGCCCGCTGGTGAGCTCGAGTCCGAGGGCAGCCACGGCGCGCCGCTGAGCTGGGAGCAGATCGCCGAGCTGAACCCCGACCACGTCTTCGTCATCGACCGCGACGCCGCGATCGGCGCCGAGGGAGAGGCCGCGACCGCCCTGCTCGACAACCCGCTGTTCAACCGGACCAACGCCGCGACCAACGACAACGTCCACTTCCTGGACGGCCAGAACTGGTACCTCGTCGGAGGCGGCATCGGCGTCCTCGAGTCGATGATCGACGAGATCGACTCCGCCGTCTCCTGACGGTGGGAGTCCACTTCTCATGACGACGACCCTGGTCGAGCGCCGACCGCAGCGCACCTCGCTGTGGCCGGCGCTCGGCGTCGTCGCGCTCGTGCTCTCGCTCGTCGCGAGCGTGTTCGTCGGCGCGGCCGACATCACCGTGTGGGACGCGCTCACCGGCGGGCTCACCGAGGCGCACCGCGTCTATCTCGTCGAGGCCCGTCTGCCCCGCACCGCCGCCGCCGCCCTCGCGGGGGCGTCGCTGGCGATCGCCGGTCTGCTCATGCAGTTGCTCACCCGCAACCGCTTCGTCGAACCGTCGACCGCGGGGACCGTCGAATCGGCGGGGCTGGGCCTGGTGGTGGTGGCGATCATCGCACCGGGCGCCCCGATCGTGGCCAAGATGCTCGTGGCCATGGTGTTCGCGCTCGCCGGGACCGCCCTGTTCCTCGCCTGCATCCGTCGCGTCCCCGTCTCGGACTCCTTCGTGGTGCCGCTCGTCGGCATCATGCTCGGGTCCGTGATCGGGGCGGTCGCAGCCTTCCTGGCCCTGTCGCGCGACCTTCTCCAGATGCTCAACTCGTGGATGCTCGCCGACTTCTCGGCGGTCCTGGCCGGGCGGTACGAGCTGCTGTGGCTGGTGGCGGTCCTCGGTGTCCTCGCCTACATCGCCGCTGACCGCTTCACCGTGGCGGGCCTGGGTGAGGACGTCTCGACCGGTCTCGGGCTCGACCACAAGACCGTCGTCGCCGCCGGGATGGCGATCGTGGCGGCGGTCGCCGCCGTCGTCGTGGTCACCGTCGGTGCCCTCCCGCTCCTCGGGCTCGTCGTTCCCAACGTCGTCTCACGACTGGTGGGTGACGACGCCCGACGGGGCCTGCCCCTCGTGGCACTGCTCGGGGCGGTCACCGTCCTGATCTGCGACATGGTGGGCCGGTCGCTGCCCGGGCTGTTCGCCGGCGGCGCCCCCGGTGCCGGCGAGGTCCCCGTCGGGACGATCGTCGGGATCCTCGGCGGCGCCGTGTTCCTGGCCATGATGCTGAGAGGGGTGCGCAATGCCTGAGACCGCCATCCTCGTCGCACCGCCGGAGAGCCTCACCCGGGGGCGGACGAAAGCGGAGGCCGACCGCCGTCGACGGTGGATCGTGACCCTCGTGTGTGCTGTCGCGGCCATCGCGGCGCTCGCCGCACTCGTCCTCTCCGGGTTGCCGGACACCGTCGGTTCGAGGGCGTGGTCCTACTCCCTCGACCGACTGTCGCGCCACGCGGTGGCGATCGTTCTGGTCTCGGTCGCGGTCGGGGTCTCGACGGTGATCTTCCAGACCGTCACCGGCAACCGGATCCTCACGCCGGCGCTGATGGGTTTCGACTCGCTGTACCTGCTCATCCAGACCATGCTCGTGTTCTTCATGATCCCGCGCGATGCCGCCGTCATCGGGGGCCTGACGAGCGGCGGTCTCTCCGGGTTCCTCGGTCAGACCGCGATCATGGTGGTCGCGTCGACCTCGCTGTACCTGTGGCTGCTCGGCGGTCGGAGGACGGACATCCACCTGCTGCTGCTGGTGGGTGTGGTGTTCGGCGTGTTCTTCCGCTCCGCCTCCTCGTTCTTCCAGCGCCTGCTGGACCCGGCTGCCTACCTGCAGATCCAGGACGCCATGTTCGCGAGTTTCCGGGGCGTCCAACTCGACGTGCTCGTGGCGTGCGGGGTCATCGTGGTGGGCGGGCTGGTGGCCGTGGCGATCCTCGGTCGTCGACTCGACGTGATGCTGCTGGGGCGCGATCCCGCCGTCGCGCTCGGCGTCGACCACCGCCGGGTCACGATCGTGGTCCTGGTGGTGGTCTCCTTCCTGGTGTCCGCCTCCACGGCCCTGATCGGGCCGGTGATGTTCTTCGGGCTCATCGTCGCCAACGCGGCGTACGCCCTGCTCGGCACCACCCTGCACCGGTTCACCCTGCCGGTGGCCTCGCTGCTGGGCGTGATCGCCCTGGCTGGGGGCGAGATGGTCCTCGGCGCCCTCGGCGTCGAGTCCGCCCTGAGCATCGTCATCGAGTTCGCCGGCGGCCTGCTGTTCCTGTTCCTGCTCCTGACCAACCGCGCACGCTGAAAGAGAGGCACATCATGTCCCTTCTCCCGTTCCGACGCCGTGACGACCGATCCGGTGAGAACCGGTGGTCGGCCGGGTGCGGTATCGAGGCGCGGTCGGTGTGTTCGTCCTACGGCGACACCCGGGTCCTGCACGACGTGACCGCGTGCTTCGCGCACGGTGGCGTGACGTCTCTCATCGGGCCCAACGGCGCAGGGAAGTCGACGCTGCTGGGTGTCATGAGCCGGCTCCAGGCGGCGGATTCCGGAACGGTGCTCGTCGACGGCGTCGACGTGTCGGTCAACGGTGGGCGTGAGCTGGCCCGCCGCCTCGCGGTGCTCCGCCAGGAGAACGCCGTCTCCATCCGGCTCACCGTGCGGGAGCTGGTCGGATTCGGCCGGTTCCCCCACAACGGTGGCAGGCCCGGCCCGGACGACGCCGAGCACGTCGACTACGCCCTGGGGGCGATGGAACTCGAGGACCTCGCCGACCGGTATCTCGACGAGTTGTCCGGTGGCCAGCGCCAACGGGCGCACATAGCGATGGTGCTGGCACAGGACACGGACTACGTCCTGCTGGACGAGCCTCTGAACAACCTCGACCTCCGGCACGCCACCTCGATCATGCGGTTGCTGCGTCGCACCGCCGCGGAGCGGGGCAAGACCATCGTGCTCGTCATCCACGACATCAACATCGCCGCCGCCTATTCCGACCGGATCATCGCCATGAAGGACGGGCGGATCGTCTCCGACGGCACCCCGGCCGAGATCATGCGCACTGATGTCCTCAAGGCTGTCTACGACATGGAGATGCAGGTCGCCGAGGTCGCCGGGCGGTACGTGGCCCTGTACTTCGACGGGGAGGACGAGTTGGAGGAGTGTGGCGCGGCGTTGTCCACCGCCTGAGCCCACCGCCTGATCCACCGCCTGAGCCCACCGCCTGATCCACCGCCTGATCCGCCGCGGCCTGATCCGGTCTCACGGTGCCGGGCGACCGGTGGGATGACGCCGCAGTCCGGTTAGAGTGTCGTACTCGCAAGGGGTGGGTAGTCCCACGCCTGACCGGAGAGGAGACCTCGCATGGCGCCGCTGTCGGTCGTCACCATAGTCCTCGCAGGTGGAGCCGGTTCCCGGCTCCGTGCGCTCACCCGGGACCGGGCCAAGCCGGCCGTTCCCTACGGGGCCGGATACCAGCTGGTGGACTTCTCCCTGAGCAATGCCGCCAACTCGGGCCTGAGGGATGTCTGGGTGGTGCAGCAGTTCCATCCGGTGTCCCTGGGGTCCCATCTGCGGAGCGGCCGCCCGTGGGATCTCGACCGACTCGACGGCGGTCTGCTGGTGCTGCACCCGTCGCAGGGCACGGGCCGGGACGGTTTCCACTCGGGGACCGCGGACGCACTGTGGAAGCAGATCGAGCCCCTGCGCGAGGCGGCCCCGGACGTCACGGTCGTGGTCAGTGCGGACGCGGTGTACCGCCTCGACTACGACGAACTGGTCCGCGATCACCTGGACTCGTTCGCCGAGCTCACCATGGTCACCACTCGCGTGGCCCCCGAGGACGCCTCCCGCTACGGCGTGGTCCGGGTGGGCGAGGACGGGGCCGTCACCGAGTACCGCTACAAGCCGGACGATCCGGACGGCGACCTGATCTGCGCGGAGATCTTCGTCTTCAACACGACCGCCCTCATCAGCTACCTCGAGCGGGCCCACGAGGACGTCGTCACCGCCGGCGGCGCCGGGGACCTGGGCGACATCGGGGACAACATCCTGCCCGCCATGGTCGGGGCGGGGCACGCCCGGGAGTGGCGGCACGAGGGGTACTGGCGGGACGTGGGGACCGTCGAGTCCTACTGGGCCGGCCACATGGACCTCCTCGGCGAGTCCCCGGTCCACGAGCTGGACGTCCCGGGGTGGTCCCTGCGGACCGCGTCGGCCTTCAGCGGTCCCGCCCGGACCGGGGAGGCGGCGCAGGTCGTCGGGTCACTGCTCGGCCACGGCGCGGTGGTCCACGGGACGGTCGAGCATTCCGTCGTGGGGCCCGGGGCGGTCATCGAAGCGGGTGCGAGGGTCCGCGACAGTGTCATCCTGCCGGGTGCCGTGGTCCGGTCCGGTGCGCACGTGGAGACCGCGGTCGTCGATGCCGACGTGGACGTCCCTGTCGACGCGAGGATCGGCGAACGGCAGCCCGGTGCGACCGAGTCGACGGTGCGCGTCGCGCTGTTGGGCAGCGCCCCGGACGGACCCCGTCCGGCCGGGTTCGTGCTCGCCGCCGGCACGCTGGACCCACCCGATGACGACGACGAGGACCGCAGCGTCTGATCTGGTAGCGCTGGCCTACCCGTCGGAACCGGTCGTGGGTCGGCCACCTGGGCCGGGTTCCGGGGCTAGGCTCGGCTCCATGCGATTCGGACTGTTCCTGCCCCAGGGTTGGCGCCTCGACCTGGTCGACGTGCCGGCCGCCCGTCACTGGCCGGTCATCTCCGACCTGGCCGCCCGCGCGGACGCCGGGCCGTGGGAGTCGGTGTGGGTGTACGACCACATGCACACCGCGCCCCTCACCTCGACCGAGGCGACGCACGAGGCATGGAGCCTGATGTCGGCGCTCGGTGCGACCACCTCCCGGGTCCGGCTGGGTCAGATGTGCACGTGCCTCGGATACCGCAACCCGGCATTGCTGGCGAAGATCGCCGCGACGGTCGACCACATCTCCGGCGGCCGGGTGGAGATGGGGATCGGCGCGGGCTGGTACGAGCACGAATGGCGAGCGTACGGCTACGGATTCCCTTCCGCGGGTGAGCGGTTGGCCATGCTCGACGAGGGTGTGCGCATCCTGTCCGAGGCGTGGTCCGACGGTGTGGTCTCACTCGACGGCGAGCACTACCGGGTCGACGGGGCGATCGTGCAGCCGACGCCTCTGCAGGAGAGCGGCATACCCCTGTGGATCGCGGGCGGGGGCGAGCGCAAGACCCTCCGCACCGCCGCGAGGTACGCGGATTACACCAATTTCGACGGCACCGCCGAGGGCTTCGACCATAAGTCGAAGGTGCTGTTCGGGCACTGTCGGGACCTCGGTCGTGACCCGGCGGAAATCACCCGGACCGCGAACTACAACGTGGCGATCGGGGAGACCGAGAAGGACGTCGCGGATCGGCTGGCGTACCTGAAGGACCGGATGGCGACGCACGTCGGTGAGGACGAGGCAGAGCTTCAGCTCGGCGCGTACCGCGGGCTCCCGGCGGTGGGGACGCCGGAGCAGATCGTCGAGAAGCTGACCGAGCTCGAGGCGCTGGGAATGGAGTACGGCATTTTCTACTTCCCCGAGATCGCCACCGACACCTCCGGACTCGAGTTGTTCGAGCGCGAGGTCATCCCGGCCCTGTCCTGAAACCGCCGGGGTGTGTCACCGCACCGCGACGTCCGGAACTACGAGAGCAGGGGTCAGTGACGAGGAACGTCGAGTACGAGGAGCGTCCGGCCGAGACGGTCCTCGACCACATCACGCCGGGGATGCACGTCATCGTGCCCATCCAGAACGCCGCCCCACCCGCGCTGCTGCGGGCGCTGGACGCGGGGGCCGCCGGACTGGACGACGTGACGGTCCACCACATGGACCCCTGGGAGTCGCTGCCGTTCATGGAGGGGGCCTACCCGGGCAGGCTCCGGCATGTCGACTACTTCCTGGGTCGCGGGTCGCGGGAGAACTTCCACCGGGGCCACTGCGACCTCATCCCCGTCGATTTCGCGCAGGTGCCGGCCACGCTGCGCGAGTTCTCTCCTCCCGGTCTGGCGATCGCCACGGTGTCGGAGATCGACGAGCACGGTTTCTTCTCGATGGGCACGAACGCCGACTACGTGGCCTCGTTCATCGGCCAGGTGCCGTTCTTCGTCGAGGTCAACTCCCACATGCCCCGCACCTTCGGGCGCAACCACATCCACATCTCCCAGGTGGTGGGCGTGACCCGTAACGACACCCCGATGATCACCATGCAGGCGCCGCCACCGGGGGAGACGGACAACGCGATAGCGGACGTCATCGCCGAGCGTGTCCCCGACGGGGCCTGTCTCCAACTCGGGGTCGGCAGGTTGCCGAACGCATTCCTGTCCCGGCTGACGGATCACCGTCATCTGGGGATCCACACCGAGGCGTTGTCCGACGGGGTGATGGACCTCGTCGAGGCCGGGGTGATCGACGGGTCGCGCAAGACGGGGCGGCCGTTCAAGCACGTCACCACCTTCGCCCTCGGGTCGCAGCGACTCATGGACTGGCTCCACAACAACCCGTCTGTGGCGATGCTCCCCGTGGATATCGTCAACGACCCGAGGGTGATCGGCCAGGAGCACAATCTCTACTCGATCAACGCGACCAGCGAGGTGGACCTGTTCGGGCAGGCGGCCTCGGAGACCATCGGCGGCCGGTACTGGTCGGGGGCCGGGGGACAGGCGGACTTCGCCCGGGGCTGCACGTTCTCCCCGGGAGGCCACGGGTTCATCGTCACCCCGTCGCAGACCTCCGGGGGCGCCAGCAGGATCTCCCTGTCGCTCACGCCCGGCAGTCCGGTCACCACCCACAAGAACATCATCGAGAACGTCGTCACGGAATTCGGTATCGCGGAGCTGAGGGGCAAGTCGGTCGCCGGGCGGGCCGCGGCGCTGATCGCTGTGGCGCACCCGGATCACCGGGAGCGGCTCAGCCGGGAGGCGCGGGAGGCGGGACTGCTCCCGCGGGCTCACCACTAGTCGCCCCCGGGCGCCGGGCCGGTGCCGCGGGTGCCGGACGGGCGCCTGTCGGGTGCCGGGCGGTTGCCGCCGCAGGCGCGACCGGTGGCACCCGTCTGGGGGCGGGGTTACGTTCCAGACGCAACCCGACCCCTGAAAGGGAGGCAGCTGTGGACCCCATCATCTGGATCATCATCGGGGTGATCGCGCTGATCATCGTGATCGCGCTCATCGCGATGGCCGTCAAGAGCAGCAACCGGAAGAAGCTCACCGAGGCCGCGGAACTGCGGCGCAGCGCACGAGAACGCGAGCAGCAGCTCGAGCAGCAGGACGCGGTCGTCCGCGAGCAGGAGCACAGGGCGGGCGCGGCTGAGCAGGAGGCCCGTGCGAAGGCCGCCGAGGCCGACAAGCTCCGGGTGGAGGCCGAGCGGCAGCGCGGCACCGTCGACGAGCAGAAGCATGATGTCCGGCGGATGGAACAGACCGCCGAGAAGCTCGATCCCAAGGGTCGTGCTGATGACCTCGACCGCGGTCGCGACCACGGCGACCGGGGTCTCACGCACGATCGCGACCACGGTGGCGACCGGGGTCTCACGCACGATCGCGACAGGGGCGGTGACCTCACCCATGACCGCGACCGCGGTGGCGACCTCACCCATGATCACGACCGCGGTGCGTTGCGCGGCGACCGGGTCCCCGACGAGGGGAGTGGCCGTGGCACCGACCACGGAGGGATGGCCACCGGGACCGGTATGGGCTCGTCCGCCACTTCCGGGTCCGGTATCGACTCCGGTGACCGGGGCCGCCACGGAGCGGGCGCCGGGGCCGCCGGAGCACCCGGCGCCGGAGTGGGTGACGCCGGCGGGCGGCACGCCCGGACCGACGATGTCCCCGGTGGTTCTGATCCGCAGGCGAGGTCGGGGCACCGGACCGGGACGCCCGGCGACACCGTCGATCCGGACCGTCATCCTGACGACAAGCCGGGCATCGTGGACAAGATGCTGGGCCGGACCCGCGGGGATGAACCCCGCCACTGACCGGAGGAGGCCTCGCGCCTCGGAGCGGCCGCATCGATGAGGGGCCCGTGGGAGGAAGTTGTCCCTCGGGCCCTTCGTGTTGACCCCGTCGGCGGTGCGTCAGGCCGAGACGGCCACGGATCGACCGTTGAGCCCGCGAGCGCCGAACAACGGGCCGTACAGGATTCCGGCGATCAGGGCGCCGACGATCGGTGCCACCCAGAACAGCCACAGCTGGCCCGGTGCGCCGCCCCCGTTGAAGAACGCCACGGCCGTCGACCGTGCCGGGTTCACCGATGTGTTGGTGATCGGGATGGAGATGAGGTGGATGAGCGTCAGTGTGAGGCCGATGGCCGCGGGCGCGAAGCCGGCGGGGGCCCGGCGATCGGTGGCGCCGAGGATGACCCACACGAAGAGGGCCGTGAGCACGATCTCGATGAGCAGCGCAGAGAGCAGGCCGTAGCCGTCGGGCGAGTTGGCCCCGTAGCCGTTGGCGGCCATGCTGCCGGTGGCCTCGAATCCGTCCTTTCCGCTCGCCACGACGAGGATCAGCGCGCCCGCGACCAGACCCCCGACGACCTGACTGACGATGTAGATGGGCACTTTCGCCCAGGGAAGTCGGCCCGCGACCGCGGCGCCGATGGTCACAGCCGGGTTGAAGTGACCGCCCGAGATGTGCCCGAACGCGTACGCGCCGGTGAGGACCGTGAGCCCGAACGCGATCGCGACCCCGAGGTATCCCACGCCGACGGGGACGTCGCCGGTATCGGCGGTGGCGATCTGGACCGCCGCGAACACGGCGGTGCCGCAACCGCCGAGGACGAGCCAGAACGTGCCGATCAACTCGGCGGCGATGACCGCGATGATGGCCGGGGCGGTAGACGGGGTTGTCGGGGACGAATCAGACATGAGGTGACCTCCGGTCCTGGCCTCCGTGCGAACGGAGGAGCGGGAACTCCGGGCGTGGGTCCCTGCGCGCTACGCTAGCGCGCTCTATCGGCCCCAGAGAGGTTTCCGCCAGCCGGTGTGTGGCAGGGCCGGAAGGGCGGCCCGAGGGGATCAGGGTGCCAAGAGGTGAGGAAGCGCCTGCCCTGCGGTGGCCCGGACGTGGACCGAGACCTCGGAGCCGAGTCCCGAGGGGCCCGGGTTCACCTCGACCACCGGGATCCGGGCGTCGGCGGCGAGCCCGGGTAGTGACGCCGCGGGGTGGACCAGGCCGGAGGTGCCGACGACGAGCACCGCCGCGGCCGAGGTGACCGCGTCGACCGCAGCGTCCCAGGGCCGGCCCGGGAGCATCTCGCCGAACCACACCACGCCCGGTCGGGCGCGCCCGCCACACCGGTCGCAGTTCGGCGGGGTGAGGCGGTCGACGGGCTCGGCGGGAGGAGGGCCGACCTCCATCGGCGCGTCGCAGGTGTCGCAGCGGTGGGCGAACAGACTCCCGTGGACGTGGTGCACCCGGTTCGATCCGGCGCGCTCATGGAGGTCGTCGACGTTCTGCGTGACCACCACCACGTCACGGTGGGCCTGGGCGCGGGCCACCGCGACGTGCCCGGCATTCGGCTTTGCGCCCGAGACCAGGCGCTCGCGCCAGCGGTACCAGGCCCAGACGGTGTCCCGGTCACGTGCCCAGGCCTCCGGCGTGGCCAGTGCGGACGGGTCGTACCGCTCCCACAGGCCGGTCTGGGCGTCGCGGAAGGTGGGCACACCACTCTCGGCGCTCATCCCGGCGCCGCTGAGAACGACCAGAGGCCCATCGCCGGCGAGGGCGAGACGGGCCTCGGTCAGGTCCTGGTCGGCGACGGGGTGGGGCCCGCTACCGTCGGCGGTCACCGGACGAACGCGGTCCCCACCGTGGGGAAGGCGACGCAGTTGGCGGTCCCGCCCTCCTCCAGGTTCGTGGTGACGCCACCCTGCAGGAGCATGAGGACCTGGCCCGGGCCCGTGTCGGCGACACCGTTGACGGTGGCGGGGCCCCCCTCGTTGAGGCCGTTGTACCCGAGGACGGTGGTACCGCGACGGCCGTTGTTGACGTTGAACCAGTCGACGGTCATGGGCTGGGCTTGCTGGGCCGCGACACCCTCGGTGCCTAGGGCGGTGAAGATGAAGCCGAGATGGCCGGGGGCGATGCCGGGCAGCGGCAGATCGGCCGGGCCGGGCACGGCGGTCGCGGCACCGACGGCGGTCTGCTCACCGCCGATGCACCGCTGCATGATCGTGGGGTAGGCGAACTGCGCGATGACCGGGCCGTTCTCGGGAATCGGGGTGCCGGGTTCGCCGGTGCCGCGGAAGAACCCGACGGCACGGGCGATGGTGCCCCGGGTCTCCTCGGGGATCCACTGCTGCTTGGCGAGGTTCTCGATCGCCTGGAGCACGGGCTCGGTCGGGCGTCCCAGTTCGTCGAGCGACTGCGCGCTGGCGGTGGCGGGTGCGGCGAGACCGACCGCGACGGCGGCGACGGCCCCGAGACCGATGGTCCGGAACGAGGTCCTGAGCGAGTGGCGGATCACTGGCGAGTCCATTCTTCGGATGGGGCGGGCGGACCGGCGGACGGGCCGACCGGTCGACCGCTAGATATTCTCATAAGTGTCCCGAGTCACGGGCACCGGGAGTCGGGCAGACGCGCGTTCTGGTGCTGATGTTACAGAAGTTATACGTGATGTAAATAACACACAGGGCGTCCGCACTGTCGGGGTGGTCTCAGGATGGGGGAATCGTCCGGATCAGCGGGTAAAGTGGATCCGCACGCGCGCTCGACCGGACGCGCCTGTGGATCGCGGCTGACTAGCGCCGTCGATTCCCACCACCAGCCCGGCGGCCCACGAGCCGCCCCGGGCGCCCGTAAGCCTCCGAGGGAGAACCCAGCGTATGGCCTTGACCGAGTTCCGCAACGTCGCAATCGTCGCCCACGTTGACCACGGGAAGACGACACTCGTCGACGCGATGCTGCGCCAGTCCGGCGCGTTCGACGAACGCGCGGAGCTCGTGGACCGGGTCATGGACTCGGGCGACCTCGAGCGTGAGAAGGGCATCACGATCCTCGCCAAGAACACCTCCGTGCGGCGACACGGCGCGGGTGCCGGTGGCGCGGACCTCGTCTTCAACATCATCGACACCCCGGGTCACGCTGACTTCGGCGGCGAGGTCGAGCGTGGCCTGAACATGGTCGACGGGGTCGTCCTGCTCATCGACTCCTCCGAGGGGCCGCTGCCGCAGACCCGCTTCGTGCTCCGCAAGGCGCTCGCCGCCTCCCTGCCGGTCATCATCGTCGTCAACAAGACCGACCGGCCGGACGCGCGGATCGACGAGGTCGTCGAGGAGGCCCAGGACCTGCTCCTCGATCTCGCGGCCGATCTGGAGGACCCCGCCGCCCAGGCCGCCGCCGAGCACGCGCTCGAGCTGCCCGTGGTCTTCGCCTCCGGCCGCGCCGGCAAGGCGTCCACCACCCAGCCGGCCAACGGCCAGGAGCCGGAGGGGGAGAACCTCGACGAGCTGTTCGCGCTCCTCTACGACGTGATCCCCGCCCCCCGCGGGGACGCCGACGCCCCGCTGCAGGCCCACGTCACCAACCTGGACGCCTCCAACTTCCTCGGTCGCATCGGTCTGGTGCGCATCCACAACGGCCGGCTGCGCAAGGGGCAGCAGGTCGCGTGGATCCACAACCTGCCGGGCGGCGAGCAGGAGACCAAGTCCGTCAAGATCTCGGAGCTGCTCAAGACCGACGGTGTCGAGCGGGTGCCCACCGAGGAGGCCGTCGCCGGCGACATCGTCGCGGTCGCCGGTATCAGCGACATCATGATCGGTGACACGCTGGCGGATCCGGAGAACCCGGTCGCCCTCCCGGCCATCACGGTCGACGAGCCCGCCATCTCCATGACCATCGGCGTCAACACCTCGCCCCTGGCCGGCCGGAACGGCGGCAAGAAGCTCACCGCGCGCATGGTCAAGGCGCGCCTCGACCAGGAACTCGTGGGCAACGTCTCACTCAAGGTGCTCGACACCGAGCGGCCCGACGACTGGGAGGTGCAGGGTCGTGGCGAGATGGCGCTGTCCATCCTCGTCGAGACCATGCGCCGCGAGGGGTTCGAGCTCACCGTCGGCAAGCCGCAGGTGGTCACCAAGACGATCGACGGCAAGCTCCACGAGCCGTTCGAGCACATGACCATCGACGTCCCCGAGGAGCACCTCGGCGCGGTCACCCAGCTCATGGCCGCCCGCAAGGGCCGCATGGAGCAGATGAGCAATCACGGCTCCGGCTGGGTGCGCATGGAGTTCACCGTCCCCGCGCGCGGCCTCATCGGTTTCCGGACCACCTTCATGACCGATACCCGGGGTGCGGGGATCGCCAACTCGTACTCCGCCGGGTACGAGCCGTGGGCCGGGGAGATCCGGGCCCGGCACACCGGTTCGCTGGTCGCGGACCGTGCGGGCAAGGCGACCACGTTCGCGCTGCTCGGGTTGGCCGACCGCGGTGACTTCTTCATCGAGCCCGGCTCCGAGGTCTACGAGGGTGTCGTCGTGGGGGAGAACCCGCGCTCGGAGGACATGGACGTCAACATCACCAAGGAGAAGAAGCTCACGAACATGCGTGCGGCCTCCTCCGACGCCACCGAGACGCTGTCCAAGCACAAGAACCTCTCCCTCGAGGAGGCCATGGAGTTCTGTGCCGTCGACGAGTGTGTCGAGGTGGCCCCCGAGGTGGTCCGTGTGCGCAAGGTCCTGCTCACCGCCAACGAGCGGGCCAAGGCCCGCAGCCGGTCCAAGTCGCGCGACCAGCAGACGGTCGGCTAGACCGGAAACAGATGACGACGAGGGGGGCGTCGGTGCGCCGGCGGGGTGCCGCCGCGGTGTGCGCCGCGCTGGCCCTCGTCGTCGTCACCGGGTGCGTCGCCGACCCGCCCCCACCGGCGGTGGTGGGCGAGGAGCGCACCGACGGCGCGTCGGTCACCCTCACGGAGGACGGTCTCCTGCTCGCGCTGAACCGGGTGGACCCGGGGTTCAACCCGCACCTCCTGGCCGACCAGGGGGTGGACACCGACCTCGTGGCCTCGCTGCTGCTGCCCAGCGCGTTCGACCCGGGCCCCGGTGGCGAACAGACGCTCAACCGGGATCTCCTGGTCTCCGCCGCGCGGGTCCCCGGGGCCCCCTCGACCATCCGGTACACGATCGATCAGCAGGCTCAATGGTCTGACGGTGTCCCCGTCGCGGCGGAGGACTTCGAGTACCTCTGGCGGCAGATGACCACCCAGCCCGGCGTGGTCGATCCGGCCGGGTACGAGAGGATCGTGGAGGTCCGTTCCGGTGCGGGCGGCAAGGTCGTCGACGTGGAGTTCGACGTCGTGCCGGAGCACTGGCGGGGCCTGTTCACCCACCTCCTCCCCGCGCACATCCTCAAGGGTGCGCCCGACGGGTTCCAGGGCTCGATGCAGTTCCTGCCCGTGACGAGCGCGGGTCCGTTCATGATCCGCACGGCCGACATCGGCCGGGGGCAGATCGAATTCGTGCGCAACGACCGGTACTGGGCCCGCGCGCCCGAGGTCGACCAGATCGTCGTGCGACGCGCCACCGGAGCCGGCCAGCTCGGCGAGGCGCTGAGGGGCGGTCCCGGGGTGATGGCGATCGTCTCGGCGAACCCGGTGGCGGCAGACGTGGCCGCCACGGTCCCGGGAGTGACCACCGCGCCCCTGGAGAGCGCGGCCCAGCTCGAACTCGGGCTGAACACGGTCGCGCCGGCGGTGGCCGATCCGGCGGTCCGTCGCGCGGTGGCCGCGGCGATCGACCCCGAGGTGGTCGGGCGCATCGTCACGCGGGAGGCCGATCCGTCCGTGTCATCCTTCCCGTTCCCGGCGGGATCGGCCGACACCGTCACCGCTGACGCGGACGCCGTCGAGCGCGCGCTGGGCGACGCCGGCTTCACCCGCACGGGCACGCGGTGGCGACGTGACGGGGCCCCGCTCGCCGTGACCCTGGGGGTCGAGGGTGCGGACGAGCGGGCCGTGACCGCTGCCTACACCGTCGCCGACCAACTGCGCGCTGCGGGGATCGGCGCCCGGGTGTGGGAGCTGGACGCGACCGCCCTGTACGCGGACGCCCTCCCGCACGGGCTCGTCGACGGGGTCGTGGGCTGGCAGCGGACCGACGGACGGCCCGAGGTCGCCGCGGTGTCGCGCTTCGCCTGCGCGACCCCCCCGGCCGCCACCGGGACGACGACCGCGGCCCCGTCCCGCACGCCGACGACCGTGTCGAGCCTCATCCCGCCCGACCCGGACACGGGCGAGACCCCCGATCGACGGACGAGTGCCACCTCCACCGTCACCACGACGCCCACCACCCCCTCGCGCACACTCGGCCGCGGCGCGGCCGCGCGGGCCGGTGACGTCACCGGAGTCTGCGACCCCGAGCTCAACCGGGCGCTCGGCGTGGCGGAGCCGGGGGGGTCGTCCGGTCAGGGCGCCCCGCCCGCCCCGGGTGCCGTGACCGATCTCGCCGCCGCGGGCGACAGGGTCGCCGAACTGGCCCTGCGGGTGCCGCTCGTGCGGCCGGCCCTGCTGCTGGCGGCCGACGGGGTCGACGTGAGCGGGACGGAGCCGGCCCGCGACGACCCGGACCAGAGGCCGGCCACCGACGTGTTCGACACCGCACCCGCCTGGAGGAGGACCGGATGACACCGACCACCGCTACCCCGCCCGCCGACGGCGTGCGCGCCCTGTTCGTCCACGCCCATCCCGACGACGAGGCGATCACCACCGGCGGCACGATCGCCGCGCTGGTCGCCGCCGGTGCCGACGTCCGGGTCGTCACCTGCACGCTCGGGGAGGAGGGCGAGGTACTCGGCGAGGAGTTCGCCGGCCTCGTCGCGGACCGCGCCGACCAACTCGGCGGATACCGGATCGGCGAGCTGGCGGGCGCCCTGCGCGCCCTCGGGGTCGACCGAACCCGCTTCCTCGGCGGCGCCGGCCGGTGGCGCGACTCCGGGATGGCGGGGACCGCCTCGGCCGACCACCCGCGTGCGTTCGTGCGGTCGGGCAGGGAGGCGGTGGACGAGGTGGTGGCCGTCCTCGACGACTTCAGGCCCCATCTCGTGGTGACCTACGACCCGCGGGGCGGCTACGGCCACCCCGACCACATCCGGGCCCACGAGGTGGTGCACGCCGCCATCGAGGACGCCGCCCACCGGCCGGAGCGCGTGGCCTGGACGGTCACCGCGCGGTCGGAGACCACCCGGACCCACCCTGCGCCGCCCGCGCACCTGCGGCACCCGGAGTCCGGCGAACTGCCGTCCGTCCCGGACTCGAGGCTGACCCACCGCGTCCCGCTGGACGACGCCGACTACGCCGCCAAACTGGCCGCCCTGACCGGACACGCCACCCAGCTCGAGCTGGTGCCCGGCCCCGAGGGGGAGCCCTGGTTCCTCGCCCTGACCAACGGGGTCCTGCAGTCCGTCCCCCAGGTGGAGTGGTACATCGCCCGTGACCGCGCCGAGGACGACGGCCCGTACGTCACGTGCCCGGCCGGGTCCGCGCATCTGCTCGACGGGCTGGGCGGGGAGCGACCGTGACGGCCGCGGCGCAGGGCGCGCAGGGGGCCTCCGTGGTACCGCGTGCGCGGGCGGCTTCCGTCGCCGAGTTGGGGACTGCGCTGGTGCTGCTCGCGATCGGTGCGGTGGCAAGCTGCGTGCTCGCCTCGGCGTGGCTGACCATGTATGTCGGTCTCGTGCCGGTCCCGATCAGTGTCCTCGCCGCCGGGGCGTGGTCGCTGTTCCTGGTGTGGGTCGGGTCGATGTGGTCGCAGCGGAAGATCGTGGCGGCGTTCCCCGCCCTCGTCTGGATCCTCACGTTGGTCGCGATCAATCTGGGCCCCGGGGGAGACATGCCCGTGCCGATCGGACTGCGCGGGCTCGCGCTCCTGGTGTTCGGGGGTCTGGTCCCGCTGTGGATGGCCACGCTGTGGCCGTCACCCGCGTCGGACGCCCATCGACGGTGAGACACGGCCCCCGGGCTCTCCGGTGTGGTGCCACACGTCGGTGATCCCCGGCGTCAGCGCCTCGGCGAGCGCCCACGCCTCGTCGGCGTCGATGTCGACCACCGAGTAGACGCCGTTCCCGGCCGGTGTGGCCGCGGAGACGGTCGCGACGCGCGCCGTGCGCTGGAACACCGACTGGGTGACGGTCCAGCCGATGATCCCGTCCGCCTCGAGAACGGATCGCTTGGCGGTCCACGACCCGTTCGAGGTCACCAACACCTCCGGCAGTAGCGCGTGTCCGAGCATGCGGATACGGTCCACCGACAGCACCACGAAGAACACCAGTGCGGCGGGGATGCCCCAGTGCACCCAGATGTCCGCCGACGGGCCCGAGTCGATCCGCACCAGCACGATGATCCCGGCGACGATCCAGAACGGGAGCAGGCCCCGGGTGACCCGCCGACGGGAGGCCTTCCACGGGTGCCGCCGCAGCGGGACGGTCACCGGCGTCTCGTTTCCGAGGATGCGGATCGCCACCCGACGCACGTCCGCGATCGGCGCCTGCGGCAGCAGGGTCGACGCGGTGGCGCCCTTCTTGGTGCCGGTCATGATGGGTTCCAGCCGGCCGCCGCCGAGCATCCGCAGGTAGACCGGCAGCCGCATCTCCACGCCGCGCAACCGGGCCTTGTCGAGGGCGATGTGCTTGCGCCGCAGGATGCCGTTCTGGACGTAGAGCAGCTGGCCCCGGTCGGTCAGCGCGTACTTGCCGTACCGGATGGCGTAGGTGATGATCGCCAGCACCCCGGCGACCAGCCAGATCGCGACCCCCTTGCCGACGAACGCCCAGGGTTGCCCCAGTGAATCCAGCCAGTCGATGGTCCCCTCGACCACCGCCAGGTCCATGATGCGGTCGTGCATGTCGCCCATCTGCCAGGTGATGAGCCACAGGGAGAACAGCACGCCGAACCCGATGAAGGAGAACGGCGCGAACCGCGACCAGGTGACCTTCCACCGGGCGATGTCCTCGCCGTATTTCGATCCCCACTGCTCCTCGTCCTCCACGTCGAGCGAGGGGTCCATGGCGCGTCGGTGTTTGAGGAGCTCGTCCCGCAGCGGGTCGACGAGTGTGGTGTCGATGGCGTCGAGGCGGAACCGCTCGGCGTCCGACTTCCCGGAGTCGGCCCGCCCGGTCCCCACCTCCACGATCGAGACCTTGAGGACCCGGTGGAACAGGTCGGACTCGGTGTCGACGCTCCGGATGCGCTGACGGGCGACAGTGACCACCTGTCGACTGAAGAAGCCCTTCTTCAGGATGATGTGGGTGCGGCCGACCTGATAGCTGGTCGACAGCCACCGCAGGACACCGCTGAGGATCACCAGCGAGACCACGATAATCTCGAACCAGTAGTTGCTCCGGTTGGAGCCCAACCACAGGGAGATGAGGAACAGCGGGAGCAGGCGCGTGAGCATGCCCAGCGGATACACGAGCAGCATGCGCCAGGACAGGCGCTCCCAGGGAGCCTCCGGGTCGATCGTCTCGGTGACCGCGGGATCGTCGGTGTCGGAGACCTCCTCCGCCGGTTCGGCCGCCGTCACCCCGGCCGCCGTCACCCCGGGCGCCGTCTCGGGCCCGGTCACGTCCCGTCCTCCGAGTCCAGGTTGGCGATCGCGATGAGGTGCTGGGCCAGCGCCTCGGCGTCGGCCAGGTTGAGCCCCCGGATCTCCACCGTGCCCTGGGCGGACGCGGTGGAGGCGTTGACGGTCGCCAGGCCGAACCACCGCTCGAACAGGGTGCGCGTCGTGTACACGGTCTGCAGACGGGCCAGCGGCGCGATGCGGAACTGGGTGGTCCACCACCCCTTGCGTGAGCACACCGCCGTGTCCGAGACGTCCCACCGGGCCACGATGTATCGCCACCACGGCGCCACGACGATGCCCATGAACGCGAACGGCACCGTCACCGCCAGCGCCACCCAGTTCCAGAACGCCATGACGTTGTCGCCCCAGAAGAACCAGCCAACCTGCAGGCCCGCGAGGACCGCCCAGGACCAGATTCCCTCGATCACGAAGAGGAACGGTGTGCGCTTCTCGATCCGGTGCCGCGGCGCGGTGACCAGCACCCGGTTGTTCGTCAGCAGTGCATCGCCGGTGTCCGGCAGTTCGCCGCCCGCGTCCCGCTCGTCGAGCGCCGGGCGCGGTGCGCGGAGAGCGTGCGCACCCCCGTCGGCTGCGGCCGGGCTGGACACCAGGGGGTCCCCGTTCGTGCGGAGGGGGACTGCGTGATCGGGCATGACGGTAAGACTAGTGGGCGGGAGCACGCGTCAGGCCCCTGACCACCCGTGGAGCACCGGCCGCTCGCCACGCACGCGAGGTGGGGCATCATCACGGGCATGGATCACGCACCGAACCCCGCCGATCCCCGGCCCACGGCGTCGGCCGTGCGGCGCGCCCTGCGCCGGGCCTCCGACGGGCTCACCCTGGACGTCACCGAGGCTGCCGTGCTGCTCGCCGCGCGGGGCGAGGACCTGGCGCGGCTGACCTCCCTCGCCGCCGGCCGCCGGGACGCCCGCCTCGTCGACGAGGGGCGCCCCGGGGTGGTGACGTACTCCCGCAAGGTGTTCGTCCCGCTGACCCGCCTGTGCCGGGACCGCTGCCACTACTGCACGTTCGTCACAATCCCCGGCAAGCTCCGGGCGGCGGGCGAGGGCATGTTCCTCGACCCGGACGAGGTCATCGACCTGTGCCGCCGCGGCGCGGAGGCCGGGTGCAAGGAGGCCCTGTTCACGCTCGGCGACCGTCCGGAGGACCGGTGGCCCGAGGCCCGGGAATGGCTCGAGTCCCGCGGCTTCTCCTCGACGCTGGACTACGTGCGCGCGATGGCGATCCGGGTGCTCGAGGAGACCGGGCTGCTGCCGCACCTCAACCCGGGCGTGATGAGCTGGTCCGAACTGTCCACGCTCAAGCCGGTCGCCCCGTCGATGGGCATGATGCTCGAGACCACCGCGACCCGGTTGTTCACCACCCCGGGCGAGTGCCACCACGGCAGCCCGGACAAGGACCCGGCCGTCCGCCTGCGCACCCTCACCGACGCGGGCCGCCTCGCCGTGCCGTTCACCACCGGGATCCTCGTGGGGATCGGCGAGAACCGCACCGAGCGCGCCGAGAGCCTGCTCGCGCTGGCCGGGCTCGCCCGCGAGTTCGGTCACCTGCAGGAGGTGATCGTCCAGAACTTCCGCGCCAAGCCGGACACCGCGATGCGCGCCGCGGACGACGCGGACACCGACGAGTTCCTCGCCGCGATCGCCGTCGCCCGACTGGTGCTCGACCCGCGCGTGGCGGTCCAGGCCCCGCCCAACCTCGTCGACCGCGACGACGTGCTGGCCCTGATCGACGCCGGTGTGGACGATCTGGGCGGGATCTCTCCGCTCACCCCGGACCACGTCAACCCCGAGCGGCCGTGGCCGCACCTCGACGAGCTCACCGCCGACCTCGCCGCGCGCGGGTGGACGCTCACCGAACGACTCACCGCGCATCCCCGCTACGTCGGTGCGGGAGACGCGTGGATCGACCCGCGGGTGGCGGGCCACGTCCGTGCGCTGGCGGACCCGTCGAGCGGGCTCGCCGTGGTGGGGGACGACGACGAGGTGGTGCAGCCGCAGGGACGGCCCTGGCAGGAGCCCGACGACGACTGGGACTCGAGCGGACGGACCGATCTGCACACGGCGATCGACTCCGAGGGCCGCAATACGGACACCCGGTCGGACATCGGCGAGGCCTTCGGCAACTGGGACGTCATCCGGGCCCGCGCGGCGGAACTGGGGGCGGCGGCACTCGTCCCCGAGCGGGCCGACGCCGAGGTCGTGGCCGCGCTGCGCGCCGCCGAGGCGGACCCCGCCGGCCTCACCGATGAGCAGTACCTCGCGCTGGCCACCGCCACCGGGGACGGCCTGGCGGCCGTCGCGGGGCTCGCCGACCGGATCCGCGCGGACGTGGTGGGGGACACCGTCACCTACGTCGTCAACCGGAACATCAATTTCTCCAACATCTGCTACACCGGTTGCCGCTTCTGCGCCTTCGCCCAGCGCAAGGGTGATGCCGACGCGTTCTCGTTGTCCGCCGCCGAGGTCGCCGACCGCGCGTACGAGGCGTACGTATCCGGAGCGTCCGAGGTGTGCATGCAGGGTGGCATCGACCCGGACCTGCCGGTGTCCGGGTACGCCGACCTGGTCCGCGCGGTCAAGGAGCGGGTGCCGTCCATGCACGTGCACGCGTTCAGCCCCATGGAGATCTCCAACGGCGCCTCGCGGTCGGGCGTGGGGGTCCGGGAGTGGCTCACCGAGCTCCGTGCGGCGGGGCTGGACACCATCCCCGGTACCGCGGCGGAGATCCTCGACGACGAGGTGCGCTGGGTGCTGACCAAGGGCAAACTCCCCGCCTCCGAGTGGATCGACATCGTCACCACCGCCCACGAGGTGGGGCTGCGGTCGAGTTCGACGATGATGTACGGCCACGTGGACACCCCGCGCCACTGGGTGGCCCACCTGCGGACCCTCCGCGGGATCCAGGAACGCACGGGCGGCTTCACCGAGTTCGTCCCGCTGCCCTTCGTGCACCGCAGCGCGCCGCTGTACCTGGCCGGCGCCTCACGGCCCGGACCGACCCGGGAGGAGAACGTCGCGGTCCACGCCCTGGCCCGCATCATGCTGCACGGGGCGATCGACCACGTGCAGACGAGCTGGGTCAAGCTCGGGGTCGCGGGGACGCGGACCATGTTGCGATCCGGCGCCGACGACCTGGGCGGGACCCTGATGGAGGAGACCATCTCGCGGATGGCCGGCGCAGAGAACGGCTCGGCCAAGACCCCGGAGGAGATCGAGGAGATCGCCACCGGGATCGGACGCCCGGTCCGCCGTCGTGACACCGTCTACGGACCCGCCCACCGACCCGTCGGGGTGACCGTCGTCACATAGGTCGATCGGCTCGCGGGGCGGCTTCCGCATCCGCGTGGCCTGTGACATACCATTCAGGTCATACCGCTACGAGGAAGGTGGCTGACGTGACCTACACGATCGCAGAGCCGTGCGTCGACGTGATGGACAAGTCCTGCGTCGAGGAGTGTCCTGTCGACTGCATCTACGAGGGTGGACGGATGTTGTACATCCACCCCGACGAGTGCGTCGACTGCGGGGCGTGTGAGCCGGTCTGCCCCGTGGAGGCCATCTTCTACGAGGACGACGTCCCGGACGAGTGGACCGAGTACAACGCCGCGAACGCGGACTTCTTCGTCGAGCTCGGATCGCCGGGCGGCGCGGCCAAGGTCGGCAAGGTCGACTACGACCACCCGATGGTCAAGGCGCTCCCGCCCATGAACCAGGAGTGACCCCGGTGGTGTCGCGCCCGGAGCGTCGACCGCCCGGGCGCGCGCTCCCGGTGTTCCCCTGGGACACCCTCTCGGACGCCCGCTCGCGCGCCTCCGCCCACCCGGACGGTCTCGTCGACCTCACCGTCGGTACGCCCGTGGATCCGGTCGCCCCGGTGATCCGCGAGGCGCTCGCCGCAGGCTCGGACCGGCCCGGGTACCCCACGACCGTCGGCACCCCCGCTCTGCGGCGGGCCGCGGTTGACGCGCTGGAGCGCCGGTACGGCGTCACGGGGCTCACTCCCGACGCCGTGCTACCGGCGATCGGCACAAAAGAACTCATCGCGGGCCTGCCCGCCCAGCTCGGACTGGGGCCGGGCCACTCGGTCGTCGTGCCCGAGGTCGCCTACCCGACCTATGAGGTCGGCGCACTGCTGGCGGGGGCCACGGTGGTTCGCGCCGACTCGCTCATGCAGCTCGGCCCGTCCTCGCCGACGTTGCTGTACCTCAACTCACCGTCGAACCCCAGTGGCAAGGTGCTCGGCGTGGATCACCTGCGCAAGGTGGTCGGCTGGGCCCGCGACCGCGGCGTGATCGTGGCCTCCGACGAGTGTTACCTCGGACTGGTGTGGGAGGGCGAGGCGCCCTCGATCCTCGATCCGCGTGTCTGCGACGGCGACCACACCGGTCTCCTCGCACTGCACTCGCTGTCCAAGACCTCGAACCTCGCGTCCTACCGCGCCGGGTTCGTCGCCGGTGACCCCGGCCTGGTCGCCGAGCTGCTCGAGGTGCGCAAGCACGCCGGGATGATGATGCCGCTGCCCGTCCAGGCGGCCATGACGGTCGCCCTGGACGATGACGCCCACGAGGCCGAGCAGCGTGAGCGGTACCGGGCCCGCCGTGCACGCCTGCTGCCCGCGGTCGAGGCGGCCGGGTTCCGGATCGACCACTCCGAGGCCGGCCTGTACCTGTGGGCCAGCCGCGACGAGGCATGCCGCGACACCGTGGACTGGTTCGCCGAGCGCGGCGTGCTCGTCGCGCCGGGCGAGTTCTACGGGCCCGCCGGGGCGCGGCACGTCCGCATCGCGCTGACCGCCACCGACGCCACGGTGGACGAGGCCGTTCGCCGACTGGGCTGAGCAGGCCGCCCGCGTCACCCGGCGTCCCGCCTCGTCCGGTGTCCGGCGTCGCCCGGCCGCCCGCGTCGCCCGGCCGCCCCATAGAGAAGGACGTTCCGCGCACCCGCCTCTCGGGCGACCTGTGCGGAACGTCCTTATCGACGGGGGGTGACACCGCCGATGAGCGTCGGCGTCAGTCGTTGGAGTGGAGATCCGCGTTGAGCTCGACGCCCTCGCGCTTCCACGGCACCGCCTCGACGGCACCGGTCAGGGAGTTCCGGCGGAAGAGCAGGTTGTCCATGCCCGAGAGCTGGCCGGCCTTCACGGGCTCCCGCTCGGCCCAGGCGCCCGCCCGGACGTCCACCTTGGTGCCCGCGGTGACGTACAGTCCGGCCTCGACCACGCAGTCGTCGCCCAGCGAGATGCCGACACCCGAGTTGGCCCCGAGCAGGCAGCGCTCACCGATCGAGATGGTCTCCTTGCCGCCGCCGGAGAGCGTGCCCATGATGGAGGCGCCGCCGCCGACATCGGAATCGGTGCCGACCACGACACCCGCGGAGATGCGACCCTCGACCATCGACGCGCCCAGCGTGCCGGCGTTGAAGTTGACGAACCCCTCGTGCATGACCGTGGTGCCCTCGGCCAGGTGGGCGCCCAGGCGGACGCGGTCGGCGTCGGCGATGCGGACGCCCGACGGGACCACGTAGTCCACCATGCGCGGGAACTTGTCCACGCCGTACACCGTGACCGGGCCGCGGGCCCGCAGCTTGGCGCGCACCAGCTCGAAGCCCGGGACCGCGCACGGTCCGAAGTTGGTCCACACGACGTTGCTCAGCTTGCCGAACAAGCCGTCCATGTTCGCGAAGTGCGGCTTGATGAGGCGATGGCTGATCAGGTGGAGCCGGAGATAGGCGTCGTAGGCGTCGGACGGCGGCTGGGTCAGGTCCTCGATCTCCACCCGCACGGCCACCCTCTCGACCCCCCGGTCGGCGTCGGGGCCGGTCAGCGGCGACAGCTCGGCGGGTACCTCGTCGCCGGACAGCACCCGGTGACCGCCGGCGGACGCGGCGCCCAGCTCCGGCTCTGGGTACCACACGTCGAGAACGGTGTGGTCGGACGTCAGGGTGGCGATTCCGGTGGCCACGGCTCCATGTGCACTCATGGCCCCGATGCTAGCGGTCTGCCCCGACGGGCACGGGTCACGGGCAACTAGGGTGGGGGCCGTGACCGCCGCCCTCGATCTGACCGCCGACCCGGTCGACCTCACCCGCGCCCTCGTCGACATCCCCAGTCCCTCACGGGAGGAGGATGCGATCGCCGCCGCCGTACAGGCCGCTCTCGAGGCGACCGTCGCGGGCTTCACCGGGCCGGCCGCGGGCCGGACGGAGGTGATCCGGGACGGCAACCGGGTCCTCGCCCGTACCTCCCGGGGCCTCCCGACCCGGGTCGTGCTCGCCGGACACCTCGATACGGTCCCCCTGGCGGACAACGTCCCGTGCCGGGTCACCGGCGAGGGGACGGAAAGGGTCCTGCACGGGTGCGGGACAGTGGACATGAAGTCCGGGGACGCGGTGTTTCTGCACCTGTTCGCCGCGCTGGCGGACTCCGACGAGCTGGCGCACGACCTCACCCTGGTGCTCTACGACTGCGAGGAGATCGAGGCCACGGCCAACGGTCTGGGTGTCCTCGAACGCACGCACCGCGACTGGCTGACGGGGGATGTGGCGATCCTCGGCGAGCCGACCGGCGGGCTCATCGAGGCCGGCTGCCAGGGGACCCTGCGGATCCGGGTCCACGCCCGCGGCGTGCGGGCCCACTCGGCGCGGAGCTGGCTGGGCGACAACGCCGTGCACCGGCTCGCGCCGGTGTTGGGGGCGCTCGCGACCTATGAGGCCCGGTCGGTGGACATCGACGGGTGCGTCTACCGCGAGGGGCTGCAGGCCGTGCGGATGTCGGCGGGGGTCGCCGGCAACACGGTCCCGGACGAGGCCTGGCTCGACGTGAACTTCCGGTCGGCCCCGGACCGGGACACCGATGCCGCCCTCGCGCACGCCCTCGACGCCCTGGGGCTGACCGGTCTCCCACGTGTGACGGAAGGGGAGACCCCGCCCGCCGAGCCCGGTCTGTACTGGGAACTCACCGACCTCTCGCCGGGGGCGCTTCCCGGCCTGGGGGCCCCGGCTGCGGCGGAGCTCGTCCGCGCGGCCGGTGGGCGGGTCCGTGCGAAGTACGGGTGGACCGACGTGTCCCGTTTCGCGGCGCTGGGCATCCCGGCGGTCAACCTCGGCCCCGGCGACCCCGGCATGGCCCACAAGCGCGACGAGTACTGTCCGGCGGCACAGATCACCGAGGTCGGCAGGGTCCTGCGCGCCTACCTCACCAGCTAGGGCGGCGAGCGCCCCGGGATCGCCCACGTCCCGGGTACCGCCGCTCCCGGCCCACCCCCAGATCATCGAAGGAGACCCCGGCCCATGGCCCCCAACGACCCCGTGCACATGCGAGGCCCCGTCCTCGTCCGTCGTGAAAAGGGTGGCGAACACACCACCACCGACCAGCGGCTGCTGGACAAGAACCAGGACACCGACTGGCTGCACACCGACCCGTGGCGGGTGCTGCGTATCCAGAGCGAGTTCGTCAACGGATTCGGCGCACTGGCCGAACTGTCGGACGCCGTCAGCGTGTTCGGTTCGGCCCGCACCCGGCCCGGGGACCCGGCGTACGAGCAGGCCGTGGAGCTGGGCCGTGCACTGGTGGAGGCCGGTTACGCAGTCGTGACCGGTGGCGGGCCCGGACAGATGGAGGCGGCGAACAAGGGGGCGTGGGAGGCGGATGGTGAGTCTGTCGGTCTCGGGATCGAGCTGCCCCACGAGCAGGGCCTGAACAGGTGGGTGGACCTGGGTCTGCACTTCCGCTACTTCTTCATCCGCAAGACGATGTTCGTCAAGTACACGCAGGCCTTCGTGTGCACGCCGGGCGGGTTCGGCACCCTCGACGAGTTCTTCGAGGCCATCACCCTCGTCCAGACGGACAAGATCACGAGGTTCCCGATCGTGCTGCTCGGCGTGGACTTCTGGGCCCCGCTGACCGACTGGATCCGCGGCACGCTGGCGGAGGAGGGGATGATCTCCGCGTCCGACCCCGACCTGTTCCTGGTGACGGACTCCGTGGCGGAGACCGTGGAGTACATCCGCGAGGCCCACCACAGGGCGGCGCTGACGTCCGAGGAGCGGGAGGACCTGTACGGCGAGGAGCACCGCGGGGTCGAGCGGTGACGGCGCCGGTCGCCGGTCGTCGTGTCTGCGTCTATTGCGCCTCCTCCACCTACGACCCGGAGTTGCTGGCCATCGCGACGGACGTGGGGGAGGGCATCGCCCGACGCGGGTGGTCGCTCGTGTCGGGCGGCGGCAACGTCTCGATGATGGGTGCGCTCGCCGAGGCGGCCCGGGCCGGTGGTGCACGCACCGTCGGGGTGATCCCCGAGGGGCTGCGGGTCCGCGAGGTCGCCGACACCGCGGCCGACGAACTCGTCGTCGTCACCACCATGCGGGAACGCAAACGGGAGATGGAGGAGCGATCCGACGCGTTCCTCACCCTGCCCGGCGGGATCGGGACCATGGAGGAGATGTTCGAGATGTGGACCTCGGCCTCCCTTGGCTTCCACCACAAGCCGGTGGTGCTCTACGACCCGATCGGGTTCTACCGCCCCTTACTGGACTGGGTCCGAGGGTTGGCGGAAGCCGGATTGGTCAAACCCGAGGCGCTGGCGCGCCTGGTCGTGTGTGACGACCTCGAGGCCGCGCTCGACGCCTGTGGAGGTCGCCGGTGATCGCCGCCGGTCCAGGTGCCGGTCCGGCGCCGGCGCCCACACTGTGTGGCCGCCCGGTCCCGGTCGACCGCCCGCTGGTGATGGCGATCGTCAACCGCACCCCGGACTCCTTCTACGACCGCGGGGCCACGTTCACCGACACGGCGGCGATGGCCCGCGTCGACGAGGTGGTGGCGGCCGGCGCGGACATCCTCGACATCGGCGGCGTCAAGGCCGGGCCCGGCGACCTCGTCGACGCCGCGGAGGAGACCCGCAGGGTCGTGCCGTTCGTGCAGGCCGTGCGTGACCGTCACCCGGGCGTGGTGATCTCGATCGACACCTGGCGGGGCGAGGTCGCCCGGCGCGCGTTGGCGGCCGGGGCGGACCTGGTCAACGACACGTGGGCGGGTCACGACCCCGGCGTCCTCACCGCGGCGGGGGAGGCGGGAGCCGGGTTCGTCTGTTCCCACACGGGCGGAGCGGTGCCACGGACGCGGCCGTTCCGCGTGGGGTATGCCGATGTCGTGTGCGACGTCGTCGACGAACTCACGGCGGCCGCCGACCGCGCACTGGCGGCAGGCGTGCCGCCGGACGGCATCCTCATCGACCCCACCCACGACTTCGGCAAGAACACCTTCCACGGCCTCGAGTTGTTGCGACGGATGGACGAGATCGTGGCGGTCGGGCACCCGGTCCTCATGGCGCTGAGCAACAAGGACTTCATCGGCGAGACACTGGACGCGGGCGTGGACGACCGCGCGGAGGGCACCCTCGCGGCGACTTCGGTCGCGGCCTACCTCGGTGCACGGGTGTTCCGCACCCACGACGTCCCGGGGACGTTGCGCGCCCTCGAGATGGTGGCGTCGATCGTGGGGACGCGCCGACCTGCGCGAACCGTACGCGGCCTGGCCTGACTTGCCGCCCCGCCGCGGGCGGGCCGTGTGCCAGACTGGTCCCGGCGCTAGTCACTACAGGAGGGGAGCACCGGAATGCTCACCATCGTCGTCTACGTGGTCGTCACCCTGGTCGTCGCGGCGGGGTTGTTCGGGCTGTCGCTCGTGGTGTTCGGCCGTTCCGAGGTGTTGCCGCCCGTGACCCGGGACCACACGGTCACCAAGCTGCCGAACGGACCCCTCGTCGGAGACGATATCCGCTCGGTGCGATTCGGCATGTCGGCCCGTGGATACACCATGGCAGAGGTCGACTGGGCACTCGAGCAGGCCGCGGTCGAGATCGACCGGCTCCGGGCCCGGTTGGGCGAGGACGTCACCGTGGCCGGGGACGCCGCAGCGGACGGGGCGCAGAACGGGGTGGACGGTCGTCCCGCTACGGCGTCGGGACGCGGCCGGACGCGCTAGAATCGACACCATCCACTCAGCAGTACCGATCGTGGGCACGGGCGCCCGTACAGTGCGCCGCCCCGCGGACAAGGACGAAGGGAAACGACTCGATGGCGGCTATGAAGCCCAGGACCGGTGACGGACCGATGGAGGCGGCCAAGGAAGGCCGTGGGATCGTCATGCGCGTCCCTCTGGAGGGTGGCGGGCGTCTCGTCGTCGAGCTGACCCCCGATGAGGCGAAGTCGCTCAGCGAGGAGCTGTCGCAGGCCATCTCCTGATCTCTTCGCCCCACCGATGCCGGCGCATCCGACCCTCGTGGCGGGTGCGCCGACTCATATCCCGGAAGGTCCTCCCGATGTCCGCCGTCCCCGGCCGCCCACTGCCCTCGGTCCGTGTCGTCTCCGGTCCCGTCCCCGATGCCGCGCTGGCGGTCGTCACGCGCGCACCCGACCCCGGTCGCACGCCGCTGGGGCGCGCCGACGAGGCGCGGGTCTCCGTCCACGACGGGCGTCCGGTGGTCGAGGTCGAGTTGGACGACTCCACGCCCCGTCCGGGCTGGTCGGGGACGGTGGATCACGGTCTGGCTCACCGGCGGGTGGGCGCCGCGCTGGCCCGCCACGCACGGGACTCGCGGGCCAAGGGGCCGATGACCGTCGCCGTGCCCCGGGCCCTACCGGCGGACCGGGTAGGCGATCTGGTCATCGGGTACCTCCTGGGTGCGCGGGGCCAGGACGTCTTCGCCGCGGACCCCGCACCGGTCGTTCCCGATCTGGTCGTGGAGGTGGCGGCCGGTCCGGGCAGTGGCGACGACGACGAGGTGATCGTCGCCCGCGCGGTGGCGGCGGCCGAGGAGGCCGCCCGGGCCACGGCGATGGCGCGCGATCTCGCCGGGGCCCCCTCCGATCTGAAGACACCCGAGTGGCTGGTGGCCCGGATGGCCGAGGCGCTGGGCGCGGCGGGCATGCGGACCGAGGTCATCGAGGGAGACGGGCTGGTCTCCGGCGGGTTCGGCGGCGTGCTCGCGGTGGGCGGGGGCTCGGCGGCCGGCCCGCGCGTGCTGGTGGCCCGTCGCCCCGGTCCGGGCCCGCGGGTGCTGCTGGTGGGCAAGGGCATCACCTTCGACACCGGGGGGATCTCGGTCAAGCCCGCCGACGGGATGCATCTCATGCGTACGGACATGGCGGGCTCGGCCGCGGTCGTGGCGGCGGCCGCGGCGTTCTGTTCGGACGGGTCGCCCGGGTACGCCGACGTCGACCTGACCGTGGTGGTGCCCTCCGCCGAGAACATGCTGTCCGGTTCCGCCTACCGCCCGGGTGACGTCGTCACGCACGTGGGCGGAACGACGTCCGAGGTCACGAACACCGACGCGGAGGGCCGGATGGTCCTCGCCGACGCGCTCGCCCACGGCATCGCCGAATGCGACCCGGAGGTCGTCGTGGACGTGGCCACCCTCACGGGTGCGATGAAGGTCGCGCTGGGGATGCGCACGGGAGCGGTCATGGCGAACGACGACGACCTCGCCGACCGGGTCGCCGCGGCGGGGGCGGCGGCGGGGGAGCGATGGTGGCGGCTGCCGCTCCCCGACGATCTGCGCCCGGCGGTCCGCTCCGATATCGCCGACCGTCGGCAGGCACCCACGGGGCCGGGTGCCATCACCGCGGCGTTGTTCCTCGAGGGCTTCGTGGACGGTCGGCCGTGGGCGCACCTCGACATCGCGGGGCCGGCCCGCTCGTCCGAGGAGATCGATGAGGTCGGGCCGGTGGCCACGGGGTTCGCGACGCGCACGCTCATGGCGTTGCTCCGCGACCTCGCGGACCGGCCCCGCCCGTGAGTTCCTCCCCGTCAGCACCTGCGGGCTCGGGGCCGGCCGCCCTCGACCGCGTCGTGCCGCTTTTGCGCTGTCCGGTCTGCGGACGGGGTATGGAGGCCGTGGACCGGGCGGTGGTGTGCGCTGCCGGGCATTCGTTCGACCGGGCCCGGCAGGGGCACCTCAGCCTCTTCGGTCCCCGCGGCCGGCGCTTCCCCGGCGACGGAGCGGACCAGGTCGCGGCGCGCGACCTGGTCCTCGGCTCGGGACTGTTCGACCCCCTCGTGGCGATCCTCGCCGGAGTCGCCCGCGAGGTGTTCGCGCCCGGGACCGGCGGCGTCCACGCGGGACCGGCCCGGCCGGTGGTGCTCGAGCCCGGCGCCGGCACGGGCTTCTACCTCGCCGGTGTCGTCGACGCGCTGGCGGGGGCCGGGCGACCGGCCGGCGCGCTCGGGGTCGGCACGGAGATCTCCACCGCGGCGGCGCGCCGACTCGCCAGGGTCCACGATGACGTCGCGGCCCTGGTCGCGGACACCTGGGACGGACTCCCGCTCGCGGACGACTGCGTCGACCTGGTGCAGGTGGTCTTCGCCCCGAGGAACCCGGCGGAGTTCGCCCGGGTGCTCCGGCCGGGTGGCACGTTGGTCGTCGCCGTTCCCGGGCCGGGCCATCTCGAGCCGCTGCGTTCGGCCGGCGGCATGCTGGAGCCGGCCCCGGACAAGTCGGACCGCCTGGACGCGGACCTCGCCGACCACTTCCGCCCCGGCGAGGTGCGTACCGTCGACGTGCTCACCGAGGTCCCCGCCCCGGTGGCCGTGGACCTGGCGCTCATGGGGCCGAGCGGCGTCCACCTCGACAGGTCCGGGCTCGAGGCCCGATTGGGCCCGCAGGACCGCCCGGTCCGGATACACGTCGAGGTGCACACCTACCGGGCGCTGCCGGCCGGGAGGCCGCCTCCACGGCCGGGGGAGCCTCTACAGCAGTGAGGCGTACATCCGATGGGTCTGCTCGGCGATCGCCTCCCACGAGAACCGGGTACGGGCCCGCTCCTTGCCCGCCAGCCCCATCCGGGCGGCCTTGCCCGGGTCCGCCACCAGGTCGTTGACGGCAGCCGCGAGCCCGGCCTCGAATGCGTCGGTCGCGGATGCGTCGTAGTGGACGAGGGTGCCCGTCTCGCCGTCGACGACCACCTCGGGGATCCCGCCGACATCGGACGCCACGACCGCCGTGTCGCACGCCATCGCCTCCAGGTTGACGATGCCCAGTGGCTCGTAGACCGACGGGCAGGCGAAGACCGTCGCGGCGGAGAGGATCTCGATGACCTCCTCGCGCGGCAGCATGTCGCGCAGCCAGAACACACCGTCGCGGGTGGACTGCAGCTCCGCCACCAGCGACTCCATCTCGGCGGCGATCTCGGGGGTGTCCGGGGCGCCGGCGCACAGCACCAGCTGGGCGTCAGGGTGGAAGTCCCGGGCGGCGCGCACCAGGTGGGGCACGCCCTTCTGCCGGGTGATCCGTCCGACGAACGCCACGATCGGCCGGTCCGGGTCCACCCCGTTCCGGCGCAGGACCGAACCCTCGCCGGCGAAGGTCTCGACGGGTGACCACACGGAGGTGTCGATGCCGTTGAGGATCACGTGGATGCGGTCCGGGTCGATCTCGGGGTAGACGCGCAGGATCTCGTCCTTCATCCGGGCGCTCACCGCGACCACCGCGTCGGCTCCCGCGAAGGCGGTGCGCTCCGACCACGACGAGACCCGGTATCCACCGCCGAGCTGCTCGGCCTTCCACGGCCGGCTGGGTTCCAGTGAATGCGCGGACACGACGTGCGGGATGCCGTAGAGCTGCCCCGCGAGGTGCCCGGCGAGCCCCGTGTACCAGGTGTGGGAGTGGACGAGGTCCGCGCCCTCGGCCGCGACGCTCATGCGCAACCCGGCGGAGAGAGTCTGGATCGCGGGGTTGGCGTCCGCGCCCAACTCGGGATCCGGTCGGAAAGCGCGGGCGGTGTCGCGGTCGGCCCCCATGCACAGCACGTCCACCTCGCACAGCGGCCGTAGGTTGGCCACCAGTTCGGTCACGTGCACTCCGGCACCGCCGTAGACCTCCGGCGGGTACTCCCTCGTCATCATCGCTACTCGCACACCGGCCAAGGTAGTCGCTCGGGCCCCCGCCCGAGGCGTGCCCGGCGAACACAGCCCGACCGCGGGGTTACGGTTCGGTACTGGGCGGGGGCAAACCCCACGATGACCGGTCCGGGTGAGGGCGGAGTCGATACGGTGGGGGCGTGAGGAATCAGCCGCACGTCCTAGCAATCGTCCTCGCCGGTGGCGAGGGCAAGCGACTCTTCCCGCTCACGGCGGACCGGGCCAAACCCGCGGTGCCGTTCGGGGGGTCCTACCGTCTCATCGACTTCGTGCTCAGCAACCTCGTCAACGCGGGGTTCATGCAGATCTTCGTCCTCACCCAGTACAAGTCCCACTCGCTGGACCGCCACATCGCCCAGGTGTGGCACATGCGCGGGATGGGCGGCGAGTACGTCGCACCGGTCCCCGCCCAGCAACGTCTGGGCCCCCGCTGGTACACCGGGTCGGCCGACGCGATCCTGCAGTCGCTCAACCTGGTCTACGACGAGAAGCCGGACCACATCGTCGTGTTCGGCGCGGACCACGTGTACCGGATGGACCCCAGGCAGATGCTGGACCACCACATCTCCACCGGCGCCGCCGTGACCGTCGCGGGGATCCGCGTCCCGCGCAGCGAGGCGTTCGCGTTCGGCTGCATCGACGCCGGCGACGACGACCTGATCCGCGGCTGGGTCGAGAAGCCCTCCGACCCCCCGGGAACGCCGGATGATCCGGACGCGACCTTCGCCTCCATGGGCAACTACATCTTCACCACCGACGCCCTCATCGAGGCGCTCAAGGCGGACGCGGAGAAGCCCGACTCCACCCACGACATGGGCGGCGACATCATCCCGGCCCTCGTCGAGCAGGAGCGGGCCTACGTCTACGACTTCGCCCTGAACAACGTCCCCGGCGAGACGGAGCGCGATGCCGGGTACTGGCGCGACGTGGGCACCATCGACGCGTTCTACGACGCGCATATGGACCTGGTGTCGGTGCACCCCGTTTTCAACCTCTACAACTCCCTGTGGCCCATCCGGACCCAGCAGGACAACCTGCCGCCGGCGAAGTTCGTCAACGGCGGCATGTCCCAGGAGTCCATGGTCGGCTCGGGGACGATCGTCTCCGCCGCCACCGTGCGCAACTCGGTGTTGTCGAACAACGTCATCGTCGAGGACGGGGCGGTCGTCGAGGGCAGTGTCCTCATGCCGGGCGTCCGCATCGGTCGCGGGGCCGTGGTCCGCAAGGCGATCGTCGACAAGAACTGCCACATCGGCGACGGGGACCTGATCGGTGTGGATCACGAACGCGATCGCAGCCGGTTCCCGGTCAGCGCGGGCGGCGTGGTGAGCGTCGCCAAGAACACCACCACCTCACTGCCGGGTTGACCTCGCGCCCGGGGGGTGAACCCTCGGGAGGGGACGACCGCTCAGAGGGTGACCACGGTCAGGCCGGTCCCCACGGGGAGCACCGTGACGTGCGCGCGCTCGGGCAGCCCCGCGTCCTCGGGCAGCGGGGCGTGCTCACCCATCAGGACCAGCGCGCCGCCGGCGCGCAACAGCTGGTGGGATCGGGAGATTACGCGCGGCACCGAATGCGCCGGGACGTCCGCGACCACGAGGTCGTAGGCGCCGTCCGCGAGCTTGTCCGCCACCTCGAGCGGCCGGGCGGCGATGTAGCGGGCGGAGGAGGCGGGATGGCCCGCGCCGCGGACGGCCGATCGCGCCGCCTCGAGGTGATGCGGGTCGTCGGTGATGCAGGTGACCACGGTTCCGGAGCCGGGCGCGGCCGCCGCGAGGATCGCCAGAGCGGGGACTCCCGGCGCGGGGGTGATGCACACGGCGGCGCGGGTGCCGTTCAAGCGGGCCACCAGGCGGATCGCGTCCGCGGTCAGGGCGTCCGGCGAGGCGGCCCCGAGTTCCTCGGCCTCGGCCCGTGCGGAGGCGTAGAGCGAGTCGTCGACGAGGGCGGCGCTGCGTTGCGCCATCCCGTCGAGACCGGAGCGATCGGTGGCGGGGACATCAGAGGAATCGGACACCTGAGCAGCGTATCCCCGACCGGGGAGGCAGCGGTGACCAACGCGCGGTGATCGGATCGGTATCAGACTCTCAGGGCTGTCTCAGTACGCGTATACCGTGAGGACAGCCCCGTAGGGAAGGGTGGGCACACGTCGCGCCACGAGGGCGCGGCCACCACCGCGCGGGCTCCCACAGGCCCGGGCCGGAAGGCGGCGGCAGCGCATGTACTCACGAACCGTGCACGGGACGGCAATCGCACCGGTCGCCCTCGGCGAGGCGGCCGGGACCGCTCGTTTCGACGCCACCGGCGAGGCTACGGACATGCCGTCCTGGTCCGAGCTCGTCGCGCAGCACGGTGACCATGTCTACCGCCTGGCGTACCGCCTCTGCGGGAACGCCCACGACGCCGAGGACATCACCCAGGAGGCGTTCATCAGGGTGTTCCGCTCGCTGGACCGCTACAAGCCGGGGACCTTCGAGGGCTGGATGCACCGCATCGTCACCAACCTGTTCCTCGATTCCGCACGCCGGCGCGGGCGCATCCGCTTCGAGGCGCTGCCCGAGGACGCCGAAAGGGTGCCCGGTCGTGAACGCAGCCCGGAGCAGGTGATCTCGGAGGAGACGTTCGACCCCGTCCTGCAGACCGCGCTGGCCAACCTGTCCCCGGAGTTCCGCGCCGCCGTGGTCCTCAGTGACATCGAGGACCTCAGCTACGAGGAGGTCGGACGCATCCTGGGCGTGAAGATGGGCACGGTCAGGAGCCGGATCCACCGCGGACGGGCCGCGTTGCGTGCGGAACTCGAGGCGGCCGGGGTCACCGGCGCCCACCAGCGCATCGACTGATCCCTCGGGCGATCGGCACAACCCGCGTCCGTACCGGGAACAGCGGGTGGCGGTGCGGGAACCCTACGAGTACGCCGGACGTTGACACCTCGACGGGGACTCAGACGAGCCCACGAGATGACCGGAGAAGGGGAGGGGCGTGGACAGACACCTCCACGGACGCGGACCCGGCCCCGAGTTCACGCTGTCGTTCGACTCGGCGCGGAAAGTGGTCGACAGGACCGGCCCGCCCCGCGCCAGAGAGAGCTTCCTGTCCACCGACCACCTCTCCACGGAAGCCGCCGCAGCCTATGTCGACGGTCGGCTACCGCCCTCGGGGCAGTCCCGGGCCGACGCCCACCTGGCCCGGTGTCCGCACTGTCGTCGGGAGGTCGAGGACCAGCGTGAGGCACGCCGCGCACTGCGCGGATCCGGCCCCATCCAGATGCCCCGCGAACTCCTCGAACGGCTGCGGTCACTCGAGGACGCACCCGATCCGGTCACGCGGACGGGCCCCGATCCGGTGGCCGGGTCCGAGGAGACCCACGGTTGGTCGAGACTGCTTCGCCGGCTGTGGCGACGCGGCAACTAGGGTGGGCCGGGTGGAGGACGACACAGGCGCGCCCGGGCACACGGCGCGGGACGGGGAACCGGACCGCCCGCTTCGTGAACCCGCCCCGATCCATCGGCCGGCCGTGGGCGAGGACGAAGTCGCCCGGTTCGCCCGACCCGACGGTGTCACCGGTGGATTCGACCCGTCCCGAGTCGGTGCCGCCGCGCACCCCGGCCCGCTCCTCAGCAGCGACGCCGACCCGGCCCTCGAGCAGGCCTTCGCCCCGGCCCCCGGGACCGCGCGGGGCATCGAGCGGCATCCGGCGTGGCAGGACGAGTCCGAGGTTTCACCGCCGCCCGCTCCGGACCCGTGGCGCGACCCCGACGCCCCGGTCGGGTACGGCGCACCCGCAGTGCCCGCCACTGCCGACCACGAGCCGGTCGACCTGTCGGGCGCGGCCGGGGCCCCCGCTGCCAGGCTCTCGCTGTCCGAGGCACTGTTCGAACGTCGGCTGAGCAGTCAGGCCGTGGCCGGCGCGACCGCGGCCGTCGCCGTCGTCGCCCTCGTCGCGGGCGCCATCGGCGCCGTCGTGGCGGACTCCGCGCGCGTCCTCACCACCTCCACCGTCCGGATCGCCGACGCCCCGGAGAACGTCCTTCGATCCGACAACCCGATCGGTGAGGTCGCCCAGCGCGTCCAACCCGCCGTCGTCAACATCTCGGTGTCCACGGCGTCAGCCCAGGGGGAGGGCTCCGGCATCGTCATCGACCCACAGGGCTACATCGTGACGAACAACCACGTCGTCACCATGGACGGCGCCGCCGACCGCGCGGACATCGATGTCATCTTCCCCGACGGCTCCAGGGCCTCGGCCGAGATGGTGGGGCGTGACCCCGCCACCGACCTCGCGGTCCTCAAGGTCGACGACGTCCAGAACCTCACCGTCGCCACCCTGGGGGACTCGGACGACGTCCAGGTGGGGGAGCAGGTCATCGCCATCGGCTCGCCCCTCGGACTCGCCCGCACCGTCACCGAGGGCATCGTCTCGGCGACCCGGCGCCCGATCGCCCTCGGGGAGTCCACCTCGGACGGCGACGTGGTGATCGACGCGATCCAGACGGACGCCGCCATCAACCCCGGCAACTCCGGGGGACCGCTCATCGACGGGACCGGAGCGGTCATCGGTATCAACACCTCCATCTTCACCCAGTCCGGGGGTTCCATCGGTCTCGGCTTCGCCATCCCGGTCAACGACGTCCGCGAGATCGCGACGTCGCTCATGACCGACGGGGCGGTCCGCCACGCCACGATCGGCGTCAACGCCCGCAAGGCGGACAACGGGTCGGTGGAGGGCGCCGAGATCGTCAACGTGCGTGAGGGCTCGCCCGCCGAGGAGGGCGGACTCCGGGAAGGGGACGTCGTGACCAGGGTCGGTGACCGGCAGGTGCGTTCCTCCGATGAACTGGTGGTGGCCGTCCGTCGCGCCGGGGCGGACGTCGACGTCCCGGTCGAGGTCATCCGCGGTGGAACGCGGGTCGAACTGACCGTGCGCCCCGCGCTGGGCTGACCGGGGGCACCGGACGACTCGGGTTCCCACCGGTGAGCCCGGCGACGTATCCTGGCTGCGATGTTCACAAACGTGGGGTGGTCCGAGCTCCTGGTGCTCGGCGTGGTGGCGTTGGTGGTCCTGGGGCCCGAGCGCCTACCCGAGGCCGCCCGTTGGCTGGCCTCGGCGATCCGCAAGGTCCGTGAGTTCGCCAGCAACGCCCAGCAGCAGCTCAGGGACGACTACGGGACGGAGTTCGAGGAGTTCCGCGAGCCCCTCAAGCAGCTCAACGACCTGCGTGGGCTGAGTCCGCGCGCGATGGTCACCAAGCATCTCCTGGACGGTGACGACTCCCTGTTCTCCGGGGACTTCGGAGCCGCTGCGCCGGCGGGCGCTCCCGCGGTCGCCGCCGGGGCGGGAACCGCGGGAACGGCCTCCGCCGACCCCCGCCGGTCGACGGCGCCGCGGACCGCCGGCACCGCACCCGTCCGGGACACCCCGGCGCCGCCGCCCCCGTCATCGGGACCCGTGTGGGACAGCGACGCCACCTGACCCGCCCTCACGACCGGGCCCGGCGTCGCGTCCGGCCCGACCCGCGGCGGACAGACGGCACGAACGGCTGGGGGCTGAGCCCCCGGCCGTCGCCGTCCGTCAGAGGTGCCGGGTGGTATCGATCCCGAGGTTCATCCCCGCCAGGCCCCGGGGGCGCACGGCCAGACCGTCCGCGATCTCGCGGTATGCGCGCCCGGACGGCGAATCCGGCTCGGCGAGGACGATGGGCGTGCCCTCGTCCCCGTGCTCGCGCACGGCCTGCTCCAGGGGGACCTGACCGAGCAACGTGACGGGTGCACCGACCGAGCGGGACAGATTGGCCGCCACCTCGGCACCGCCACCGGTTCCGAAGACATCCATCCTGGTGCCGTCGGGCAGCTCGAGCCATGACATGTTCTCGATGACACCCGCGATGCGCTGACGGGTCTGCAGCGCGATCGATCCGGCCCGCTCGGCCACCTCTGCGGCAGCCTGCTGGGGCGTGGTGACCACGAGGATCTCCGCGGAGGGGATGAGCTGCGCGATCGAGATCGCCACATCGCCCGTGCCGGGGGGCAGGTCCATCAGCAGGACGTCGAGATCACCCCAGTAGACATCCGCGAGGAACTGCTGCAACGCCCGGTGGAGCATGGGCCCGCGCCACACCACCGGGGTGTTGCCCTTCGTGAACTGTGCGATCGAGATGACCTTCACGTCGTGCGCGACGGGCGGCAGGATCATCTGCTCCACCTGGGTCGGTCGCGCGTCGGTCCCCAGCATCCGCGGGATCGAGTGGCCGTAGATGTCGGCGTCCAGTACACCCACGGAGAGCCCCCGCGAGGCGAGGGCCGTGGCGAGGTTGACCGTCGCGGTGGACTTGCCGACCCCTCCCTTGCCCGAGGCGACCGCGTAGACGCGGGTCAGGTTGCCGGGCTGGGCGAACGGGATGACGGGCTCCGCGGCATCCCCGCGCAGATGCTTGCGCAGTTCGGTGCGCTGCTCGTCGCTCATCACGTCGAGCTCGACAGCGATCTCGCCGACGCCCGGGACGTCGGCCACCGCCGTGCGGACGCGGTCGGTGATGGTGTCCCGCATCGGACAGGTGGCGACGGTCAGGTAGATGCCGATGTCGACCCGGCCCGTGGCGGGGTCCACCTCGACACCCTTGACCATGCCGAGCTCCGTGAGCGGCTTCCGGATCTCCGGGTCGTCGACCTTCGCCAGGGCGGCCCGGATCAGTTCTTCGCTGGGTGCACTCATGATGCCCCGAGTCTAGGCGTCACGGCACCGGGTGACGATTCAGGCAGGCGGCGGCGGCACGCAGAACGGAGGTATGCAGGGCAACTCGATCACGGGCAAACCCGGTAACGCGGGAGCCGGGGGCGCCACCGCCGGAGGCGCCGGGCGTTCGGGCGACGGCGCCGGAGTCGGCGTCGCCGACGGCGAAGGGGAGGCGCTGGGCGCGGGCGGGGCCGGAGTCGTCGGGGGCTCGACCTCCGTGCAACCGGGCACCGGGGCCTCGGGCTCACCCGGAGCAACGGGCTCGGCTGCCTCGGTGGGCTCGCCCTCCCACCCCTCGGGGCATCGCTCGGGCGGCTCCGGGGGTTCGATGGTGGGTTCGGGCTGGTGGATCTCCGGCAGGTCCGACGGCAGCGGGACGGCGTTGACCGCATAGCCGTGGGCCCAGGCGTTCACGTTGGCGACATAGGCCAGCGAGTTGTTGTAGGCCAGGACCGCCCGGGTGCGGGCGGCGGGATCGGCCATCGATCCCCCCTGCCCACACAGGAGGGACGCCGCCGACAGCGCGCCGTCGTAGATGTTGTTCGGATCGGCCACCCCGTCGTCGTTGGCGTCGCGACCGAGACCGGCCCAGGTCGAGGGAATGAACTGCACGGGGCCCACCGCGCGGTCGAACTCCGCATCGCCGTCGAACCGGCCCCCGTCCGTGTCGGTGATGACGGCGGTTCCCGGAAGGCTCCCATCGAGGCGGGGGCCCAGGATGCGGCCGATGGTGTTGCCGTGGACGTCGAACCGACCACGTCCCTGGTTGGACTCGACCTGGCCGATACCGGCCAGGAGAGTCCAGTCCATCTCGCAGGCGGGCTTCTCCGCATCGAGGCGGTCCGCGGCGCGGTGATAGGCGTCGAGGGCGATGCCGGGGATGCCCAGCGGCCCGTCCGGGATGGTCGCCGGCTCGATGTGGGCGGCGCCGGGGTCCTCCGGTGCGGCCGGTTCCTCCTCCGGGGACGGCTCTGTGGTGCGGGAGGTGGCGGGAGCCTCGGTCACCGTCGGCGTGCTGGGCGCGTACTCGGCCAGCGGAGTGATGTCCGGCGGCGCGGGGCGACTGGTGTCCATGTTCAGTCCCACGGCCGACAGCACAGCGATCGCGCTGGCGGTAACGGCGGCACTGGTCAGAACCCGGCGATCGGCGTTGTGCGCAAAACGGCGCAAGACTTCCCCCTACGACTTCCCGGTCGGCCCAGCGAACGTGCTGCGCCCCACGACGTTCCGTCCCGGCCGAGGCTACCCCCGGCCCTTGACGTCTGAATCGGTTTTGTTGTGATCGGCGTTACACGTCCCGGGTTCGAGGCCGGAGAGGAGGGTCTCGATCCGCTCGACGGAATCACGGAGGTCGTCGAGCTCCCGCCGGAGGTAGTCGCGGGTGACCGTCTCACCGACGGAGAGCCGGACCGAGGCGAGTTCCCGGGCGAGGAACTCGGTGTCCGCCTTGGTCTGCGTGGCGCGGAGGCGATCCTCCCTGACGGACTCCTTGTCGCGGTCCTCCTGCCGGTTCTGTGCGAGCAGGATCAGCGGAGCGGCGTAGGCGGCCTGCGTCGAGAACGCGAGGTTGAGCAGGATGAAGGGATACGGGTCGAAGCGCAGGGCGACCACCGCGACGTTGATGATGATCCAGACGATCACGATGATCGTCTGGATCAGCAGATATGTGCCGGTCCCGAAGAACCGCGCGACGGACTCGCTGTAGCGGCCGACCGCGTCTGCGTCGAAGCTGATCCTCGGTCTGCGCGAGGTCACCGGCATCGAGAGCGAGGACCGCACGGTGGGCTCGCTCATCGGGTCGCCTCCCTGTCGTCGTGCAGGTCCATGTCCCGCCAGTCGTCCGGGAGGACATGGTCTAGCAGATCGTCGACCGCCACCGCGCCGAGCAGGTGTCCCTCGTCGTCGACCACCGGCCCGCACACGAGATTGTAGGTGGCGAAGAACCTGGTCACGGCGTCCGTCGAGTCGGACGGGCGCAGCGTGGACAGGCTGGTGTCGACGGTCTCGGCCACCATCATCGACGGCAGCTCCCGCAACAGCGCCTGGATGTGGACGCATCCGAGGTACTTGCCCGTCGGTGTCGCGGTGGGGGGCCTCACGACGAAGACGAGGCTGGCCAGGGCCGGGCTGAGGTCGGGGTTGCGGCAGTGGGCGAGGGCCTCGGCCACCGTCGTCTGCGGAGACAGGATGATCGGCTCGGGGGTCATGAGCCCGCCCGCGGTGTCCGCGTCGAACGTGAGCAGACGCCGGACGGGAGCCGAGTCCTCGGGGTTCATGCGTTCCAAGAATGACTCGGCGTCCTGCTCCGGCAACTCGCCGAGCAGATCGGCCACGTCGTCGGGGTCCATCGCCTCGAGCACGTCCGCCGCGCGCTCCAGCTCGAGCCGGGTGACGATCTCGGTCTGCTCGTCGTGGGGCAGTTCCTGCAGGATGTCGGCCAATCGCTCGTCGTCCAGTGTCCTGGCGACCTCCAGCCGACGGACCTCCGGCAGTTCCCGCAGGGCGTTCGCGACGTCGGCCGGGCGCATGTCGGCGTAGTGCTCGACCAGGCTCTCGGCACTGTGTTCCGGGGTGCCGATCGCGTCGTCGTCGAGTCCTCGGATCCGGCTCCACGGATGGATCGACACCTCGCCGCGGCGGCCGAGCGAGGCGCGCCCGCGTCGTGCGCGTACGGCGAGTCGGGAGACGAGCCAGTCCCTCGAGCGCTGACGCTCGATCTCCACGTCGACCACCTGGTAACGGATGTCCTTCTGGACACCGCCCGACTTCTCCGAACCGAGCTGGTCCCGCTCGACTCCGATCACGGAGTCGACCAACGCTCCCAGCACGAGGTTCTCCCCGGGTCGGGACTGGAACCGGTGCAGATTGATGGTTCCCGAGACCAGGGAGACGGACCGGGGGTCGATCGAGGCGACCCTGAGCATCGGCACGAATATCCTGCGACGCGTGGGCAGCTCGACCACGAGTCCGATCACCCGGGGGGGCTTGTGCCGCGACCGCATCGTCACCACGACGTCCCGGATCCGTCCGATGTCGTCCCCGTCAGGGCCGATCACCGGGAGTCCGGCTAGCCTGGCGACGAAGGCCTTGTTGAGGTTCGCCATGTCGACCAGGCTAGTCACCCACGGGCGGCGCCCGCCCGCCATATCGGACGTAAGGGAGTGCCACTCACGATGACCGCAGCCCCCCACGCGACACCCGCGCCATCGGAGGACGCCGCCGCGGCGCTCTCCGAACTCCGTGCCCGTCCCCGGCGCACGGTACTGGCCGTGCCCGGCAGCAGTGTCAAGATGATCGACAAGGCCAGGGGACTGCCGGTGGACGAGGTCTTCCTGGATCTCGAGGACGCGGTGGCGGGTCCCGCCAAGGAGGAGGCCCGCCAGAACGTGGTGGCCGCCCTGAACGGCGGGGACTTCGCCGCGCCCACGGTCGTGGTGCGCGTCAACGCGTGGGACACCGAGTACACGGTGCGGGACGTCACCGAGATAGTCGGTCGCGCGGGTGCCCGCGTCGACGCACTGTTGCTGCCGAAGGCGCGCTCCGCGGCGGAGGTCGTCGCCCTCGACCTGGTGCTGACCCAGGTCGAGAAGGCGGCGGGACTACCGGTCGGGCACATCGGCATCGAACCCCAGATCGAGGACGCCCTGGGGTTGACCAACATCGATCAGATCGCCACGGCCAGTCCCCGTGTCCTGACGCTGGTGTTCGGTCCGGCCGATTTCATGGCCTCCGTCGGGATGCGCACCCTCACGGTCGGGGAGCAACCGGAGGGTTACGCCCCGGGTGACGCCTACCACCACGTACTCATGACCATCCTCGTCGCCGCCCGCGCCCACGGCCTCCAGGCGATCGACGGGCCCTTCCTCAAGGTGCGGGACGTGGAGGGGTTCCGCCGGGCGGCCGCCCGCACCGCAGCACTCGGCTTCGACGGCAAGTGGGTGTTGCACCCGGCGCAGGTCGACGCGGGCAACGAGGTGTTCAGCCCCCGCCAGGAGGAGTTCGACCAGGCCGAGGCCATCCTCGAGGCCTACGCGCGGTCGACGTCCGTCGAGGGAGGTGCTCGCGGTGCGGTGATGTTCGGCGACGAGATGCTCGACGAGGCCAGTCGTAAGATGGCGCTGGTCGTGTCCGCGCGGGGTCGTGCGGGCGGGATGACCGTGACGGATCAGGCCGACGTGGGAACGGACCCGGAAGGACGGACATCATGAGCTCTCCCGTGAATCCGGCAGGCGGTAGGACCCGGGGTGGACAGACCCCGGGCCTGCCCACGCCGCCGACCGGTTGGGTGGTCGGGTCGTACCTCACCTACGCGCAGGCCCAGGCCGCGGTCGACCATCTCGCGGACGAGGAGTTCCCCGTCCACGAGGTCACGATCGTGGGAGTGGACCTGATGCAGGTCGAGCGGGTGACCGGCCGGCTCACATGGCCCAAGGTCCTGCTCGGTGGCCTGGCCACCGGCGCCTGGCTCGGGCTGTTCATCGGCCTGTTGCTCGGCATCTTCACGCAGCCCATGTGGGGAGTCGTCCTGACGGGCCTGGTGGGCGGGTCGGTGTTCGGTGTCGTCTCGGCCTCGCTGTCCTACGCGGCCACCCGCGGCAAGCGTGACTTCGCGTCCACCTCGCAGCTCGTCGCGGGACGGTACGACGTCCTGTGCGAGCCCGCCAACGCGGAACGGGTGCGCGACGAGCTCGCCCGCCTCGGGCTGAAGTAGTGCTGCCCGGCGATCCGACGAGCTCCTCGGACGTGCTCTCCGCGGTGCGGGCGCATCTGATCGAGCACCACGGCCCGGAGCCCCAGGAGGCGTCGGTGACATTCCTCGGCGCGTCACCGATCAGGATCCTGCGGTTCGTGGACATCGAGTCCGGCGTGGTGCGGTATGTCTCGCTGGGGTGCTCAGCCGAACCGATGGGGGACCCCTCGGCCCTCGTTCCCGACCCCACCGCGCCGCGGGCGGAGCTGAGTCTGATCCTGCGTGGCGGGGTGGACGGTCTGGTCCGCGCGCTGGCGGTGCTCGCGGCCGCACCCGCGGTGGAGGGCCTCGTCCTGTCGGAGGGAGCACTGATCGACCTGGGCGAGCCGCTCTGGCCGGGCGCGTCGTTCACGGGGGTCGTCCTGCGGGCTCCGGAGATCCCGGACGTGCCGTTGCCCGGTGACGCCGCGCCGGTCACCGTGTTCCGGGCCGTTCCGGTCACCCACACGGAGGCGGCGTGGGTACGGATGAAGGGCGCGGCGGAACTGGAGGAGGCGTGGGCGGAGGCAGGCATCGATGTCACCGATCCCGGGCGCTCGGCGGTCAACCCCGGGCTGAACCGCTGATCACAACCAGCGGTTCCGGCGAAACAGCAGGAAGAGCCCGGCGCACATCGCCACCATGATCCCCAGCACCACGAAGTACCCGTATCGCGCCTCGAGCTCCGGCATGTGGCGGAAATTCATGCCGTAGACGCCCGCGATCATCGTCGGTACGGCCGCGATGGCGACCCAGGCGGAGATCTTGCGCATGTCGGTGTTCTGTTGGATCCCGACGATCGCCGCCGCCGCGCTGACGAGCGAGGTACTCTGCTCGTCCAGGGTCGCGACCACCGCTGCCGCCTGTGCGTGGTGGTCCTGGACGTCGCGGAAGTAGTGGCGGGCCTCGGCAGGGACGAGGTCGAGATGATCGACCGACAGGCGTCGCAGGGGCGTGGTCAACGGCCCGATGACGTGTTTGAGTTCGAGTAGCTCCCGCTTGAGGACGTAGATCTGTTCGATGTCCACCCGGGTGCGCGGCGTGAAGAGCGCCGACTCGAGTTCGTCGATGTCCGCGGCCATCCCCTCGGCGGCCTCGATGTAGCTGTCGACGACACGGTCCGCCACGGCGTGCATCACCGCCGCCGGCCCGATCGCGAACCGTTCCGGGGAGTACCCGAGGGCGCCGACGAGGTCCGTGGGGGTGATCTGGTCCCCGTGACGGACGGTCACCAGGAAGTCCCGGCCCAGGACCACCATCAGCTCGCCGGTGGACACGATGTCGCTGACCTGCGTGACCGTCTCGTGGGCCAGGTACCGCACGGTCGACATGTTGAGCACGAGAGCGTCGTCGTAGGCCTCCAACTTGGGACGCTGCCGGCCACTGGTCGCGTCCTCGGTGATGAGCTCGTGCAGCCCCAGGTCCCGGGACAGCGCCTCCATCTGGTCGTGCCCCGGGGCGTCGAGGCTGATCCAGACGAAGCCTCGACCGCTGTCGCGCACGCGGCGGATCGCCTCCCGGTGCGGGACCCGGCCGCGTTCACCGACACCGTCGATGTAGACGACGCAGTCCACGGTCGCGTGGTGCGCCGACCCGGCCGGGCCTCGTGGCGTGGCATCTGCTCGGATTGTCGACGGCCGTCGTGGTGGGATCGCGGGCACCCGGTCCCCTTTCCTCGTCTCGCCTGACAATATCCGCCGTGCGGGCCCTCGGAGTGACGACCGGCGGGCGTGGCTGGGAGACTGTCTATCGAGGTGATCCGCGCCGACCGGCGCGGCCGGGGTGAGGAAGGGCGTGGTCGGATGCTGCGGACGGGGGATCGGGCGGGGCGGTGCGCGATGGTGCTCGCGGGGGTCGGCGCGATGGCACTGTCCGGCTGCCAGGCGCAGTCGTCGATCGTTCCCGCGCACCGGGACGATCCGGTGGTGGTCGTCGAGACCGCGTCCTTCGGCGAGGCCGAGATCGTCGGTCACATCTACGGCAACGCCCTGGTGCGCTCCGGGTCGCGGGTGACCGCCCGCCCGCAGTCCGGGACCCAGGACGAGGTCGTGGAGTCCGTGGTGACCGGGCAGGCGACGTTCACGATCGGGTTCACCGGTGAGTTGCTCCGGACGTTCGACGAGAACTCCACCGAGGTCGAGGCCGATGAGGTGTACACCGCCATGATCGCCGCCCTCCCGGAGGGCGTGACCGCGGCGGATCCGGCGCCCGCCGAGGACGCCCCCGTGTACGCGGTCACCCGGCACACCTCGGAATCGCGAGGCCTGCGGACGATGTCCGACCTGGCCGGGAGGTGCGGTGAGTTCACCCTCGGCGCACGCGAGGAGGCGCTCGCGGACCGGGAGCTCGCCACATCCGTCGGTACCACCTACGACTGCGGTTTCGGCCGTCGCGTGGCGCTGGGGCCCAACCCCCGCGCGGTGTTCGACGCCCTGCGGGAGGGGGAGATCGGGGTGGGTCTGGTCCAGTCGGCCGACCCCGTCCTCCATCCGGAGGACATCGTCGCGTTGGACGACGACGAAGCTGCAGTCCTCGCCCAGCACCTCGTGCCCGTGTTCCGCAAGGGCTCGCTCTCGGAGGATCAGCTCGCCCTGGTGAACCGCATCAGCGGGGAGCTGACCACCGAGGACGTCCGCGAGCTCCTGCTGGGGGTCGAATTCGGTTCCGCGACCCCCGTCGCCTTGGCGAACTACTGGTTGGACGAGCACGGTTACTGACCTCCGCGAGGGGTGGAACACGAGGAAGGGCCCGACCTGGTGGTCGGGCCCTTCCTCCTACGCGGTCACTCGAGGTCCGCGGTCCTCCGATTCGGCGGTCACTCGAACGCCTGGTCCACCAGCGCCTTCTGCTCGACGGCGTGGACCTTGCTCAGACCCGTCGAGGTCGCGGCCATCGGGCGACGCGAGACCCGCTTGAGGGGCGGGAAGTCGTCGATGCGCTCGGGCAGCTCCAGGGCGAGGAAGCTCCACGCTCCCTGGTTCGCCGGCTCCTCCTGCACCCACCGGACCTCGGTGAGGTTCGGGTAGTGGTCCAACGCCTCGCGCAGGCGGCGGTGCGGCACCGGGTGGATCTGTTCGACCCGGACGATCGCGATGTCGTCGCGGCCCTCCTTCTCCTGGCGGGCGGCGAGCTCGTAGTAGAGCTTGCCGGACACCAGCAGCATGGTCTTGACCTTGCCCGGGTCCTTCGAACCGTCGGCGAACGTCGGGTCGTCGAGGACCGAACGGAACTTGCCGTTGGTGAAGTCCGAGATCGCGCTGACGGCCTTCTTGTTTCGCAGCATCGACTTCGGCGTGAAGACCACCTGCGGCCGCTTGATGCCGTCGGTGGCATGACGACGCATGAGGTGGAAGTAGTTCGCCGGGGTCGACGGCTGCGCGACGGTCATCGAGCCCTCGGCACACAGCTGGAGGAACCGCTCGATGCGGCCGGACGTGTGGTCCGGGCCCATCCCCTCGTGCCCGTGCGGCAGGAGAAGGGTGACGGAGGACTTCTGACCCCACTTGGCCTCGCCGGAGGAGATGTACTCGTCGATGATGGTCTGCGCGCCGTTGACGAAGTCACCGAACTGCGCCTCCCACAGCACCAGTGCCTCCGGGTCCCCGACCGAGTAGCCGTACTCGAATCCGACGCCCGCGTACTCGGTGAGTGCGGAGTTCCACACCTCGAAGCGGCCCTCGGCGTCCTCGAGGTTCTGCAGGGGCGAGTAGGGCTCCGACGTGGTCTTGTCGACCACCACGGCGTGGCGTTGCGTGAAGGTTCCGCGTTGCGAGTCCTGACCTGCGAGACGCACGGTCCGGCCCTCCAGGACGAGGGAACCGATCGCCAGCAACTCGGCGAATGCCCAGTCGATGTTGCCGTTGTAGGCCATCTTCTGGCGCGCCTCGTAGACCGGCTTCACCCGTGAGTGGATGTGGAAGTCCGCGGGCAGGTTGCCGAAGGCGTCGCCGATGGCGTGGACGACCGACTCGTCCACCGCCGTCACCAGGCGCTTGGGCAGCGGCTGGTTGGGCAGGATCGACTCGGATGCCTTCACCGGGTGCTTCTCGAGCTCGCGGACCTCGTTGAAGACCCGCTCGAGCTGACCCTGGAAGTCGCGGAGAGCGTTCTCCGCCTCCTTCTCGGTGATGTCGCCGCGACCGACCAGATCCTCGGTGTAGGACTGACGGACGCTCTTCTTGTCGTCGATGACCTCGTACATCCGCGGCTGCGTCATCGACGGGTCGTCGGCCTCGTTGTGACCGCGACGGCGGTAGCAGACGAGGTCGATCACGACGTCCTTCTTGAACTGCTGGCGGAAGTCCATCGCCAGCCGGGCGACCCGCACGCAGGCCTCGGGATCGTCACCGTTCACGTGGAAGATCGGCGAGCCGATCATCTTGGCGACGTCCGTGGAGTACTGGCTGGAGCGCCCGGCCTCGGGCGCCGTGGTGAACCCGATCTGGTTGTTGACGACTATGTGGATCGTGCCGCCGGTTCGGTAACCGTCGATCTGGGAGAGGTTGAGCGTCTCCGCGACCACTCCCTGTCCGGCGAACGCCGCGTCACCGTGCAGCATGAGCGGCACGACCGGGTACTCGGAGCGCCATTCCGGGTCCTCGATGAGGTCCTGCTTGGCGCGGACGATTCCCTCCAGGACCGGATCGACGGCCTCGAGGTGCGACGGGTTGGCGGTGAGAGACACCTTGATCTCGTTCTCGCCGAACATCTGGTACTGGATGCCCTCGGCCCCGAGGTGGTACTTGACGTCACCCGACCCGTGTGCGGCCGAGGGGTCCATGTTGCCCTCGAACTCGGTGAAGATCTGCCGGTAGGGCTTGCCCACGATGTTGGCGAGCACGTTGAGCCGCCCGCGGTGGGGCATGCCGATCACGACCTCGTCGAGGCCGAACTCGGCGGCCTCGTCGATCACCGCGTCCATCATCGGGATGACGGACTCGGCGCCCTCGAGCGAGAAGCGCTTCTGGCCGACGTACTTGGTCTGCAGGAACGTCTCGAAGGCCTCCGCGGCGTTCACCTTGGACAGGATGTACTTCTGCTCGGCGACGGTCGGCTTGTCGTCGACCCCCTCGAGGCGCTCCTGGATCCACTGGCGCTGCTCGTTCTCGAGGATGTGGGTGTACTCGATACCGATCTTGCGGCAGTAGGCCGCGCGCAAGGCGGACAGTACGTCCCGCAACCGCATCTTGTCCTTGCCGACGAAACCGCCGACGGAGAACTTGCGGTCGAGGTCCCACAGGGTGAGCTCGTGGGAGTTGACGTCGAGGTCCGGGTGGAACGTGCGACGCCGCTTGGCGTGCTTCCCGTCGAGCGGGTCGATGTCGGCCATGAGGTGGCCGCGATCGCGGTAGGCGGCGATCAGCTCGAGGACGCGTGCGTCTTTGTCCACCCGCGGGTCGGTGATGTCCTGACGCCACCGGACCGGCTCGTAGGGGATGCCGAGGACGTCGAAGATCTCGTCGTAGAACTCGTCCGCGATCAGCAGACGGTGGATCTCACGCAGGAACTCGCCGGATTCGGCGCCCTGGATGATCCGGTGATCGTACGTGGAGGTGAGGGTGGTGATCTTTCCGATGGCGTTGTTGGCCAACTGCTCGTCGCTCGCGCCCTGGAACTCGGCGGGGTACTCCATCGCGCCCACGCCGAGAATGGCGCCCTGGCCCACGGTGAGGCGCGGGACCGAGTGCACCGTGCCGATACCGCCGGGGTTCGTCAGCGAGATCGTGACGCCGGAGAAATCGTCCATCGTCAGCTTGCCCTCGCGGGCGCGGGCGACGATGTCCTCATAGGCGTCGAGGAATCCGCGGAAGTCGAGCTTCTCGCAGTTGCGGATCGCGGCCACGACCAGGGACCGGCCGGCCTTGGTCTTCATGTCGATCGCCAGACCGAGGTTGATCCCGTTCGGGGTGACGACGTTCGGCTTGCCGTCGACCTCCTCGTAGTGGTTGTTCAGGTTCGGGTAGGCCTTGACGGCCTGGACCATGGCGTACCCGATGAGGTGGGTGAAGGAGATCTTCCCGCCGTGGGTGCGCTTGAGGTGGTTGTTGATGACCACCCGGTTGTCGACCATCAGTTTCGCCGGGACCGCGCGGACCGAGGTCGCGGTGGGGAGGGACAGCGACGCGTTCATGTTCTTGACGATCGCGTTGGCCGCGCCCCGGATGACCTTGCTCTCCTGCTCCGCGGGGGGCTCGTACTCCGGGCGTGACGGCTTCTTCGTCGCCGCGGTGTCGGACTTCTTCCGCGTCTCCGACTTGTGCTCCGGGGCGGGCACCCCTTCCCCGCGGGCCTTGCGCTTGGGCGAGGCGTCGGCAGCGGGCTTCGCCGCGATGTCCTTGGCGGACGCCTCGGGGGTGGAATCGTCGACGGTGATCTCGGACGGCTTCTTGTCTGATGTGACCGATTCCCCGCTGCTCCCACCTCCCGATCGGGGCCGGCTGCTCTTGCCGGATCTACCGCCCGAGCTGCCGGGGGAGGTGCCGTTGGTCGAGTCACCACCGGAGGAGGAGGCGGCCTCCGGGTTGGCGTCGAAGAACTCGTGCCAGGACTTGTCCACGGAGGACGGGTCCTTGGCGAACCGCTCGTACATCTCGTCTACGAGCCACTGGTTCTGTCCGAACTGTGAGACGTTGTTGCTCACGATCTCTTGGTGCCTCTCTGGTTCTGTGGTGGGTTTCACACGTCAATGGATCCAGGCTAGACCTTCTGCCCGCGCCGGGCTCTTCGATCTCACCTGACAGGGGGATGCCCCCGGCCCGTCACGGCCGGTTCACGTGGCGGGCCACGAGTCCGGTGGCGTGCCGAACGCGGCATCAGCGGTCTCCACGACCGTCCGCCCCAGCTTCCGGTTGCCCCATCCACCCACAGCGGCGCCGAGCCCCGCGGGTGCCAGTTTGCCCACGGCGAGCCCTGCCCGCTTCACGGCGAACTTCCTGACGAAGCGGGTCATCATCCGACGGTTGATCTCCTTCAGCCCGGGTACCCGGAGTGCACGGCCGGCCAACGAGCCGCCCGTGGCCGCCCCTCCCGACGAGCTGACCGCGTTGGCCAGGATGGCGGTGCCGGACGCACCCAACATGACTGTCATGACCAGCAGTTCCTCGTGCTCGTCGTGGCGGACGTCCACACCGTGGACCTCGGCCACGGCGAGCGTGTAGAACGCGGCGGCCTCGAGGAACACCAGCGACTCCGCGCCGATCGCGCCGAAGGCGACGATGGTTCCGAGACCCGGCACCGCGGCCGTGGCACCCACGGCCGCACCGGACGCGGTGACGGTGTTCAGGAACCGCGCGTCGAGACGCTCGCGGATCCGGGCCGGGCTCTCGTCCGGGTGATGGGCCCGGAGTGTGCGTACGTAGGCGCGGGCGGCACCGGTCTGGCTCCGGATCGCCCGGCGCAGGGCGGCAGTGATCACCCCCGCGGCCGGGCCGGAGACGTCGGATTCAGCGGGCACTCGATCGGGCACTGGGCACTCCTGGAGGTCAAGGCGGCGCGGGGGCGGGCCGGGCTCGAACCTCCACCGTACGTAAGGCGCGCGGGGTGGTGGCTCAGGGCAGCACACGCTCGGTGTAGTCGTTGCCGAAGACACGCTCCGGGTCGAGACGGTCACGGACGGACACGAAGTCGTCGAAGCGGTCCACCATGGCGGACAGGTCCTCCGCGGTGCGGGTGTGCATCTTTCCCCAGTGCGGTCGCCCGCCGGCGGCGAGGAAGATCCCTTCCGCGAGACGGAACAGTTCGGTGTGATCCATCAGGTGGTACTGGTGCACGGCGATGTAGCAGACCTCGCGCCCGTACGCCGTGGACATCCACACGTCGTCGGCGGCGGCGAACCGCACCTCCACGGGGAACGGGGTGACGATGCCGGAGCGGTCGATGGTGTCGCGGAGGTCGCGCAACACCCCGGCCGCCGCCGCGACGGGCACGGCGTACTCCATCTCCCGGAAGCGGACCCGCCGCGGCGAGGCGAAGACCCGGTAGCTCCGGTCGGTGAAGTCCCGTGCGGACAGAGCCCGTGAGGCGACCCGGTTGAGCCGGGGGGTCAGCGCCGGACGTCGGGTCGCGGCCCGGCACACCACGTCGAAGACCTCGTTGGAGAGGAGTTCGTCGCCGATCAGACCCCGGATGCGTCCCACCGGGTGCAGCTCGGCGTCCCCGGGCAACCGGGTGTTGCGTTTGACGTTGATCGCGTCGGTGTGGGGGAACCAGAAGAACTCGGCGTGGTCCGCGGAACGTGCGAAACCCTCCAGGTCCGCCAGTGCGGCGGTCAGGGTCCACGGACGCTCCTCGGCCTGCAGTGCGAAGGCCGGGACGCATCGGACCGTCATCTTGGTGATGATCCCCAGTGCGCCGATCCCGAGGCGGGCCGCCTCGAACACCTCGGGGTCGGATTCGCGGGAACAGGTGAGAACGGAACCGTCGGCGGTGACGAGCTGGAGGCCGACGACCGTGGCGGGCAGGCCCGGTGCCGCACATCCCGTGCCGTGGGTCCCGGTCGACACCGCCCCGGCGAGGGACTGTTCGGCGAAGTCCCCGAGGTTCGGCTGTGCCAGACCGAGCTCCCACAGCAGCGGTCCCAGTCGGTGCAACCGGGTACCCGCCCAGACGGTCACGTCCGCGCCGTCGACGCGACCGTCAGCACCACGGGTCGGCACGATCGATTCCACACCGGCGAGGTCGTCCAACGACACGAGCACGCCGTCCGTCGCGGCCGCCGGCGTGAAGGAATGGCCCGCGCCGACACACTTGACCCTGGTTCCGCGCTCGGCCGCCCGCGTGACCACGTCGCTCACCTCGGCGACGGTCGTCGGGAGCGACCGGCCCGAGGGAGAGGCCAGGACATTGCCGGCCCAGTTCTGCCAGGGGGCCACCGAGGTCGTCATGGCAGGAGAGGGTACCCGCGCGAGGCGGGGCGGGAGGCGGTCCTGGACCATCGACCCGGAGTGGGGGCGGACGCCCGGCACGCCGGGGGAGCGGGTGCGGTGAACGGTGTGCACGTCCACCTCGTCGTCGTACCATGGACGGGTGACCAGACGACTTCCTGCCGATCAGCGCCGGGCGCAACTCCTCCAGGCCGCCCTCGAGATCGCCGAACACGACGGACTGGGTGCGGTGACCGTCCGCGGCGTGGCCGAACGGGCGGGCGTGTCGCTGGGGGTCGTCCACTACTGCTACACGGATAAGGAAGAGCTTCTCCGCGAGGTCATCGGCGCCGTCAACTCGGAGGTCCACCAGGCCGCCCGGGCCTTCGTGAGCGTCGACTTCGATTCCGGGATCCGGGGCACCGAGGGCCTGCGGCGACGGCTGTACGAGGCGATCGACCTGATCTGGGCGGTGATCTCCGCATCGCCCGACCGGCAGCTCCTCACCTACGAGATCGTGTCGTACTCGCTGAGGACCCACGGGTTGCCCGAAGTCGGCCTGGCCCGCGACCAGCAGGAATCCAACGAGGCCATCGTGCGATCCGTACTCGAGCGCACGGCGCAGTCCGCCGACGTGCAGTGGGCGATGGGCCTCGACGACATGGTGCGCGTCGTCCTGTCGATCATCACCGGCATCAGCCTGCGGTGGCAGATCTACCGGAACGACGACGAGGCCAACGACCTCCTCCACCGGGCGGTCGACCTCGTCGTACGGGACGCGCGACCGGTCGACGGTGCCTAGCACGGAGGCGGGCGGCCTCCCCGTGGTCGTCGACGCACTCCGGGTCGCGACCGCGGGCCTCGACGCGCCCCTCGCCGCTCTGTACCTGCCGAGTCTGCGGGCGAACGTGGACGATCTACGCCGCCGGGCAGGGGGCACCAGGATCCGGGTCGCGAGCAAATCCGTGAGATCCCGAGGCGTGCTGCGGGAGGTGCTCGGCGACCGGCTGCGGGGCGACGATTCCGTCCACGGGATCATGGCCTACTCGCTCACCGAGGCGTTGTGGTTGGTGGAGTCGGGGTGCGACGACGTCCTGATGGGGTACCCCACCGTCGACCGCTCGGCTCTGGGGCGCCTCGGATCGGATCCGCAGGCGTTGGAGTACGTGACACTCATGATCGACCATCCGCGCCAGCTGGAGATCGCACGGGAGGCGGGGGCGTCCGGGGCGCGGGTATGCATCGACGTCGACTGCTCCCTCCGGCTCGGGCCCGTCCACCTGGGCGTGCGCCGCTCCCCGCTACGCGGACCGGACGACGTCGAGCCGCTGGTACGGCGGGCCGTCGCCACCGGCTTCCGCGTGGTGGGCGCGATGTTCTACGAGGCGCAGGTGGCCGGGGTGCCCGATGACGTACCGGGGATCGGCGTCGTCAAACGGCTCTCGATGCGGCGGCTGCGGGATGTGCGACCGGCGGTGGCGTCCACGATCGAGTCGATCACCGGGACACCGCCGGAGATCATCAACTCCGGGGGATCCGGGTCCGTCGCCGAGAGCGCCGGAGCGCCCGCCGTCACCGAGGTCACCGCGGGATCGGGACTGTACGTGCCGGGGCTGTTCGACGCCTATCGGACCTTCACCCCGCGGCCGGCGCTGCTGTTCGCACTGCCCGCCGTGCGGACGCCGGCCCGTGGTCTCACCACGTTCCTGTACGGGGGATACGTCGCGTCCGGCGTCCCGGGGCGCGACCGGCTCCCGGTGCCCGCCGCCCCGGCGGGGTTGCGATACCTCGGTCGGGAGGGGGCCGGAGAGGTCCAGACGCCCGTGCGGGGGCAGGTGGCCATCGGCGAGAGCGCATGGTGGCGTCACGCGAAGGCGGGGGAACTGTGCGAGCGGTTCGACACTCTCCACGTGGTGGACGAGACTGCTGACGGGCCCGTCGTGGTGGATCGCTGGCCCACCTACCGTGGTGAAGGGAAGTGTTTCGGATGACCGACGCCCAGCAGATGTCCGGGCAGGCGCGGGAGCGGATGCATGCCGAGGCCGTCGCGATCACGGCGGACCTCGTGTCGATCGACTCGACCAACACCGGTGACCCCGCGACGATCGGCGACGGCGAGACGAGGGTGTGCCGCCGGATCGCCGAGTACCTCGACGAGGTCGGCATCTCCAGCGAACTCGTGGAGTCTGTTCCCGGACGAGGGAGCCTGTTCGCCCGGGTCGAGGGAGCCGACCCGGACGCGGGCGGACTGGTCGTGCACGGACACGTCGACGTCGTCCCCGCGGTCGCCGAGGACTGGACCGTCCCGCCGTTCGCCGGTGAGATCCGCGACGGCTGGCTCTACGGACGAGGCACCGTCGACATGAAGAACATGATCGGCATGATGCTCGCGGTGGTCCGCCACTACCGCCGGGAGGGGATCGTGCCCCGGCGGCCGCTGCTGCTCGCGTTCTTCGCGGATGAGGAGGCCGCGGGGATCATGGGTGCCAAGTGGGTGGTCCGGGAGCGGCCCGAGATCTTCGACGGCATGACCCAGGCGCTCAGCGAGGTCGGGGGCTGGTCGGTACCGGTCGACGGCCGCCGCCTCTACCCGATCGCCGTCGCCGAGAAGGGCGTCGCCTGGGCCACGGTGACCGCACACGGGACCGCCGCACACGCGTCCCGCCCGACCGGGGACAACGCCGTCGCCGCGATCGCCGGGGCGGTTCATCGCGTGGCCGATCTCGACTTTCCGGTGCAGCCGACCGAGGCAAACACCGCGCTGGCCGCGGCGGTCGGTCGGCTGGCCGGAGGAAGCGGCGAGGTCGCCGAACTGCCGGATCGGCTCGAGGTCCTCGGGCACTTCGGGCCCCTCGTCTCCGCCTCGCTGTCCCACACCGCCTCACCGACGGTCCTGTCCGCCGGGTACAAGACCAACGTCATCCCCACCGAGGCACGCGCGGAGATCGACTGCAGAGTACTCCCCGGAGGTGAGGACACGTTCCGTGCCGAGATCGAGCAGGAGCTCGGCCCCGACGTGACGGTCGAGTGGATCTGGGAACCACCGATCGCCGCACCGGCCGACGCCCCGTTCGTGGAGGTGATCCGCGAGGCCGTCAGGCAATCCGACCCCGATGCCATGGTCGTGCCGTACCTGTTGCCCGCCAGCACGGACAACAAGCATCTGGCCCCGCTCGGGATCGACGGCTACGGGTTCGTCCCACTGCGCGTGCCCGACGAGTTCGACGTCTTCGGCCATTTCCACGCCGTGGACGAGCGGGTACCGGTGGACGCACTGCATTTCGGTGCCGACGTGCTCGCCCGAGTGCTCCGATCCGCGTGAGGGGCGCGCTCACCGGACATCCGACGCCGTCTGCGCGGACCCGCCTGCCCGCGGACGTCTGGGTCCTCGTCGCGGCCGCGTTCGCCGTGGCGATCGGCTACGGTCTGGTCGCCCCGGTGCTGCCGCAGTTCGCCCGCAGCTTCGACGTGTCGGTCACGGCGGCGTCGGTCATCGTCAGCGCATTCGCGTTCTTCAGGTTGGTGTTCGCGCCGGCCGGTGGGTTCCTCGTCGACAAACTCGGCGAGCGGTGGGTCTACATGTCCGGTCTCCTCATCGTGGTGGTCTCCACGTTGGCGACCGGGCTGGCGCAGAACTACTGGCAGCTCCTGGTCTTCCGCGGTCTCGGCGGTCTCGGGTCGACGATGTTCACGATCTCCGCGATGGCCCTGCTCACCAGATTGTCCCCGCCCGGCGCCCGGGGACGGATCGCCGGCCTGTACGCGACCGCGTTCCTCATCGGCAATATCGGCGGTCCGGTTCTGGGCGGATTGTTGGCGGGCTTCGGCATGCGCATCCCGTTCTTCGTCTACGCCGGCACGCTGCTGGTGGCGACCGGCGTGGTGGCGGTCTTCCTCCGCGGGGGCCGACGGCCCTCACCCGACGACGGGTCCCCCGAGCAGGAACCCCTCCCGGTCGCCGAGGCGCTACGGCACAGCGGGTACCGTGCCGCGCTGATCTCCAGCTTCGTCAACGGGTGGACCTCGTTCGGTGTGCGGGTCGCCATCGTCCCGCTGTTCGCCGCGGCCAACTTCGATGCCGGCGCCGGTATCGCCGGCACCGCGCTGGCGTCGTTCGCGGTGGGGACCGCCTCGGTGGTCTCCGCGGCCGGGTGGTTGTCCGACAGGTACGGGCGACGTCCGATGGTGATCCTGGGTCTGGTGATCTCCGGTGTCACCACCCTCGTCCTGGGCTGGTGTGACACCGTGCCGTTGCTCGTGGCGGCCTCGGTCATCGCCGGGATGGGCGCCGGGATCCTCAACCCGTCGCAACAGGCCGCTGTCGCGGACGTGATCGGCGCGGACCGGGCAGGCGGCAAGGTCCTCGCCACCTTCCAGATGGCCAGCGACTCCGGAGCGATCCTGGGACCGGTCGTGGTGGGGCTGGTGGTGGACCTGCTGGGCTACAAGGCGGGGTTCGCGGTGTCCGGTGTGCTCCTATTGGGGGCCGCGATCCCGTGGATCATCGCCGAGGAGACCCGTGAGGCCACGAACCCGGTGACCACGGGGGAGTGACCTGCGGCAGCCGTGTCGCTCAACAGCCCCCGGACGCCGTAGAATGTAAAACCTCATGGAGAACAACGACGAGGACCGTACCGCCACCGCCGGCGACGAGGTCGACACCGACGCCAGCAATCCCGAACCAGCCTCCGCCGCGGACAACGGCGCCGCGAACAATGGCGCCGCGAACAATGGCGCCGCGGACAACGGCGCTGCGGACACGGTCGCGCCCGCGCGCACCGGCGCCGCCGCCCCTGCAGCCGGCGGTGAGGACGAGCCCGAGGTGACGTTCGCCGACATGGGGCTGGCCCCCGCGGTCGCGCAGGCGGTCAGGGACGTGGGTTACGAAGTCCCCTCCGCCATCCAGGCCGCGACGATCCCGCTGGTCCTCGAGGGGCGTGACGTGGTCGGCCTGGCACAGACCGGCACCGGTAAGACCGCCGCGTTCGCGCTGCCCATCCTGTCGCTGATCGACCCGGCGGTGAAGAGCCCCCAGGCCCTCATCCTGGCGCCGACCCGAGAGCTCGCCCTCCAGGTCGCCGAGGCCTGTGTCACGTACTCGGCGAACATGCCGCAGGTGAACGTCTTGCCCATCTACGGCGGGCAGGCCTACGGCATCCAGCTCTCGGGGCTGCGGCGCGGTGCGCAGATCATCGTCGGCACCCCGGGGCGTGTGATCGACCACCTGAAGAAGGGCACGTTGGACCTGTCGGGTCTGCGGCACCTCGTCCTGGACGAGGCCGACGAGATGCTCGCGATGGGGTTCCAGGAGGACGTCGAGCGGATCCTGTCGGACACCCCGGAGACGACCCAGGTGGCCCTGTTCTCGGCGACCATGCCCGCCGCCATCCGGCGGATCTCGCAGAAGTACCTCACCAATCCGACCGAGGTGAAGGTGGCGTCGAAGACGTCGACCGCGCCGAACATCACGCAGCGCTACGTCCTGGTCAACCACCGGGACAAGCTCGACGCTCTGACGAGGATCTTCGAGGTCGAGGACTTCGACGCGATGATCCTGTTCGTCCGGACGAAGTCCGCCACCGAGGAGCTGGCAGAGCGACTCCGTGCACGGGGGTTCTCCGCCGCGCCCATCAACGGCGACATCCCGCAGAACCTGCGTGAGCGCACGATCGAGGCGCTGAAGGACGGTCGCACGGACATCCTCGTCGCCACCGACGTGGCCGCCCGGGGTCTCGACGTCCCCCGGATCAGCCATGTCGTCAACTACGACATCCCGCACGACACCGAGTCCTACATCCACCGGATCGGCCGGACCGGTCGCGCCGGTAGGAGCGGTGAGGCGCTGCTCTTCGTCACCCCGCGCGAGCGCCGGCTCCTCTCCCAGATCGAGCGGGCCACCCGCCAACCGTTGACCGAGATCCAGCTCCCGAGCGTGGACGACGTCAACGAGATGCGGATGGCCAAGTTCGCACAGTCGATCACCGAGAGCCTCGAGGACCCGAGCATCGCGCTCTTCCGCCGACTGGTGGAGGAGTACGCCTCCGAGCACTCGGTCTCGATGTCCGACATCGCCGCCGCTCTGGCGACCCAGTCGCGGAACTCGGACGACTTCCTCATGCGGGAGCCCGAGCGCCCGCCGCGCCGGGACGACCGTCGCGAGCGGCCGGCACGCGACTTCTCGGACGGGCCGCGTCCGTCGCGGTCGGGGAAGAACATGGGGCAGTACCGGATCGCCGTGGGTAAGCGGAACAACGTCAAGCCCGGCTCGATCATGGGCGCCCTGGCCAACGAGGCCGGGCTCCGGGGCGGTGACATCGGACGCATCTCGATCCGGTTCGACCACTCGATCGTCGAGCTGCCGGCGGATCTCCCCGCGGACCAGCTCAACTCGATGAAGGGAATCCGGGTCGGGGGTTCCGAGATCGACATCCGCCCCGACTCCGGCGCTCCGACGGGTCGTCCGTCGTCGTTCCGGGACGACAGGGGCGGCAAGCCGCGTGGCGGCGGACCCCGTCGCGATGACCGTGGCGACCGAGGTGACCGTGGTGACCGGCGCGGCGGCCGTGACGAGAAGCGCGACGACCGTGGGGGCTTCCGCCGCGGTGACGACGACCGCCGCGGTGGCGGGTTCCGCGGGCGTTCCGGCGGGGGCCCGGACCGCCACTGACGCCGGGCCCTACGGGCCGGTCGGGCACCGCCGGACCGCACCGGCGAGAGCGTCATGGTCGGCCCTCGTCACCGGCAGGCCGTAGGCGACGGCCGCGGTGAGGTACCGGGAGGCGTAGAAGCAGTGTCGACCGGGATCCGGGGGTAGCCAGTCCGCCGGGGTCGAGTCGCTCTTGCCGGTGTTGACCGACGCTGTGACGGCGAGCAGGTTCCGGTCGATGTCGTTGGCGAACGCGGCACGGCGCCCGGCCGGCCACGACCACGCCCCCAGGTCCCACGCCGCCGAGAGCGGGTAGACGTGGTCGACGTGGATGCCGCGCACCCCCGTGGTGCCCGCGTCGACGAGCCTGCCGGTGTACGGATCGGTCAGGACTCCGCCAGACACCTCGCACCGTGCCCCGGGTGTCCTGGTGCCGCCGACGAGGTCGCGGGCCAGGACATCGTGACGGGTGGAGCACCCGTTTCCGGCCCCCGGCGCCCCGGTCGTGTCACTCCAGGCCGGGCCGAACACGCACCCTGACGCGCCCGAGCAGTCCCGCTCGTACCCGGGAGCGGGGTTCCGCGACTCCACCACCTCGACCGCGTCGAGCAGTGCCTCCACCGCGTCCCGCGGTGGGCTGCCCGGGACGGAGCGGGGCGGTTGGCCGGACCACCACACGGCGGCCAGCACGCCGAGCACGACGAGGGCCAGGGCGAGCGCCCGGGGTGCGGGCGGCGGCACGACTCGGCCAGCAAGGTGCCTCCGGGTACGGGGATCATGGCTCACGCCTCGAGTCTGACGCGGGGGGTCGCCGGCTCCCGCCCGCCGAGGGGGGCGGCAGGGCGGGACTGTGGACAGGTGGGCGCCTGTGGACGGCGGCCTCGCCCGTACCTCTCAGGGGAGCACGCCGGCCCGCTGTCGGACCCACGTGCTTACATGTGCACGTGACCCCGACCGCCGCACCCCGACTACACGCCGTGTGGCAGTCCGGGGTCGTCGGCTTGTGGTGCGAGACGGGATTGCGTAGGCCGGTATCGATCGCCCCCGCCGCCGAGGTCACGGCTGTGGGCCGGGCCGGAGCCCCGCCGGAGGTGATCCGGTTCCTGGAGCGCTACTCGCTGACGCACCGGATCGGGGTTCGTGCCCCGGTCGAGGGCCGGGTCCGGACCGCGACGGTGCCGGGGATCCGGGTCTCGGTCGGCGCGGCGGTGGATCTGTGCGGGATGGTCGACGCCACCGACCACTGGGTCGGATCCGGGCTGCGGGCCCTCGCGGCGCTCTCGTCGGGCGTGGCCGCCTTCGTGCGTGCGGGGCACGTCGTCCCCGTCCTCGGCCGTTCGGAGGGCGCATGGGACGCGTCATGGACTCTCGCCGCCTCACCCGTGGTGTCGGCGTGGGCAGCGGAGAGCCTGTCCCGGTGCCACGGGCTGGTGGCGAACCGCGAGGACCTCGACCGACTACTCGCCGCCCTGGCGGACCAGCACGCGCGGATGGCCCTGGCGCCCCTGGCGGGCGATCGCCGGAGCGACCTGGGCACGGCCTTGATCACGGGCGGGGGCGTGACGTCCGGGGGCCAGGCGTTGGCGGAAGCGATCGGCGAATTCGGACGGGCGGCGGCGGCACGGGACGTCGAGGTGGTGTTCCGGATCGTCGAGCCGACCGGCGGTGACGACGAGGGCCCGGGCGATTCCGACGGCGGGGCCGGGCACGCCGCGCCCGGGGAGATCCTGTGGCGGCTGGAGACGCTGGTGCGCACGGGCAACGATTCCCTTCGGCCCTTCACCGAGCTGCCCGATACGTCGGCCGTGGGTGACGCGGTGCGCGACGTCGTCGACCGGGCGGTCCGGTCGTGGCCACCGCTGGGGCGTGCCACCCACACCGCCGGCAGTCCGGACCTGATGATGCCCACCGACCTGGTGGTGCAGTTGGTCGACGAGGGGGTGGAGGCACTACGGGGGAGAGGAGTCGAGATCCTCCTGCCGCGAGCCTGGACCAGGGTGCGGACCGCCGTCCGGGTCGCGGTCACGGAGCCGGGCACCGAGAACGTCGACTCGGGTCGCCGGCTCGGGCTCGATCAGCTGGCGGACGTGAACTGGGAGATGGTCGTCGACGACGTCCCCCTCGACCCCGCCGAGGCCCAGATGCTCCTCGACGCCGCGTCCGATCTGGTCAGGCTCCGCGGACAATGGGTCCGGGCGGACCCCGGTGCACTGCGTCGGGCGGCCCGCTTCCTCGCCGCGCGGCGCGGGGGGCGGGTCACGGCACCCGCACTGGTCGCCGCCCTGATGTCCGAGGAAGGCGAGGGCGTCGAGGTGGAGGCGCCCACGACCATCGACTGGATCCCCTCGTCGTCGTCGATCCCGGTCGACCTCCCACCCTGGTTCCGCGCCACGCTCCGTCCGTACCAACTGGAGGGGGTGCGGTGGTTGACCGCGCTGTCCAGCGCCGATGTCGGCGCCGTGCTGGCCGATGACATGGGGCTCGGAAAGACCATGCAGGTGCTCGCGCTCACCGCGTCCGAGCACGCGGCGGGCCGGACCGGCCCCACTCTCGTCGTGGCGCCGCTCACCCTGGTGGCCACCTGGGCCCGGGAGTCGGCGACGTTCGCCCCGGAGCTGCGGATCCACGTCCATCACGGACCGGCCCGCGAACGGGGTGACGACGCGGCCACACTACTCGGAGCCGCCGACCTCGTGCTGACCTCCTACGGGACGGCGTCCCGGGACGCGGAACTCCTCGCCCGGGTGGCCTGGCGGCGGCTGGTCGCCGACGAGGCCCAGACCATCAAGAACCCCTCCACCTCGGTCGCGCGCGCCGTCGTCTCGATCCCGGCGGAGCACCGGATCGCGCTGACCGGGACACCGGTGGAGAACCGGTTGGACGAGCTCCGCGCCGTCCTGGACTTCGCCAATCCGGGGATGTTGGGTTCGGCCAGCACCTTCCGTGCCCGGTTCGCGATCCCCATCGAGTCCCACCGCGACGAGGCCGCGGCATCGAGGCTCCGGGCACTCGCCGCACCGTTCGTGCTGCGCCGCCTCAAATCCGACCCCCGCGTGGTCGCCGATCTCCCGGACAAGCAACACATCAGGGTCGATTCGCCCCTGACCCGTGAGCAGGCGACCCTGTACCGGGCGGTCGTCGAGGACATGATGGAACAGGTCAAGGAGTCCGAGGGGGCCGCCCGCAAGGGCGCCATCCTCTCGGGGCTCACAGCCCTGAAGCAGGTGTGCAACCACCCCGCCCACTACCTCGGGGACGGGTCCGCACTCCTGCGCGGCGGCCGCCACCGTTCGGGCAAACTCGCCGCACTCGACGAGGTCCTCACCGAGATCCTCGACGCGGGGGAGAAGGTGCTGCTGTTCACCCAGTACCGGGCGTTCGGCGATCTGATCCTGCCCCTACTCGAGCGTCGGGCCGCCACCGCCGTGCCATTCCTGCACGGCGGGGTCACCGCGGCCGGACGGGCTCAGATGGTCGAGGAGTTCCAGGCATCGCACGGCCCACCGGTGATGCTCGCGTCGCTACGCGCGGGAGGGACCGGACTGACCCTCACCGAGGCCAACCACGTCGTACACCTGGATCGCTGGTGGAACCCGGCGGTGGAGAACCAGGCCACCGACCGGGTCCACCGCATCGGCCAGACCCGGGTGGTCCAGGTGCGCACGCTCGTCGCACCGGGCACGGTCGAGGACCGTATCGACGAACTCCTCGAAGCCAAGCGGGACCTCGCGGAGTTGACGCTGGGACCGTTGGCAGGCGCGCTGACCGAGCTCGCGGACGCGGACCTGGCGGCACTCGTCGAGTTCACCGACGTGGGGCGGGACGAACCGTGAGCGGCGAAGCGGGCATCCGGGCGAGGTCCCGGGCCGGGCAGTTCGGCGCACACATGTGGAGCAGACGCTGGGCGAGTGACATCGAATCCGGGGTCTCCCGGGGTGACGCCCACATGGCCCGACAGGACGCCCGCAAGGACAAGGTCCTCTCCCTGCACCACTCGGGCCGGTCGGTCCGGATCGACGTCGACGGGAGCAGACCGGAACCCTTCACAGTGGAGTTCACGTTCGCCCCGCTTGACGACACCGACTCCGACGCCCTGCGCACCGCCCTCAGGCGGGAGGAACGGGGCGTGCTCGGCGCCCTGGCCGGGGACTTCTCCGACACCGTCGGGTTCCTCCTCCTGCCCGCGGTGCACGGGGCAACCGCGTTCACCTGCCACTGTCCGGTGCAACCCGGCCCCTGCCGACACGTGCTGGCGGCCGCCTACATCATGGTCGAGTGGTGGGACTCCCGGCCGGAGGTGTTGTTCGAGCTCAGGGGTCTGCGACCCGAGCAACTCGGCGCCGTCCTCCGGGGCGGAGGGGACGACGACGAGGTGTCCTTCGACGTGGAGGAGGCGCTGTGGGGTGGTGAGCCGATCCTGCCGGCGTCGCCGTCACCCGGACCGGCCGGTCTCGAGGACCTGCTGGACGCGCCCGTCACCCGCAGGCTCGCCGCGGCGGCGACCAACGACGCGCTCGAGCAACTCCGGGTGGTGGCGGACCTCGAGGACTTCCTCGACGCGTTCGGCCGGTACCGACCGCGGTGAGGCGGGCCGCCGATGCGTAGCCTGTCGGACCCGCGTCCTACGATGCGGCCATGACCAACCCACGGGACGGCGACGCCATCCGATTCCTCCACTCAGCCGATTGGCAGCTCGGTATGACCCGGCGGTTCCTCGGAGACGAGTCCCAGGCCGTCTTCACGGCGGACAGGCTCGCGGCCGTGGAGGCACTCGGTGGGTTGGCGGAGCGACACGGGGCACAGTTCGTGGTGGTCGCGGGCGACGTGTTCGAGGACAACGCGGTGCCCCGGTCGGTGGTACTCCGCGCGGTCGAGGCCCTGTCCGCGTTCCCGGTGCCGGTGCTGGTGCTGCCGGGCAACCACGACCCACTGGACGTGTCCTCGGTGTTCCGGTGCAGGGACTTCTCCCCGGCGCTCGAGGGCGGGGCCGTCGTGGTCCTCGACGGTTCGGGCCCGGTCGAGGTCGTCCCCGGCGTCGAGGTGGTCGGCGTCCCGTGGACGTCCAAGCGCCCGGACCCATCGCGGTTACCGGCGCTTCTGGCGTCTCTCGAACCCACTGACTCCGTGCGGGTCCTCGTGGCGCACGGGGGTACCGACGAGATCTACGGCGGGCACTCCCCGTCGGTCGAGGCGATCGCCGTGGCTTCGCTCGAGGAGGCGACCGAGTCCCGCCGCCTGGACTACGTGGCGCTCGGGGACAGGCACTCGGTCACCCGCGTGGGCTCCGGCGGGCGCATCTGGTTCTCGGGGAGTCCGGAGACCACGGACTTCAACGACGTGGAGAAGGACTCCGGCAACGTCCTGCTGGTCGAGCTCGGTGGGAGAGATCCGTCGGGCGAGAGGCGAGCGTGCGAGGTCACCCCGCTGGCGACGGGCCGGTGGTCCTTCCTGGCGGTGGACGCGGAGATCGATACGGACGGGGACCTCGACTCCCTCGCCGAGCGGATCGAGGCGGTGCAGGACAAGCCGCGCACCGTGTTGAAACTCGGGCTGACCGGCACCGTCGGGGTGGCCCTGCGCGCGCGGATCGATGCGCTCCTGGAGACCTGGGACGCGGTGTTCGCCTCCGCGTTTCTGCGCCAGTCACGCACCCACCTCGTGGTCCGCGCGGAGGACTCGGACTTCACGGATCTCGTGGACGGGTACGCGGGCCGCGCGGTCGCGGACCTCGTCGACATGGCGGCCACCGGCGGGGTGGACGCCGAGGACGCCGGGCACGCCCTGAGCTTGCTGTACCGGCTCGTGGACGGGGGAACGCGATGATCCTGCACCGGTTGACGATCGAGGACTTCCGCGGGGTGGTGCGCGAGGAGGTCGACCTGCCCCCGCGTGGGGTGCTGGTGATCGAGGGCCCCAACGAGTCGGGGAAGACCAGCCTCATGGACGCCCTGGAGATGCTTCTCGAGCACAAGGCCTCGTCCGGGCGTGCCGAGATCAAGGCCGCCAGCCCTGTCGGCAGGGACGTTCCCGTGGTGGTGGAGGCCGAGTTCTCCGTCGACGGCGAACGGATGCGCTACCGCAAGGAGTTCGTCCGCGGCAAACGCACCTCCCTCGAGTTCCCGGGTTCGGCACGCACGGCGATGGCGGGAGACGACGCCCACGACTTCGTCCGCGACCTGTTGGACCGTCAGGTCGACAGGTCACTGTGGCGCGCCCTGCGCATAGCCCAGGACGAACCTCTGGGCCAGGTCGACGCGGCCAAGGGTATGGACTCTCTCCGCCGCGCGTTGGACGCCGCGGCGGGCGGTGAGGACCCGACCGGCGACGACTCGCTGGTCGAGCGCGTCGCCGAGGAACGCAATCGCTATCTCACTGCGCGGCGGGGCGAGCCGACCGGCGACCTGGCGCGGTCGGAGTCCCGGCTCATCGAGGCGCGGGCCGCGCTGTCCGAGGCACGGGCCCGGCACTCGGAACTCGACGCGGCGGTCGCGGACCACGAAGCCCGGTCCGCCGTCCATCGCGCGCGACTCGACTCGCTCGCCACGCTCGAGAAGGAAGTCGGGCGTCTCGAGGCCGCGGGCCGGGCAGTCGCGGACCTCAGAGGGGTCAGCGCATCCGCCGATGCCGAGGTCGACCGGGCGGTGGCCGCGCATGACGCCGCGCTGCGCGAGCAACGAGAGCGTCGGGAACTCATCGACAGGGCGATGACCGAACAGCGGAGGGAGACCGATCTGCGGGCGGCCGCCGCCACCGCGGCCGAGAGGCTGGAACCCGCCCAGCAGCGGGCCCGTCGGGCGAGGGCCGAACTGGAGGCGGCGGAGAAGCGAGTGATCCGGGCCCGCACCCGCCTCGATGCCGCACGCGCGGTCGAGGAGGGCGACCGCAGGCGTGCGGACCTCGAGCACCTGGAACGACTCCTCGGGATCCTGACAGAGGTGGGGGACGAGCTGCGCCGCAAGGAGGCGGAGCTCGCCGCGGTCGACGTCGCCGATGACTCGGTCGACGCCATCCGCCGCGCGGACGAGACGCTGCGGGAGGCCGTCATCCGGTCCGCAGCCAGTGCTCCCCGGGTGGAGATCACCGGTGAGGGCGAGTTCCGGGTCGGAGGGGAGGGACTCGACGCCTCTGCGGGGTGGACGCACGAGATCGTGGAGGACACCGTCTTCGAGATCGGGACGGTCTCGCTGACTGTCGTCCCCGCGGGTGACACGGACTCCGTCCGACGGGACGAGCAGTCCGCTCGCCTCCGGCTGGACCACCTTCTCGCGGAGCTCGGTGTGGAGAACCCCACGGAGGCGGAGGAACGCTCCCGGCGGGCGGGCGCCCTGCGTGCCGAGATCGAGGCACTGCGTCGACGGCGATCGGACCTCCTCGGCGGCGAGACGGCGGATGATCTCACCGCGAGGCGGGACGACCTGCGCTCACGGGTCCCGGCCGGGACCGTGCCGTCCGGCCAGGTCGCGGAGGGGCGGGAAGGCGGGGCCGTCGCGGAGGGGGAGGGCGATCCGGAGACCGAGTACGCCGCCGCGGAGGAATCGGTCGTCCGCTGCAGGGCGGAGGATCGCGCCGCATCCGCCGAGGCCGAAACACTCCGCACCGAGTACGCGACCCGTATCGCACTGGCAGACGAGGCAGCCGGCCGGCACAGTGAGTGCGGGGAGGCGCTGTCGGCCGCGCGTGACGCCGCCCCGGACCTCAGCCTCGAGGAGAGGGCGGGGGAGGCGCGCCTCCGGGCAGAGACCGCCCGTGGGAAGGCACGGGAGGCGAAGGCGGAATTGGACGAGGCGCTCGCCGACGCGCCGCCCGGTCTGCTGGACAACGCCCGGGCCTCACTGTCCTCACTGGCCGCCGAGGAACGCGAATCGGCTGCTGCCGTCGCCACGTCGATGGGCCGGGTCAACGCGATCGGCGACCAGGGCCGGCTCGAGGGGGTCGCTTCCGCCGAGCGCGAACTCGAGGCGGCGGAGAGGGAGAACGCCGCGCTGTGGCGCCGAGCCCGTGCGGCGGACCTGCTCCACCGCACACTCGCGGCGCGTCGATCGGAGGCTCTGCTCGCGTACCAGGCCCCGTTCCACAGGGCGGTCGTCGAACTCGGTTCCCTCGTGTACGGGCGTGACTTCGACGTCAGGCTCGGCGAGGATCTGACCATCCTGTCCAGGCGGGTCGGGGATGTGACCGTCGACTACGAATCGCTGTCCGGGGGCGCCAGGGAGCAGTTGGCGGTGATCGTCCGGATCGCCTGTGCGCGACTCGTCGGTGACGACGGCGTCCCCGTTTTCCTCGACGACACCATGGGTTATACGGATCCCTCTCGCCGACTCACCATGGGAGCGGTCATCGCCGCGGCTGCGGCGACGTCACAGGTCATCGTGCTCACGTGCGACCGCGCCCGGTTCGCGGGCATCGGGGGCGCACACACCCACGTCATGCAGAGGTCTGGCGCCGATCGCGAGTGAACGCCGTTGACGGCGGCGGGCGCCCCGGAGCGGTGGTGGAGGAATGCCGAGTGGGTCGTCGTGCTGTAATAGCCCCATGACGGAGACACGCTGGTTGAGCGATGAAGAGCAGCGCATGTGGCGCCGGTACCGCGATGTGAACCAACTGCTCGAACTCGCCATGGAGCGCCAACTCCAGCGGGACGCCTCGATGTCTCAATCCGATTACTCGGTTCTGGTGAGCCTCAGTGAGGCCGACAACCGGGGACTCCGGGCGAGGGAACTCGGCGCCGCACTCGGCTGGGACCGCAGCCGGGTCTCTCACCAGGTCCGGCGTATGGAGGGGCGCGGCCTGGTGGCCAAGGGAGAATGCGCGGAGGACGGTCGCGGGACCGTCGTCACCCTCACCGAGGCGGGCGCCCAGGCGATCGCGTCAGTGGCCCCCAAGCACGTCGAGAAGGTCCGGGAGTTGTTCATCGACGTGCTCTCCGAGCACGAGGTACTCGCACTCACCGACATCTACGAGCGAGTCGTCGACCGCATCGGTGAGGTGGACGGAATCACCCGGCCCACCTGACGCGGAGCGGGAGAGACGAGAAGGGCCCGGGCAACCGCCCGGGCCCTTCTCGTCTTGCTTGTGCCCCCGAAGGGAATCGAACCCCTGACCTTTGGTACCGGAAACCAACGCTCTATCCCCTGAGCTACGAGGGCGGGATACCGACCCTCACGGGCCGGAGGCCGCTCCAGCGGACACCCCGCACTGGCGGGGATCGCTCGAACAGCGAGACTGATCGTAGCACCGGCGGTCAGGCAGGGCCGCATCGGGCCCGTCGGGGCTCGGACGGGTCGCCCGGACAGACGTCCGATTCCCCCCGCGACGTGCCGACACCTAGGATAGGAAGACGTGACTCCCGCCGATCTCGCCGCCGTCATCCGCGCCGCCCTCATCTCCGTTCTCGCCGACCGCGGGGCCGACACGTCGGTCGTTCCGGAGTCGGTGACGGTGGAGCGGCCGCGCAACCCCGAGCACGGGGACTACGCGACGAACATCGCTCTCCAACTGGCCAAGAAGGTGGGGTCGGCCCCTCGCGAGTTGGCGCAGGATCTCGCGACCGCGCTGGTGGCCGACCCGGGCGTGGCCTCGGCCGAGATCGCCGGACCGGGGTTCCTCAACATCCGTCTCGATTCCGGGGCCCAGGGCTCGCTCGTTGCCACCGTGCTCTCCGCGGGCGAGGAGTACGGCAACGGGGGCGCGATGGCCGGCCGCCGGGTGAACCTGGAGTTCGTCTCCGCGAACCCTACCGGGCCCATTCACCTGGGCGGAACACGCTGGGCGGCGGTCGGTGACGCCCTCGGTCGTGTGCTCGAGGCCTCCGGCGCAGCGGTCACGCGTGAGTACTACTTCAACGACCACGGTGCGCAGATCGACCGCTTCAGCCGTTCGCTGGCCGCGGCTGCTCGCGGCGAGGCGACCCCCGAGGACGGCTACGCGGGGGCGTACATCCAGGACATCGCGTCGAACGTGGTCGCCGAGCACCCGGACGTGCTGGAGCAGCCGGAGTCCGAGGCCCTCGAGACGTTCCGAGCGTTCGGCGTGGACCTGATGTTCAGCCACATCAAGAACTCGCTGGCCGAGTTCGGAACCGTCTTCGACGTCTACACCCACGAGAACTCGATGTTCACCTCCGGTGCGGTGGACCGCGCGATCGAGACGCTCAAGGGCAACGGGAACCTCTACGAGTCCGAGGGCGCCTGGTGGCTCCGGTCCACCGCGTTCGGTGACGACAAGGACCGGGTCGTGCTCAAGTCCGACGGCGACGCCGCCTACATCGCCGGCGACATCGCCTACTTCCTGGACAAGCGCGAACGCGGCTTCGACCTGTGCATCTACATGCTGGGAGCCGACCACCACGGGTACATCGCCCGGCTCAAGGCCGCCGCAGCGGCCCTGGGCGATGACCCGGCGACGATCGAGGTGCTCATCGGTCAGATGGTCAACCTCGTCAGGGACGGCGCCCCGGTCAAGATGAGCAAGCGGGCGGGAACCGTCATCACGCTCGACGACCTCGTCGACGCCATCGGCGTCGATGCCGCGCGGTACGCGCTGATCCGGTCCTCGGTCGACCAGACGATGGACATCGACCTGGCGCTGTGGACGTCGGCGACGAACGACAACCCCGTCTTCTACGTGCAGTACGCGCACGCCCGTCTCTGCTCCCTGGCGCGCAACGCCGCCGATCTGGGGGTCACCCCCGAGGGCGCGGACCTGGCGCTGCTCACCGAGGTCCGGGAGGGTGCGCTCATCCGCACCATCGGTGAGTTCCCCCGGGTCGTCGCCAGCGCCGCGGACCTGCGCGAGCCCCACCGCATCGCGCGCTACGTCGAGGAGTTGGCCGCCGCGTATCACCGCTTCTACGACACCTGTCGTGTGCTGCCGATGGGTGACGAGGAGCCGGGCCCGCTGCACGCCGCCCGGTTCGCGTTGAGTACGGCCACCCGGCAGACCCTCGCGAACGGCCTCCGCCTGATCGGCGTCAGCGCACCGGAGAAGATGTGAGCGCCCACCCCGCCGGGGCCCGGCACGAGGTCCCGCACGCGCCGGGGATCGGTGAGCGGCCCGCCGACGCGAACGACGTCATGGCACTGGCGCCCTCCGTGTGGCCACGCGGTGCCGACCGGCGCGACGACGGAGTGGTGGAGTTCGCGGGTGTCACCGCGAGCGAGCTCGCCGCGGAGTTCGGTACGCCACTGTTCGTGATCGACGAGGACGATTTCCGCTCCCGGTGCCGCGAGATGGCGGAAGCGTTCGGCGGGGCGGACCGCGTGCACTACGCATCCAAGGCGTTCCTGACCACGGAGACTGCTCGCTGGGTCGCCGAGGAGGGGCTGGGGCTGGACGTCGCCTCGGGCGGCGAGCTCGCGATCGCGCTGAGGGCCGGGTTCCCGCCCGAACGGATCACCGTCCACGGAAACAACAAGTCAGCGGACGAGCTGCGCCTGGCCGTCCGCAGTGGCGTCGCCCACGTCGTGATCGACGCGATGTCGGAGATCGAGATCCTCGACCGGATCGCCGGTGAGGAGGGCGTCGTCCAGGACGTGTTCATCCGGGTCACGGTCGGCGTCGAGGCCCACACCCACGAGTTCATCGCGACCGCCCACGAGGACCAGAAGTTCGGCTTCTCGCTCGCGGGCGGTGCGGCGATGCAGGCCGTCCGCGCGGTGTTCGACGCGCCGAACATCCGGCTGACCGGGCTGCACAGTCACATCGGGTCCCAGATCTTCGACATCGACGGGTTCGAACTCGCGGCGCGACGGGTGATCGGACTGCTGCGCGAGATCGTCGACGAGTTCGGCGCCGAGCGGACAGCTCAGCTCGACCACCTCGATCTCGGCGGCGGTCTCGGCATCAGCTACGTCTCATCGGACGATCCGCCGCCGGTGGCCCAGTTGGCGGCGTCCCTGCGGGAGATCGTCGAGGGTTTCGCCCGGGATGCCGGCCTCGTCCCTCCGACGCTGGTCGTCGAGCCCGGTCGTGCCATCGCCGGCCCGGGCACGGTCACGCTGTACGAGGTGGGCGTGGTCAAGGACGTCGAGCTCGCGGGCGGGGAGAACCGGCGCTACATCAGTGTCGACGGCGGGATGAGTGACAACATCCGCACGGCCCTGTACGACGCCGTCTACGACGCCCGGCTGGTGGGACGCTCGTCAGACGCCGAGCCAGTGGTGTCCAGGCTGGTCGGCAAACACTGCGAAAGCGGCGACGTGGTGGTGCGCGACCTGTGGATGCCGGAGGACGTGGGTGGCGGTGACCTGGTGGCCGTCGCGGCCACGGGCGCATACTGCTACTCCATGTCGAGCCGATACAACATGATCGGGCGACCCGCCGTGGTGGCGGTGCGCGACGGGCGGGCACGATTGGTGCTGCGCCGTGAGACCCTGGACGATCTGACGAGCCTGGAGGTGGGACAGTGAGCGACGCAAGCGCGTCAGGCGTGCGACCCGTGGGGGTGGCGGTGCTCGGGATGGGCACCGTCGGATCCGAGGTCATCCGCTACATGACCGAGAACGCCGACGCACTAGCGGCCCGCATCGGCGCGCCCCTGGCCCTCCGCGGCGTGGCGGTGCGCGATCTCACAAAGGATCGCGGGCTCGATCCGGACCTGCTCACCGCGGACCCGTCGTCGTTGGTCGCGCGCGACGACGTCGACGTCGTCGTCGAGCTCATGGGCGGCATCGACGTGCCGCGTCCGCTCCTCCTCGAGGCGCTGCGCCACGGCAAGGCCGTGGTGACGGCCAACAAGGCGCTGCTCGCGGAGTACACGGACGAACTGGCGGCGGTGGCCGACTCCACGCACACCGATCTGTACTTCGAGGCGGCCGTGGCCGGTGCTATCCCGGTGATCGGCCCGCTGCGCCGATCGATGGCCGGCGACCAGGTGGAGCGCGTGCTGGGGATCGTCAACGGCACCACCAACTACATCCTGTCGGAGATGGGTTCGACCGGGGCCGACTACTCGGAGACCCTCGCGGAGGCCTCCCGTCTCGGGTACGCCGAGGCCGACCCCACGGCCGATGTCGAGGGGTATGACGCGGCCGCCAAGGCCGCCATCCTCGCGTCGATCGCGTTCCACAGCCGCGTCACCGCCGGGGATGTCTACCGCGAGGGCATCTCGCGGATCTCGCCGGACGACTTCGAGTCGGCCCGCGACATGGACTGCACCATCAAGCTGCTCGCCATCTGCGAGAAGCTCACCCAGTCGGACGGGTCCGAGGCCGTGTCGGCGCGCGTGTACCCGGCGCTGCTGCCCAACACCCACCCGCTCGCCACGGTGAACGGGGCGTTCAACGCCGTCGTCGTCGAGGCGGAGGCCGCCGGTCGACTCATGTTCTACGGTCAGGGTGCGGGAGGTTCCCCGACCGCCTCCGCGGTCCTGGGCGACATGGTCGCCGCCGCCCGCAACAAGGTCGGTGCGGGTCGCGCCCCGGGGGAGTCGACGTACGCCGATCTTCCGGTCGCCTCCATGGACGAGATCTCGACGCGCTATCACGTGCGCATGCGGGTCGCCGACAAGCCGGGCGTGCTCGCCCTCGTCGCCGCCGAGTTCTCGCGGCACGGCGTCTCCATCGCACAGGTGCGACAGACCGAGGTCGAACTGCCGGAGACCGAGCTCGACGATGTCGAGCCCTCCGCGGAGCTCACCGTCCTGACCCACCGGGCGTCGGAGCGCGCGCTCTCCGACACCGTGGCAGCACTGTCGGATCAGGACGCCGTCACGGCCATCACCAGCGTCATCCGTCTCGAGGGAGTGGACACCGAATGAGCAACACCCACCAGCCCGTGCACAGCCGGTGGCCCGGCCTCATCGAGGCCTACCGCGACCGACTCCCGATCGGGGACGACTGGGAGCCGGTGACGCTCTACGAGGGCGGGACCCCGCTCATTCGCGCGACCCACCTGTCCGCCGTGACGGGTTGCGAGGTGTACCTCAAGGTCGAGGGCCTCAACCCGACCGGATCCTTCAAGGACCGGGGCATGACGATGGCGGTGACGGATGCCAAGGCTCGCGGCCAGAAGGCCGTCCTCTGCGCGTCGACTGGCAACACGTCCGCATCGGCGGCCGCCTATGCCACCCGTGCCGGGATGGAGTGCGCCGTGCTCATCCCGCAGGGCAAGATCGCCGCCGGCAAGCTCGCCCAGGCCGTGATGCACGGGGCCACCATCATCCAGGTCGACGGCAACTTCGACGACTGCCTGGAGTTGGCCCGCAAGACCACCGCCACCTACGCCGAGATCGGGTTGGTCAACTCGGTCAACCCGGTCCGGATCGAGGGACAGAAGACGGCGGCGTTCGAGATCGTCGATGTTCTCGGGCGCGCCCCCGACCTGCACTTCCTGCCCGTCGGCAACGCGGGCAACATCACCGCGTACTGGAAGGGTTACACCGAGTACCACGCCGATGGGATCATCTCGTCCCGCCCGCGGATGATGGGTGTGCAGGCCGCCGGCGCCGCACCGCTGGTCGACGGCGCCCCGGTCAAGAACCCCGAGACCATCGCCACCGCCATCCGGATCGGCTCCCCGGCGTCGTGGGACGGCGCGGTGACCGCCCGCGACGAGTCCGGGGGGACGTTCCGCAAGCGCACCGACGAGCAGATCCTCGAGGCGTACCGCATGGTCGCCGGCAAGGATGCCGTCTATGTCGAGCCCGCCTCCGCGGCCTCGGTGGCGGGGTTGCTCGACGCGCACGCGGGCGGTGAGCTGGAGGCGGGACAGACCATCGTGTGCACCGTGACCGGCAACGGACTCAAGGACCCCGACACCGCCCTACTGGGGATGCCCGAGGTCGAGGCCATCCCGGTGGATCCGTCGGCCGTCGCCGGCGCCCTCGGCCTGCAGTGAGCGAGGTGAGCGGTCCCGGCCCGGAGGTCTTCGGCAGCTCGGGTGGGCACATCCTGCCGGTCGGGCGCACGGTCACGATCGAGGTACCGGCGTCCAGCGCGAACCTCGGGCCGGGTTTCGACGCTCTCGGGGTGGCCCTGGGGCTGTACGACACGATCACGGTGACCACGATCGACTCCGGCCTCGAGTTGGAGGTGTCGGGGGAGGGCGCCGGTCAGGTTCCCGAGGACGCCTCGCACCTGGTGGCCAAGGCCGTCGAGGCCGGGCTGCGTGCCGGTGGCGTGGGTGTGCCGGGCGTACGGATCTCCTGCCGGAACGCGATCCCGCACTCCCGCGGTCTCGGGTCGTCGGCGTCCGCCGCGGTCGGCGGACTGGTCGCGGCGAACGGTCTGATGGGCGGGGTGCTGACGAACGACCACCTGGTCCAGCTCTCGAGCGAGTTCGAGGGCCACCCGGACAACGCGGCGGCCAGTGTCCTCGGCGGGGTCGTGGTGTCGTGGACGGAGCGCTCGGCGACCGGCGTGCACTACCGTGCGGTCCGCATGGAGGTGGATCCCTCGATCGTCGCCACCGTTCTGGTGCCGTCCGAGACGTCGTCGACCGCGCAGACCCGCGGCCTGCTCCCGGCCACCGTCCCGCACGAGGACGCGGCCTTCAACGCGAGCCGCGCCGCGCTGATGTCGGTCGCGCTCGCGGCCCATCCGGAGTTCCTGCTGGCCGCGACCGAGGATCGGCTCCACCAGTCCTACCGGGCCCCGGCCCTGGTCGGCACCACCGAGTGGGTCACCAGACTGCGTGAGCGGGGTCTCGCGGCGACGGTCTCCGGCGCCGGCCCGACCGTGCTGGTGTTGGGCACCGACGGGTTGCCGACCGACCTGCGCGCCGATGCCGAGGCGCAGGGATGGACGGTGCTGGACCTGCAGATCGCGGACGGTGCCCGGGTCGTGGCCGGAGACTGACACCCGGTCGGGCGACGCCCCGTCCGATCGGTAGAGCGTCCCTTCGAGACCCCGTCGGAGGGATTCAGTCGGACGCCTCCGGGGCGATCGTCGTGATCTCGTAGTCGCCCGCGGCGTGGCGCGCCCGGATCCTGATCTTGTCGAACTTTCCGACCGTGGTCTGCGGGATGTGGTCGACGAAAGCCCAGTGATCCGGGCGCTTCCAGTTCTCCACGACGCCCTCGAGACCCTCCCAGAGGGCGCGGGCGGACGCGGTCGCCCCGGTCTTGAGCTGGACCAGGACGAGCGGCCGGTTGCCCCAGCGTTCGTCCGGGACACCGACCACGGCCACCTCTGCGACCCGGTCGTCGAGCAGGACCGCGTGTTCGAGTTCGACCGTCGAGATCAGTTCACCGCCGGAGGCGATGATGTCGTCGACCCGGTCCACCACGTCGAGGTAGCCCTTGGGGGAGATGCTGGCCACGTCCCCGGTGCGTAGCCATCCGTCGACGAAGCGATCGGAGGCCTCGTCGCCGAGGTAGCGGGCCGTCACCCACGGGCCGCGGATCTGGAGTTCGCCGACGGACCACCCGTTGTTGTGCTGGACCCGGCCGCCGTCCACGATGCGTGCCTTCACTCCGGCGGGGAACCGTCCCTGACCGAGCATCTGTGCGCGTCGCCGGGTCGCGGAGGAGTGGGGGTCCGGTCGCGCGAACGTCGCGATGGGGCTGGACTCGGTGAGTCCGTAGGCCTGCATGATCGTGACCCCGTGACGCTCGACGAACGCGTCGAACAGGGCCTCGGGGACGGGTGATCCGCCGACGAGGACCTCGCTGAGATGGCCGATCGGCTGCGGGTGGGTCTCCAGCCGCCGGAGGAGTCGTTGGAGGGTCGCCGGCGTGGTGGCCATCTTGTTCGGCCGGAACTCGCGGAGGAGGTCGGCCATGTCGTGCCCAGTGTTGATCACCCGACCCGGGCGGGGCCGGGCGGTGATGAGGCCGGCGCCGGTCATGAAGGCGGCGTACGGCAGTCCCCAGGACATGACGTGATACATCGGGACGGTCGTCAGGACGGTGTCGCCACTGCGCAGGGCGGCGCTCTCGGCCATGGACATCTGCATCGAGTGGAGCCAGATGGACCTGTGGGTGTAGGCCACGCCCTTGGAGGCGCCCGTGGTGCCGGAGGTGTAGGCGATCGCGGCGGCGGAGCGTTCGTCGAGGTCGGGCCACGGGTAGGTGGTGGGCTGGCCGTCGAGGAGGGCCTCGAGGGCGTGGACCTCCGCGCCGATGTCACCGCAGTCGGTGGGTATCCGACTGTCGACGACGACGAGGTGGCGCAGCGACTCGACCTGTGCGGCCACCGGGAGGACCGCGGGCAGCAGTACGGGGTCCACGAGGACGACTCCGACCCGGTTGTCGCTCAGGACGGAGACCATGAACTCCACTGATCGGAGGACGTTCACCGGGAGGGCGACCGCGCCCATCGCGGGGAGGGCGAACATCGCCTCGACGACCTCGGTGCGGCTGCCGGACAGGATGCCCACCACATCGCCGGGTCGTACCCCGAGCCCGGCGAGGGCGTGCGCGGTGGCGGCCGCGCGGGAGGCCAGCACGTCGTATCGCACCGGACGGGGTTCCAGGTCGCCGACGAATCCGGTGACAGTGGACCCACCGTGTCGTTCCGCCGCGTGCTCGAGGATCCGGGACACGAGCAGTGGCGTGTCCAGCATCGTTCCGAGCACGGTCACCTCCGAGGTCGTGTGGCCCTTGTCGTGTGCTGTACGTTACCGCCCGCATCCGACGCGGTGACCGCCAGTCGCGACTCGCGGAAGGGGGACCTGCGCGCGATCGGCCACAGAGTAGTATGCTTGCACCCAGCCACGGGCGCCCGGTCGTCCCAGCATTCCGAGTCAATCCTCGCAGCACCCTCCGCACCAGGTCGGTGTGGTGTGGATCGGACTCGGTGGGACAGGCCGATCGGCGAGTGGCGTACAGGGATCCCCACTATCGAGCGGTTCTCCCCTCACGAGGATCCCCCTCAGACGAAAGATCCGTGTCCGGCCACGTTGCCGCCACGGAAGGCCCCAGCGGCCACCCCGGGACGCCGAGTCCGCTTCCCGGACACCTGCTCGATGCGAGGCGGCGTACACCGCCCCGGCCCCGGGCCCAGAAAGGATCCCCGTGACCTCGACGGACACCACTTCCACGCCAGCACAGGGTGCCTCGCTGTCGGCGATGCGCCTCAACGACCTCAAGTCGCTGGCCCAGCAGATGGGCCTCAAAGGCCTGTCGGGTAAGCGCAAGGGCGACCTCGTCGCGATGATCGAGGGCGCCCGGGGTGGCAGGCCCGCGCCGGCCCGTGAGCCCGCCCCGAAGACCGCGCCCGCCCCGAAAACCGAACCCGCGGTGGCCGACGAGCCTGCGGCGAAGGCCGAGTCGGCTCCGGAGAAGACGCCGGACCGCGATGAGGCGTCTGCACGAGACGAGGCGTCTGCACGGAGCGGGGCGCCCGCCCCGCCGACCGAGTCCGGCCGACGGGATCGTGGCGACAGGGCCGGGGGCGGTGCGGAGAACCCCCGGGGCGGGTCGGATGACTCCGACTCCGGTCGCCAGGGGGACCGCTCCAGTCGCGAGGACGGCAACCGCGGTGGCGGGCAGCGTCAGGGGCGCAACCAGCAGAACCGGGATCAGCAGGGCGGCCGCAACCGCGATCAGCAGGGCGGCCGCAACGACCAGGGCAACCAGGGCGGCAACCGCGATCAGCAGGGCGGACGCAACGACCAGTCCGACCAGGGCGGCGGCGACAACGGCCCCCGCGGTGACGGTCAGAACCGTGATGACGACGGAGGGGGCCGCGGCCGTCGCAGCCGCCGGCGCCGCGAGCGCAATCGCGGCGGGGGGCGCCCGGCCGAGGGTGAGACGGAGGTGCGGGACGACGACGTCCTGCAGCCGGTCGCGGGCATCCTCGACGTGCTGGACAACTACGCGTTCGTCCGCACGTCCGGCTACCTGGCGGGACCCAACGACGTCTACGTCTCCATGAACATGATCCGTCGTCACGGCCTGCGTCGCGGTGACGCGATCACCGGCGCGGTGAAGATGCCCCGCGACGGCCAGAACGACGGCCAGGGCGGCGGCCAAGGCGGCGGCGGGGGCCAGGGTGGCGGCGGGGGCCAGGGTGGCGGCAAGAACCGTCAGAAGTTCAACCCGCTGGTCCGCATCGACACCGTCAACGGTGGCCCGGTTGACCAGGTCCGCAATCGCCCGGACTTCGCGAAGCTCACCCCGCTGTACCCCAACCAGCGACTGCGCCTCGAGACCGAGAAGAACATCATCTCGACCCGCGTGATCGACCTGATCATGCCGATCGGCAAGGGGCAGCGCGCGCTGATCGTCTCCCCGCCCAAGGCCGGTAAGACCACGATCCTGCAGAACATCGCCAACTCGATCGCGGTCAACAACCCGGAGTGCCACCTCATGGTCGTCCTCGTCGACGAGCGGCCGGAGGAGGTCACCGACATGCAGCGTTCGGTGAAGGGCGAGGTCATCGCCTCGACCTTCGACCGTCCGCCGTCGGACCACACCCAGGTCGCGGAGCTCGCGATCGAGCGGGCCAAGCGTCTGGTGGAGATGGGGCAGGACGTCGTCGTCCTCCTCGACTCCATCACGCGACTCGGCCGCGCCTACAACAACTCCTCGCCCGCCTCGGGTCGCATCCTGTCCGGCGGCGTCGACTCCACGGCCCTGTACCCGCCCAAGCGGTTCCTCGGCGCGGCGCGCAACATCGAGAACGGTGGATCGCTGACGATCATCTCCACCGCGATGGTGGAGACCGGCTCGGCCGGCGACACGGTGATCTTCGAGGAGTTCAAGGGCACCGGCAACGCCGAGCTCAAACTGGACCGTCGCATCGCCGAGCGGCGGGTGTTCCCCGCGGTCGACGTGGGACCCTCGGGGACGCGCAAGGAAGAGCTGCTCATGACCCCCGAGGAAGCCGGGATCATGCACAAGTTGCGCCGCGTGCTCTCGGGGCTGGACTCCCACCAGGCCATCGACCTGCTCATGTCGCAGTTGCGCAAGACCAACAACAACTACGAATTCCTGCTGCAGGTGGCCAAGACGACGCCCACCCTGCCGCAGGACGAGGAGTGACCGGGAGCGAGGGACGGTCGCCGTCCTCGATCGACGACGTCCTGGCCGAGTACGGGGGCCTCGAGACGCAGTTGTCCGACCCCGCTCTGCACGAGGACGCCACCGCCGCCCGCCGGGTGGGCAAACGCTTCGCCGAGCTCACCCCGATCGTGCAGTGTCACCGTGCGCTGGTGTCCACGCGCGAGGACGCCGCCGCGGCGCGGGAGCTCGCCGGCGACGATTCCTCGTTCGCCGGGGAGGCCGAGGAGCTGGAGGCTGAGGCGGCCGAGCTCGAGACTCGCCTGGCCGACCTGCTGGCGCCCCGCGACCCACACGATCCGGACGACGTGGTCATGGAGATCAAGTCGGGGGAGGGCGGCGAGGAGTCCGCACTGTTCGCCGCCGACCTCGCCCGCATGTACACGCGGTACGCCGAGAAACACGGATGGGTGATCGAGGTCCTCGGCCTCACGGAGTCCGACCTCGGCGGGTACAAGGACGCGACCTTCTCCATCCGGGCTCGCCAGCCGTCTCGCGACGGGGTGTGGTCCCGCCTCAAGTTCGAGGGCGGGGTGCACCGGGTCCAGCGGGTGCCGGTCACCGAGTCCCAGGGCCGGGTCCACACCTCGGCCGCGGGCGTGTTCGTCTACCCGGAGCCCGAGGACGTGGGTCCGGTCGAGATCGACGAGTCCGACCTGCGCATCGACGTCTACCGCTCATCCGGCAAGGGCGGGCAGGGCGTCAACACCACCGACTCCGCGGTGCGGATCACCCACCTGCCCACCGGCACGGTCGTCACGTGTCAGAACGAACGCAGTCAGCTGCAGAACAAGCAACGCGCGCTACAGGTGCTCGCGGCGCGACTCCAGGCCGCCGCCGAGGAGGCCGCCAACGCCGAGGCGTCTGAAGGCCGGGCCACCCAGGTCCGCACCGTCGACCGGTCGGAGCGCATCCGCACCTACAACTTCCCGGAGAACCGCATCGCCGACCACCGGGTGGGTTTCAAGGCGCACAACCTCGACGCGGTGCTCGACGGGGACCTCGACGCGGTGCTCGACGCCCTCGCCACCGAGGAACGGCGGCGACGAATGGAAGAGGCCTAGTCCATGAACCCGCGCCCGGCCGGGGTGACCGGGGTCGTGCGCTCGGCCGCGCAGGCGCTCGGTGCGGCGGGCGTCGACTCCGCGCACGTCGAGGCCCAGCTCATCTGTGCGCACGTGCTCGGCATCGACCGCACCCGGCTCATGCTCGCCGACGACCTCGACGCCGCCGCGGTGAGCGAGGTCGAGCGGATCGTCGCCGCCCGCGCCCGCGACCGGACCCCCCTGCAGTACCTGCTCGGCCGCGCGGTCTCCGGACGGCTCGAGTTGGCCGTCGGGCCGGGGGTGTTCATCCCGCGACCGGAGACCGAGTTGCTGGTCGAGTCGACGCTCGCGGCCCTGCCCGCACCGGGCCCCGGCCCCGGCCCGGTCGTGGTGGACCTCTGCGCCGGCAGCGGCACCCTCGCGTTGGAGATCGCCCACGCCCGGCCCGACGCCCGCGTCCACGCCGTCGAACTGTACGAGGCCGCGCTGGAGTGGCTGCGCCGCAACGCCGCCGAGCGCGCCGCCGCCGGGGACACCCCGATCGAGGTCCACCACGCCGACGCCACCGACGCCGACGTCTTCTCGCACCTGCGGGGCAGCGCCGCCGCTGTGGTGTCCAACCCCCCGTACATCCCGGTCACCGATGATCTCCCCGCCGACGTCCTCGCGCACGAGCCGGCGACGGCGCTGTTCGGGGGACGGGACGGCCTCGTCGTCGTCACCCCCCTCGTCGGCGTGGCCGCCGCCCTCCTCGTCCCGGGAGGGCACCTCGCCGTCGAGCACGACGACACCACCGGCGCCGCGGTCGCCGCGGTCGTGGCCGCGCAGGGGGGCTTCGGTACCGTGGAGCAGCACACCGACCTCGCCGGCCGACCGCGATTCGTCACCGCGACGCGACTCGACGCGGGCCACGACGACACACACGACGACGACCACGACGACGACAACGGCGACGACGACGACAACGACGACGACGACAAGGTCGACACGACAGTCCGGAAGGGGACCACCCGGTGACCATCACCTACGACTGCACCGAGGACACCGGCCGCGAGGTCGGTCTCAGTTCCGCTGCCGGCGCCCTGCGCTCGGGCCGGCTGGTCGTGACCCCCACCGACACGCTCTACGGCATCGCCGCCGATGCCTTCGACCCGGACGCGGTGGTCTCGCTGCTGTCCGCCAAGCGCCGTGGCCCGGACATGCCGGTGCCGGTCCTGGTCGGCTCGTGGGAGACCATCGACGGCCTCGTCGTGAGCACCCCGGCCGCCGCCCGCGACCTCATCCGCGCCTTCTGGCCGGGGGGCTTGAGTCTCATCGTGCACCAGGCACCGTCCCTGGGCTGGGACCTCGGCCAGACCCGCGGCACGGTCATGCTCCGGATGCCGCTGCACCCCGTCGCCATCGAACTCCTGCGCGAGGTCGGCCCGCTCGCGGTGTCCAGTGCCAACGTCTCCGGTCAACCGCCGGCCACCACCGTGGCCCAGGCCCGGGAGCAGCTCGGCGACTCGGTGGCCGTGTACCTCGACGGCGGCCCGTGTGCGATCGGCCAGCCCTCGACGATCGTCGACCTCACCGGGCCCGGTCCGCGCATCGTCCGCGAGGGCGCGGTGACCGCCGAGCGCGTGGGAGAGGTCCTCGGCGTCGACCCCGCGGTCCTGCACGGCTGAACCATGGGTGCCGGGGTCCCGTTCCGGGAGCTGCTGCTCATCGCGGTCACCGCCGGACTGGTCACCTTCGTCGTCACCGGTCTGGTCAGGGGAGTGGCACCCGCGATCGGCGGGCTCGCCTACCCGCGGGAGCGGGACGTGCACCAGGTCCCCACCCCCCGGCTCGGCGGGGTGGGCATCTTCACCGGGATGCTCATCGCCGTCTACCTCGCCGCGCAGCTGCCGGCCCTGAACCGGGCCTTCCCGCCCTTCGCCCCCGACGTGGAGGCCACCATCGTCGCCGGCGGGGTGATCGTGCTGGTGGGGATCGTGGACGACATCCTCGGGCTCGGGGCCGTCACCAAACTCGCGGGCCAGGCCGCCGCGGCCGGGGTCCTGGTCGCGATGGGCGTGTCGTGGACGCTGCTGTACATCCCCTTCGGGGACGGCAACATCCTCGTCCTCGACCAGCTCCAGGCCGGACTGCTCACGGTCGTGTTCACACTGACGATCGTCAACGCGATGAACTTCGTGGACGGACTCGACGGGCTCGCCGCCGGACTCGGGGCCATCGCGGCCACGGCGATCTGCGTGTTCTCCGTGGGCATCATGCTGGACCAGGGCGGGACCGTCGGGGCCTACCCGCCGGCACTGGTCACCGCGGTCCTGGCCGGGGCGCTCATCGGGTTCCTGCCCCACAATTTCCAACCCGCCCGGATCTTCATGGGCGACTCCGGGTCCATGCTGATCGGACTGGTCCTCGCCGCGGCCTCGACGAGCGCCTCCGGGAAGATCTCGCAGAGCCTGTACGGGCCCCAGGACATGATCGTCCTGCTCTCGCCGGTGATCGTGGTCGCGGCCGCGATGTTCGTGCCGATGCTCGACCTGGTCATGGCGGTGGTGCGGCGGGTCGGGGCCGGCCGTAGCCCCTTCGCACCCGACAAGATGCACCTGCACCACCGGCTGCTCGCGCTGGGGCACTCCCACCGGAGGGTCGCGCTGGTCATCTACGCGTGGGTCTCCCTCATCGCGTTCGGGGCCGTCGGGGCGACGATGCTGCCCACCGAGGTGATCGTCCCCGCGATCGCGGCCGGTCTCCTCTCCGTCCTGGCGGCGACCCTCGTCCCTCGCCTCCGCAGTTCGCGCGGGAAGCACCGGACGGCCGACGGGCCCCGATCCCCGGGCGACTAGGCTGCGGGGTATGGACGACACCCCCGGACACGACGCCCCCGGACACCAGGTCGAGAGCGCCCACACCATCGGACTACGCAGGGCGGTGACCCTCGGCGCCGCCGCGCTCGCCGTGCTCATGGTGATCAGCGCAGGGCTGTGGTGGGCGGTGGATGGTCGCTCCGGCCTGTGGGGCGCCCTGCTCGGGGCCGCGATCGGTGGCGTGTTCGTCCTCCTCACCGCGGTGGTGGTGATCGCCACGGCCCGAACCTCACCCCAGGTGACCGGAGCCGTCCTGTTGGGAACGTGGCTCCTCAAGCTCATTGTGGCGATCGGGGTCGTCGCGGCTCTCAAGCCGCTCGACTTCTACTCCAAGCCCGCGTTCGCCACGACCATCGTCGTGGCCATGGTCGTGGTCCTCGCGTCGGAGACGGTGGCCATTCTGCGCACGCGCGCCCCGTACGTGGAGCCCTGAGCTGGGATTTTCCGGCACTCCCGATCGGTCACGGACTGGTTTCGGAAAGATGTGGAGCTGATAACGGCGTGAGGTGCCCCCAGGGGTCCGCAGGGGATGGCCTTTGCTACGATGCTCTGCGGAGGGAAACCGGAAAAGGGCGCGGCGGTACACGCCGCGAGAATCCCCGGGCCCTCCCGGGTTCCGCAGGTCGGAACGAAACACTGGACATGACCACCGTCTCTGCAGGCGGCCCGAACAGGGGAGAGAGCGCTGAGCACGTCACTGCTGGCATTCAAGGGCGAGTTCCATCCGCCGTCACTAAATGACTTCTTCCCGCCGGCCGTGCTCTTCGAGGGGACTCCGTTCGCTCTGGACCGGCTGATGATCATCCGGCTGATCGCGGCGGCCGTCGTCGCGGTGCTGTTCTACCTGGCGATGCGCCGGTCGGCCGTCGTGCCGCGCGGACTGCAGAACGTCGGCGAGATCGCGCTGGACTTCGTCAAGAACAACATCTCGGACGAGATCATCGGGAAGAAGGACGGTGACCGGTTCCTCCCGGTCATCGCGACGATCTTCTTCCTCACGCTGTTCATGAACCTGCCCGCCGTGATCCCGGGCTTCAACATCTCGCCCAACGCGCGGATCGGCATGCCGCTGGTCATGGCCGCGGTCGCGTATGTGGTCTTCATCTATGCGGGAGCCAAGAAGTACGGCTTCTTCTCCTTCGTGGGCAAGTCGGTCGTCGTGCCGAACCTTCCCCCGGCGCTGCACCTGCTGGTCGTGCCGATCGAGTTCGTGTCGACCTTCATCCTGCGGCCGGCCACGCTGACCATCCGTCTGATGGCCAACATGCTGGCCGGGCACATCATGATCGTGCTGCTGTTCTCCGCCACGAACTTCTTCTTCTGGCAGTTCAACGGGTGGACCGCGGTCAGCCTCGTGACCATCATCGTGTCGGTGGCGTTCACGTTCTTCGAGCTGCTGGTGATCTTCCTGCAGGCGTACATCTTCGCGCTGCTCACCGCGGTGTACATCGACCTGTCGTTGCACGCCGACAGTCACTAAAAGACTTCCGGCGCCGCGAGCGCCGGGACACCCAGACCACACCGACGACCGAGTGCGGACATCCCGCACCGGCCATCTGAAAGGGAACGGAAACCCACATGGATATCGTCACTCTCGCCCAGGCAACCGAGACGACCGCCCGCGGTTACGGCGCCATCGGCTACGGCCTCGCCGCGATCGGCCCCGGCATCGGCATCGGCATCGTCGTCGGCAAGGCGATCGAGGGCATGGCCCGCCAGCCCGAGATGGCCGGCCAGCTGCGCACCACGATGTTCCTGGGCATCGCCTTCACCGAGGCCCTGGCGCTCATCGGTATCGTCACCGGCTTCATTTTCTGATCGCCGGCTGGCGAAGGTCAACGACATGAATCCGATCCACATTCTCGCCGCGAGCGAGACCGAGGGGCTCCCGCTGGAGGAGACGCCCAACGTCCTCTCGCCGGCGCTGTACGACATCGTCTGGTCGCTGATCCCGTTCGCTGTCGTCCTGTTCGTGTTCTGGAAGTTCGTCCTCCCGATGTTCAAGCGGGTCCTGGACGAGCGCACCCAGCGCATCGAGGGCGGCATCGAGAAGGCGGAGGCCGCACAGGCCGAGGCGAAGGCGGCCCTGAACAAGTACAACGCCCAGCTCGCCGAGGCGCGTGGCGAAGCCGCGAAGATCCGCGACGACGCGCGTGCGCAGGGGCAGCAGATCCTCGCCGACATGAAGGCGGAGGCCCAGGCCGAGAGCGACCGCATCGTCGCCGCCGGGCAGCAGCAGCTCGCCGCGCAGCGTCAGCAGATCGTCACGGAGCTCCGTGGCGACCTCGGACGCCAGTCGGTCGAGCTCGCCGAGCGGCTCATGGGTGAGCAGCTGTCCGATCCGGTCCGCCGTTCGGGCACCATCGACCGTTTCCTCGCCGACCTGGACAAGGTCGCCGGGGCGGGCCAGAAGTAAGGAAGAAGCAGACTATGCACGCAGCAAGCCGCGACGCCCTCGAGCAGTCCCGGTCGGTCCTGCAGTCCACGCTCTCCGCGAACCCGGCCGGGGGCGCCACGGGCGCCAAGGTCGGTGCCGAGCTCTTCCGGGTCGTCGACGTCCTGGAGGGTGACCGCTCCCTGCGTGTCGCCGTCGCGGACTCGTCCGCACCGGTCGAGGCCCGCGAGGACCTCGCCCGTTCGGTGTTCGGCTGGAAGATCGACGAGTCGACCCTCGCGGTCGTGCTTGCTGCGGTCGCACTGTCCTGGTCCACCCCGCGGGATCTCCGTGAGGGCCTCGTCACCCTCGGCCGGGAAGCGCTCCTGCTCTCGGCCCGGGAGCAGGGTCAGCTCGGGACGGTCGAGGACGAACTGTTCAGATTGGGCCGCATCGTCGCGGGCGACGCGGAGTTCGAGCAGGCTCTGTCCGACCGCACGACCACCACGGAGTCCAAGCGCGCACTCCTCGGTCATGTCCTCTACGGCAAGGTGACCGCGGTCACCGAGGCGCTCGCCGGGCAGGCGATCGCCCGGCCGGACGCCATGCCCGCCGACGATCTGGACGCGCTGTCCAGGCAGGCGGCCGAACTCCAGGGACAGTCGGTGGCCGTGGTCACCAGTGCCACGGAACTCACCACCGAGCAGCGGGCCGCACTCGAGGGCAAGCTCGCCGAGATCTACGGACGGGAGATGGCGGTCCACGTCCAGGTCGACCAAGCGGTCCTCGGCGGCATGGTGATCCGCGTCGGTGACGAGATCATCGACGGTTCCGTCGCCGGGCGGCTCTCGGCCGTACGACGGGCGCTTCCCTAGGCCTCGACACCCGACGAGCAACGGTCGCACTCGGTCGATGCTCACCTGACAAGACACATCCAGACCACACTTAGTGAGAGCAGGAATGACATGGCGGAGCTGACTATCTCCTCCGACGAGATCCGCAGTGCGATTGCGAATTACACCTCGACGGTCTCCAACGAGGCGTCGCGCGAGGAGGTCGGAATCGTCACCGACACGGGCGACGGTATCGCCCACATCAGCGGACTCCCGTCCGCGATGGCCAACGAGCTGCTGGAGTTCCCGGGCGGCATCCTCGGCGTCGCACTGAACCTCGAGGACCGCGAGATCGGTGCGGTCGTGCTCGGCAACTTCGATGAGATCGCCCAGGGCCAGGAGGTGCGTCGCACCGGGGAGGTCCTCTCCGTTCCGGTCGGCGACGGCTTCCTCGGTCGCGTCGTCAACCCGCTCGGGCAGCCCATCGACGGCCTCGGCGACATCGAGTCGGAAGGCACCCGCGCCCTCGAGCTGCAGGCGCCGTCCGTTCTGGAGCGCCAGCCGGTCGAGGAGCCCATGCAGACCGGCATCAAGGCCATCGACGCCATGACGCCGATCGGTCGCGGTCAGCGCCAGCTCATCATCGGTGACCGCAAGACGGGCAAGACCGCGGTCTGCATCGACGCGATCCTCAACCAGAAGGCCAACTGGGAGTCGGGCGACAAGACCAAGCAGCTCCGGTGCATCTACGTCGCGATCGGCCAGAAGGGCTCCACCATCGCGGGTGTCAAGGCGACGCTCGAGGAGAACGGCGCGATGGAGTACACCACCATCGTCGCCGCCCCCGCCTCTGACTCGGCCGGCTTCAAGTGGCTCGCGCCGTTCACCGGTTCGGCCATCGGGCAGCACTGGATGTACGACGGTGCGCACGTCCTGGTCGTGTTCGACGACCTGTCCAAGCAGGCCGACGCGTACCGCGCGATCTCGCTGCTGCTCCGTCGCCCCCCGGGTCGCGAGGCGTACCCCGGCGACGTCTTCTACCTGCACTCCCGCCTGCTCGAGCGGTGCGCCAAGCTCTCGGACGAGATGGGCGGTGGGTCGCTGACGGGTCTCCCGATCATCGAGACCAAGGCCAATGACGTCTCGGCGTTCATCCCGACCAACGTCATCTCGATCACCGACGGTCAGGTCTTCCTCGAGTCCGACCTGTTCAACCGCGGTGTGCGTCCGGCCGTCAACGTCGGTATCTCCGTCTCCCGAGTCGGCGGTGCCGCGCAGACCAAGGGCATGAAGAAGGTCTCCGGCTCGCTGCGTCTGGACCTGGCCGCGTACCGCGACCTTGAGTCGTTCGCGACGTTCGCGTCCGACCTCGACGCCGCCTCGAAGGCGCAGCTCGAGCGTGGCCAGCGTCTGGTCGAGATCCTCAAGCAGGACCAGAACTCGCCGGTCGCCGTGGAGGACCAGATCGTCTCGATCTACCTCGCCGGTGAGGGTTTCTACGACTCCGTCCCGGTCGAGGACGTCCGTCGCTTCGAGGGCGAGCTGCTCGAGACCCTGCGGCACTCCGCCTCCGACGTCTACAGCCAGATCGAGGGGGGAGCCGCGCTCTCCGACGAGTCCAAGTCGACCCTCGAGGCCAAGACCAACGAGTTCAAGGAGGGCTTCGTCGCCACCGACGGTTCCCGTGTGGTCAACGAGCCCGAGGCCGAGGCGCTGTCCGAGGACGAGATCGATCGTGAGAAGCTCACGGTCACCAAGAAGAAGGCCTGAGGCCTGCGATGACAGCCATCCGATTCAAGGTCGAGAGGAGAGTGATCCACGCCCATGGCCAACATGCGTGAACTACGCGACCGGATCAAGTCGGTCAACTCGACCAAGAAGATCACCAAGGCCCAGGAGCTGATCGCGACCTCGCAGATCTCCAAGGCCCAGGCCCGGGTCGCGGAGGCCAAGCCCTTCGCGGACCAGATCACCGCGATCCTCACCGATCTCGCGAGTGCCTCGTCGCTCAAGCACCCGATGCTCAACGAGCCGGAGAACCCGAAGCGGTCCGCCGTGCTGGTGGTGACCTCCGACCGGGGCATGTGTGGTGGTTACAACCACAACGTGCTCAAGGAGGCCGCCGAGCTCATCGCCTACCTCGAGAGCGAGGGGCGTGAGGTCGACATCTACGTGATGGGCAACAAGGGGATCGTGTACTACACGTTCCGCGAGGTCGAGCTCGCCGGTGCCTGGCACGGGCATTCGCAGAAGCCGGACTACCAGGAAGCGCGTCCGGCGTTTCAGCTCCTGTCGGCGGCTTTCAAGGCCGGCGGCGAGTCGACGTTCGACGCCTCCGAGTTCCTCGAGGGGGACGGCACGGACACCACCCGCAAGGGCGTCGACGAGGTCCACATCGTCTACACCCAGTTCAAGTCGATGCTCACGCAGACCCCGCGGGCGCGTCGACTGGCCCCGATCGAGACCGAGGTCGAGATCGAGGAGCTGGACCTGGGCGACGGCATGATGGACGACAGCCCCAGGTCGGAGTCCGAATTCAAGCCGGAGGTCTCCTTCGAGCCGGATGCGGACACCCTCCTGGACAACATCCTCCCGAGGTACATGTCGACCCGTGCCTTCGCCTCGCTCCTCGAGGCGGCGGCGTCGGAGTCGGCGGCACGACGGACCGCCATGAAGTCGGCGACCGACAACGCCACCGAGCTGGTGGAGGGCCTGAGCCGCGAGGCGAACCAGGCACGCCAGGCACAGATCACCCAGGAAATCAGCGAGATTGTCGGTGGCGCTGGTGCGCTCGCCGCTAGCGCAGGAAGTGACTAAGCAATGACCACAGCTGTTACCGATCAGAGCACGACGGGCACGGCCGGTCTCACCGGTCGGGTCGCCCGCGTCCTGGGTGCGGTCGTCGACGTGGAGTTCCCGCGCGGCGCCCTCCCGGCCCTCTTCAACGCCCTCACCGCCGAGATCACCCTCGCGGCGGTCGCCAAGACCGTGACGTTCGAGGTCGCCCAGCACCTGGGCGACAACATGGTGCGCTGCATCTCGATGCAGTCCACCGACGGACTCGTCCGCGGTGCCGAGGTGGTCGACTCCGGTCAGCCGATCTCGGTTCCGGTCGGCGACGTCGTCAAGGGCCACGTCTTCAACGCCCTGGGCGACTGCCTCGACGCGCCCGGCACCGGCCGGGACGGCGAGCAGTGGGGTATTCACCGCGAGCCGCCGGCCTTCGACCAGCTCGAGGGCAAGACCGAGATCCTCGAGACCGGCGTCAAGGTGATCGACCTGCTGACCCCGTACGTCAAGGGCGGCAAGATCGGTCTGTTCGGTGGTGCCGGTGTCGGCAAGACGGTGCTCATCCAGGAGATGATCACCCGTATCGCGCGTGAGTTCTCCGGTACGTCGGTGTTCGCCGGCGTCGGTGAGCGCACCCGTGAGGGCACCGACCTCTTCCTCGAGATGGAGGAGATGGGCGTCCTCCAGGACACCGCCCTGGTGTTCGGTCAGATGGACGAGCCGCCGGGGACGCGTATGCGCGTCGCCCTCTCGGCCCTCACCATGGCCGAGTACTTCCGCGACGTGCAGGGCCAGGACGTCCTCCTGTTCATCGACAACATCTTCCGCTTCACGCAGGCCGGTTCCGAGGTCTCGACGCTGCTCGGCCGCATGCCGTCCGCCGTCGGTTACCAGCCGACCCTCGCGGACGAGATGGGTCAGCTGCAGGAGCGAATCACCTCGACGCGTGGTCGCTCGATCACGTCGCTGCAGGCGATCTACGTCCCCGCCGACGACTACACCGACCCGGCGCCGGCCACGACGTTCGCCCACCTCGACGCCACCACGGAGCTCTCCCGCTCCATCGCGTCGAAGGGCATCTACCCGGCCGTCGACCCGCTCACCTCGACCTCTCGGATCCTCGAGCCGGGCATCGTGGGCGAGGAGCACTACCGCGTCGCCCAGGAGGTCATCCAGATCCTCCAGAAGTACAAGGAACTCCAAGACATCATCGCCATCCTCGGTATGGACGAGCTGTCCGAGGAGGACAAGGTCACGGTTCAGCGTGCCCGTCGCCTCGAGCGCTTCCTCGGCCAGAACTTCCTGGTCGCCGAGAAGTTCACCGGTCAGGTCGGTTCGGTCGTCCCGCTGTCGGACACCATCGAGGCGTTCGACAAGCTCTGCAAGGGCGAGCTGGACCACCTTCCGGAGCAGGCGTTCAACGGCATCGGCGGTCTCGACGATGTCGAGGCCAACGCCAAGAAGCTCTCCGGGAAGTGACGGTCGTCCATGGCTGAGATCGAAGTCGAGTTCGTCACCGTCGAGCGCAGGTTCTGGTCCGGGACCGCATCCATGGTGGTCGCCAAGACCAGCGAGGGTGAGATCGGTATCCAGGCCGGTCACGAGCCTCTGCTCGGTGAGCTGGATGCCGCCGGTACCGTCACGGTGTACACGGACGAGGGGCGCAAGGTCGCTGCCGTCCAGGGCGGCTTCCTGTCGGTGACCGCGAACAAGGTCAGCATCCTCGGGGAGTCCGCAGAGTGGTCGGACGCGATCGATCGCGCCGCCGCGGAGCGGCAGCTGTCCGAGGCCGGCGATGACGCCTCCGCCGCGGCCACCGCCCGGGGCCGACTCCTCGCCATCGAGAAGGCCGGCGCCTAGTACGCACGGTCCGCCCGTCACACACGGCCGCGACCGCCGGAAGGGGATGAGCAGAGTGACGGCTCCCATCGAGATCATTCTCGGGCTCGTCATCCTGCTCGTGCTCGTCCCGGTGGTCGCGGCCGTCGTGTATCGACTGGTCGTCGTGCGTCGTAATTCCACGTCGGTCCTCGTTCGCAGGGCCGGGGAGGATGCGTGGGGATACGGCGCCGTCCGGTACTCGGATACCGAGGTCGCGTTATACCGTCTGCTGAGCGTGAAGTTCGGTGCCGACGTGCGGTTGGACCGGCGGACCCTCGTGCTGGGCCCGCGTCGACAGCCCACCGGTCCGGAGCTCGACGTGGCAGAGGAGGGCGAGGTGATCGTTCCGTTCTCCGGACACGACCGCCGCGCCCGTCCGGTCGAAGGTGAACTCTGCGTGGCCCTCGCAAAACTGACCGGGATGCTCGCGTGGGTCGAGGCCTGCTCCACCGAGCAGGTCCGCCCCCGGCGTCCCCACCGCTGACACCATCCGCGCCGCGTGCCGGGGGCGGTGCCCGTACCCAGGAGGAACCGTTGCGTCTCGTCGTAGCCACGTGCCAGGTCGACTACGTCGGTCGCCTCACGGCTCATCTTCCGATGGCCCCGCGGTTGTTGCTGGTCAAGGCCGACGGGTCGGTGAGCGTCCACGCGGACGACCGTGCCTACAAGCCGCTCAACTGGATGACCCCACCCTGTTCCCTCGTGGAGGGAGATCACCCGGAGAACCCGGAGCAGCAGCTGTGGGTGGTGGAGAACAAGGCGGGGGAGCAGCTACGGATCACCGTCGCCGAGGTGCACCACGACTCCCGACACGAACTGGGCGTGGACCCGGGACTGGTGAAGGACGGCGTCGAGGCACACCTGCAGGAACTGCTCGCCGAGCACATCGAGACGCTCGGGCAGGGGTACAGCCTGGTCCGCCGGGAGTACATGACGGCGATCGGCCCCGTCGACATCCTCGGCCGCGACGGTACGGGGACGACGGTCGCCGTCGAGATCAAACGCCGCGGTGAGATCGACGGCGTGGAGCAGCTGACCCGCTATCTGGAACTGCTCAACCGCGACCCGTTGCTCGCGCCGGTCAGTGGGATCTTCGCCGCCCAGATCATCAAGCCCCAGGCGCGCACGCTTGCCGAGGTCCGCGGGATCCGATGCGTGACCCTGGACTACGACTCGCTGCGCGGGATCGAGTCCACCGATCTCCGACTCTTCTGACCGCAGGCCATCGCGATGCCCAGGCGACACCGACGCGGCGAAGCCGACCGGCCGCTACCGCCGCGGCACGGACTCGGGGGCTCGGCGCTCGAACCCGGGCCGGCCGGTGACCCCGATTCGTACCACGTACGGCGGATCCCCGGGGCCAGAGCGGGCAAGGACTACCGGTGCCCCGGTTGCGATCACCTGGTGATGTCCGGGACCGCGCACATCGTGGCGTGGCCGGACCGTCCCGGTGGAGACGAGGAACGTCGCCACTGGCACACGGGGTGCTGGTCCGGTCGTGGCCGGAGGGGGCTCACCCGTCGCTGGAGTTGAGGTCCGGTTCCTCCGGCAGGTCGTACTCCCCGTCGTCGTGCGCCCCGGGGATGGGTTCGAGTGTCGCCCGGATGGCGCCGAGCTCGTCCAGCACACGCTCGCGGAGCACGCGCAGGTCGTCCACATGCCGTCGTGCACGGGAGACCAGACGCTCCGCCCGGCGGCGGGCGTCGTCGACGAGCCGACGGGCCTCCTCCTCGGCCTCGCGACGCGTGGACTCCGCGGCCGCCAGCGAGGCGTCATGGCGTTGCGTTGCCGCGCGCAGCTCCTCGCTCCGGCGCAGATCCGAGGCCAGTCGGTGGTCCTCATCGATCTCGTGCCGCCGGCGCGCCGCCTCGTCGTCCAGTCGCCGGGCCTCTCGTTCCGCGGCGAGGATGATCTCCCGGGCGCGGGCGCGTGCCGCATCGAGGACGGACGAGTGCTCGGTGCGGGCCGCCTCGGCACTCCTGCGGACTTCGGCCAATTCGGCGCCCGCGGTCTCCCGTAGCCGCCACGCGTCCTCCTCGGCCTCCGCGCGAATCCGGTCGGCGGTGGCGTGCGCGGAGTCACGGATGGACTCCGCTTCGGCGGTGGCCAGCGAGAGCATCGTCGACAACCTGTCCGACATCTGACCGCTGGTCACGGGAGCCCGACCGAGTTCGGCGACCCTGGCCTCGAGGTGTGCCACCCGTGCTCGTTCCCGGTCTGCGTCCGCCGCGGCCCGCTCAGCCCGGGCGACGGCGGCATCCCGGTCAGCGCGCAGTACCCCCGTCTCCGTCTCGAGACGGGTGAGTGCTCCCATCACCTGCTCACGGTCAAATCCCTTGCGCACCACCGCGAAGGACTCCGCGGTGGTGGGTGACGTGTGCATGCTCGACATGTCCCCACCCTAGCGGCGGGAGCCGGGCGAGCGACTAGTGCTGCCCGTCGGCCGGCTCGACGAGCTCAAGGAGCACGCCGCCCGCGTCCTTGGGGTGGACGAAGTTGATCCGCGAGTCCGCGGTGCCCCTCTTGGGTGCCGGGTAGAGGACCCTGACGCCCCGGCCCGTGAGATGGGCGGTGATCGCGTCGATGTCGGTCACGCGGACGGCCATCTGCTGGATGCCGGGGCCGTTGCGGTCGATGAACCTGGCGATCGTGGAGGACTCGTCCAGGGGCGCGAGGATCTGCAACAGGGCGCTGCCATCGGGACGACGGGGGGAGCCGAGCATCGCCTCGCGCACGCCCTGCTCCTCGTTCACCTCCTCGTGGAGATTCTCCATTCCCAGGTTGTCGCGATACCAGGCCACGGCGGCGTCGAAGTCGGGGACCGCGACGCCGACGTGGTCGATCGCCACGACGAGCTCGGAGGGGAGGAGGGGCTGGCCTGCTGGGGTAGTCGTCATACCTCCCACGCTAGTCGGTCCCCACTCGCGGTAGTTTGGCCCCACAGTCTCATCCCCTCCATCGGAAGGTGTCCCATGACCGCCGACCCCACCCGTACCGTCATCGTCTCCGGCGCCCGCACCCCCTTCGGCCGGCTCCAGGGCGGACTGTCCTCGCTGTCCGCCCCGGAGCTGGGCGGCATCGCGATCAGTGCGGCCCTCGAGCGGGGCGGTGTGTCCCCGGAGGCCGTCGACCAGGTCATCATGGGGCAGGTGCTCTCGGCCGGAAACGGCCAGATGCCCGCGCGGCAGGCCTCGCTCGCCGCAGGTCTGCCCAAGCGTGTCGACGCCCTGAGCATCAACAAGATGTGTCTGTCCGGCCTGACGGCGATCGCCCTGGCGGACCAGGCGATCCGATCCGGCTACTCCGAGGTCGTCGTGGCCGGCGGTCAGGAGTCGATGTCCCAGGCCCCGCACCTGCTTCCCAAGAGTCGCAGCGGGTACAAGTACGGCTCGATCGAGGTGCTCGATCACATGGCGTACGACGGCCTGCACGACGTTCCGACCGACCAGCCGATGGGTGCGCTCACGGAGGCGCGCAACGTCGAGCTGGAGATCACCCGTGAGCACCAGGACGAGTTCGCGGCGATCTCCCACCAGCGCGCGGCCGCGGCGGCGAAGGAGGGGCGGTTCGCCGACGAGATCGTGCCGGTGACGGTCAAGGGCCGCAAGGGCGACACCGTCGTGGACACCGACGAGGGCGTGCGCGCCGACTCGACCCCCGAGTCGATGAGCAAGCTCCGTCCGGCCTTCTCGAAGGACGGGACCATCACCGCCGGTTCGTCGTCGCAGATCTCGGACGGCGCCTCGGCGACCATCATCACGTCCGCGGCCCGTGCCGAGGCCGAGGGCTGGCCCGTGCTCGCCGAGATCGTCGGCTACGGCACCGTCGCGGGCCCCGACTCGACCCTCCAGCACCAGCCCGCCGACGCGGTGCTGAACGCGTGCGAGCGGGCGGGAGTCGACGTCTCCGACATCGACCTGTTCGAGTTCAACGAGGCCTTCGCCTCCGTCGGACTGCACTCGACCCGCATGCTCGACCTGACCCCCGACAAGGTGAACGTGAACGGCGGCGCCATCTCGATCGGTCACCCGATCGGGGTGTCCGGCAACCGCGTGGTGCTGACCCTGGCCCTCGAGCTCGCACGCCGCGGCGGCGGGCTCGGAGCGGCTGCCCTGTGCGGCGGCGGCGGCCAGGGTGACGCCCTGATCATCCGGGTGCCCGCGGCCGGCTGACACCCCCGCGCGCCCGTCGTGGCAGGATCGGAGCCGTGACGAGACCAGGTAACCGACCCCCGTCCGCCGCCGAACAGAAGCTCGCGGCGTCGCTCGCAGGCGCCGTCGACCTGTCCGGTCTGAAGAAGCGGGCCGAGACCCGCCGGGGCGCGACCGAGACCGGTCGCGCCCCGGGGCAGGGCGGCCCGCCGCCGGGCTCCGGTCCGGCGGTCCTGGTGGAGGTGGACGAGGCCTCCTTCGAGCAGGAGGTCCTGGCCCGGTCCGCCCAGGTTCCCGTGATCCTCGAGCTGGTGTCCCAGCGGGCGCCGACCGCGCTGACCAGCCTGCTGGACGCACTGGCGATGGAGGCCGGCGGTCAGTGGGTCCATGCGACCGTCGACGTCGACGTCTCCCCGGGCATCGCGCAGGCGCTGCAGGCCCGGGCGGTGCCGACCGTGTACGCGGTGGCGGCGGGCCGCCCGCTCGCCGACTTCGAGGGTGAGCAGCCGGAGGAGGCCCTACGTCAGTGGCTCGCGGCCGTGCTCCGGGCGACCGAGGGCAAGTTGGGTGGGCCCGCACCGGACACCGACGACGTGGAGCCGGAGGAGCCCACCGACCCCGAGCGGGATGCCGCCGAGGACGCGCTCGCCGAGGGCGACCTGGCGGCCGCGGAGGAGCGCTTCACGGCGCTCGTGGACTCCCGCCCGGGAGAGCACTCCCTGGTGGAGGCGCTGCGCTACGTCCAGGCCTCTCGCCGCTCGGTGGAGGCGGCCGACACGGGCGAGGGGTCCGTCCCCGACGCCCTGCGGGCCGCCGACGCCGCCCTGGTGGGCGGCGAGTACGAGGCCGCGTTCGCGACGCTGGTGAACGCGATCCGTGTCCACGGTGGTGACGAGCGGGCCACGTTGCGTGCGCGCCTGCTCGAGCTCCTCGAGGCGCTGCCGGTGGACGATGCACGCGTGCTGGCCGCGCGCCGGGACCTCGCGAGCGCGCTCTACTGACGCTCGGCTCCCGGCCGCTCAGGCGCCCGCGATCTCCGTCGTCGTCGGTGCCGCGTGTCGGAACCACACGGTGGCGCGGGGGCCGACCGTGATCGCCGCGGAATAGGGCCGTCCGTGGTGGGGTGCCGGCTCGGCGTGGACACCGCCGAGGTTGCCCGCGCCCGAGCCCTCGTAGGCCGAGGCGTCGGTGTTGAGGATCTCCTCCCAGTACCCGTCCTCGGGGAGCCCGATGCGGTAATCGCCGAGTGCGGCGCCGGAGAAGTTGACCACGCACGCGACGGTGTTGCCGGCGTGGTCGGTCCGCAGGAAGGACAGCGTGTTGTGGGCGGCGTCGTTGGCGTCGATCCACGAGAAGCCGGAGGGGTCGTCGTCGAGCGACCACAGGCCGGGATTGTCGGCGTAGCGGGCGTTGAGGTCCCGCACGCAGGCGAGGATGCCACGGTGATACTCGCCCTCCCAGCCCTCGAGATTCTCCCAGGCGACACCCTTGTCGGCGTCCCACTCGGTGGTCTGCCCGAACTCGAGGCCCTGGAAGAGCAGCTTCTTGCCGGGGTGCGCCCACATGTAGGCGTACAGGCTGCGGATGCCGGCCGCACGGTCCCACGAGGTGCCGGGCATACGCTCCCACATCGATCCCTTGCCGTGGACCACCTCGTCGTGGCTCAGGGGGAGGACGAAGCGCTCGCTCCAGGCGTACATCATCGAGAAGGTGATCTCGCCGTGGTGGAAACCGCGGTAGATCGGGTCGAGCCCCACGTAGCGCAGGGTGTCGTTCATCCAGCCCATGTTCCACTTCATGGAGAACCCGAGGCCGCCCGTGTAGGTGGGCGACGTGACGCCGCCCCAGGACGTGGACTCCTCGGCCACGGTGAGGAAACCGGGGTGCTCCCGGGCCAAGGTGGCGTTGACCTCCTGGAGGAACGAGATGGCCTCGAGGTTCTCCCGTCCACCGTGGATGTTGGGGGTCCACTCGCCGGCCTCGCGGGAGTAGTCGAGGTAGAGCATCGAGGCCACGGCGTCCACCCGCAGTCCGTCGATGTGGAACTCCTCGGCCCAGTACAGGGCGTTGGCGACGAGGAAGTTGCGCACCTCGTGGCGGCCGAAGTCGAAGACGTAGGTGCCCCAGTCGGGCTGTTCGCCGCGTCGGGGGTCGGCGTGCTCGTAGAGCGGGGTGCCGTCGAACCGGCCGAGCGACCACTCGTCCTTGGGGAAGTGGGCGGGTACCCAGTCCACCAGGACTCCGATACCGCGGGAGTGGAGGTGATCGATGACGTAGCGCAGGTCGTCCGGGGTGCCGAACCGGCTGGTCGGGGCGAAGTACGACGAGACCTGGTAGCCCCACGAGCCGCCGAAGGGGTGCTCGGCGACCGGCATCAACTCCACGTGGGTGAACCCGGTCTCGATGATGTGGTCGGCGAGTTCGTGCGCGAACTCGCGGTAGTCGAGGCCGGGCCGCCAGGAGCCGACGTGGACCTCGAGGACGGTCATCGGGGAGTGCGAGTGGTCGCGGGTCGCGCGGGCGGCGATCCACTCGTCGTCGTTCCACTCGTAGCCGGAGGTGAACACCTTCGACCCGGTCGAGGGCGGCACCTCGGTGGCCACCGCCATGGGGTCGGCGTGGTCGATGGTCCGGCCGTCGGCCCCGCGGACGCAGTACTTGTAGACGGCGCCGTCGGCGACGTCGGGGACGAACAACTCCCACACCCCGGAGGACCCGATCGAGCGCATGGGCAGCGCGGTGGGATTCCATCCGCAGAAGTCGCCGACGACGCTCATCCCGCGGGCGTTGGGCGCCCACACGGCGAATGACGTGCCGGTGACCGGTCCGCCCGCGGTCTCGTAGGTGCGCACGTGGGCGCCGAGGACATCCCACAGTCGTTCGTGGCGCCCTTCGCCGATGAGGTGCAGGTCGACCTCGCCCAGCGTCGGGAGGAAGCGGTAGCCGTCCGCGACGGTGCGCGTGTGGCCGTCGGGGTAGCGGACCCGGAAACGGTAGTCGGGCACCTCCGTCTCGGGCACCGCCGCGTGGAACAGTCCGTCGCCGACCGGGGTCATGGGGACGGTGCGGTCGTCGAACACGATCTCCACCTCCACCGCGCCCGGCTGGACGGTGCGGACGACCGAGCCGTCGCCGTCGCGGTGCGCGCCGTAGACGGAGTGCGGGTCGTGGTGGGTGCCGGACCGGAGCCGGCCGAGGACGTCGTGCGGGATCGGCGTCGGTTCCGTGGGAGTGACGGGCCCGGGGGACGCGACGGGCGCCGTGGCCGGCGCGGGCGGTGTCGGTGACGGCGGTGACGGCGGTGATGAAGACAGCGGCGACGACGACGAGGGCGACGACGACGAGGTCTGCTCCGGCTGGAGCCGGTCGGTGGAGCGGTCCTTCTTCTTGTGCTGTGCCATGGCCGTTCGCCTCAATCCACGGTGTGCGTGCGGTAGGACAGTTCGACCCTACGTGCTTCGTCGCAGGGCGGGATCGCGATGATGTGTGCGACGGCGGTCCACGGCTCGAGCCGGACGTAGTTGCTCGACCCCCAGTGGAACTCGGAGCCCGTCACCTCGTCGCGGACGCTGAACCGGGCGTCGGCGTCGTACCCCAGGGCCGCCATGTCGAGGTGGAGGGTGCCCTCCTGGACGCCGAGGGAGTCCAGGGAGACCACCGTGAGAACGCAGTCTCCGGTGGCCGGGTCGACCTTGGAGTAGGCGATGATCTGGTCGTTGTCCACGTCGTGGAACGTCAGGGTGCGCAGCTGCTGCAGGGCGGGGTGCTCGCGGCGGACCCGGTTGAGGGTGCGCAGCCACGGGGCGAGCGACTGCCCGGCGGCCTCCGCGGCGGCGAAGTCACGGGGCCGCAGCTCGTACTTCTCCGAGTCGAGGTACTCCTCGCTGCCGTCGGCGACGGGCTGCCATTCGTAGAGCTCGTAGCCGGAGTACACGCCCCACGCGGGCGAGAGCGTCGCGGCGAGCACCGCCCGGATCGCGAACATCGCCGGGCCGCCACGTTGGAGCGACTCGTGGAGGATGTCCGGGGTGTTGGTGAACATGTTGGGGCGGGCCTCGTCGACGTGGGCTAGCAACTGCTCGCAGAACTCCATCAACTCGGCCTTCGTGGTCTTCCACGTGAAGTAGGTGTAGGACTGCGAGAACCCGCGCTTGGCCAGTCCGAACAGCCGGGCCGGCCGGGTGAAGGCCTCCGCCAGGAACAGCACGTCCGGCTCGGTCCGCTTCACCTCGCTGATGAGGCGGTTCCAGAAGTCGGCCGGCTTGGTGTGCGGGTTGTCCACCCGGAAGATCCGTACCCCGAGGGACGTCCACAGCCGGACGACACGCAGCACCTCGGCGTAGATGCCCTCGGGGTCGGTGTCGAAGTTGACCGGGTAGATGTCCTGGTACTTCTTGGGCGGGTTCTCGGCGTAGGCGATGTGCCCGTCGGGCAGCACGGTGAACCACTCGGGGTGTTCGGCGGCCCACGGGTGGTCGGGCGCGCACTGCAGGGCAAGGTCCAGTGCGACCTCGACGCCGCGCTCCCCGGCGTAGGTCACCAGGTCCCGGAAGTCGTCGACGGTGCCGAGGTCGGGGTGGACCGCGTCGTGTCCGCCCTCGGCGGAGCCGATGGCCCACGGTGACCCGACGTCGTCGGGCCCGGGGGTCAGGGTGTTGTTGCGGCCCTTGCGGTTGATCTCGCCGATGGGGTGGATCGGCGGCAGGTACACGACGTCGAACCCGAGGTCGGCCGCGTGATCGACGTAGGAGCGCGAGGTGGTGAACGTCCCGTGGATGGGACGGCCCTCGTCGTCCCACCCGCCGGTGGAGCGGGGGAAGAACTCGTACCAGGAGCTGAACTGCGCCTCGCGACGGTCCACCCACACGCGGTGGGTCTGACCCACGGTCACGAGTTCGCGGACGGGATCGGCGGCCAGCGCGGCCGCGACCTCGTCCGACAGCGCCGGGGCGGTCCGGGTGGCCGCGTCGCCCGGGCCGCGCAGCGCGGCGGCAGCCCCGGTCAGCAGGTCGACCCGGGCGGCGGCGCCGGCGACCGTCGCCCGGGCGATCGCGGTGTCGAGCACGCGGGCGCCCACCTCGAACTCGTTGCCCAGCTCGCCCGAGTCCAGGCCCGCGGCCATCTTCTTGACGATGCCGCTGCGCCACGTGGCGAACGGGTCGGACCACGCCTCCACCCGGAACGACCACATCCCCGCCACATCCGTGGGCAGCAGCGCGTGGACGGTGTCCGGCTCGGTGCCGGGCACCATCGTGGTGCGGGAGGACGCGCCGCCGGGTCGGCGGACGACCAGGCTGGCGGACAGGGCGTCGTGGCCCTCGCGCCAGACGATCGCGGAGACGGGCAGGATCTCCCCGACCACGGACTTGGACGGGAACCTCCCGCAGGAGACGAGGGGGCGGACCTCATCGATGGCCAGACGGTCGTTCACGTCGGTGCTCCTCTCGGCGGGTGGGCGCCGCGGTGGGCGGCGTCACCTCCACGACGCTAGCGAAGTCGGGCCGATCCTTCAGGGGTGCCCGAGTCGGCGTTCACCTGCACGGCCGTGTTCTTCGCCACCCGTCCTCCCGATTACCGGTTAGATGGGCGTCGTGAGCACCCTGATCGACATCGACCCCGACCTCGTCCTCGACCTCCGCGACGTCTCGCTCCGGCGGGACGGCACGTCCCTCGTGGGGCCCCTGTCCTGGCAGGTGGAACTGGACGAGAGGTGGGTGGTGCTCGGCCCCAACGGCGCGGGCAAGACCTCGTTGCTGCGGATCGCCTCGGCCCTGGAGTACCCGAGCACGGGGACGGCCGTCATCCTCGGGGAGCAGCTGGGCCGGACGGAGGTGACCGAGCTGCGCAGCCGTGTCGGCCTGTCGTCGGTCGCGGTGGCCGGTCGCATCCCCGGCGACGAGGTGGTGCAGGATCTGGTCATCTCCGCCGGATACGCCGTGCTGGGCCGCTGGCGGGAGAAGTACGACCCGGAGGATTTCGAGCGCGCCGCGGACACCCTCGAGTCGATCGGGGCGGAGCACCTGGCCGAGCGAACCTGGGGCACCCTCTCCGAGGGGGAGCGCAAGCGCGTGCTCATCGCCCGCGCCATGATGACCGATCCCGAACTGCTGCTTCTCGACGAGCCGGGGGCGGGGCTGGACCTGGGCGGCCGGGAGGACCTGGTCGCCCGCCTCGGGGACATGGCGATGGATCCGGACGCCCCCGCCACGGTCCTGGTCACCCACCACGTGGAGGAGATCCCCCCGGGGTTCACCCACGCCATGCTCCTGGCGGAGGGCGAGGTCACCGCGATGGGGCTGATCGACGAGGTGATCACCTCCGACAATCTCAGCAGGGCCTTCTCCCAGTCGATCGTCGTGGACGCGATCGACGGACGCTACTTCGCGCGCCGGGCGCGCCGCTCGGGCCGGCACCGGCGGGCACCCCGGGCATGACGGCACGTGAGGCTCCCGCGGCGTTCGCGCCGGAGGCCGTGCCGGTCCGCGAGGCCGCCACGGTCGCCCTGGTCCGCGACGCGCGGGTCGGCGGGGGAGTGGAGGTCTTCCTGCAGCACCGGGTGGCGACCATGCAGTTCGCCGCCGGGATGTCGGTGTTCCCCGGCGGAGGCGTCGAACCGCGGGACTACCACGGCACCCGCCCCTGGCGCGGGCCCGAGCCGGAGTGGTGGGCCGGGCGGTTCGGGATCGACGCGGACCGCGCCGCCGCGGCCGTCCGCGGGGTGGCGCGGGAACTGTTCGAGGAGACCGGGGTGCTGCTCGCCGAGCCGGCGACCGGGCCGGGAGCCGCCGCACCGGCCGACCCGCCGGGCCCCGGCGAGCGACGCGCACTCGACGCGGGGGAGGGCGACCTGGATTCGCTGCTCGCCGCGCACGGCCTGGTGCTGTCCGCGCACCTGCTGCGCCCGTGGGACCGGTGGACCACCCCGGTCGGACCCCCGCGCCGGTACGACACCCTGTTCTTCGTGGCGGCCCTGCCCCACGGCGTCGAGCCGGACGGCGGCACGACCGAGGCGCGCGCGACCGAGTGGATCCGCGCCGACGACGCCGCGCAGGCGGGGACCCTCGGCCGGCTCGGCATGCTGCGCCCGACCCTCGACGTGCTGTCCGATCTGGCCGCCGCCGCCGATGTCGACGAGGTCCTGGCCACCCCGCGGGCCATCGCTCCGGGCGGGAACTAACGTTGCGTCGGTGACCCCCGACGACCTGGAGTTCCTGCGCACCGCCGCCGGACGCGACCTGCTCGACCTCGCCGCCGGCCTGGCGTGGTCCCGCGCGGACCTCGTGGCCTCGACAGCGGCCGTCCGGCGCGCGGATCCCGTGCATGCGGCGGCGGCGATCGACGTCGTCACCGCCCGGGCGCGCGCGAGGGGTCGAATCCGGGGTGCCGGGGCGATGTTGCTCACCGACGAAGCCGTCCAGCAGGCCACCGCGTGGCCCGTCGCGGCCCTGCGGGCCGGGCGCCTGGCAGGACGGGACGTCCACGACGTCACCTGCTCCGTCGGCGCCGAGCTCACCGAACTCGTCCGGACGGCCGACCGGGTGATCGGCTCGGATCTGGATCCGGTCCGCGCGCGGATGGCGGCCCACAACGTCCCCGACGCACTCGTGTGCGTGGCCGACGCGCTCGCCCCGCCCAGCCGCGACGCCGTCCTGGTGGCGGACCCCGCCCGCCGGTCCGGGGGCCGTCGGGTCCACGACCCGGCGTGGCTCAGCCCGCCGCTGCCCGACCTGCTCGCCGTCGCCGCCGACCGCGATCACGTCATCAAGTGCGCCCCGGGCCTCGACACCTCGGTGCTCGACCATGCCGGGGAGGTCGAACTGGTGTCCCTCGACGGTTCGGTGCGGGAGGCGTGCCTGTGGTCGCCGGGACTGTCCGCGGGTGTGCGCCGCCGTGCGACCGTGGTGCGCACGGCCGCCGCCGACGCGGCCGGGCCGTGGGGACCACCGCGCCTCGTCGCGGACGGGGTAGCGGTCCACGTGGAGGAGGTGACCGACGGCGACGACGACGAGGTCGACGCCCACGAGGAGGCCGAGCGGTTCATCGTGGACCCCGACGGGGCGGTCGTCCGCGCCGGACTCGTGCGGCACTGGGCCCGCCGCCACGGGCTCCGTCAGCTCGACCCGAGGATCGCCCACCTGACCGGCCCGCGGATCCCGGACGGCTACACCGGGTTCGAGGTGCTCGAGAAGTGCAGGCTCGACCGCAAGCAGCTGCGCCGCGTGCTGCGTCAGCGCGACTGCGGGTCGCTGGAGATCCTCGTCCGCGGCGTCGACACCGACCCGGACGTGCTGCGACGCTCGCTCTCGCTCAACGGGTCACGGCCGTTGGCCCTGGTGGTGACCCGGATCGGCAGCTCCGCCGTGGTGTTCGTGTGCGGGCCGCGCACTGCTCACTCGAACACGTAGAGGGCGCCCACCGCGGTCGTCAGCGCGATCCGGCCGTCCGCGTCGACGCTGAGTCCCGAGACCGGGCCCGTCGCGGCGGGCACCTCGATCCGGTGGAGGGTGGCGCCGTCGGTGCCGTCGAGCAGGTGGACCGCGATGCCGGGCTCGTCGTCGGATCCGCCCGAGCGCACGGCCACCAGCACCCGCCCGTCCGGCGTCGCGGCGGGGTTGGTGAGCTGGCGCAGGTCGTCCCGGCGCCAGACCACCCGGCCGGTTCCGTCCTGCCCGCGAACGGCCACCACCGGCGCCGGGCCCGCGTCGTCGTCGTGGTCGTCGTCGGGTCCTCTCCACACGGTCGTCGTGCGACCGCCGCTGACCACGGTGCCGTCGGGCAACAGGGCGGGAGGCGTGTCCGGTCGGTACCCGACGGGGGCGGTCCACAGTGCCGTGCCGTCGGACGTCGAGTACGCGGCGAGATCGCCGTCGGCCGCGTGGACGTAGACCTCGTCCCGGTCGTTCGACAGCACCACCGGCGTCCCCAGGCGCCCGTCGGGCAGGGGTGCACGCCACAGCACGTCGAGGGCAGTGAACTCACCGGCGACCAGTCGCACCGCCACCAACTCCGGATCGTCGGCGCCCGGCGTCCACGCGGTGAGGTAGGCGGTGGCCGTGTCCGTGTCCACGGCCGCGGGGGCGGGGACCGGGCAACCCCGCGCGCCGGTCGCGCACCACGGGAGCCCGTACGCCGGGTCGTCCGTGGAGATGTCGCCGGCGATCCGCAGTTCGGGCGTGACGTCCAGACCGGTGTGGGCGTTGATCACCCGTGCCGCCCCCAGGTGCGACACGAGCAGCAGGTGGCGTCCGTCCAGCAACGTCACGGTCGTGGGCACGCCCCGGGTCGCGGCGGTCCATCGGTTCTCGCCCTCGGCCGTCAGGGCGCCGACCCCGCCGTAGAGGGGCACGAACAGCGAACCGCGCCCGTCGACTGTCGCGGTGATCCGCGGCCCGTCGGTCGGCAGGCGCAGACACCACCGCTTGCGGCCGTCGTCGGCGGTCAGTGCGAAGAGGTTGCACCCGCGCTCGGAGATCGTGGCCTGGAACGACGTGCCGATGCCGTCCGAGGAGGCCACGCCGACCGCGGGCGCACCGAGGGCGCGTGACCACAGCAGTCCGGGGGCGTCCGAGACCCCGGAGTGTGCGCGACCGGAGTTCGGCGGGCCACCCGCGAGCGAGGACCAGCTCGCGGCCTGGCCCAGGCGGGCGCCGCCGCTCTCCGTATCCGAGGCGCAGCCGGCGGCCACCCCCGCCGCCAGCGCGACGGCGACCAAGGCCCGCGCGGTGCGCGGTGTCAGTGCCGGTGTCGGTGCCGGTGCCACAGGTCCCCCCCGTCGAGTCGAGACAGTCACACGAGAGAGTAGTCCGCCGCCCGCCGCCCACCCGACCGGCGCTCCGACGTGGCGGACGCGGGGACCGACGGGCAGGGGTGCGGGGCGGGGGAATCACGGATCTCGGAGTGCACTCCGCGGCTACCGTGACGGGCATCACCCGTGCCCACGGAAGGCGGCCACACCCCGATGACAGCGAACTCCGGACTCGACACCGCGATCACCCCGCTGAGCTTCCTCGAGAAGGCCGCGCGCGTCTCACCCGACGCCACCGCGGTCGTCGACGGCCCGCGCCGTCAGACCTACGCCGAGTTCGCCGACCGGGCCACCCGGCTGGCCTCCCTGCTGAAGATGCGCGGCGTGGCGCGCGGTGACCGGGTGGGCGTCCTGGCGCCGAACTCGGCCGAGGCGCTGCTCGCGCAGTTCGGCGTCCCCCTCGCGGGCGGCGCCGTGGTCGCCCTCAACACCCGCCTCGCCCCGGCCGAGATCGCCTACATCGTGGAGCACGCCGGGATCGCCGTCCTCATCGCCGACGCGGAACTCCTCGCGGGGCTGGGCGACGAGGTCCCCGACGCGCTGCGTCTCGTCCTGGTCGCCCCGGACGCCGACGGCACGCAACCCGACCCGGCCCGCTTCGGCCCGCGCGCCGAGGCCATGGAGGACGCCCTCGCGTCCGCCTCCCCGCAGCCGGTCTCGTGGACGGTCGCCGACGAGGACTCCGTCATCGCGGTCAACTACACCTCCGGCACCACCGGCCGACCCAAGGGCGTCATGTACACGCACCGGGGCGCCTACCTCAACTCCCTCGGCGAGATCGTCACCCAGGGCCTGGACGCCGACTCGAAGTACCTCTGGACGCTGCCCATGTTCCACTGCAACGGGTGGTGCACGACCTGGGCGCTGACCGGTGCGATGGGGACCCACGTGTGTCTGCGCGCCGTCCGCGGGGACGAGATCTGGAGACTGTTCGACGACGAGGGGGTCAACCGCCTGGCCGGCGCACCAGCAGTGTTGTCCACCATCGCCGACGACCCGGCCGCCCGGCCGATCGACGGGATCCGCATGGTCACCGCCGGGGCCCCGCCCTCGCCGACCATCCTGCGCCGCTTCGAGGAGCTCGGCATCGACGTCACCCAGGTGTACGGACTGACCGAGACCTACGGCCCGTTCACGGTGTGCACCCCGCAGCCCGGATGGGCCGACCTGGACCCTGACGAGCGGGCCGGGCTCAAGTCGCGCCAGGGCGTCGCCATGATCCACGCCGACACCGTGCGTGTGGTCGAGCGCACCTCACCGGGGGAGAGTCGGCTGGTCGACGTCCCCGCCGACGGCGTGACCATGGGCGAGGTCGTCATGACCGGCAACGGGGTCATGAAGGGGTACTTCGGCGACCCCGAGGCCACGGCCACCGCGTTCGCCGGCGGGTGGTTCCACTCCGGCGACCTGGGCGTCATGCACCCGGACGGATACGTGCAACTGCTGGACCGCGCCAAGGACGTCGTGGTCTCCGGCGGCGAGAACATCTCCACCATCGAGGTCGAGCAGGCGGTCGTGTCCCACCCCGACGTGGTCGACTGCGCGGTCGTGTCCATGCCCGACGAGAAGTGGGGCGAGCGTCCCAAGGCCTACGTCGTGGTCCGGCCGGGCTCCACGCTCGACGAGGCCGCCGTGATCGAGCACTGCCGGACCAGGATCGCGCGCTACAAGGTGCCCGGTGCGGTGGAGTTGACCGAGGCCCTGCCCCGGACGTCGACCGGAAAGGTCCGCAAGAACGAACTGCGCGACGCCGCCTGGTCCGGCTGGGACAAGCGCATCAACTGAACCACCCGCCCCACCCGGTGGCCGCCGACCGGGCGCCGTGCCCCGCCACCGACCGCCCCGGCACCGTCACCGCGGCCACGGCCGCGTTATTGTGTCTGGCAGGACCACAATCCGGTGCGCCCGGTCTAGACGGGGGCGCACCCCGCCCCGACTCGCAGGAGGTCGACGCAGGCCCATGACGAACATCGTCGTACTGATCAAGCAGGTTCCCGACACCTATTCCGAGCGCAAGCTCACGGACGGGGACTACACCCTGGACCGCGAGGCCGCGGACGCGGTCCTGGACGAGATCAACGAGAAGGCCGTCGAGCAGGCGCTCCAGATCAAGGAGGCCCACGGCGGCGAGGTGACCGTCCTGTGCGCCGGTCCGGACCGCGCCACCGAGGCCATCCGCAAGGCCCTGTCCATGGGCGCCGACAAGGCCGTCCACCTCAACGACGAGGCCCTGCACGGTTCCGACGTCGTCCAGACCTCGTGGGCGCTGGCCAACGTGCTGGGCACCATCGAGGGCACCGAGCTGGTCATCGCCGGCAACGAGGCCACCGACGGCCGCATGGGTGCCGTCCCGGCCATCCTCGCCGAGTACCTCGGCCTCCCGCAGCTGACGCACATGCGCACCCTGGAGATCGCCGACGGCGTCGCCAAGGGCGAGCGTGAGACCGACGAGGGCATCTTCGAGGTCGAGGCCACCCTGCCGTGCGTCGTCTCCGTCGGCGAGAAGATCAACGAGCCGCGGTTCCCGTCCTTCAAGGGCATCATGGCCGCCAAGAAGAAGCCGGTCGAGTCCCTCACGCTGGCCGACGCCGGCGTCGAGGCCGCCCAGGTGGGCAAGGACAACGCCGCGTCCAGCGTCACCTCCGCGAGCCCCAAGCCGCCGCGCGCCGCCGGCGAGAAGGTCACCGACGAGGGCGAAGGCGGCAACGACGTCGCCAAGTACCTCGTGTCGCAGAAGCTCATCTGACGCGAACTCACCCCGACCGACTCATCCCAGTCTTTTTCAAGGAGAATCCACCATGGCTGAAGTCCTCGTCGCGGTCGAGCACGTCGACGGCGAACTCAAGAAGGTGTCCCTCGAGCTGCTGACCGCCGCTCGTGTCCTCGGAGAGCCCTCCGCGGTCGTCTTCGGTGAGACCGGCACCGCCGCCGCGCTCACCGATGCCCTCAAGGAGGCCGGCGCGGAGAAGATCTACGTCGCCGAGGGTGACGCGGTCCAAAACTACCTCGTCACCCCCAAGGTCGACGTCCTGGCCGGCCTCGCCGAGCAGGGTGCGGCCGCGATCGTCCTGGCCGCCACGTTCGAGGGCAAGGAGGTCGCGGGTCGTCTCGCGGCCCGCACCGGCTCCGGCACCCTGTGTGACGTCGTGGAGATCAAGTCCGACGGTTCGGCCGTCCACTCGATCTTCGGTGGCGCCTTCACCGTCGAGGCGACCGTCTCCGGCGAGACCCCGATCTACACGCTGCGTCCGGGCTCCGTCGAGGCCGCCCCGGCCGCCGGCGCCGGCGAGGTCGTCGAGGTGCAGGTCCCCGAGCCCGAGAACGCCGCCAAGGTCATCTCGCGCAACCCGATCGTGGGCGGCGACCGCCCCGAGCTCACCGAGGCGACCGTCGTCGTCTCAGGTGGTCGTGGCGTCGGCTCCGCGGACAACTTCGAGAAGGTCGTCGAGCCGCTCGCCGACTCGCTCAAGGCCGCCGTCGGCGCGTCGCGCGCCGCTGTGGACTCGGGCTACTACCCGGGCCAGTTCCAGGTCGGCCAGACCGGCAAGACCGTGTCGCCGCAGCTGTACATCGCCCTCGGTATCTCGGGCGCCATCCAGCACCGCGCCGGCATGCAGACGTCGAAGACCATCGTCGCCGTCAACAAGGACGAGGAGGCCCCGATCTTCGAGATCGCGGACTACGGCATCGTCGGCGACCTGTTCAACGTCGCCCCGCAGCTCACCGAGGCCATCAACGCTCGTAAGTGAGCAGGACGCACCGCGTCCACCAGCGTCGCCCGGACCCCGGCACCCCTGCGGTGCCGGGGTCCGGCGCGTTCGTGCGTATCCTTGCCAGCGATATGCCCACCACCCGCTCTGTGCACTATCTCGACCACGCCGCGACCACCCCGATGCGCGCGGCGGCCGTCGACGCCTACGCCGAGGCGTCCTCCTCGGTCGGCAACGCGTCCTCGCTCCACGGCTCCGGACGCCGCGCCCGCCGCCGCGTCGAGGAGGCCCGCGAGTCCCTCGCGCACCACCTCGGCTGTCGACCGTCCGAGGTGGTGTTCACCTCAGGCGGGACGGAGTCCGACAATCTCGCCGTTCTCGGGCAGGTGGGTGCCTCGGCGGGCGACGTGGTGGCCGTGGGGGCGACCGAGCACCACTCCGTCCTCGACGCCGCCGCCCACCTGGCGACCGACCGTGGCGGTCGGAAGGCCGTCCGGGTGTTGCCCGTGGACCCCCGCGGCGCCGTCACCCCGGCAACGGTCCGCGACCTCGCCGACGAGCTCGGCCCGCGACTGGCCCTCGTCGCGGTGATGCTCGGCAACAACGAGATCGGCACCCTCACGGATGTCGCGGCGGCGGCCGGCCCGGCCCGCGCGGTGGGCGCGGCCGTCCACACCGATGCCGTCCAGGCCGTCGGGCACGTCCCGGTCGACTTCTCCGCCCTGGGCGTGACCTCTCTCAGTCTCTCCGCGCACAAGTTCGGTGGACCGCTCGGCGTCGGTGCGTTGCTCCTCGACCGCGGTGCCGACTGCGTGCCGATCGGGTACGGGGGTGGCCAGGAGCGGGACCTGCGGTCCGGATCCGTGGACGTGCCGGGGGTCGTCGCGATGGCCGCCGCGCTCGAGGAAGCGGTCCGCGAGATGGAGTCCGAGTCCCGGCGTCTGAGCCGGTTGCGCGATCGGCTCGTCGCAGGTGTGCTCGCCGAGGTCCCCGGCGCGATCGCCAACGGGGGCGGGGAGCGCCTGCCGGGCATCGCCAACCTCACCTTCCCGGGTTGTTCCGGCGAGTCACTCATCCTGCTGCTCGACGCCGCGGGGATCGAATGCTCCACGGGCTCGGCCTGTACGGCCGGTGTGGCAGAGCCGAGTCACGTCCTGCTGGCCCTCGGTGCCGACGAGGCCGCTGCCCGCAGCAGTCTGCGCCTGAGCCTGGGGCACACCACCACAGAGGACGACGTCGACGCCGCCGTCGCGGCCATCGGGCCCGCGGCCGAACGCGCCCGCGTCGCCGGCCTCGGGCTCGCCCGTACCGGGATGGCCCGCACCGGGGTGGCCGCGTCATGAGGGTCCTCGCCGCCATGAGCGGGGGAGTGGACTCCGCCGTTGCCGCCGCCCGAGCCGTCGCCGCCGGACACGACGTCGTGGGCGTCCACCTCGCACTCAGCGCGGATCCGGCGACCCTGCGAACGGGTTCGCGCGGGTGCTGTTCGCGGGAGGACGCGGGGGACGCCCGCCGGGTCGCCGATCTGCTGGGCATCCCGTTCTACGTGTGGGATTTCGCCGAGCGCTTCCGTGCCGACGTGATCGACGACTTCGTCGAGTCCTACGCCCGAGGCGAGACCCCCAACCCGTGCCTCCGGTGCAACGAGCGGATCAAGTTCGAGGCCCTCCTCGACCGGGGCATGGCGCTCGGCTTCGACGCCGTCGCCACCGGCCACTACGCGCGGTTGTCGTCCGAGGAACTGCCCGACGGCACCCGACGGCCGGTCCTACGACGCGCCGTGGACGACGCCAAGGACCAGTCGTACGTCCTCGGCGTGCTCACCCCGGAGCAGCTCGCGCACTCGATGTTCCCCCTCGGGGATTCACTCAAGTCGCAGGTCCGCGCCGAGGCCGAGGCCGCCGGGCTGCCCGTCGCCTCCAAGCCCGACAGCCATGACATCTGCTTCATCCCCTCGGGCGACACCCGCGCCTTTCTCGGGGCGCGCATCGGCATGCGTCCCGGCGCTGTCGTCGACGCCGACACCGGCGACGAGCTCGGCCGCCACGAGGGCATCCACGGGTTCACCATCGGCCAGCGCAAGGGCCTCGGGGTCAGCGGACCCGCGGCGGACGGTCGCCCCCGCTACGTCACCGCGATCGACGCCGACAGTGGCACCGTCACCGTCGGTGGCGCGGACCATCTGCTCTCGTCCGGCATGACCGCGTCCTCGCCCTACTGGCTCGTCGACGACGACATCCACGAGACCGACTGCCTGGTGCAGATCCGCGCCCACGGCGAAGCGACCCCGGGCCACGTCCGCCGCCTCGGCGACGGACCGGATGCCCGGCTCGAGATCACGCTCGAGAAGCCGATCCGCGGCGTCGCCCCCGGGCAGGCCGCCGTGCTGTACCGGCCCGAACCGGACGGCGACCGCGTTCTGGGCAGCGGCACCATCTCCGCGTCCCGTCCGGCCGCGGGAACCGAGTGACGCCGGTGGGACCGTCCAGCACCGGGGCCGGCCCCATGCCCGGCACCGACCCGCGGGAATCGGCGCGGGTGATCATGGGGGAATGCCACGCGCTGCCGTTCCTGCCCGAGCTTCCGGATCGCGGCCCCGGGGCCGACCAGGTCGGCCGCACGCTGGCGATGCTCGCCGACCTGCCGGTCGACGTCTCGCCACGCGGATGGCGACTCGCCGACGCCCCGGGCCGCCTCGCCCGTCGTGCCGCCGACTTCCTCGACCGGGACGCCGACGCCCTCGAGGAGGCCGACGAGCGGGCCCGTGATCCCGAGGGGGACCCCGCCATCGACTCCCGCCGCCTGCAGGTCCGTGTGGTGGGCCCGTGGTCTCTCGCGGCCGGGGTGGAACTGCCCGGCGGATTCCCCGTGCTCAGCGATCGCGGCGCCCGGCGAGACCTGGCCGCCTCCCTGGCGGAGGGCGCGAGTGCGCGAGCCGTGCGGCTGGCGGGCCGGATAGGGGCAGGCGCACGGATCCTGGTGGACGAGCCCCTGCTCTGGCATGTCGCCGCCGGGACGGTCCGCTCGCCCAGCCGTCTCGACCCGATCGCGGCCGTCCCGCCCGATCGACTCGCCCTGTCGCTCTGCCGGTTCGCCGCTGCGCTCCGCGACGCCGGGGCCGCAGAGGTCCTGATCCGGCTCCCGGTCACCTCCGACCCTGGGGCACCTCCGGTCTGGGAGGTCGTCAGCGACCCCCCGCGGGGTGAGACGCCTCTCGACGGGGTGTGCCTGGCGACCGCGCCGCTGCACACAGCCCGGTCGCATGCCGCGCTGGATGCAGCCGGGACGGTCCTCGGTAACGGCGGGATCCTCCACCTGGAGGGTCTACCCGGCGGCGGCCCGCCGCCACGCACCGTGGCGGAGGCCGAGGACACCGCAGTGGGACTGCTGGCTCTGCTCGACCGACTGAGCGCGCCCAGGTACTCCACCCTGGACCGCGTCATCCTCACGCCCACCGCCGAGGAGACCTCGACCGGTGAGGGCCGAGCCGCGGCCGCCCTCCGGGGCGCCCGTCTGGTGGCCGAGACCACCCCGCGGGTGGCGGAGTAACAGACAACGCGGCGCTACAGCACTGCCATCGGCCAGAGGGTGTTGACGTCGGACGAGTCCTTGCCGGACCGCTCGAGGTACGCGACGAAGTCCCGCTGGCGCGTCTCGTGCCAGCTCGCCTGGCGCGCATTGACCTCCCGCCAGTCCGGACCCGACAACTCCGGCTGTCCGCCGAGCATCTTCCACGCCAGCCGGGCGGCGGCGAGCGCATCCGCCGCGGCCTCGTGGGCGCTGTCGAGTCGTACCCCGTGTAGACCGCACAGGGCCTCGAGCGTCCGCTTGCCTTTCCGGTAGGGATCCACCGCGCGGTCCACGACGTACGGGTCGATCACGGGTCCCAGAATCTCGAACGACGGGTCCCACCGGCGCAGGATCGTCAGGTCGTAGCAAGCGTTGAACACCACCAGCGTGCGTCCCTCGCCCCATCCGCGGCGGATGGCCGCCACCGTCTCGGCGATGACCTCGGCGTGGGGGCGGCCGTTCTCGCGGGCATGGGCCGTGGTGATGCCGTGGACCGCCGTCGCCCCCTCGGGAATCTCTATGCCCGGGTCGGCGAGCCAGTTCCGTTCCTTCTTGTGCTGCCCGTCTATCGCGATGAGGGCGGAGGAGACGACGTGGGCGGTCCGGGGGTCCGGGCCCGTGGTCTCGAGGTCGAACGCGAGCAGTCGGTTCCGGTCGATGGCGAGGGGTGGCTGTGTGTGGGTTGTCATGGGCTCACCGTAGGGCAGCGCTCCGACATCGAGGCCCTGCCCGGCATTACCCTGTCCTCGTGAGCCTTCCCGATGACACCAGTCAGCCCGTCGGCACGGGGGACATCCCGCCCGAGGTGCGGCAGGAGTGGACCGAGCTCGCGGAGACGGTCCGCGATCACCAGTTCCGCTACTACGTCAAGGACGCGCCCATCGTCTCCGACGCCGAGTTCGACCGGCTCTTCGAGGAGTTGCAGGCGCTCGAGGTGACGCACCCGGGGCTGCGGACCGCCGATTCGCCGACCCAACTGGTCGGCGGTGGCTTCTCGACGGATTTCGCCCCGGTCGAGCACCTCGAGCGGATGACCAGCCTGGACGACGTGTTCTCCGAGGAGGAGCTGCGCGACTGGGTCGCCTCCGCCGTCGAGCAGGCGGGAGTATCGGAGGACCGGCTGCCGTTCCTGTGCGAGGTCAAGATCGACGGGGTGGCCCTGGACCTGGTCTACCGCGACGGGAGGTTGGTCAGCGCCGCCACCCGCGGTGACGGGCGTACGGGGGAGGACGTGACCCTCAACGCGCGGACCATCGACGACATCCCGGTCACGCTCACCCCGTCGGACGACCGCCCGCTGCCTTCGCTCATCGAGGTGCGGGGCGAGGTGTTCTTCCGGCTCGAGGACTTCGCCGAGCTCAACGCTCGTCTCGTGGCCGAGGGCAAGGCACCGTTCGCCAACCCGCGCAACAGTGCGGCCGGGTCACTGCGCCAGAAGAACCCCGCCATCACCGCCCAACGTCGACTCGGCATGTACTGCCACGGTCTCGGCGCGGTCGAGGGCGCGACCTTCGAGAGCCTCCACGACGTCTACCTCGCCCTCGCCGAGTGGGGCCTGCCCGTCTCACCGCACACCGCGCCCGCCACCGGGGTGGAGGAGGTGGTCGAGCGGATGAGGTTCTGGGGTGAGCACCGCAGCGACCCCGAACACGAGATCGACGGTCTCGTCGTGAAGATCGACGACCGCGCGGTCCAACGGCGACTCGGTCAGACCTCCCGCGCGCCGCGGTGGGCGATCGCCTACAAGTACCCACCGGAGGAGGTCATGACGGAACTCCTGGACATCCGGGTCTCCGTCGGGCGCACCGGGCGGGTCACCCCCTTCGCCCACATGCAGCCGGTCACGGTCGCCGGTTCGACGGTCTCGTTGGCCACCCTCCACAACCAGACCGAGGTGATCCGCAAGGGCGTGTTGATCGGCGACACCGTGGTGATCCGCAAGGCCGGTGACGTGATCCCCGAGGTCCTCGGCCCGGTGGTCGAGCGGCGCGACGGCACCGAGCGCGAGTTCGTCTTCCCCGAACGTTGTCCGGAGTGCGATACGGTCCTGGCCCCGGCGAAGGAGGGCGACGCCGACTGGCGCTGCCCCAACCAGCGTTCGTGTCCCGCCCAGCTGCGGGAGCGGCTGTTCTATCTGGCCTCGCGCAACGCCCTGGACATCGAGGCGCTCGGGTACGAGGGCGCCTCGGATCTGCTGACCAGCGGGGTGCTGGTCAACGAGGCCGGACTGTTCGATCTCACCGAAGCCGACCTGCTCAGGACAGACCTCTACACCCGCGTCGACAAGGCCACCCGCAAGCAGATCGAGGCGGGGGCCGAACCCGAACGCACCGTGCTCACCGAGAACGGTCGCAAGCTGCTGGCCAACCTCGCCACCGCCCGGGACCGACCGCTCTGGCGGGTACTGGTCGCGCTGTCGATCCGACACGTGGGCCCCACGGCCGCGCGCGCCCTGGCGACCCGGTTCGGGACCATGGAGGCCATCCGCGCCGCGTCCGAGGAGGAACTGGCGGAGACGGACGGGGTCGGGTCGACCATCGCGGCCTCGGTGGTCGAGTGGTTCGACGTCGACTGGCACCGCGAGATCGTCGACCGCTGGACCGCCGCAGGTGTCTCGATGGCCGACGAGCGTGACGAATCGATCCCGCGGACGCTGGAGGGACTGACGATCGTGGCGACCGGCTCACTCGAGGGCTTCACGCGCGACGGCATCAAGGAGGCGATCATCGCTCGCGGCGGCAAGGCCTCCGGGTCGGTCTCCAAGAAGACCGACTACGTCGTGGTGGGCGACAACCCGGGGTCCAAAGCGGCCAAGGCCGAGGAGTTGGGCCTGACGATCCTGGACGAGGCCGGCTTCGTCGACCTGATGGACAACGGTCCGGCCGGGGCGGGGGAAGGGGACCTGGACCCGGAGGTGGACGCGGAACCGGAGCAGACCGACCCGTGACCCCGATGACGCCCCTCGTCCAGTTCCCCTGGCCGTTGTTCCTCGGAGCGGGCGTCGGTCTCGCGCTCGCGGTCGGTGTCTCCCTCCGTGGTCTGCGGAGCGAGCGTCGCCGGCGCATCCTCGCGGTGTCGGCCTCCGCCGTGGCGGGGGCATCGACCGGAGCGTTCGCCGGACTGGTGTGGCTCTGGGTCGGCCCGATGTCGAACCCGGTCTCCTGCCTCTACTCCTGTAACGAAGTCGCGCAGTTCCTGTCGAACGAACAGTTCCGTCAGATCGTCCTCATGACGGACCTGGCATGGGTCCTGCCGGTCACGGCGTTCCTCTTCGCGGCGGTCGCGGTGTGGCCGTGGCGACGCGGACCCCGCCGCTGACCGACATCCGTGCCGGACCGGCGTCGAGGGAGCGGCGGGCCCGCCCGGTCAGCCGGCGTCGAGGGACCGCAGGATCCCCGTGAGGTACCCCAGCCGAGCGACCTCGGACGGCCTGAACGAGGGACCGCCCGGTCGGCCCACCACGAGGATGTGTCCCGAGTTCAACGGCGCGGCCGCGAGCGAGGTGTCCATGGCCGTCCACTCCGCCGGCACGCCGTCGTCGTCGTCGTCCAGTGCGGTCACCCGCTCCAGGCCGCACAGCACGGAGACCTCGCCGCCCTCCCACATCGGTGCGGACTCGCCCCGCGCGATCAGACGGCACCGCGCGTCCGCGGTCACCTCCACGACCAGCGCCCAGCCGACGCGCAGCGCGGCCGGGAGCTCGTCGGCGAGCAGTTGGGAAGCCCCGGCACCCGCCCCGGCGACGGCGTCGATGAGTTCGAGTTCCCGATGCGCGTCGAGGATCCCGCCGAACGGCCGGAGGGAGTCCACCATCACGCCGTCCAGGCGCTCGGCGGCGGTGATGAGGGCGTCCGGGAAGGTGCCGTGCGGGACCTCCACGACGATGTCGTCGACGGCGACCCCGTCGAACCGGTCCACCACGTCGAGGCTGATGATGTCCGCGTCCACGGTCCCCAGCGCCACCGCGAGGGAGCCGAGACTGCCCGGTCGGTCGGGCAGCATGACACGGAGCAGATAAGACATGACGCCCATTGTGCCGCACGCATTCGGGCTGACTAGGCTGGGCCGGTACCGACCACGTCACGGAAAGGGGCAGGCACGTGACCTCGATCTCACGCGGGGACGTCGCGCATCTGGCCAGGCTCTCCCGCCTGGAACTGAGCGACTCCGAGCTGGACTCGTTCGCACAGCAGCTCACCGACATCCTCGACCACGTGCAGGCGGTGTCCGAGGTCGCCGCGGAGGACGTGCCCGCGATGAGCCACCCCACCGCGATCACCAACGTCTACCGCGACGACGTGGTCACGCCCGGCCTCACCCCGGAGCAGGCACTCGACCAGGCCCCGGCAGCCGACGAACAGCGCTTCGAGGTTCCGCAGATCCTGGGGGAGGACGCATGACCGAGCTCACCACCGCCACCGCCGCCGAGCTGGCCGGGCGGATCGCCGCGCGGGAGGTGTCCTCGGAGGAGGTCACCCGGGCGCACCTGGACCGTATCGACGAGGTCGACGGCGAGATCAACGCGTTCCTCCACGTGGGCGCGGACGAGGCTCTCCGGGCGGCCCAAGACGTCGACACCCGACTGGCGGCCGGCGAGGAGCTCGGACCCCTGGCGGGCGTGCCCATCGCCCTCAAGGACGTGTTCACCACCACCGACGCCCCCACCACCTGTGGCTCACGGATCCTCGAGGGTTACCGTTCGCCGTACGACGCCACGGTCACCGCGCGACTGCGCGAGGCGGGGATCCCGATCCTCGGCAAGACCAACATGGACGAGTTCGCCATGGGGTCGTCGACCGAGAACTCGGCCTACGGCCCCACCCGCAACCCGTGGGATCCGAGCCGCACCCCCGGTGGTTCCGGCGGTGGTTCGGCCGCGGCGCTGGCCTCGCACCAGGCCCCGATCGCCATCGGTACCGACACCGGCGGGTCGATCCGCCAGCCCGCCGCGCTCACCGCGACGGTCGGTGTCAAGCCCACCTACGGGACGGTCTCGCGCTACGGGCTCGTCGCCTGCGCGTCGTCGCTCGACCAGGGCGGGCCCTGCGGCCGCACGGTCGAGGACACCGCGCTGCTGCACCAGGTCATCGCGGGGCACGACCCGCGCGACTCGACGAGCCTCGACGTGGCGGTCCCGGACGTCGTCGCCGCCGCGCGTGAGGGCGCGAAGGGTGACCTGACGGGCCTGCGGGTGGGCGTGGTCACGGAGTTCTCCGGCGAGGGCTACCAGCCCGGCGTCGAGGAGTCGTTCCGCGGCGCGGTGGACACCCTGCGCGACCTGGGTGCCGAGATCGTCGAGGTCTCGTGCCCCAACTTCCGCTACGCGCTGCCCGCCTACTACCTCATCCTCCCGTCCGAGGTCTCCAGCAACCTGGCACGCTTCGACGCCATGCGCTACGGCCTGCGGACCGGTGACGGGTCGGCCGACCAGGTCATGGCCGCCAGCCGCGAGGCGGGCTTCGGCCCCGAGGTCAAGCGCCGCATCATGCTCGGCACCTACGCGCTGTCGGCCGGCTACTACGACGCGTTCTACGGTCAGGCCCAGAAGGTACGCACGCTGATCGCGCGCGACTTCGATGCCGCCTACGAAAAGGTCGACGTCCTGATCTCGCCGACCACGCCGACGACCGCGTTCCCGCTCGGGGACAAGGTGGAGGACCCGGTCGCGATGTACCAGTTCGACCTGTGCACCCTGCCGCTGAACCTGGCCGGTCACTGCGGGATGTCCGTGCCGTCCGGTCTGGTGGAGGGCCTGCCCGCCGGTCTGCAGATCATGGCACCGGCACTCGCCGACGACCGTCTCTACCGGGTCGGGGCCGCCTACGAGGCCGCGAGAGGCGCGATAGCGTGACGACCGTCCCCGAGAGGGACGCATGGAAGGCGCTCGCGGCACTCGTCATCGGGTTCTTCATGATCCTGGTGGACCAGACGATCGTGGCGGTGGCCACCGACGCGTTCGTCACCCAGCTCGGCGCCACGACCAACCAGGTCATCTGGGTGACCAGCGCGTATCTGCTCGCCTACGTGGTGCCGTTGCTGTTCACCGGTCGGCTGGGGGACCAGATCGGGCCGCGACGGGTGTCGATCTCGGGCCTGGTGCTGTTCACCGGCGCCTCCCTGTGGTGCGGGTTGGCGCCCGACATCGAGACCCTCATCGTGGCGCGGGTGTTCCAGGGATTCGGCGCGGCACTGCTCACCCCTCAGTCGCTCAGCGTCATCACGCGCGTGTTCGCACCCGCGCGCCGCGGCGCGGCCATGGGTGCGTGGGGTGCGGTCGCGGGTATCGCCTCCGTGGTGGGTCCGGTCTTCGGCGGGGTGCTCATCGACGCGTTCGACTGGCGGTGGATCTTCTTCGTCAACATCCCGTTCGGTGTCCTCGCGGTGGTGTTGGTATGGCTCTGGGTCCCTGTACTGGAGACGAGGTCGCGCTCGTATGACGTAGCCGGGATCGTCCTGTCGGCCGTGGGCATGTTCCTGCTGGTGTTCGGGATCCAGCAGGGCGAGGAACACGGATGGGGCGGGACCACCGCCGGGTTCATCGCGGCGGGCGTGGTGGGTCTCGCCGTGTTCGTGTGGTGGCAGTCCCGCGTCCGCACCGAGCCGCTCGTTCCTCTACGACTGTTCCGGGATCGCAACTTCTCGATCGGGACGTTCGGCGTCTCGACGATCGGCTTCGTCACCGCCGGAACGATGGTGCCGCTCATGTTCTACCTCCAGGGGGTCAAGGAACTCAGCCCGACCCGCGCGGGGATGATGTTGCTGCCCATGGCCCTGATCGCGGGTGTGCTGGCGCCGTTGGTCGGACGCTGGGCGGATCGTCTCGATCCGCGGATCTTCACGGGCATCGGGTACTTCTCGTATGCGGTCTCCCTGTTCTGGCTCGCGCTGGTGATGGATGCCCAGACCTCGATCCCCGTCCTGCTCGGTCCGATCGCCCTCATGGGGGTGGCCAACGGGTGTGTGTGGGCGCCGACGTCATCGACCGCGATGCGGCGCCTCGAATTGGCGTCGGCGGGCGCGGGCTCCGGTGTCTACAACACCACCCGCCAGGTCGGGGCGGTGCTGGGGTCCGCCGCGATCGGCGCGGTGGTACAGGCCCGGTTCGTGGCCCACGGTGACATCGGCCAGGCGGTGGCCGACGCGATGTTCCTCCCCGCTGTTGTCGTCCTGCTGGGAGGTCTGGCCACCATGGCGTTCCGTACCGGTGAACAGTCGGTGAGCCCGGGGCGGTGACCGCCGCGATGCGGGGCGGGCGGACCTAGACTGCGGGGTAACCGAGAGGAGCTCGACGTGCGTATAGGTGTACTGACCGCCGGCGGCGACTGTCCGGGACTCAACGCGGTCATCCGCGCTTTGGTCCGCACCGCCAACTCGGAGTACGACTCCCCGGTCCTGGGCTTCCAGGACGGGTGGTCCGGGCTGGTGAACGACCGTGCCGTGCCGCTGTTCGACGACGAGGGCATCGATCGCATCCTGCTCCGCGGTGGCACGATCCTCGGAACCGGCCGACTGAACCCCGACATCCTCACTGCGAGCCTGCCGGTCATCCGCCAGACCCTCGAGCGGCACGCGATCGACGCGCTCGTCGCGATCGGCGGAGACGGCACGCTCAAGGCGGCCCGCTGGCTGACCGAGAACGGCATCCCCGTGGTGGGGGTGCCCAAGACCATCGACAACGACGTCGGCGGCACCGATTACACCTTCGGCTTCGACACCGCCGTCTCGATCGCCTCCGATGCCATCGACCGGCTGCACACGACGGCGGAGTCGCACGAGCGGGTCATGCTCGTCGAGGTGATGGGCAGACATGCCGGCTGGATAGCCCTGCACGCGGGCCTGGCGTCCGGTGCGCACATGATCGTGATCCCCGAGGTCCCGTTCGACATCGACTACGTGTGCAAGGTGATGAAGCGCCGGTTCCAGATGGGGGAGGCGTACGGGATCTGCGTGGTGGCCGAGGGCGCGACGCCGGTCGAGGGTTCCGGCATGACGCTGCGCCGGGGCGGCACCGACCAGTTCGGCCACGAGGTGTTCACCGGGGTGGCCGACCAGATGGCCGCGGCGATCAAGGAGCGGATGAACCGCGACGTCCGGACGACCGTGCTCGGCCACATCCAGCGCGGCGGTACGCCGACCGCGTACGACCGCGTGCTCGCGACCCGTTTCGGGGTGCACGCGGCGCACGCCGCGCACCGGGGGGATTTCGGGCAGATCGTCGCGCTCCGTGGGGAGTCGATCGAGATGGTGCCGGTAGAGGACGCGGTCGCCGTGCTCAAGACCGTCCCGGAGGACCGCTACCGCGAGGCCGCATGCCTCTTCGGCTAGATTGTTCCGCATGGAGTTCACCGAGGTCGTGTCACGTTTCGATCCCGTCATGGGCATGGAGGTGCACGTAGAGCTGCACACCAACACCAAGATGTTCTGCGGGTGTCCCACCGCGTTCGGGGCGGATCCCAACACCCAGGTGTGTCCGGTGTGCATCGGTCTGCCGGGCGCGTTGCCGGTGGCCAACCGCCAGGCGGTGGAGTGGGCCATCAAGATCGGTCTGGCGCTGAACTGCTCGATCGCGCCGTACAGCAGGTTCGCGCGGAAGAACTACTTCTACCCGGACCAGCCGAAGAACTACCAGATCTCGCAGTACGACGAGCCCATCGCCCACGACGGGTACCTCGACGTGCAGCTCGAGGACGGCAGCACGTGGCGCGTGGAGGTCGAGCGCGCGCACATGGAGGAGGACACCGGCAAGTCCACCCACGTCGGATCCGCCACCGGCCGCATCCACGGCGCCACCCATTCGCTGCTCGACTTCAACCGGGCGGGTGTACCGCTCATCGAGATCGTCTCCAAGCCGATCGTCGGTGCAGGGGAGCGGGCGCCCGAGATCGCGCGCGCCTACGTCACGACGCTGCGTGATCTGCTCCGGAGCCTCGACGTGTCCGACGTCCGGATGGACCAGGGCTCGATGCGCTGCGATGCGAACGTCTCGTTGATGCCGAAGGGCGCCACCGAGTTCGGCACCCGCACCGAGACCAAGAATGTCAACTCCCTCCGCAGCGTCGAGATCGCGGTCCGCCACGAGATGTGCCGCCAGGCGGACGTGCTCACCGCGGGTGACGAGGTCGTGCTCGAGACCCGGCACTTCCACGAGTCGGACGGCACCACCACCTCCGGCCGGCCGAAGGAGTCGGCGGAGGACTACCGCTACTTCCCGGAGCCGGATCTCGCGCCCGTCGAGCCGACCGAGGAGCTCATCGAGGAGATCCGCGCGACACTGCCGGAGCTGCCGTGGGTGCGCCGCGCACGGGTCCAGGCGGACTGGGGCGTCTCGGACGAGGAGATGCGCGACCTCGTCAACGCCGGGGCCCTCGACCTGATCCTCGCCACGGTGGACGCGGGCGCACCGGCCGCCGAGGCCCGCTCGTGGTGGGTGTCGTACCTGACCCAGCAGTCCAACAAGCGTGGCGTCGCGCTCACCGAACTCGAGATCTCGCCGGTGCAGCTGGCGCGCGTGATCGAGTTGGTCGCCGAGGGCAAGCTCACCAACAAGCTCGGCCGCCAGGTCGTCGACGCCGTCCTCGACGGCGAGGGCGAGCCGGACCAGATCGTCGCCGACAAGGGCCTCGAGGTGGTGCGAGACGACTCGGCGCTGCAGAAGGCCGTCGACGACGCCCTGGCCGCGCAGCCCGACATCGCGGAGAAGATCCGTTCGGGCAAGGTCCAGGCCGCCGGAGCGATCGTCGGTGCCGTCATGAAGGCGACCCGCGGTCAGGCCGACCCGGCGCGCGTGAAAGAGCTGGTCATCGCGGCGTGCAACTGAAACTCGCACGGTAGCTGAATCGGCACGGTAGCGAAATCGGCACGGTACCTGAATCGGCACGGCCATCCACGCCGACCGACCAAGGCTATGCGGACTGATCGCCCTCGGTCGCGTCATCAGGGCGGAGTCGCCGTTCGGTGCCGGTGGCGTTCGGCCGGGTGGTGCCTGGCGGGTTGGTGAGGTGGCCGTCGTCGGCGGTGAGGCGGTCGAGGTGTTCTCGCCATTGGTGTTCGAGGATGTGGTTGCGTGCCTGGGCCAGGGGGCCGGTGGGGTTGGTGTGGTGTTCGTGGCCGGTTTCGGTGATGATGGTCAGCTCGCCGAGGGGGCCGGGGCGGTAGGCGCAGTGGCCGAAGGTCTTCTCGCGGTGGTGTTTGCGGCAGAGGCACATCAGGTTCCACTCGGCGGTGGGGCCGCCCAGTTCGGGGCGCCTGTGATCGAACGCGATGACGTGGTCGATTTCACAGTCGTGGGCGTCGACGGTGCATCCGGGGTGGCGGCAGGTCCCGTCGCGTAGTCGGATCCGTTCGGCCAGGGCCGGGGTGATGAAGTATTTGAGGGGTGCTTCGGGGGCGTCGAGGGTGCCGGGGGCGGGGTCGATGAGTTCGAACCGGACGGTGGCGTCGCCACCGGAGAGGATCTCCTCGCACAGCCAGTCGAAGCTGGCGTAGGCGCCGTTGACGAACTGGACCTGGTTGGGCAGTCCTTCGGCGATGGTGTTGATGACCGAGATGCGGACGGGCTTGTCGGTGCCCCATGAGGCGCCCAGCGGGGGCAGGTGGCCGCGGTCGCCGTCGACGGTGTTCGCGGTGTCCTCGGGGTGGTGTGCGGGGTCGGCGATGTCGGTGGTGTTGGGGTCGCCCAGGGCGATGAGGGCGTCGGCGCGGAGTTGGTTGCGGCTGCGGGGATGGCACAGGTCTGCGGCGGCACGGGCGGCGGCCTCGATGCGGCGGCGCAGCTTCTCGGCGTCGCCGGAGGGCAGGTTGGCCCACATGGAGGTCATGCCGTTGCGTCCGGGGCGGAACCGCACGGTCCGTTCTTCGGCGGCGGCGTCTGCGGCGTCCTGGGCGGCTTGTGGGGCGTGGCGTGCGACCGCGTTGTCGACGGAGGTGTCCAGTGCGGAGCGGCTGGGCCGGTGGCCGCCGGCAAGGGCCCGGGTGAGGCGGCCGATGACATCGGACTCGACGGCGCCGACGACCTCGTCGGGCACGCCGGCCAGGCGGCAGGCGGCGTCGATGGCGAGTTGCTCGGGCAGTAGGCCGCGTTCGAGGGCGCCCCGCAGTAGCGGGAGCCGGGTGTGGGCCTGGATGGCGGCGGTGACCAGGTGGCCGGCGTGCCAGCAGGTCAGTGACATGGCCGCGGCCAGGTGGTCGCGGGCCCGGCCGGCCGGATCCAGGCGGGCGTGGGCGGGGCGGGTGTCGTCTTGCGTGTCGCCGTGGGTGGCCTCGTCCAGGCGGCGGAAGCTCTCCACCAGCAGGTACGCGGCGTGCAGCCGCCTCGCCGCGGCGAGGTTCTGCGCCAGCGTCACCGACCGGGCCACCTCGCTGAGCGCTGACGCGTCCAACGACTCCAACGGCTCATCCACCGCGCGCAGCGCCCAGAAGTCGGAAGGGCTCATCGTCGTCACCAAGGCCCTCACCCCCATGCGCCAGGCATTCCGAATCGAATGTGTGTACTACCCTACCCGGGGTGTCGTATTGGCACAAGCGTTCGACGAGCTAGGTCCGGGCGTCGCCGCCACCACCGGACTGGGGGAGGATCACGGCCCGGTCATCGGTGGGCACCGGTGATGCACCATCCTTGTTGGTGGTGCCCGCCAGCAGGACCCCCTCGCCGACGACGGACAACCCGGTCAGCCGCCCGTACCGGCCCTCAGCCAGCGCCTCGGGCTGACCACGAGCCGCGCCGCCGGCGGTCTGGAGGGTGTCGACCCGCTCGGCGTCCGGGAGGGCGATGGCGAGCGTGCCCTCGGATGCGGCGCACCCACCGGCGGAACGCTGGTCCGGCCACGTCCACACCGTGCGATCCGGTGTCCGGATCGCCGCACCGCGGTCGGTGACCGTGGAGAGGAAGAGGTCCTCGCCGAGAGGACACAACGCCTGGATGCGCCCGAGGTCGCGTCCGATCACCTCGGGGTCCTCCGCGCGGCCGATCCCGGTGAACGTCGGGAACCGGACGACCTCGGAGCCGGCGCCGACGGTCAGGATGTCGTCGACGAACGCGAGGCCACCGCTGTCCGCGGGTGCGAGCTCCGCGACCGTGCGGGGGGCGTCGCCGCGCGCCAGTCGTTCGACCCGGGTGGGTCCGTCGCCGACGACGAGGAGATACACCAACCGGTCCTGGGCGAAATCCGGGGACGGCGCGACCGCGGCCACCCGACCGGACCGGGGATCCACTCTGCCGAACTGCTCGGGGTCCGCATCGGCGGAGACGATCTTCACCCCGCCCGTGGACTCGGCGACCAGCGCTCGCTCACCGAGCCCGGCCACCGCGACGGCCGGCTCGAGGCAGGTCGCGATGACGGCGGGGTCGGGATCGACGCAGGGGCCCGTCTCGGCCGGGGGCTCCGGCTCCCCGGGGCGCGACGTCGGGGGAGGGGTCGGTGCGCCGGGAGGGCTCGGCGGAGCGGCACCCATCCCCGGCCCGGCCGCGGGCGTGAACGGGTCCTCGAGGCGGTCGTCGAACCTCGCGCAACCGGACACGGCGACGGCCAGTGCCAGCAGCAGCGGGAGCGATCTCATGCCGACCAGACTACGGCGCGCCGTGTCCTTCAGCGTCCGCGCACCGGCATCGGCCTACAGTCGATCCGTGACTTCCTCAAAGCGCGGAGACGACGACGCCCGTACCGAGATCATCCACGACGTCGATTACCCGCTCGACGTCCCCAACGCCCAGGGCGCGGGCGCCGGTTCGCGGGGCGGCCCGGGGGACGGCGCGACCACCGCGTTCCCCGCGGCCGGGCGCACCGACTACTCGCAGTTCGCCGAGTCCGGGGGGTACGACGTGTCCTCGCCCCTGCCCTTCGGTGACCAGCCCACCACCATCGCGCCCGCGTCGCGGGACACGATCGGCCGCCGGGGAACGGCCGACTTCGGGCTGTTCGTCCTGAGACTGGCCGTGGGCGTCCTCCTCGCGATGCGGGGACTGCAGAAGCTCGTCGGACTGTTCGGCGGGCCCGGGATCGACGGGTTCACGCAGACTCTCACCGACTCCGGATTCGACCAGGCCCGCATCCTGGCGATCGCTGGCGGCGCCGTCGAACTGGTGGCGGGCGTCATGCTCGTGGTGGGACTCGCCACCCCGGTGGCGGCGGGCGGTCTGCTGGGGCTCATCGGACTGGGGATAGCGATCCGACTGACCGGGACCGACCCCATCCCCGTGCTGAGTGACACCACCCGCGGACTCGAGGTGTCGATCCTCTACGCCGCGGCACTGGTGACCCTCCTCTTCTCCGGACCGGGACGATGGTCCGCCGACCGCAAGTGGGCATGGTCCCACCGTCCCCGCTTCAGCGGCGTCGTGTGGGTGATCGTCGTGGCGGTCATCGCCGGTCTGGTGTGGTACTTCCTCAACGGCACCAATCCGCTGACCTCCTCAGCCGACAGCGCCCCGGTCACCGCGGGCTGAGAGCCCGGGAGCCGGGGCGCGCGGCCCTGACCAGGCGCGTCAGTCGGGCAGGATGCGCACGGCACCCTTGTCCGCCGAGGACGCCATCGAGGCGTACGCGCGGAGAGCGGTGGACACTTTCCGATCACGCTTGACCGGCCGCCACGGGAGAGGGCCCCTCTCGGCGCGGCGGCGGGACAGCTCGTCGTCGTCGACATCCACCGAGATGGACCGCGTGGCGACATCAATGGTCACGATGTCACCGTCACGCACCAGGCCGATCGGGCCGCCCGAGGCGGCCTCCGGTGCGATGTGACCGATGGACAGCCCGGACGACCCGCCCGAGAAGCGGCCGTCGGTGATGAGCGCGCATTTCGTCCCGAGGCCGGCACCCTTGATGAACGCCGTGGGGTGCAGCATCTCCTGCATCCCCGGACCGCCGGCCGGGCCCTCGAAGAGCACCACCAGCACCTCGCCGGCCTGCAGCGTCTTGTCCAGGATGACCGAGACGGCCTCCTCCTGGGACTCGACCACCCTGGCCGGACCGGAGAAGTGGAAACTGTCCTCGGACACGCCGGCGGTCTTGAAGACGGACCCGTCCGGCGCGATGTTCCCGCGCAGGACCGCGAGCCCGCCCTCCGCGGTCGCCGGGTGCTCGACCGAGTGGATACAGCCGTTCTCGGCGTCCGTGTCGAGCGACTCCCAGCGGTTGTCGGTCGAGAACGGCTCGATCGTCCGCACCCCGCCCGGGGCCGCGTGGAACAACTCGATCGCCTTCTCGGTCGCGGTGCCGCTGCGGATGTCCCAGTCCGCGACGTGCTGCTCGAGCGACGGGGAGTGGACCGAGTGGACGTCCGTCTCCAGCAGGCCCCCGCGGTACAGCTCGCCCAGGATCGCGGGAATGCCGCCGGCCCGGTGGACGTGCTCCATGTAGTAGTCCGAGTTGGGCGCGACCTTGGCCAGGCAGGGGATCCGGCGGGAGATCTGCTCGATGTCGCCCAGGTCGAAGTCGACCTCGCCCTCCTGCGCGGCGGCGAGGATGTGGAGCACGGTGTTTGTGGAGCCGCCCATCGCGACATCCAGCGCCATGGCGTTGGTGAAGGCGGACTTGGTGGCCACCGAACGGGGGAGTACCGAGTCGTCCCCGTCCCGGTAGTGGCGAGTGCACAGATCGACGATGACGCGGCCGGCCTCGGCGAACAGCTCACGCCGCGCACTGTGGGTGGCGAGGGTCGAACCGTTGCCGGGCAGCGACAGCCCCAGCGCCTCGGTGAGGCAGTTCATCGAGTTGGCGGTGAACATCCCGGAGCAGGACCCGCACGTCGGGCAGGCCGAGCGCTCGATGGCGTCCAGGCCCTCGTCGTCCACGGCCGAGTTGGCGGACGCGGAGATCGCCGTGATGAGGTCCGAGCCCGCCTTGACCACGCCGTCGACGACGACGGAGAACCCCGACTCCATCGGCCCGCCGGAGACGAACACGGTGGGGATGTTCAACCGCATCGCGGCGTTGAGCATGCCCGGGGTGATCTTGTCGCAGTTCGAGATGCACACCAGCGCGTCCGCCGTGTGGGCGTTGACCATGTACTCCACCGAGTCCGCGATGATCTCCCGGCTGGGCAGCGAGTAGAGCATGCCCGCGTGGCCCATCGCGATCCCGTCGTCCACCGCGATGGTGTGGAACTCGCGGGCCACGCCGCCCGACGCCGCGATCTGCTCGGCGACGATCTCACCGACGTTCTTCAGGTGGACGTGGCCCGGCACGAACTGGGTGTACGAGTTCGCGATCGCGATGATCGGCTTACCGAAGTCCGAGTCCGTCATGCCGGTCGCGCGCCAGAGGGCACGCGCCCCCGCGGCGTTGCGTCCGGCGGTACTGGTTCGTGACCTCAGGGGCGGCATGGGACCTCGCTCCGACTCGATGGGGAGGGCGCATTCCGGGGGTCGTGCCGTACGGGGCCGCGGTGTGCGCGCGCCCCGCGGCGACACCCGATCGCGCCGTGACCACCACACAATACGCCCCGATGTGGGTCTACTCTTCTCACGGTCGGCCATCCGGCCGGCCTCGACGTGACGCGAATGGGGATGGACATGACCGACTCCGGTCATACGGGTGGGCTACGTGAGTTCCTCTCGCACTCGGCGGGGGCGGTGGCCCTGGTCTGTGGACTGTTCTTCCTCCTGTCGTTCATGTACCTGGGGGGCACCGCGGATCCGCAGTCCCATGCGAGGTACATCCCCGTGGCGGTGGTGGACGAGGACGTCGCCGCGACCCTGGAGACCCCGATCGGTCCGCGTGGTCTCGACATGGGGTCGCGGATCACCGCGGGGCTGCTCCAGAACAACGACTGGGGGAGGGTCCGGCTGCACGTGGTGGATCCGGAGGCCGCCGAGGAGGGCCTCCGCGACGGCACGTACTTCGGTGCGGTCCGTATCCCACCCGAACTGAGCGGGCGGGTGGCCGGGCTCGTCGAGGCCGCGGCGACGGAGGCGGGCGACGCGGCGGGGCCACCCGAACGCGCCCGCATCTCACTCGAGTACTCGCCACGCGTGTCCATCGTCTCCGGTCAGGTCATGAACACCATGGCGGACGCGATGCAGGAGTCGTTCCACGACCGGATGGGGACCGAACTGCTGTCGCAGTCCCGGCTGCTGGCCGAGGCCGAGGGCAGGACCGTCGGCGCCGCGGCCGCGGTCGCGCTCTCCGATCCGGTGGCGATCGACGTCGTCGCGTGGAACCCGCTGCCGGACGGGGTGTCGAACGCGTCGCTCCCGATGTTCTACGCGCTGGTCGTGATCCTGGCGGGATTCACCGGGGCGATGATCATCTCCGCCCTCCTGGACGCCCGTCTCGGCTTCATCCCGCTGGAGATCGGGCCGGTGGCGCTCCATGTCCACGTGGCGCCGTTCGGGCGGCTCCAGACACTGGCCCGCAAGTGGGTGGTCACGCTGATCACGGCGCCGCTCGTCTCGGGGCTCGTCCTGTGGGTGGCGGACATCATCGGTGTCACCGGGTACGACCCGTGGCACATGTTCTGGTTCTCGAACCTGGTCATCGTCGCGGTCGGGGTGTGTGCGCACACGATCATCGCTGCTGTCGGCAACGCCGGTCTGCTCGTGAACCTCGTGGTGTTCGTGGTGCTGGGCATCCCCACCTCGGGCGGCGCCACCCCGACCGAGATGCTCCCGCGGGTGTTCGTGGCCATCGGGACACTGCAGCCGATGCACCAGGCCTACCTCGGGCTGCGGTCGATCATGTTCTTCGACTCCGGGTGGGAGGCGGGTCTCGGACACGCGGTCTGGGTCCTCGGCGGCTGGGCGGTCGCAGGACTCGTCGTGGGTGTGGCGGTCACCCTCGTCTACGAGCGGATGGGTATGCGACGCCAGGCCGTGGCCGACCGGGTCCCCGCCGGCCGCGGGGTGACCGGCGGAGCGGGAGGGTCAGGCGGACTCGGGTCCGCTCGCGGCGTACGGGTCGCGGATACGGCCACGGCTGGCGCCGGACAGCCGCGGGAGGTCGTGGAACGAGACCCCGCCCATCGGGAGTGACGTGTCAGAGGTGGTCACGAGCCGGGTGAACCCACGCTTGGGGAACATCACACCCCGGACCTCATCCCACGGCACGGACCGTCGGGAGCGCCAGGACGACAGGTGGACACCGTCCTCGTCCAGGCGGGTCCAGGTCCGGGCCACCCACCAACCGAAGGCGACGGGGAGCAGCACCAGCCAGCCCAGGGCGACGGGGTAGGACGTGACGGGCCAGAGGATCGCCAGCACGAAAATGGCGATGACGACGTACGACATCGGGTTGACCCGGAAGAGGGCGTGATCGCGGGGGCTCGACTCCGGGACGGGAGCTCTGAAAGGGGCACTCATGATGCCTCCAGTCTGGCATGGCCCACATAGTGGGATCGATGTTCCACGAGTTGACGCTGCCGTCGACCGCGGCCTAGTCTGGGCCTCGTGAACACCTGGAACGGTCTCGTACTCGGCCGGCGCGTCGGCGCCTGAGCCCTACCTGGCTTTCCGTCGACGCGCACCCTCGCCGGCCTTTCGTGGCCGACGGGGGTTTTTTGTTGCCGGGTCAGACCGCGGTCAGAGAAATCCACGATCACGGCCGACCACGAACCACGGCTCCACGACCAGCATGAAGGACAGTTGAAGTGAGCGCACCAACGGCACAGCCCGGACCCCGTCCGGGTGCAGAGCAGAAGGCCCGGTCCGCGGCCCCAGAGCGGATGACGGGGGCCCAGGCCGTCGTCCGGTCCCTCGAGGAGATCGGCACCGAGGTCGTCTTCGGCATCCCCGGCGGGGCCATCCTGCCGGTCTACGACCCGCTCTACGACTCGGCCAAGGTCCGGCACGTCCTGGTCCGGCACGAGCAGGGCGCCGGTCACGCAGCGACCGGCTACGCCCAGGCGACCGGAAGGGTCGGCGTCTGCATGGCGACCTCGGGCCCCGGCGCCACCAACCTGGTGACCCCGCTCGCGGACGCGCAGATGGACTCGGTCCCGATCGTGGCGATCACGGGTCAGGTCGGGACCGCACTCATCGGCACGGACGGTTTCCAGGAAGCCGACATCTCGGGCATCACCATGCCGATCACCAAGCACAACTTCCTCGTGTCCCACGGCGAGGACATCCCGCGGATGATCGCCGAGGCGTTCCACATCGCGCAGACCGGTCGCCCCGGTGCCGTGCTCGTGGACATCCCCAAGGACGTCCTGCAGGCCGAGATGACGTTCTCGTGGCCGCCGGAGATGAAGCTGCCCGGCTACCGGCCCGTCACCAAGCCGCACGGCAAGCAGATCCGTGAGGCCGCCCGGATGATCGGCAAGGCCAGGCGCCCGGTGCTGTATGTCGGCGGCGGCGTCATCAAGGCCGACGCCTCCGCGGAGCTCATGGCGCTCGCCGAGCTGACCGGCATCCCGGTCGTGACCACGCTCATGGCGCGCGGGGCGTTCCCGGACTCCCACCGGCTGCACTACGGCATGCCGGGGATGCACGGAACCGTCGCCGCCGTCGCGGCGCTGCAGCGGTCCGACCTGCTGGTCACCCTGGGCGCCCGGTTCGACGACCGGGTCACCGGTCGCCTCGACACCTTCGCCCCGGACGCGAAGGTCATCCACGCCGACATCGACCCGGCCGAGATCGGCAAGAACCGGGCCGTCGACGTGCCGATCGTCGGCGACATCAAGGAGGTCCTCGTCGAGCTCGTCGAGACGCTGCGCGGCGAGCACGAATCCGGCACGCTGGGCGAGCCGGCCGTGTGGGTCGGTGAGCTGGACGAGATCCGCAGCGAGTTCCCGCTGGGCTACGGCCCGCAGTCGGACGGCTCCCTGTCTCCCGAGTACGTCATCGAGCGGCTGAGCGCCGCCGCCGGCCCGGACGCCGTGTACTGCGCGGGCGTCGGCCAGCACCAGATGTGGGCGGCCCAGTTCGTCCAGTACGAGAAGCCGCGCACGTGGCTGAACTCGGGCGGCCTGGGGACCATGGGGTACGCGGTCCCCGCGGCGATGGGTGCCAAGTTCGGCCGTCAGGACGCCGAGGTGTGGGCCATCGACGGCGACGGCTGCTTCCAGATGACGAACCAGGAGCTGGCCACCTGCGCCATCGAGGGGGCGCCCATCAAGGTGGCGCTGATCAACAACGGCAACCTCGGCATGGTCCGTCAGTGGCAGACACTGTTCTACGAGGAGCGGTACTCGCAGACCGACCTGTCGACCCACTCCATGCACATCCCCGACTTCGTCAAGCTCGGCGAGGCCCTGGGCTGCGTGGCGCTGCGGTGTGAACGCGCCGAGGACGTCGACGACGTGATCGCACAGGCCCGCGCGATCAACGACCGCCCGGTCCTCATCGACTTCATCGTGGGCAAGGACGCCCAGGTGTGGCCGATGGTCGCGGCGGGCACGTCCAACGACGAGATCATGGCGGCCCGGGACATCCGGCCGCTGTTCGACGACACCGATTCCGTGGCGGACGACGCCGCGGACATCCACGAGGCGACCGAGCGGATCGACGCCGCGGTGATCGCCGCCGAGGAGGAGGACCAGTGAGCGCTCGCTCCCACACCCTGAGCGTGCTGGTGGAGGACAAGCCTGGCGTGCTCGCGCGCGTCTCGTCGCTGTTCTCCCGGCGCGGGTTCAATATCGAGTCGCTGGCCGTGGGCCCGACCGAGACCGAAGGCCTGTCGCGCATGACCATCGTCGTGAACGTCGAGGACTTCCCGCTCGAGCAGGTGACCAAACAGCTCAACAAGCTCGTCAACGTCATCAAGATCGTCGAGCAGGATCCGGCCGGCTCGGTGGCCCGCGAGCTCACTCTCGTCAAGGTCCGCGCCGACGCCACCAACCGCGGTCAGATCGTGGAGATCGCGAGTCTGTTCCGCGCACACATCGTGGACGTCTCACCCGAGTCGCTCACTCTCGAGGCCACGGGTACCCCCGACAAGCTCGACGCGCTGCTGCGGATGCTCGACGGCTACGGGATCCGCGAGATCGTGCAGTCCGGCATGGTCGCGCTCGGACGCGGCCCCAAGTCCATCAACACCACTCGATAGTCTCGACTCCTACACAAGTCTCGACTTCACGAAACAACACGAAGGGAATCCACCATGGCAGTGGAGATGTTCTACGACGACTCGGCGGATCTGTCGCTGATCCAGGGCCGCAAGGTCGCCGTCATCGGGTACGGCTCGCAGGGGCACGCGCACTCGCTCAGCCTGCGCGACTCCGGAGTCGAGGTCGCGATCGGCCTGCGTGAGGGCTCCAAGTCCCGCGCGAAGGCCGAAGAGGCCGGCCTCAAGGTCATGACCGCCGCCGAGGCCACCAAGTGGGCCGACGTCATCATGCTGCTCGCCCCCGACACCTCGCAGGCGCAGATCTTCACCGAGGACATCGAGCCCAACCTGAACGACGGCGACGCGCTGTTCTTCGGTCACGGCCTCAACATCCACTTCGGCCTCATCAAGCCGGCGGAGAACATCACCATCGCGATGGTCGCCCCCAAGGGCCCCGGTCACCTCGTGCGTCGTCAGTTCGTCGACGGCAAGGGCGTCCCGGCGCTCATCGCCGTGGAGCAGGACCCGAAGGGCGAGGGCGAGGCGCTCGCGCTGTCCTACGCGAAGGCGATCGGTGGCACCCGCGCGGGCGTCATCAAGACCACCTTCAAGGACGAGACCGAGACCGACCTGTTCGGTGAGCAGGCCGTGCTGTGCGGCGGCACCGAGGAGCTCGTCAAGACGGGCTTCGAGGTCATGGTCGAGGCCGGCTACGAGCCGGAGCTCGCCTACTTCGAGGTGCTCCACGAGCTCAAGCTCATCGTCGATCTCATGTACGAGGGCGGCATCGCGCGCATGAACTACTCGGTGTCCGACACCGCGGAGTTCGGCGGCTACCTCTCCGGCCCGCGGGTCATCGACGCCGGCACCAAGGAGCGCATGAGGGAGATCCTGTCCGACATCCAGGACGGCACCTTCACCAAGCGCCTCGTGGCCAACGTCGAGGGCGGCAATAAGGAGCTCGAGCAGCTCCGCAAGGAGAACGCCGAGCACCCGATCGAGGTCACCGGCCAGAAGCTGCGCGACCTCATGAGCTGGGTCGACCGGCCGATCACGGAGACTGCCTGAGGGTCCTCGGGTCCGACCCGGTGAAGCCCCTGTAGGGTCCACCGGGATCGATTCCCGACTTCAGCAGGAGGACCGCCGTGCGCCACTTCAACCGAGGAGTGGGTGCGGCGGTCCTCGCCGTTTCCCTGGTGGGGACGACCGTGGCGTGTACGTCCGACCCCGGTGACGGCGGACCGAGAACCGAAGCCGCCCCGGTGGAGGGCACGCGGGTCGCCGCCGACGCCGACGGGTCCGGCGTGGAGACCACGAGACTGCTCATCGAGTCCGCCCCGGTGGTCGTGGTGGCAGCCCCGGACGCCGCCGCGCAGGCGCGCGCCGCCTCCGTCGCGGTCGGGTTGCACGCACCGATGCTCACCGCCGTCGAGGGCGGGGACGCGGCATTGGCCGACGAGGTGTCGCGACTCGGCGCCGAGCGGGTGTTGCGGGTCGGGCAGGTGGCCTTCACACCCGACGACGGCGAGGTGGTCGACGCCCCGGGAGGTCGGCCGGAGCTCGAGGAGCTGACCGGGATCACGTTCGACTCCGAGGTCGAGGTCCCGCCGGGGCGGATCGACGACGTCACCGTCCACCAGGTGCCGGGTACGCCTGCGCTGATGACGGCCGGGGAGATCACCGCTGCCGACGGCGCGGGCGCGGCCCCCGATCCGTTCGACAGCGGCGAACCCGCATGGGACGGCGAGGGCGCACCCAGCGTGCTCGTGTACGACGAGACGCCGGTCGCGGCGGTCGCGACGGCAGTGGCCGTCGGGGCGGCGGTGTCCCACCTCCGTACCCCGGACCCGCGGGTCGACGGCGGGTCCGTGGAGGCGGTGCGGGACGCCGAGGCGGTCTACGCGCTCGGGCCCGGGTGGGGCACCGAGGACGAACTCGGGGACCGGGTGGAGAAGGCGCGGACGGTTCCCGAACTGCCGGGCGGCGGACAGCTGCTGTTCCCGGGCCGGCGGTTCGTGGCCGCCTACGGGTCGCCGATCACCCCTGCCCTGGGTATCCTCGGCGAGCAGGGCCCCGAGGAGAGCGTGGCGCGGGTTCAGCAGTTGGTCGGGGAGTACCAGCCGCACTCCCCGGAACCGGTCATCCCGGCGTTCGAGATCATCGCGACGGTCGCCTCGACGTCCGCCGGACCCGACGGCAACTTCACCAACGAGTGGGACCCGCAGGAGTTCGTCCCGCTGATCGACGCCATCACCGACGCCGGCGGGTACGCGGTGATCGACCTCCAGCCCGGCATGGCCGACCTCCTCGATCAGGCGAGGATCTTCGAGGAGTTGCTCACCCGCCCGAACGTCGGACTCGCGCTCGACCCCGAGTGGAAGCTCGAGCCGGGACAACAGCCGGGCGCGCAGATCGGGTCGGTGGACGCCGAGGAGATCAACCGGGTCACCGACTGGCTGGCGGACCTGACCCGGGACAGCGGAGGGCCACAGAAGCTCCTCATCCTCCACCAGTTCAGCATGGCTATGATCGACGACCGCGACCAGATCGACACCTCCAGGCCGGAGGTGTCAATCGTCCTGCACGCCGACGGTCACGGCACCCCGGACCTGAAGATGGAGACGTGGGACGTCCTGCGCAGCGGGCTGCCGTCCGGCATCCGGATGGCGTGGAAGAACTTCTATGACGAGGACACCCCCACGTTCACGCCCGAGCAGACCATGGCGGTCGAGCCCCGGCCGTGGTTCGTGTCCTACCAGTGATTCGCTTCCTACCAGCGAGTCGGTAACCCGCCGAGGATGCGCTCCGCCACGTGCTGCCCGGCCATGCCGTGCACGCCCGGGCCGGGAGGGGTCGAGCCGGAGGCGTGCCACACCCCGGGAATGCCGGTCGCGAACGGGTCGGCCCGCGGCACCGGGCGGGCGATGAGCCCCCGCAGGTCCACGCGTCCCGCCGCGATGTCCCCACCGGCGTTGTTGGCGTTGTGCTCGGCCATCCGGTCCGCGGGCGTGCAGTGGGCGGCCACGACCACGTCCCGCACCCCCGGCGCGACCGCCTCGAGCGCGGCGAGCACCTGCTCGGTCTGGTCACGGTCGGAGAACGCGGGCACGTGCGCGTAGGTCCACAGTGGACGTCGACCGTCCGGGGCGATTCGTCCCGGGTCGGTCACCCACGGCTGGGAGACGAGGATCATGGGCCGATCGGCGTGCCGACCGGCGGCGACCTCGCGCTCGGCGGCCGCGATGGCATGGGAATCCCCACCCAGGTGGACGGTGCCGGCGTCGGCGAGCCGGCCGTCGCGCCACGGAACCGGGCCAGACAGGACCAGGTCGACCTTCGCCGCGGCCCCGCCGACCGGCGCCTCCAGGAGTCTGCGTGCGCGGCGGGCCACGGCCGGAGAGGGCGAGGATGCCATGAGAATCTCGCCGAGGATCCGGGAGGACGTGTTGAAGACGACGTCCCGGGCGTCGAGCCGTGCCAGCGAATCCACGCCGACTCCGGTGCGGATCTCCCCCCCGGCATCCCGGATCGCCTCGGCCAGTGCGGCGGTGATGGCCCCGCTGCCGCTGACCGGCAGCGTCCAGCCGAGCGGCGAGTGGAGCAACGAGCCCAGGACGAGGCCGACCCCCGTCGCGGCCGGGGAGGACAGCGGGGTGATCGCGTGGGCCGAGATCCCGGACAGCAGCGTCCGCCCGTCCGGACCGAGGGGATCGCCGACCACACTGCGGGGATGGGCGCGGACGAACGCCGCGCCGAGTGCCGCGGTCGCCCCCACGGGCGGGACCGAGCGCTGATCGGACAGGGCGGTCGCCACGACGTCCTCCGCCCTGCGGCCCAGGGGGCCCATGAGCTTCCACCACCGGTCCGCCTCGGCGCGTGACCCCAGGCCCTCGGCGAGGGCGGCGGGGGAGGGGGCCGCGGGCACCACGATCGCGTCGCGGGCCGGCAGTGCGTGAGCCAGTTGAACGGGGGGAGTGAGCATCTCGACCCCGTGGGCCGGCAGGTCGAACCCACGGAAGAACGGGGATGCCCCCGCCATGGGGTGCACGGCCGAGCACGGATCCACCAGCAACCCGTTCACGACGTCCTCCGGGATGCCGGTCGCGATATCGCCCATCGGCAGGGTTCGGCACCCGCCACCGATGGTCTCCTGGGCCTCCAGCACCACCACCCGCCGCCCGGCCCGCGCACACAACAGCGCGGCAGCCAGGCCGTTGGGGCCGGAGCCCACCACGACGACGTCCGCACGCACGGTCCCGGACGCGCTCACTCGAAAACCGCCAGACCGTAGGCGCGTCGCAGTTGCTCCAGCAGGTCCTCCTGTGACCGGGCCTGGTCGGCCAGTCCCAGCAGCAGCCGGCCGGTGTCGGGACCGCCGGGCTCGTCGTCGTCGCCGCTGTCTTCGTCGTCGCTGCTGTCATCGTCGTCGCAGTTGTCGTCGTTGCTGACGTCGGGTTCCGCTCCGGACCTCCCGGCAGCGGACGCCGGGCCGTCCGCGACCCACGACGCGGCGAGCAACTCCCACATCGAGCGCTTCGCAACCACGAGGGTGCGCAGCGCCTCCAGGACCGCGAGCCGGGCCAGAGGATCGCGCACCACCGGGCCCACCGGCAGTGCGGTGAGGCTGACCGCGGCGGACCACCGCACCAGCCGACGGCCCGGGGCCCCCAGAGGTGAGAGCCCCGCCAACAGGCGGGCGGCGGTGTCGATCTCCTCCTCGAACTCCCGGCGCAGCGGAACCAACCGCACCCGGTCCTCCGGATCGACCGCACTGATGCAGCGGTCCAGGACGCTGCGCCCCACCGCGGCGCCGTACAGGTGGGCCCGCAGATACATCGCCACCGCCGTCGGGCCGCGTGCCGGGGCCAGCACGGGCAACCAGGGGTCGGGGAAGCGGACCCGCGGCTGGGCCGACCGGGGAGTGCGGGGCATCGGTGCTCCGTTCGTCGCGCGGCGGTGGTCACGTCGGGTCGCCGACCCTCGTCACGGTAGGCGTCCGGGCGCGTACCGGCCACTGCTCGGCGCCGGTGACAGGTGCCCTAGACTGGCCGTGCCCGAAATGACACCGAGGAGAACCCACTGTGACAGCATCCGGACGGCCCGTCGTCCTCATCGCCGACAAGCTCGCCCAGTCGACCGTCGACGCGCTCGGCGACGCCGTGGAGGTCCGCTGGGTGGACGGCCCGGATCGCCCCAAGCTGCTCGAGGCGATCGCCGACGCCGACGCACTGCTCGTGCGCTCGGCCACCACCGTCGACGCCGAGGTGCTCGCCGCCGCGCCGAACCTCAAGATCATCGGGCGCGCGGGCGTCGGCCTGGACAACGTCGAGATCCCCGCCGCCACCGAGCGCGGCGTCATGGTGGTCAACGCGCCCACCTCCAACATCCACTCGGCCGCCGAGCACGCGGTCGCGCTGCTCATGTCCGCCTGCCGCCAGATCCCGGCCGCGGACCGCACCCTGCGCGAGCACACCTGGAAGCGCAGTTCCTTCAACGGCGTCGAGCTGCTCGGCAAGACCGTCGGCGTCGTGGGCCTGGGCCGCATCGGCCAGCTCGTGGCGCAGCGACTCGCCGCCTTCGAGACCAACCTCATCGCCTACGACCCCTACCTGCCCGCCGCCCGCGCGGCGCAGCTGGGAATCGAGCTGGTCGACATCGACGAGCTGGTCTCCCGCGCCGACATCATCACGATGCACCTGCCCAAGACCAAGGAGACCGCCGGTCTCTTCGACGCCGAGCGGCTGGCCCGTGCCAAGGACGGCGTCGTGATCGTCAACGCCGCCCGCGGCGGTCTGATCGTCGAGGACGCGCTCGTCGACGCACTGAAGTCCGGCAAGGTCCGCTCCGCGGCGCTCGACGTGTTCGACACCGAGCCGTGCACCGACTCGCCGCTCTTCGATCTCGAGAACACCGTCGTCACGCCGCACCTCGGAGCCTCCACCAGCGAGGCGCAGGACCGCGCCGGCACCGACGTCGCCCGCAGTGTGCTGCTCGCCCTGCGCGGGGAGTTCGTCCCCGACGCCGTCAACGTCACCGGTGGTCCCGTCGGCGACGAGGTCGCACCCTGGCTCGACCTCGTCCGCAAGCTCGGACTGGTCGCCGGCCACCTGTGCCCGGGTATCCCGACGACCGTCCGGATCGACGTCGCCGGCGAGCTCGCATCCGAGCAGGTCGACGTCCTCGGGCTGGCCGCCCTGCGCGGCATGTTCTCCGCGATCACCGATGAGCCCGCGACCTTCGTCAACGTCGGCCAGATGGCCGAGCAGCGGGGGGTCACCCACTCGGTGGAGACCCACAGCGAGTCCAAGTCCTACCGCAGCACCGTCACCGTCACGGCCGTGGCCGCGGACGGCGCGTCGGCCGATGTCACCGGCACGCTGGCCGGCCTGGACCAGGTGCAGAAGATCGTCCGGATCAACGAGCGAGGGTTCGACCTGCGCGCCGAGGGCCAGAACCTGTTCGTGCACTACTCCGACCGCCCGGGCGTGCTCGGCAAGGTGGGCTCCATCCTCGGCGGGGAGGGCATCGACATCCAGGCCGCCGCACTGAGCCAGGACGCCTCCGGCGAGGGCGCGTCGCTGATCCTGCGGGTCGACCGCACGGTCGCCGAGCCGACCGTCGACCGGATCGTCTCCGAGCTCGACGCCACCGCGACCCAGATCAACCTGGTCTGAGCGGGGGCGACGACATCATGAAGCTCGCAGTCATCCCCGGCGACGGTATCGGCGTCGAGGTCACGGCCGAGGCACTGAAGGTGCTCGACGCGCTGGTCCCCGGTGTCGAGAAGACCGAATACGACCTCGGCGCGCGCCGGTACCTCCGCAACGGCGAGACCCTCACGGACGCGGACGTGGAGAGCCTCAAGGGCCACGACGCGATCCTGCTGGGTGCCATCGGTGATCCCCGCTCCGTGCCGGCCGGCGTGCTCGAGAGGGGCATGCTGCTCCCGCTGCGGTTCGCGCTCGACCACCACGTCAACCTGCGGCCCTCCCGGCTCTTCCCCGGGTCGGCGACCCCGCTGAAGGACCCGGGCGAGATCGACTTCGTCGTCGTCCGCGAGGGCACCGAGGGGCTCTACACCGGTAACGGCGGTGCGATCCGTGTGGGGACACCGCACGAGATCGGTACCGAGACCTCGGTCAACACCCGGTACGGCGTGGAGCGCGTGGTCCGCGACGCGTTCTCCCGTGCGCAGTCGCGTCGCAACAAGCTCACCCTGGTCCACAAGACCAACGTCCTCGTGAACGCCGGTGGGCTGTGGCAGCGCACCGTCGACGAGGTGGCTCCGGAGTTCCCCGGGGTCGAGGTGGACTACTGCCACATCGACGCCGCCACCATCTACATGGTCACCGATCCGTCCCGGTTCGACGTGATCGTCACCGACAACCTCTTCGGCGACATCATCACCGACCTCGCGGCCGCGGTCACCGGAGGCATCGGCACCGCGGCGTCGGGCAACATCGACGCCTCCGGGACCAACCCGTCCATGTTCGAGCCCGTCCACGGTTCGGCCCCGGACATCGCCGGACAGGGCAAGGCCGACCCCACCGCCGCCATCCTGTCCGTGGCACTGCTGCTGCGCCACCTCGGTCACACGGCCGAGGCAGATCGCGTGGAGGAGGCCGTCGAGGCCGACCTCGGCTCGCGCGGCGACGCCCCGATCGTCACCTCCGAGGTGGGCGACCGGATCGTCGCGGCCGTCAGCGGTTAGTCCACCGCCCCGCTGACCCCACGTGCGGACCCCGGCCCGCGGGTGTGAATCGTGAGAAGTGATCACACCGCGGGCCGTGGGCGTCCACAGTGGTGGAATGGACGTCGAACTCGCCGAGGTGCGGGACTTCCTCGCGCGCTGCGCTCCTTTCGACGAGCTGCCCGGAGAGGTGCTCGACCGCCTGCCCGCGCGGCTCAGTCAGCGCTACCACCGGCGGGGGACCGTCATCCTGGAGGCGGGGGACGCGAACGACACGCTCCACATCATCCGTACGGGCGCCGTCGAGGTGTGCGACCCGGACGGTGCCCTGCTCGACGCGCGCGACGAGGGTGACTGCTTCGGCTACTCGACGCTGACCCGTTCCGGCCCGTCGCGGTACCGCATGGAGGCGGTCGCGGACACCCTGCTGCTCGAGATGCCGCGCGAGGTGTTCGACGAGCTCGCGGCCGCCCACCCCGGTATCCGGGACTTCTTCGGTGCGCGGAGCGATCGGATCCGCCAGGACCTCGCCTCCGCCCGGGTCGCCGCGGCCGGGGGAGACCCCCTGAGCACACCGGTGGGCGATCTCCTCACCCGCGACGCGGTCACCACGGGGCCCGGGACCACCATCCTCGAGGCGGCGCAGATCATGTCGCGGGAACGCGTCTCCGCGCTGCTCGTGGTGGAGGACGGACGCGTGGTCGGCATCTTCACCGATCGCGACCTGCGCTCGAAGGTGGTCGCGGTCGGCGGTGACACCGCGGCGCCGGTGTCGACGATCATGACCCACGACCCGGTCTCGGTGGACGCCCGGACCCGCGCGTTCGACGCGACCCTGCTCCAGATCGAACGGGGCGTCCATCACCTGCCGGTGTGCGAGGAGGGCGCCCCCGCGGGCATGGTCACGAGCGGGGACCTGCTCCGCCTGGCGCAGGCGGACCCCGTCTATCTGGCCGCGCGGATCTCGCGGGCCCCCGACACCGAGACGGTGGCGGAACTGTCGGCCCGGTTGCTGCCGCTGGTCGGGGAGTTCATCCGGCGGGGCACCACGCCGCGGGATATCGGCCGGGTCGTCACCGCCACCGCCGACGCGGCGACGCGGCGCCTGATAGCGCTGGCGGAGGCCGAACTCGGACGGCCTCCCGTGCCGTACTGCTGGGTGGGACTCGGTTCCCAGGCCCGGGGTGAGCTCGGGGTGTCCAGCGACCAGGACAACGCGCTGATCCTCGACGACGGGGCAGGCGGGGTCCCCGGCTCCGACGAGTACTTCGCGGAGCTCGCCGACCGCGTCTGCACGGGACTCGACCGGGCGGGCTTCCCGCTCTGCCCCGGTGGGGTGATGGCGACCAACCCCCGGTGGCGCCGGACCTGCGCGGAGTGGGAGGGGACGGTACGGGACTGGGTCGGGGCCCCCGAGGCCGACGCGGTGCTGCACAGTCAGGTGTTCTTCGACCTCCGTCCCGTCCACGGTGAGAGCGGACTCGCCGCCCGCGTCCAGCGCGAGATGCTCGTCCGCTCGAAGGGCAGTCCGCGCTTCCAGGCGCATCTGGCCCGGATCGCGTGTGAGTGGCAACCACCGCTCGGCTTCCTCCGCGGGCTCGTCGTCGCGCGCCGGGGCGAGTACCGCAACACCCTGGACCTCAAGGCCGGGGGGATCGCACCCGTCGTCCAGATCGCGCGTCTGTACGCCCTGTCCGCGGGACTGGACGAGGTGTCGACCCTCGGCCGGCTCGACGCGGCGGCCACCGCCGGGGTGATCGCCCGCTCGGATGCCGAGAACCTCACCGAGGCGTTCCGGTTCCTGCGCGGGCTGGCCTTGCGCCACCACGCACGTCAGATCCAGGAGCACTCGGACCTCGACAACAACGTGGACCCGTCGACCCTCGGCACCAAGGACCGCCATCGGCTCCGGGCGGCGTTCCGGATCATCGCGGGAGCGCAGAGCGCGCTGCAGATCCGATACCGGGTCGGGCAGATGTGATGGTCCTGCCACGGCTGACCGCGGCCGGCCGCCGGAGGAGTGCCGCCCGCCGGGCCCCCGACGGGCCACTGCGGCGATTTCTGGAGACACCGCCGCCGGATCCGACCACTCCGCTCGAGGACCTGTCCCTCCTCGCGGTGGACGTCGAGACCACCGGGCTCGATCCCCGGCACGACCGGGTCCTGGCGGTGGGGTTCGTCCCCGTCGACGGGGACCGGATCGTCCTGGGCGGAGCGGGATCGGTGCTGCTGCGTCCCGATCACGGTCCGGACGACGACGACGGGGTGGGGCAGAGTGCCACCGTGCACGGACTCACGGACGACACGATGGCCACCGGGGAGGATGTCGAGGACGTCCTGGACCGGGTGTTCACGGCTCTGACCGGGCGGGTGTTGGTCGCGCACTACTGCCCGATAGAGGTCGACTTCCTGCGAGCGTTGTGTCGGCGCACGTTCGGCATCCGGCCACCACTGGAGTCCGTCGACACCCTGGAACTGCACCGGCGGGTCCTGGGCGGGGGCGTCGACATGGGCTTCACCGCCGACCCGTCGCCCGAGAGGCTGCGGCTCTGGGGTGCTCGCGAGAGGTACGGGTTACCGCAGTACCGCGCACACGACCCGCTGGTCGACGCCCTCGCCTGCGCCGAGCTGTACCTCGCACAGGTCACCGAGCTCCGCGACCGTGGGGCGCGAACGCTGCGGGACCTGCGGACCGCCTAGGATCGCGGGTATGCGTCTCGCCCGTATCGCCCACCCGCAGGGATTCGCCTTCGTCGAGGTCCGCGGAGACATGTCCGACCCGTCCTCGCTGACCTGTGCCGAGATCTCCGAGCACCCCTTCGGTACCCCCGAGTTCACCGGCCGCGAATGGCCGCTGGCCGACGTGCGTCTGCTCGCCCCGATCCTGGCCTCCAAGATCGTGTGCGTCGGTAAGAACTACGCCGACCACGCCGAGGAGATGGGGTCGGAGGCCCCGGCCGAGCCCCTGATCTTCCTCAAGCCCAACACGTCGGTCGTCGGCCCCGAGGCATCGATCGCCTACCCGCCGAGTTCGGAGCGGGTCGACCACGAGGGCGAGCTGGCCGTGGTGATCGGGCAGCCGTGCCGGGACGTCGCCGCCGCGCGGGCCCACGAGGTCATCCTCGGCTACACCTGCGCCAACGACGTCACCGCCCGCGACCAGCAGCTCTCGGACGGTCAGTGGACGCGGGGCAAGGGGTACGACACCTTCTGCCCGCTGGGTCCGTGGATCGTCACCGACCTGGACCCCAACGGGCTCGACGTCCGGGTCACCCTCACCCACCCCGACGGCACGTCCGAGGTACGGCAGGACGGCAACACCTCCCAGTTCATGCACACCGTCGGCGAGATCGTCGAGTACGTCAGCCGGGTCATGACCCTCCTTCCCGGCGATGTGATCCTCACGGGTACCCCGGCAGGGGTCGGCCCGATGCTGCCCGGCGACCGTGTGACGGTCGAGATCGAGGGCATCGGCTCGCTGACGAACCCCGTCGTCGACCGGTAGGTCCGGGCCACCGGCGCGGACCATCGCCCTAGGACGCTCCGAACGCCCTCAGGATGGTGCGGAGTTTGGCGCCGGTCTCGGCGACCTCGTCGTCGGGTTGCGAGTCCGCGACCAGGCCGCCGCCGGCCCAGGCGATCGCTCCCGACCGGTCCGCGTCGATCTCGGCGCACCGGATGGTGACCATCCAGTCGCCGTCTCCGCCGGCGTCCGACCACCCGACGGCCCCGGCGTAGAACCCCCGTTCCCCTTCTATCGCGGCGATGAGCCTCCGGGCCTCGTCCGTCGGTGTCCCGCACACCGCCGGCGTGGGGTGCACGGCGAGGGCGAGGTCCAGAGAGGTGGTGCGGGGGTCGGCGACACGGCCCCGGATACGGGTCCCGAGGTGCCACATCTCGCGGGTGGACGTGAGGGTGGGACGGTCGGGGATCTCCAGATCCGTGCACAGTGGTTGCAGGGCCCGTGCCAGCGACTCCACCACGAAGGCATGCTCCGAGGCGTCCTTGCCCGACGCCCGCAGGGCGCGGCCCGCGGCCTGGTCCGCGACAGGGTCGGTGGAGCGGGGCGCGGACCCTGCCAGCGGGTGGCATTCCACCAGATCGCCTCGGCGGCGGACGAGGAGTTCGGGGCTCGAGCCCACCAGGACCCGCCCGGCGTGGACCCCGCCGGCGGGGGAGAGGTCGACGAGGTAGCCGTCCGCCGCCGGGCTGGAGTCGATGAGTGCGGCGCACACCGCGTGGGGGTCGATGGGCTGATCGGCAGACAGCCGGACCGCCCTGGCCAGCACCACCTTGTCGATCTCGCCGGAGCGCACCCCCGCGATCGCGGTCGACACCCTGGCGCGGTGCTCCGAGGACGTGGGGATCTCCCGGGTGACGTGGGCGCGGGTGCGCATCCGGCGGAAGTAGGCGGGGGGCTCCAGTGGGCCGTCGACGCGGACCACCACGTCGGGTTCGACCAGAGCGGCGGGCGCGTCGGGCTCGAAACCGATCGCGCCCACGATCAGACCACTGGCGCCGGACCGCAGGGCCAGGGCCGCGTCCGCCGGATCCGTGAACGAGTTCAGGGCACCCTGGGTGCGCAGCGAGCCGGTCGGACGGGACAGCAGGAAGTCCGGGGCGGTCACCGGGCGTGCGACGTCGGGTTGGTGCCCAGACGCCACGGCACGCCTCCCTCGATTCGGACTCCTGCGTGGATCGCGCCTCCTCGGACGGCGGCCACGGGTACCCGCCGATCCTAGGCCGGTCCTCGCCGGGGGTGCGAGCCGGGACCGTCACTAGGATGGGCTCCATGACCGCCTCGAACGTCCGCGTCCGCTTCTGTCCGTCCCCCACCGGCACACCCCATGTGGGTCTCGTCCGTACGGCCCTGTTCAACTGGGCCCACGCCCGGCACACGGGTGGCACGTTTGTCTTCCGCATCGAGGACACCGACGCCGCCCGGGATTCGGAGGAGTCGTACCAGTCGCTCCTCGACGCCCTCCGGTGGCTGGGCCTCGACTGGGACGAGGGCCCCGAGGTGGGTGGCCCGTACGCGCCCTACCGCCAGTCCGAGCGGCGCGATCTGCACCTGGACGTGGTGCGCAGGCTGGTCGAGGCGGGGGAGGCGTACGAGTCGTTCTCCACCCCCGAGGAGGTCGAGGCCCGCCACCGGGCCGCCGGGCGGGACCCCAAACTCGGGTACGACGGGTTCGATCGCGACCTCACGGAGGACCAGAAGCAGGCGTTCCGTGACGAGGGGCGCGGCGCGGTGATCCGGTTGCGGATGCCGGACGAGGATCTCGCCTGGGACGACCTGGTCCGCGGGGAGACCGTGTTCAGGGCGGGCACCGTGCCGGACTTCGCGCTCACGCGGGCCAACGGGATCCCGCTCTACACGTTGGTCAATCCGGTCGACGACGCACTGATGAAGATCACCCACGTCCTCCGGGGCGAGGATCTGCTCAGCTCCACCCCCCGACAGATCGCCCTCTACCGTGCCCTGATGCGGATCGGGGTGGCGGATGACGTCCCCGCGTTCGGGCACCTGCCGTTCGTCATGGGCGACGGCAACAAGAAGCTGTCCAAGCGTGACCCCGAGTCGGATCTGTTCCTCCACCGCGACCGCGGGATGTTGCCGGAGGGGTTGCTCAACTACCTGGCCCTGCTCGGGTGGGGGCTGTCGGATGACCGCGACGTGTTCTCCCTGCAGGAGATGGTCGAGGCGTTCGACGTGCGCCAGGTGAACGCCAACCCGGCCCGCTTCGACCAGAAGAAGGCCGACGCGATCAACGCCGAGCACATCCGGCAGCTGCCGGCCGAGGAGTTCGCCCGCCGCCTGCGCGAGTACCTCGTCGCGCACCCCGACGAGGACGGAGTGACCCTGCCGGAGAGTTTCGACGCCCAGCGGTGGGCGATCGTGGCAGATCTCCTCCAGACCCGCATCGTCGTCCTGTCGGATGCGTGGAAGCTCATCCGGTTCCTCCTCGTGGACGAGGCCGGGTTCACCGTCGACGCCCAGTCTGCGGCCAAGAACCTCAAAGCGGAGTCCCGAGAGGTCGTGGACGCGGCGATCGCGGCGCTGGAAGCAGTCGAGGAGTGGACGACCCCGGCCATCGAGGCCGCACTGTCCGGCGCGCTGGTGGAGGACCGGGGCATCAAGCCGCGCAAGGCCTACGGGCCCGTGCGGGTGGCGGTCACGGGATCGCACATCTCGCCGCCGCTGTTCGAGTCGTTGGAGCTGCTCGGTCGGCAGGCCACACTGTCGCGGCTTAGGTCCGCGCCCGTCGCCGACTAGCTCGGGGTCCGGAAACAGACGGATTGACCAGGCGATTTGCTATTCACCCTCGGTGGTTTGATAGTCTCTTCGAGGCGCCCCGCGAGGGGCGGAAAAGTGAATGCAGTGGCCTATGGTGTAATTGGCAACACAGCGGTTTCTGGTACCGTCGTTCTAGGTTCGAGTCCTGGTAGGCCAGCTGAGCGCGTCGCAGCGCTCGCTACAGCGGATCCCACGCGGATCCGTGTCCTAGCCCCCGTCGTCTAGCGGCCTAGGACGCCGCCCTCTCACGGCGGTAGCGTGGGTTCGAATCCCATCGGGGGTACAGCAGAAGGCGCCCGGAGCACAACGCTCCGGGCGCCTTCCTCGTTGCGGGGGACGGGGGCGGATTTCAGGGGTCGCGGTCGGCCGTCGGCCCCCGCATTCGCGTCGCCGTTCAGGCCGGGGCCCGGACCGGCCCGGTCACCCTGCCCCGCCCCCGGAGGCGGATGAGATGGCGGGCGTGCTCGTCCAGTGCGTGGTCCTCGGCGGACACCGGGGCCCACCGGGGCACCGGGGTGGGTCTACCGTCCGGCCCGAGTGCCGCACAGACGGTCAGGCAGTGGGTGGTGAGCGTCCTCTCCGGAGAGGTGGCCTCTCCGGAGCTCACATGGACCGAGACGTGCATGGTCTCGTGACCCGTGTGCAGCAGACGGGCCTCCACCTCCACGACGTGGCCGATCTTCACCGGGTGGTAGAACCGGACACCGCCGGCGTACACCGAGGTGCAGGGGGTACCCGACCACCGGGTGGCGCAGAGGTTCGCCGCGTCGTCGATCCAGGACATGATGCGCCCGCCGTGCGCGTTGCCGCCCCAGTTGACGTCCCCGGGTGCCGCGAGGAACCGCAGGGTCGAACGAGGCGCTGTGCCCGCGGCGGAATAGGTCTGCTCCGCCATCGCCCGTTCGATGTCCTTGCGCAGCCCGATGCGCATGACAGCCTCGTCGGACTCGTGGACCTCCAGGCGGGACGCGGGCGTCCAGGGAGGTACGGGGGTGGGCGCGCCGTCGCGGACGGCGATGAAGACCACGAGGCACTCGGCGCAGTGCCGGTAGTCGAGCGTCACGGGATCGCAGGCCCGGACGTCGCACTGGATGTGCATCGACGTCGAACCCGTGTGGACGAGTCGGGCCGAGACCTCGATGAGTTCGCCGGAGACGACCGGGCGGGAGAAGCGGATGTTCCCGACATAGGCGGTGACGGCGTATCCGCCGGACCACCCCGCCGCCAGGGCGTAGGCGGCCTTGTCGATCCACTCGAGGATGCGGCCGGTGTGCACCTGCGTGCCCGTGCCGACATCGGTGGGCGCAGCGAGGAACCGCAGGACGGTCTGACGAGGTGTGGTCACGCTCCGCACGCTAGTGACGGCGCGTGACGGGACGGTTGCCGCGCGTACGGATTCCGTGACGGACTCCTCACCCCCGCGCCGACGGACGGTGAGCCGGGACGCGGGGGCGTGGGAGGAGGATCAGTCCACCGTCTCCTTGAGGGTGTCCTCGCGCACGAACAGCAGAAGCACCGTGGCGACCAGGATGAGCGGCACCACGACGTGGTAGATCGGCACCAACGCGTCGTTGTAGGAGCTGACGATCGCGTCGTGCAGGGGCCCGGGCAACGCGGCCAGGATCTCCGGGCTCATGGAGTTGGCCGCACCCGAACCGTTCGAGAAGGTCTCGGCCACCGCGGCGCCCTCGGGACCGAGTTCCGCGGCCGCGGCGGGGACCCGCTCGCCCATGAGATCGGCGAGCCGGCTGACGAACAGCGAACCCACGATCGCCGAACCCATGGTGCCGCCGATCTGGCGGAAGAAGTTGTTGGACGCCGTGGCGGTGCCGACCATCGTGATCGGGAAGGTGTTCTGCACGATCAGCACGAGCAGTTGCATGCACAATCCGAGACCGAAGCCGAACACGAACAGCACCACGCCCAGGTGCACCAGGGTGTCTCCGGCCTCCAGCGAACCGATGAGCCACAGGCCCGCGGCCATGATCACGGTGCCGACCACCGGGTACCACTTATATCGGCCGGTCCGGCTGACGATGTTGCCCACGATGATGGACGTGCCCATCATGCCGGCCATCATCGGCGTCATCATCAGTCCGGCGGCGGTGGGGCCGAGCCCGTGGACCATCTGGATGTAGGTGGGCAGGTACGCCATGCAGCCGAACATCGCGACACCGACCAGGAGCCCGGCGCCGGTCGAGAGCGAGAAGTTCCGCTCGGCGAACAACGTCATGGGGATCAGCGGGTGTTCCGAGCGCAACTCGACCAGGACGAACGCGACCGCGCACACGACGAACAGGGCGCCCATGCCGAGGATCATCGGGTCCGTCCAGTCGTACCGGTTACCGCCCCAGGAGGAGATGAGGATCAGAGCGGTGGTGCCGGTGGCCATGAGGACCGTGCCGGGCCAGTCGGTTCGTCGACCGGCGCCACGATTCGGCAGGCGGAGCCAGACCACGGCCACGACGAGGGCGACCAGGCAGACGGGGAGGTTGAACCACAGGGCCCAGCGCCAGCCGGGGCCCTCGGTGAAGAACCCGCCGAGCAGGGGCCCGAGGACGGAGGACAGTCCGAAGACGGCGCCCAGCACGCCCATGTACCGGCCGCGCTGCCGGGCGGGGACGACGTCGGCGACGATCGCCTGGGAGAGCACCATGAGACCACCGCCACCGAGGCCCTGGATCGCGCGGGCCACGATGAGCAGGTCGATGTCCCACGCCACCGCGCCCAGCAGCGAGCCCGCGGAGAACAGGAGGATCGCGGTCACGAAGAGCGGCTTGCGCCCGATCTGGTCGCCGAGTTTGCCGTAGACCGGCAGGCCGATCGTCATGGTGAGCAGGTAGACGGTGATGACCCAGCTCATCCTGTCGACCCCACCGAGGTCGGCCACGATGGTCGGCAGTGCCGTGGCGAAGATCATCTGCCCGAGGGAGACGATGAGCATCCCGAGCAGCAGGGAGGTGAACACCAGCGGCACGTTGTGGGTCACCGGCGCCGGTGACGCGGAGGTCGTGGCCCCCGGATCGGCGCCGGGGGAGGGCGCGGTAGTGCGGATATCGGTTTCGCTCATGCGGGACTCCCGGCGGTATGCCAGGCGGAGGGTGCGGTGGGCGCCGTGGCGGAGGGTGCGGTGGGTGCGGTGGTGTCGGGCGCGGTGGTGTCGGGTGCACCGGCGAGGAGGGCGAGTTGCCGCAGCGCGGTGGCGCAGTCGGCGTCGAGGTCCTCGAAGGTGGCCGAGTCGCGGGTGAGCCACGCGGACAGCCCGAGGTTCGCCGATGCCGCGACCAGTGCGACGCAGGCCCGGGCCTCGGCCTCGACGGCGACCCCGGCCAGCCGGCGCAGCGACGGGTGCCGGTCGAGGTGTGCGATGACCAGGTCGACCAGCCGGAGTTGGAATCGTGACGAGGCGGTCATGCGCGCGGCCGCCAGCCCGGGCTCGGCGCGGAAGATCGCCCGGCGACGCTGGGCCAGCGTGGCGGTCTGGTCCCTGTCGGCGGTGCGGGTCGCCGCGAAGGCGGCGAGGTAGAGACGGAGAAGCGCGTCGAGGAGTCCCTCGTCGCCGCGGTCGAGGAAGCGGTCGCGGTCGGCGTCGGTGACGTCCTCGGGGGTGGCGCCGATGACGGCCGCCTCCTTGGAGGGGACGTAGTTGAAGAACGTCCGCTTGGAGACCTCGGCGGCGGCGCAGATCTGGTCGACCGTGACCGCGTCGAAGCCGTACTCGAGCACCAGGGAGGTCGCCGCGTTCTCGATGGACACCATGGTCGCGCGACGCTTCCGGTCGCGCAGTGAGTCGGGGTCGGGAGGAGAGGACATGTCAGTCACGGTAGCCGTTGACTTCACCGAGTGCATCTTTGCACCCGGTGTACGGGGGTGAAGTCGCGATTTGGTTCACCGTCCACCGTCCGGATATACTGGTCGAGCGCCAAGCCCCCGTCGTCTAGCGGCCTAGGACGCCGCCCTCTCACGGCGGTAGCGTGGGTTCGAATCCCATCGGGGGTACCAGGGAGATGTCCCGGTTCGTCTGCAACGACGAGCCGGGACATCTCGCATTTGTGGCCGTGGCAGGATCACCGGGGTGACCTCTCGCCGTGACCTCCTCCGCCTGGCCGTCGGTGGCGGGTTGACCCTCGCGGGGCTCACCGCGTGCGGCCCGGGAGGGGGGTCGACGACGACGACGACACCGGCTCCGACGGCGAGCGACCCGCTGACTCCCCCCAGTCCGATCCGTACCCCCACACCGGACGCTCCGCCACGCCGCCTCATCGCGCTCTCCTCGGCCGACCTCGACGTCCTGCACGCCCTCGACCGTGAGCCCACCGCCGCGTGGGCCGTCGACGGGACGGGCCCGCGACCGTGGCGCGACCACCCGGCACCGCCGTCGCCGGAGTGGGACGGCCCCGGACTGCCGAGCCTGCGGTCGCTGCTGCCGTTCGGGGTGGACGCGTTCGTCCTGGTCGCGGCCGACGTCACCGGGCCCGAGCTCCGTGGGTACGAGCAGCTCGCCACGGTGATCGTCGACCCGCAGGGGAGACCCGGGTGGCGGGACCACCTCGATCTCGTGGCCGGGGCCGTCGACCGCGATCCCACCCCGGCAGCCGAGACGGCCAAGAAGGCGCTCGAGGAGTGGTCGGAGGGGCAGCGTCACCTCGGGGTGGACGCCCTCGTCGTCGTCATCGGCACCGGCGCGCGGCCCGACACCCCCGTCGCCACCCTCGCGGCGACGTCGCCACTCGGCGCCGAGATCCGTGCGCTGGGCTTCGACGTGGACTCGCGCCCCGACCCCGTTCCGTACCGGGACCTCCGGCGGCCGGGCGTGCAGGTGGTGCGGGTGGACCCGCGCGACGACGATCTCGTGGCCGCGGCGCGCCAACCCAGCGTGGCCAGCCTGCCATGGGCGCTCGAGCGGCTCACCCGCGGCCGGCGGCCCGCGTAGGGCCGGCGCGGCGGCGTCCCTGTCGACTAGAGCCGTTTGTGGATCGCATCGGCGGCGGCGAGCAGATCGGCCGCCCACTTCACGCCGGGGCGGCGACCGATGCGGTCGACCGGGCCCGACACGGAGATCGCGGCGACCACCGTACCGGCGGCATCCCGGATCGGCGCGGAGATCGAGGCCACGCCCGCCTCCCGCTCGGCGACCGACTGCGCCCAGCCGCGCCGCCGGACGTCGGCGAGCTGGCGCTCGGTGTACGTGGCGTCGGCGAGCAGGGTGCGCTGGGTGGCGGGGTCGGCCCACGCCGCCAACACCTTCGCGCCCGAGCCCCGTGTCATGGGCAGGATCGCCCCGACGGGCACCGTGTCCCGCAGTCCCGTCGGTGGTTCCGCGGAGGCCACACAGATCCGGCGGTCACCGTCGCGCCGGTACACCTGCACGCTCTCCTCGGTCACCTCGCGCAGGCGGGGCAGCACGGAGGACGCGGCCTCGGCCAGGGAGTCCGACACGTGCGCGGCGAGCTTGGCCAGACCGGGCCCCAGGCTCCACACCCCGGCGTCGTCACGGGAGAGGAGTTGGTGGATCTCGAGCCCCACCGCCAGCCGGTGGGCGGTCGCGCGAGGCAGGCCCGTCCGCTCGCAGAGGTCGGCCAGGACGCACGGTTGCTCGGCCACGGCGTGGAGCACCGTCATCGCTTTGTCGAGAACCCCGATCCCGCTATACTGTCTCACAGTTCGACTATATCGTCCTACATGGTGAGAATCCATCGGATCCCATCAGGACGTGGAGTGGAGGCGTGATGAACGAGACCGTGTCCGGCGGCACGCGACCGCGGACCCTGGCCGAGAAGGTCTGGGACGACCACGTGGTGGTCGAGGGCGAGGGCGAGGGCGGGTCCCGGGGGCCCGACCTGCTGTTCATCGATCTCCACCTCGTCCACGAGGTCACCAGCCCTCAGGCCTTCGACGGTCTCCGCCTGGCCGGACGCCGGCTCCGCCGCCCGGACCTGACCCTGGCGACCGAGGACCACAACGTCCCGACCGACATCGTCGGCGGCGCGGTCAACCTCATCGCCGACCAGACCTCGCGGATCCAGATCGAGACGCTGCGTTCCAACTGCGAGGAGTTCGGTGTCCGGCTGTACCCGATGGGCGACCTCGAGCAGGGGATCGTCCACGTCGTGGGTCCGCAACTCGGCCTGACCCAGCCGGGCATGACCGTGGTATGCGGTGACTCGCACACCTCGACGCACGGGGCGTTCGGTTCCATCGCGATGGGCATCGGCACCTCCGAGGTCGAGCACGTCATGGCCACCCAGACGCTGGCCCTGCGCCCGTTCAAGACCATGGCCGTCACCGTCACCGGCGAGCTGCAGCCCGGCGTCACCGCCAAGGACCTCATCTTGGCCGTCATCGCCCAGATCGGCACCGGCGGCGGGCAGGGCTACATCATCGAGTACCGCGGCGAGGCCATCGAGAAGCTGTCGATGGAGGCGCGGATGACCATCTGCAACATGAGCATCGAGGCCGGTGCCAGGGCCGGCATGGTCGCCCCGGACCAGATCACCTACGACTACCTGCGCGGTCGCCCGCACGCGCCCGCGGGTGACGAGTGGGACGAGGCCGTGCGGTACTGGGACGGGCTCCGGACCGACGAGGACGCGGTGTTCGACACCGAGGTCGTCATCGACGGTGCCGCCCTCACCCCCTTCGTCACGTGGGGCACCAACCCCGGCCAGGGCGTGCCCCTGGGTGCGGCCGTCCCCGACCCCGAGTCGTTCACGGACGAGAGCGCGCGCATCGCCGCCGAGAGCGCACTGGAGTACATGGACCTCGAGGCCGGCACCCCCATGCGGGACGTGCCGGTGGACGTCGTGTTCGTCGGCTCGTGCACCAACGGCCGCATCGAGGACCTGCGCGCCGTCGCCGAGGTCGTCGACGGTCACACGGTGGCCGACGGGGTCCGGATGCTCATCGTGCCGGGCTCGATGCGCGTGCGCGAACAGGCCGAGGCGGAGGGCCTGGACAAGGTCTTCACCGCCTTCGGCGCCGAATGGCGCCAACCCGGCTGCTCCATGTGCCTGGGCATGAACCCGGACTCGTTGCTGCCGGGCCAGCGGTGCGCGTCCACATCGAACCGCAATTTCGAGGGCCGCCAGGGTAAGGGGGCCCGCACCCATCTGGTCAGTCCGTCGGTCGCCGCGGCCACCGCGGTGCTCGGACACTTCGCCTCACCCGTCGACCTCGAGCCCGCGAAGGGGGCCTGACACCTCATGGAGCCGATCACCACCCACACCGGCATCGGCGCCCCGCTGCGCCGCTCCAACGTGGACACCGACCAGATCATCCCGGCCGAGTACCTCAAGCGCGTCACGCGCACCGGCTTCGAGGACGGACTCTTCTCCTCCTGGCGGGCGAAGGAGCCCGACTTCGTCCTCAACCGGGCGCCCTACGACCGCGCCTCCGTCCTGGTCGCCGGACCGGACTTCGGCACCGGGTCCTCGCGCGAGCACGCCGTGTGGGCCCTGATGGATTTCGGGTTCCGTGTGGTCATCTCCTCGCGGTTCGCCGACATCTTCCGCGGCAACTCGGGGAAGTCCGGTCTCGTGGCCGCCCAGGTCGAGCAGGAGAACGTCGAACTCCTGTGGAAGGTCATGGACGAGCGACCGGGTATCGAGCTGACCGTCGACCTGGGGTCGCGCACCGTCACGGCCGGTGACGTCACGGTACCGTTCGACATCGACGACAACACCCGGTGGCGTCTCATGGAGGGGCTCGACGACATCGGCCTCACGCTGCGCGAAGCCCACCGGATCGAGGAGTTCGAGAGTCGGCGGCCCGCGTTCAAGCCGGTCACGACCCCGCGCTGATCGTGGGATAAGAAGTCGTTTCGGAGCAACCTCCGAAACACCCCCGTGTGGCGAAACCATGTGAGTATGCTTATGTCTAGTTCGGCGCGGACAGGTACCGCGCCCGCATACCTCACCCGAAGGGGGATCCCCACGTGAACAAAGCCGACCTGATCGCCGAACTGGCGGACCGGATGGGCGGAGATCACCAACTCGCCACCGAGGCACTGGAGAACACTCTCGACATCATCGTCCGGACCGTCGCGTCCGGGGAATCCATCACCATCATGGGTTTCGGCATCTTCGAGAAGAAATCCCGTGCGGCCCGGGTCGCCCGTAACCCCCATACCGGCGAGTCGATCCCGGTACCGCCGACCCACTCACCGGTGTTCCGGCCGGGCCAGTACTTCAAGTCCGTCATCCAGGGCACCGAGTCGCTCCCCGAGGACCGGCTCGCCGCGAAGCGCTCCAGCTCCCACCAGTCGTTCGGGGGCCTGCGCAAGAATGGTGTGAACCACCGCGAGAAGGTCAGCTGACCGACCGGCCCGCTACCGCAGCTCAGAACAGCGGTAGCGGGCTGGGGTAGTAGTCGGCGTAGGTCGGCCGCGTGCCGTCGAACCCCAGGGCCCACACGCCGGCCTTCTTGGTGGCGGCCTCGCCGACGTCGATGTCGGTCGAGCCCGCCAGGTCCCGGATCATCCCGGGGATGGCGGTTCCCTGCGAGGACACCACGGCGACGCCGTCGCCCGGGGCGATCGCGGCCAGCCGGGCCACGGCGGCTGCCGGGTCGTCGAGGTACGCCTCGTCGCTCAGCGCCGGTTCGATCGCGATCCCCACCCCGAGCTCGTCCGCCAGTGGCGCGAGTGTCTGTTCGCACCGGACCCTGGGCGCGCTGTACAACCGGGTCACGCCGAACGCCCGGAGCATCGGCACGAGCATCTCGGCCTGCGCCCGTCCGGACTTGTCGAGGGGACGCAGGTCGTCGTTCCCGCTCCACTGGCTCCTGCTGCCGGCCTTGGCGTGCCGGACGACGAGCAGGGTCTTTCCCTCGGGCGGGGCCGCGCAGAAGCGGGTGAGGATCTTACGGTCCAACGGGTAGGAGACCAGATCCTTGGCCTGCTCCACTGGGAGCCACCGGATCTCGTCGACCTCCGAGTTCGGCTCGAAGGTCCCCTCGCGGGCCATCGCCGACCAGTACGTGACCTCCTTGCGGGTGTTCTCCTTGAGGGGGTAGCCGGTGGTGCCGATGCGGGACTGCAGGACGGCGGTGAATCCCGTCTCCTCGGCGATCTCGCGGACAGCGGTGACCGGCAACGATTCGCCCGCGTCGACCTTGCCCTTGGGCAGGGACCAGTCGTCGTAGCGCGGGCGGTGGACCACCGCACACAGGCGCGAGTCGCCGTCCGTGCGGTACAGGACCGCACCCGCCGCCGGCACCACCCGGACCGTGGCCTTCTTGCTCATCGGTCCCGGAATCCCGCGTGCAGGGAGGCCGACCGCTCCTGATGGTCGACCGACTCGGCCCAGTCCTCCGGGGCGGGCATACGGGCCCAGCTGGCGTCGTGCCGGAGATGGAAGCTGCGCGTGGCCGGATCGAGGGCCGAGTCGAAGATGCGGTGGATCTGGGCCTTGAGCCGGGGATCGGTGACGGTGACCATCACCTCTACGCGGCGGTCCAGATTGCGGTGCATCATGTCCGCACTGCCGATGAGGGCCTCGTCGGCGCCCCGGAAGTGCAGGATCCGGGAGTGCTCGAGGAAGCGCCCGAGAATCGAGCGGACGTGGATGTTCTCGCTCAGGCCGGGGACGCCCGCCCGGAGGGAACAGATGCCACGGACCACGATGTCGACCGGAACCCCGGCCTGGGATGCGCGGTACAGGGCATCGATGACCTGCTCGTCGACCAGGGCGTTCGCCTTGAGCCGGATACCGGCCTCGCGTCCCTCGGCGGCCAGCTCGATCTCGCGGTCGATCCGCTCGATGATCCCCGACCGGATGCCCTCCGGCGCCACGAGGAGGCGGCGGTACTTGCTCACGTTGGAGAACCCGGTCAGGTGGTTGAACAGATCCGTCAGGTCCGACACGACGTCCTCGTCGGCGGTGAACAGGCCGACGTCCTCGTACAGGCGCGCCGTCTTGGGGTTGTAGTTGCCGGTCCCGATGTGCGCGTAGCGCTGGAGCCGGTCGCCCTCCTTGCGCACCACGAGGCACGTCTTGCAGTGGGTCTTCAGGCCCAGGAGGCCGTACACGACGTGGACTCCGGCCTGCTCGAGCTCGCGGGCCCACCGGATGTTGTTCTGTTCGTCGAAACGGGCCTTGATCTCCACCAGCGCGACGACCTGTTTGCCGGCCGCGGCGGCATCGACCAGCGCGTTGACGATGGGGGAGTCGCCGGAGGTCCGGTACAGGGTCTGTTTGATCGCCAGGACGTCGTCGTCGGCAGCGGCCTGCTCGATGAACCGCTGGACCGTGGTGGCGAACGACTCGTAGGGGTGCTCGACGAGGACGTCGCCCTCCTGGAGGGAGGCGAAGATGTTGCGGGCCGTCTCCCTCTCACCGAACGCCGGGGGAGTGGCCGGCACCATGGGCGGGTCCTTGAGATCCGGCAGGTCCAGCCCGTGGATCTGCCAGAGCCCCGTGAGGTCCAGCAGGCCCGAGAACCGGATGACGTCGGCCGAGTCCACGTCGAGCTCACGCTGCAGGATGCGGAGCATCCGCGGGGTGGTGTCCTCCGCTATCTCCAGCCGCACGGCCGATCCGAAGCGCCGGCGGGCGAGTTCGCGCTCGAGTGCCTGCAGCAGGTCCTCGTCGCGGTCCTCCTCGACCTCCATGTCCGCGTTGCGGGTCACCCGGAACACGTGGTGCTCGACGACCTCCATGCCCTGGAACAGATCCTGGAGGTGCGCGGCGATGATGTCCTCGGCGGGGACGAACGCGTACTCGTCCGGACCGCCGCGGTCGACCCGGACGAAGCGCGGGACGTTGTGCGGGATCTTCACCCGGGCGAAGTGCTCCTGGCCCGAGTCCAGGTCGCGGATGATCACCGCGAGGTTCAGGCTCAGCCCGGAGATGTACGGGAACGGGTGGGCGGGATCCACAGCGAGGGGCGTGAGGACGGGGAAGATCGAGTTACGGAACAGCTCCGCGAGGGTGAAGCGTTCCTCGGCCGTGAGGTCGGCCCAGGGCAGGATCCGGATCCCGTGCTCCTCCAGCGCCGGCCGGATCTCGTCCTCGAACAGGCGGGTCTGTTCGTCGCACAGTTCCCGCGTCCGTCGGCTGATCCGGCCCAGCTGCTCGGCGGGGGTCTGGCCGTCCGCGGAGCGTACGGACAATCCCGTCTTGTCGCGGCGCTGGAGACCGGCCACGCGGACCATGTAGAACTCGTCGAGGTTCGAGGCGAAGATCGCGAGGAACTTGGCTCTCTCCAGCAGCGGGAGGTCCTTCTCCCCGGCGAGTGCGAGGACCCGGGCGTTGAAGTCGAGCCAGCTCAGTTCGCGGTTGAGGTAGCGGTCGCGGGGCCGGGGCAATCCCTGGAGGGCGGTCGGTTCGGCGGTCACGGGACCATTGTGGCCGATACCCCGGTCGCGTGGGCGAGGAGGCGGACGGAGGGGTCACGGAGGGCCCCGGCGGTGGCGGGACCGACGGACCGCCCCGGCAACCTCGCGAGATCCTCCGGGACGTCGACATCCCGGGCGGCGGCGGCCAGATCGCCCACCGCCGCGATCGGTACCGCGCCGCCCTCGTCGCGGTACCGGGCGGCCGAATCGACACCGAACCGGCAGACGCGGGGAGCGGGCGCGCCCGTCCAGAACACCATCGTGGTCCCGGCTCCGCGGTGGTCCGTGACCGTGGCGTGCGGGTGCCGGCCGGCGATGTCCAGGATCCGCGCGAGGTGCTCGGGTCGCAGTTCCGGGAGATCCGCCGCGACCACTCCGACCGGACCCGGGACGTCGGCGAGTGCGTTGTCCAGGGCGAAATTGAGGGGGTCACCGTGGCGGGGATCCGTACGGGCGGGTTCGTCGACGAACTCCGCCCCCGCCCCCGAGGCCAGTTCCTCCACACGGGGGTCGGCGGAGACGACGCGAACGCGGGCGACTCCCGGGGTCTCCCGGCAGGCGGCCAGGACGTCCACGGCCATCGCCACCACGAGAGCCCTCCTGCCGTCCGCGGTGAGTGCGGGCACCAACCGGCTCTTGGCGCGCTCGAGCGCCTTGACGGGGACGACGATCGTCCACCCGTCAGCCGTCGACCCGCCGTGCCCCGCTGTGCTCATCGCCCGCCATCCTGCCAGCCGGGCCTCACGAGCGTCCTCCGCCGGGTAGCGTTTGACCACGATCCGCCTGAGGGTGGCGGTCGGGAGCAGGTCGACGGTCGGGAGGCGATGATGGCGCGGATCGCGGTGATGGGTGCGGGGTCCTGGGGGACCGCGGTCGGCAAGGTTCTCGCCGACGCCGGATCCGAGGTCGTGATGTGGGCCCGTCGGGACGAGGTGGCAGCCGGGATCAACGACGCGCACTGCAACTCCAAATACCTCCCCGACATCGTGCTGCCGGCGACGGTCACCGCGTCGACCGACCCGGCGCGCGTCCTGGCCGGCGCCGAGGAGGTCGTGCTGGCGGTCCCGTCCCAGAGTCTGCGGGGCAACCTCGAGCACTGGGTCGACCACCTCGAGCCGGAGGCCGGGGTGATCTCGCTGGCCAAGGGCATCGAGACAGGGACCCTGATGCGCATCAGCGAGGTCGTCGCGGAGGTCACCGGGCTCGACGATCGCCGGATCGCCGCGCTGTCCGGCCCCAACCTCGCGAGGGAAATCGCGGAGGGGCAGCCCGCAGCGACCGTGATCGCCTGCACGGACGACGAGCGTGCGGCCCGGCTCCAGGACGCCTTCTCCACCCCCTACTTCCGCCCGTACACCAACACCGACGTCGTGGGCTGCGAGATCGGTGGCGCCACCAAGAACGTCATCGCCCTCGTGTGCGGCATCGCCACCGGGATGGGGCTGGGCGACAACACCATGGCCACCCTCGTCACCCGAGGGCTGGCCGAGACCACCAGGCTCGGCGTGGCGCTGGGCGCCAACCAAATGACCTTCGCGGGGCTGGCGGGCCTCGGGGACCTCGTGGCGACCTGCACCTCGCCCCTATCCCGCAACCGGACCTTCGGCGAGCGTCTGGGCAGGGGAGAGACCCTGGAACAGGCCCAGCAGGCCACCAACGGTCAGGTCGCCGAGGGGGTCAAGTCGTGCACGTCGATCCGCGAGCTGTCCCGTAGGGTCGGGGTGGAGATGCCGCTGACGGAGGCGATCCACGAGATCTGTCACGAGGGGGGCGACGCCGTCGAGGTGGCGGTGCGCCTCATGAGGCGGAGCACCAAGCCCGAGTAGCCTCGGCCCGGTGAATCGCATCACCGTTGCCGTCCTCTACGGCGGTCGCAGCTCGGAGCACTCCGTGAGCTGCGTCTCCGCCGGCGCCGTCATGTCGCACCTCGACCCCGCGATCTATGAGGTCATCCCCGTCGGGATCACCGAATCCGGGACGTGGACGCTCGGCCCGGAGGACGTGTCCGACCTGCGGATCGTCGATCGCAACATGCCGGTCGTCGACCCGCACCGCCCCGGGGTCGCACTGGGGCTGTCCACCGACGACCGCGGGGTGCTGCGGTTCTCGGGCGGCGACCGGGCCGGGGAGGAACTCGCTCGGGTGGACGTCGTCTTCCCCGTCATGCACGGCACCCACGCGGAGGACGGGACCGTCCAGGGTTTGCTCGAACTCTCGGGCATCCCCTATGTCGGCCCGGGCGTGTTCGCCAGTGCCGCCGGCATGGACAAGGAGTTCACCAAGGTCGTCCTCGGCGCAGCGGGCCTGCCGATCGGTCAGCAGGTCGTGCTCCGGCCGGGCACCGCGACGCTCCCGGCGCCGGACCTCGACCGCTTGGGGCTTCCCTTGTTCGTCAAGCCGGCCCGCGGCGGCTCGTCCATCGGCATCACCAAGGTGTCGCGGGCGGAGGAACTCGATGCGGCGATCACCGAGGCGCGACGCTTCGACCCGAAGGTGATCGTCGAGGCCGCGATCGTCGGACGCGAGGTCGAGTGCGGGGTCCTCGAGTACCCCGATGGCCGGGTGGAGGCGAGTCTGCCCGCCGAACTGCACATCCCCGGCGAGCCCACCGGCGGGGAGGGTGGGACCGAGGGGGACGCCTTCTACGATTTCGACACCAAGTACCTCGACGACGTGACCACCTTCGACCTGCCCGCCGACCTTTCGGACGAGGAGACCGGGCGACTGCGCGCACTGGCGGTGGAGGCGTTCCACGCGCTGGACGCCCGGGGGCTGAGTCGGGTGGACTTCTTCGTCACCGCCGACGGGCCGGTGATCAACGAGGTCAACACCATTCCCGGGTTCACCCCGATCTCCATGTACCCGCAGATGTGGGCGGCGACGGGCGTCGACTACCCGACCCTGCTCGACACCCTGGTGCGGACCGCACTCGCCCGCGGCTGAGACGGCCGCACCCCGGCCCCGTCGGCCGGGTCAGCCGATCGGTGCGGGGTCCGGCTCGACGGCCTCGAGGCTCGCGGTGAGCGCGTCGGAGAGATCCTGGATCGGGCCGGTTCCACTGCCGTCGGGCAGTGTCACCGCGACGAACTGCAGACGGTCGACGGCGACCCAGGTCGACGCGGTGACCGCCGGGTCCGGATCGGGCTCGTTGAACCACTGGACGCCGTTGACCTCCTGCAGGCCCACCCCCACCGTGAAGGTCGGCGGAGCCGGCAGTCCACAGCGGACGATCACCGGTTCGGCATCGGGCATCCGGTATGCCGCCGTCCCCTCCGGCGCCGGTTCGGCCAGAGCGACGCGGCCGGCCTCCCCGAGGGACTCCGGGAGCGACTCGATCAATGCGGCGCACTCGTCAGACCCGGCTCCGGGCGAGGGGATGGGCACCGCGGCCACCGGCTCGCTCGCGGCCGCCTCCGTGGCCTCCTCACCCACCGAGCGGAACAGCACCAAGACGACGGCGAGCATGACCAGCGGGACGACCACCGCGAGGACCACCACGATGGTCGACACGGGGACCGCCCGCGCACCCGGGGTACCGGTGTCCCGCGGGCCGGCGTCATACCGCCCGGCCGGGTCCGAATCCGTCGAAGCCACGTCGTGTCGTCCTTCCTCCCACGATCGGCCGCCGACTCAGGCGGCCGCTAACCTGACGGCAACGCTACAGACCCCCGCCGGTGTGCCCGGCGACGAGACACCACGGGAAGCAGAGGTGGCCGCCGTGTCCGACCGCGCCCTCACCGTCGCCGAGGCGGGCGAGGCCGCGGTGCTCGCCGTCCTGAGCGGCGCGGCCGGGCACGCCGTGGACGACCCGGTCGGCAACGGCGACGACGCCGCGGTCCTGGGACCCGCCGCCGCCACCGTGGTCACCACCGACATGCTCGTCGAGGGCACCCACTTCCGTCTCGACCTCACCGGCTGGGGCGACGTGGGCAGGCGCGCGGTGGCGCAGAACGTCTCCGACGTCCTGGCGATGGGGGCCGAGTGCACACGTGTCCTGGTCGCCCTCGCCGTACCGGCCGCGACGACGATGGGGCAGATCGCGGACCTTGCGGAGGGTGTTCACGGGGAGGCCGCGCGATCCGGCGCCGTCGTGGTCGGCGGGGATCTCACCAGAGCGGACCTCGTCGTCGTCGGCGTGACGGCGATCGGCACCCTCCCGGACGGCGCCCGCCCCCTGCGGATCGACGGGGCGGAGCCCGGCGACACGGTCGCGCTCACCGGCGCGCCCGGACGCTCGGCCGCCGGGCTGGCGCTGCTCCTGGCCGGGCACGCCGACGGCCCGCTCCAGCGGTCGCACCGGGTACCCGTACCGCCGATCGGCTCCGGCACCGCCGCCCGGCTCGCAGGCGCGCGGGCTCTCACCGACGTCAGCGACGGGCTGCTGCGCGACCTGTCGGGGCTCGCGCGGGCATCGGGCGTCGCGGCCGACCTCGTCACCGACGCGCTGCCCGTCGACCCGGTCCTGACCGAGGCCGCGGGAACACTGGGCGTCGCGGACCCCGGGCGTCAGGTGCTGGACTGGGTCCTCGACGGTGGCGAGGACCACGGACTGCTCGGGACGTTCCCACCCGGGGCGGTGATCCCGCCCGGGTTCACGGCGATCGGCACCGTCCGGTCGGGAGAACCCGGCCTGGTCACCCTCGACGGTGAGCCCCGCACGCCGGGAGGCTGGGACTCCGCCCGCGGCGCGAACTAGGGTGATCCGCATGGCTGTCTACGCACTGGGAGACCTCGAACCCGACATCGCACCCGACGCCTGGGTGCACCCCGATGCGGTGGTCATCGGCCGGGTGACACTCGGCGCCGGCGCCTCGGTGTGGCCCACCGCCGTCCTGCGCGGCGACTACGGGCGCATCGAGATCGGCGCGATGAGCAATATCCAGGACGGCACGATCGTCCACTGCACGGCCACCGAACCGACGATCATCGGTGAACACTGCGTGGTGGGCCACAACGCGCACATCGAGGGGGCCACCATCGGGAACGGCGTCCTCATCTCGTCGGGCTCGATCGTGCTCAACGGTTCCGTGATCGGGGACGGGGCGGTCGTGGCCGCCGGCTGCCTGGTCCCGCCCCGGTTCGACCTCCCCGCCCGCCGCATGGCGATGGGGACGCCGGCGAAGATCCGCGAGGGCGTCGAGGTGGACCCCGCGATGCTCGAGGGCAACACGCAGATGTACCACGACAACGCCATGCGCTACCGCGCCGACCTGCGTCGGCTCGACTGACCGGTGGACGACCGACACACCCCGCCCGCACCGTTGTCCGACCTCCTCGACCCCGGCTGGGCACGCGCGCTCGCGCCGGTCGAGGAACGGATCCACCGGATGGGTGATTTCCTCCGCGCCGAGAACGCGGCGGGCCGGGGGTACCTCCCCGCCGCCGACCGGGTGCTGCGCGCGTTCACCCAGCCGTTCGACGACGTGCGCGTGCTGATCGTGGGGCAGGACCCGTACCCGACGCCCGGCCACGCGGTCGGACTGAGTTTCGCGGTCGACGGCGACGTGCGTCCGCTCCCGCGAAGCCTGGTCAACATCTATCGCGAGTACACGGACGACCTGGGACTGGCGGCCCCCGGTCACGGCGACCTCGGGGCCTGGAGCCGTGCAGGGGTCCTGCTGCTCAACAGGGTGCTCACCGTCGCGCCCGGGGAGCCCGCCTCCCACCGTCGCAAGGGGTGGGAGGAGGTCACCGGGCGGGCGATCGAGGCCCTGGTCGAGCGGGATCGCCCGATGGTGGCGATCCTGTGGGGGCGCCATGCGCAGTCGCTGGCGCCGATGCTGGGGGACACCCCCGTGATCGCCTCCGCGCACCCGTCGCCGCTCTCGGCGTCGCGCGGGTTCTTCGGCTCACGGCCGTTCAGCCGCGCCGACGAGGAACTGAGGCGACTCGGTGCCGAGCCGATGGACTGGCGACTACCGGAGGATCCGCTGCAGATGTAGCGGACCCGGCCGGTCCACGACGTGGCGTTCCCGGCTCAGCCCCGTCCGAACTCCGGACGACGTTTGGCGACGAACGCATCCACGCCCTCGATGCCGTCCGGCGAGACGGCGAGGCGGGCGATCGACTCGCGCTCGGCGTCGAGCTGATCCGACAGCGTGGCGTTCTCGGAGGCACGCAGGAGCGCCTTCGCGGCGGCGTGGGATTCGCGCGGTCCGGCCGCGAGACGCACCGCCAGCGACCGGGCGGCCTCCCGGACGTCGCCGTCGACGAAGGTCGTGAGCAGGCCCAACTGGAAGGCTCGCTCACCGTCCATCGGCTCGTTGCCGAGGATGAACGCCCGCGCGGCGGGCTGACCGACCGCGCGCGGCAGGCGCCACGACATCCCTCCGTCCGGCGACAGCCCGATGCCCGGATACGCCGCAAGCAGTCGGGTGTCGGGCCCGCCGACCGAGAAGTCCGCGGCCATGGCCAGCGAGGCGCCGGCGCCGGCCGCCCACCCCGCGACCGCGGCGACCACGGGCACGGTCACCTCGTCGAGCATCCGGACGACCCCGTGCAGCCGGTCCGCGAGCTCCCGCACGTGCTCCGAACGGTCCTCGGCCGCGGCGAAGCCCGGGACGTTGCCGCCGTTGCAGAAATTCTTGCCCAGGCCCACCAGCAGGACCGACCCGGCGTCGATCTCGCCGTCGAGGAGCGCACGGAGGGCGATGGCCGCCTGATCGACCGCGTCGGAATCGAGTGAGTTGCCCTTGCCCTCCAGCGAGACCGGGAGCGTGAGTACCCCATCGGTGAGAGTGACGAGGGGGGTGGCGGTGAGGTCTGCGGTCATCGTGGTGCTCCCGGGTCGTGTCGGCCGTCTCGGCTAGTCGGACGGCTGTCGAGTGCAGAGGGTACTAGGCTTGGCCGGGCCGACAGGGAAGATGGCCGCAGGGGTGGGCGCGCGGTGAGGAGGGGTGATGACGCAGGAGTCGACACGTGTCGAGGAACGTCCGTCGACCCTCGACGCGCACGGGCTGCTCACGTGGGCCCGGCGGTGCGTCGAGCAGCTCGCCGCCCGCCGCGAGGAGATCAACGCCCTCAACGTCTTCCCGGTCCCCGACGCCGACACCGGAACGAACCTGCTCTACACCATGCGGGCGGCCGTGGACCGGGCCGAGGGCGAGGACGCGTGGATCTCCGAGGGCGGGGGCACCGCCGGCGCCCGCGAGATCGCCGTCGCGCTGGGCCACGGGGCCGTGCACGGTGCGCGGGGGAACTCCGGCGTGATCCTGTCGCAGGTGTTGCGGGCGGTCGGCGAGGCGGCGACCTTCACCGTGGTCGACGCCTCCACCTACCGGCGCGCACTGCGGACCGCGGTGACCCTCGTGGACCACGCGTTGAGCGAGCCGGTCGAGGGGACCATCGTCACGGTCCTGCGGGAGGCCGCGACCGCGGCCGGACGGTCCTCCGCCTCCTCGCTGGTCGAGGTGGCCCGCGTGGCCGCCGACGCCGGCGCCGAGGCGCTCGACAGGACCACGTCACAACTGCCCGCGCTGAGCAGGGCCGGCGTCGTCGACGCCGGCGGGCGTGGGCTGCTCGTCCTGCTGGACGCCATGGTCGAGATCCTGGCGGGTCAGACCCCCGAACGGCCGGACTACTTCATCCCGAAGGACGGCGCAGAGGCGTCGTCAACGCCCGGGCACGATACGGACGAACCGCACGAGGACGCCGGGACCCGCTACGAGGTGATGTACTCGCTCACCCACTCCGACGACGCGCGCGCCGACGAGTTGCGGACCGCACTCCGGATGGTGGGCGACAGCGTGGGTGTCGTCGGCGACGGTGGCTCCGGAGCCAACGCCAGGTGGGCGGTGCACGTCCACACCGACGACATCGGCGCCGCGATCGAGGCGGCCCTGTCGCTCGGGCGGGTCACCGAGATCCGGGTGACCGACATGCTCGACCCCGTGGGCGATCGACCCGGGCAGCACCGGGCCCACGGCGCCGGGGACCCGCACGGTTCGGACCCGCGAACCGGCGACCCCGGGCTGCGCAAGGTCGTCGCCATCGTGCCGGAGGGGCCGCTGGCCGACCTGTTCTCCGAGGCCGGGGCGGAGACCGTCGACCCGGGGGACGACGGGGAGGGCGTGATCGACGCAGTGCTCGCCGTCGACGCCGACGAGCTCCTCGTCCTCCCCAACGGCGAACTGTCCCGCGACCAGATCGGCGCCATCGACGCCGCGCTGCGCGACGGCGAGGGGCACGCACTGATCCTGCCGACCGGATCCGTGGTCCAGGGCCTGGCTGCCCTGGCGGTGCACGACCCCACGACCACGCTGTCGCTGGACGGGTTCTCCATGGCCGACGCCGCGGCCGGGACCCGGCACGCCCACCTGATCCGGGCGGAACAGGACGCGCTGACCCTGGTGGGTCGGTGCGCGGCCGGCGACCTGCTCGGCGTGGTGGGACACGACGTCGCCCTGATCGAGTCCGACGCGGTCGACGCGGTGTGTGCGCTCGTCGACCGGGTGCTGTCCTCCGGAGGCGAACTCGTCACCGTGCTGTTCGGTGACGCCTACGACGAGGCGGCGACCGAGTCGGCGCTGTCCCGCGTGCGGTCCCGCCACCCCGACATCGAGGTGGTCGGGTACGCCGCCGGCCCCGGGCGGGCCGTGGCCCACGTCGGGGTCGAATGACCTCTCTCGCCACCACCGACACCCCGCTCGCCGAGGTCCTCGACCCCGGGCTGGCGGACCGGATCACCGCGGCGTTCGGGCACCGCAGCGTCGGCGACCTGTTACACACCCTGCCGCGCCGCTACCGCCAGCACGGACAGCGCTACGACAAGCGGGAGCTCGTCGACGGCGAGCGTGTCACGGTGATCGGCAAGGTCACCACCGCGCAGGCCCGCAACTACCAGACGAAGCAGCGGCAGACGCGTGAGATGCTCACGCTGACGGTGGAGGACGGCGACACCACGTTCCGGGTCGTGTTCTTCGCCGGTCGCAAGATCAAGTTCATGCTGCCGGTGGGGACGCTGGCGATGTTCGACGGGACCGTCTCCCGCTTCCGCCGGTCACTTGACCTCAAGCATCCCGAGTTCCTCGTCCTGCGTCCGGTGACCGGCCCGGGCGGCCAGCTCAAGGGGTCCGGCGACCTCGCCGCGCTGGCCCGCCTGGCCGCGGAGATCGACGCCGAGGGCGGACCGAGCCTGTTCGACCGGCCACTGTTGCCCGTGTACGCCGCCAAGGAGGGGGTCACCTCCTGGGACCTGCTCGGCGCGGTGGTCACCGCCCTTCGGGCGTTGGTGCCGGTGGTCGACCCGCTCGATGACACGGTCCGGTCGGTGGCGGGCCTCATGGACCTCGACGAGGCACTTCGTAAGGCCCACCTACCCGAGAACTCCCGCGACAAGGATCGGGCCGGGTACCGGCTGCGCTTCGACGAGGCACTCGCGCTGCAGTTGCTGCTCGGCGCCAGGCGCCGGTTCGTCGCGCGGGACCCGGCGCCGGCCAGCCCGGTGCGCGGGGACGGGCTCCGCGCGGCCATGGAGGCCCGGATGCCGTTCGAGCTCACCGGCGGACAGGCGTCGGTACTGGAGGAGATCTCGGCGGACCTCACCCGTGATGAGCCCATGAACCGGCTCCTGCAGGGCGAGGTCGGCTCGGGCAAGACCGTGGTGGCGTTGTTGGCGATGCTCCAGGTGGTCGACGCCGGGCGGCAGTGCGTGATGCTGGCCCCCACCGAGGTCCTGGCGGTCCAGCACCACCGTTCACTGACGGCGATGCTCGGCGATCTCGGTGAGCGCGGCAGGTTGGGAGCGGGCGAGCAGGCCACCCGCGTGGTGCTGCTCACCGGGTCGATGTCCACGGCCCAGCGGCGCGCGGCCCTGCTCGACATCGTCACCGGGGAGGCCGGAATCATCGTGGGGACCCACGCGTTGATCCAGGACTCGGTGGACTTCTTCGACCTGGGACTGGTGGTGGTCGACGAACAGCACCGCTTCGGCGTCAGACAGCGTGATCGCCTTCGGGCCAAGGGACGGGCGGGCTTGGTGCCGCACCTGTTGGTGATGACCGCGACCCCGATCCCGCGGACCATCGCGATGACCGTGTTCGGGGACCTGGAGGTCTCCGAACTCCAGGAGCTCCCCGGTGGGCGTCGCCCCATTTCCACCTCCGTCGTCCCGGCGAGGGAGAAGCCGCGCTGGCTCGAGCGGACCTGGGAGCGGGTCCGCGAGGAGGTGGAGGCCGGCCATCGTGCGTACGTCGTGTGCGCCAGGATCGACGCCGACGACCCCGAGAAGGGCGGCGACAACAAGGGCGACGACAACAAGGGCGGCGACGACAACGCCGGCGACCGACCGCCGTTGGCCGCGGCCGTGCACCTGCACCAGCACCTCTCCACCGGGCCCCTGTCCGGACTGAGGATCGGACTCATGCACGGCCGACTCCCGCCGGAGGAGAAGGACGCCACCATGGCGGCGTTCGCGACCGGCGCACTCGACGTCCTCGTCTCCACGACCGTGATCGAGGTCGGCGTGGACGTTCCCCAGGCCACCGTCATGGTGGTCATGGATGCCGAGCGCTTCGGCGTGAGCCAGCTGCACCAGCTGCGTGGCCGCGTAGGCCGGGGTGGGCTGCCCGGCCTGTGCCTGCTGGTGACCAACTCCCGCACCGGGGGCCGCTCGATGGAGCGGCTCGACGCGGTGGCGGCCACGACGGACGGTTTCGTGCTCGCGCAGCTGGACCTGGTGCAGCGTCGCGAGGGCGACGTCCTCGGGGACGCACAGTCCGGTGCCCTTTCGGCGTTGCGGCTGCTGTCGGTGGTGGACGACGGTGAGGTGATCGAGATCGCCCGGCGCCACGCCGAACAGATCCTGGAGACCGACCCGGGGCTGCACGCTCATCCGGCGCTCGCGGAGCGGGTCCGCCGCCTGGCCGGCTCCGAGGAATCCGACTACCTGTTCAGATACTGACCCACGACCACAGGGAAGACATGACCCGCATCATCTCCGGCCGCCTGCGCGGGCTGTCGATCACCGTGCCGCCAGCCGGCACCAGGCCCACCACGGACCGCGTCCGCGAGGCGCTCTTCAGTGCCATCGGAAGCCGGGTCGACCTGGACGGAGCGGCCGTTCTCGACCTGTTCGCGGGCTCCGGCGCACTCGGGCTCGAGGCGGTCTCGAGGGGAGCCGACGTGGCGTGGTTCGTCGAGGAGAACCAGCGCGCGGTGGCGTGTCTGAAGAAGAACACGGCGGGCGCGTCGTCGTTGTCGTCGTCCTCGTCGTCGTACCCGCTCCGCCTCACCGTGAAGCGCGCGGCGTTGCCCGCCGCGGTCCGTGGCCGGTGCCCCGTCGAGGGCGGATTCCACCTCGTCCTGGCCGACCCCCCGTACGAGCGGTCCGCGGAGCTGGACGAACCGGTGCTGGACGCCCTGCTCGCCGGGGGGTGGCTCGCGGAGGACGCGCTCGTCGTGTGGGAGCGGTCGAAGCGGGACCCGGCCGTGCGGTGGCCGGGCGGGTACGAGGTCGTGTTCGAGCGCACCTACGGCGAGACCGCCGTGGAGATGGCCCGGCCTGTTGATACGGTCGGGCCATGACGACCGTCGTGTGCCCAGGTTCCTTCGATCCGGTGACCCTCGGGCACCTCGACATCATCCGGCGGGCCGCCGCTCTGTTCGACGACGTGATCGTCTGCGTGGTCGCCAACCCCAACAAGCAGGGCACCTTCTCGATCGACGAACGCAAGGCGATGATCGACGAGGTCTGCGCCGACATCCCCGGGGTGCGGGTGGACAGTTTCTACGGCCTGCTCGTGGACTACTGCCGCGATCAGGGTGCCACCGCCGTGATCAAGGGGCTGCGCGACTCCACCGACTACGACTACGAGTTGCCGATGGCCCACATGAACCGCTCGATCGCGGGGATCGACACCGTCTTCCTGCCCACCCGGGCCGACCTGGCGTTCGTCTCCTCGTCGCTGTGCCGCGAGGTCACCCGACTCGGCGGCGACGTCTCCCACCTGCTCCCGGAGCAGGTCGCCCGGGCCCTGAGGGAGCGCCTGGGCTGACGGGGAGGGGCGGGGCGCGGGGCGTCGGCCCGCCGGACCTGCCGGACACACCGCCCACGCACCGGCCCGGCGCCGTGGGTTGCGGGCACACTGGTGGGACAAGAGTGACGATCCGGTGAAGGGACGAGCGTGTACCGAGTGTTCCAGGCCCTCGATGAGCTGAACGCGATGATCGAGGACGCCCGCAGTCTGCCCATGACCGCGAACTGCGTGGTGCCCCGGCACGAATCCCTGCTGTTGCTCGACGACATCCGTGACTCGTTCCCCGGCGAACTCGACGACGCCCAGGACGTGCTGGACCAGCGCGACAGGGTGCTCGCGGAAGCCGATGCCACCGCCCGGGAGACGGTCGCCGCCGCCGATGCCGAGGCGGACCGCACCCTGCGTGAGGCGCGCGAGGACGCGGACGCCATGCTCGCCGACGCCAAGGCCCGCGCCGACCGGATGGTCGCCGAGGCGACCACCCACGCCGACGGGCTGGTGGGCGACGCCCGCGCCGAGTCGGCGGAGCTCCTCGACCGCTCGCGTCGGGACGCCGAGTCCACCACGAGCCGCGCCCGCGCCGAGGCCGACCGGCTCGTCGAACAGGCCAACGTCCTCTACGACCGCACGATCACCGAGGCCCGGCAGGAGCAGCAGCGGATGTTGTCCGAGTCCGAGGTCGTCCGCATCGCCGACGAGGAGGCCGCGCGGGTGCGGGACGCCGCGCACGCCGAGAGCGAGCGTCGGCGCGAGGAATGCGACGCCTACATCGACGAGAAGATGGCCCGGTTCGAGGAGTTCCTCGGCACCACGATGCGCACCGTCAGCCGGGGTCGCGAGGAACTGCACGGTGTCGCCCCGGTCGGGCGACGGGAGCCCACCGGTCGGCGGGGGGTCCGCGAGGACGAGCGCCCGGGCGACGGGTACGGGGACTACTGACGTCGGCGGGTAGTCTGCTGGGCGTGTCCACCACCTCCCGTACCCCCCGCCACGGCCGCCCTGCCGCCGATTCGCTCGTCCTCGACACCCGCGTCCTCGGACGCGCGCCCGGTTCGATGGAGCCGGTGCAGCGTGCCGCCGTACTGCCCTCGGCCATCGGCGTGGAGTTCATCCGGATCCCCGAGGGCTCCGAGGTGGACCTAGACCTCATGCTGACCTACGTCGACGAGGGTGTGCTGGTCACCGGTTCCGTCACCGGGCGGGCCGAGGTCGAGTGCGCACGCTGCCTGGGCGAGTTCTCCGCCCGGGTGGGCGTCGACCTGACCGACATGTTCGCCGCCGAGGGCACCGCCGCGGCCGAGGCCGCCGAACAGGATGAGGTCCGTCTCCTCGACGGCGACCTGCTCGACCTCGAGCCCGCGCTCGTCGACGCGTTCGGTCTGGAGTTCCCCATGTCGCCGACGTGCACCGACTACGGTCACGACGAGTGCATCAACCCCGACACCCCCGCTCCCGACGGCGTTTCCGGCGACGCCGAGGGCCGGATCGACCCGCGCTGGGCCGGGTTGGCGGAGAAGTTCGGGTCCACCGGAGCCGGCGATGCCGGTGAGGACCGCGCGTGACGGACCAGCCGTCGCCCCTGGACTCGGTCCTGGGGGTCGCACTCCCCGCCGACCTCGCCACCCAGGCGCTGACCCACAGGTCGTACGCCTATGAGCACGGCGGTCTGCCCCACAACGAGAGGTTGGAGTTCCTCGGCGACGCGGTGCTCGAGTTGGTCGTGACGGAGTACCTCTACACGGCGTACCCGGACCGTCCCGAGGGGGACCTCGCCAAGATCCGCGCGAGCCTGGTCAACACCTACGTCCTGGCCGACATCGCGCGCGAGATCGGCCCCGGCGGCCTGGGAGATCACCTGCGGCTCGGCCGCGGTGAGGAACTGACGGGTGGCCGCGACAAGCACTCGATCCTCGCCGACACCCTCGAGGCGGTGTTCGGGTCGGTTTATCTGACCCACGGGCTCGAGACGGCCCGGGGTCTGATCGAACGGATCATCGGCGACCGACTGCAGGTGGTCCCGCATCTGGGGGCGGCGCTCGATTGGAAGACCAGCCTGCAGGAGAAGTGCGCGTCGACGGGCAGGCCCAGGGTGCGGTACGAGATCACCTCGACCGGGCCGGACCACGACAAGACCTTCGCCGCGGTGGTGCTCGTGGGCGATGAGTCCCTGGGCGAGGGGACCGGACGCACCAAGAAAGAGGCCGAGCAGAAGGCCGCCGAGCAGGCGTGGTCCGCCCTGGACGGGACCACCCGCTGACGTGCCCGAGCTACCCGAGGTCGAGGTCGTCCGAAGGGGCCTGGCCGATCACGTCGTCGGGCGTGCGATCACGGCCGTGGAGGTCAGCGGCGCCCGCACCGCGCGTCGGCAGCCGGGCGGCGCCCCCGAGATCGTCGCGCGTCTGACCGGCCGCACCGTGAGCGGCGCCCGGCGTCGCGGCAAGTACCTGTGGCTCACCCTGGACTCCGACCACGCGGCGGGCGCGGACTGTCTGCTCGTGCACCTGGGGATGAGCGGTCAGATGTTGGTCACCGCCGGTGGTGCGCCGCCGGTACGCCACCTGCACGCTCGCGCCGAGCTCGACGACGGCACGGAGCTGCGGTTCGTCGATCAGCGGACGTTCGGCGGGTGGACCGTCGTGCCGCTGGCGGAGGCCCTCGACGGCACGGGGCAGCTCCTGCCCGCGCCGGCCGTCCACATCGCGGCGGACCCGTTCGAGCCCGGGTTCGACCCCCTCGCCGCCGCCCGGACGATCCGACGCCGGGACACCGAGATCAAGCGCCTCCTGCTGGATCAGACCGTGGTCTCGGGGATCGGCAACATCTACGCCGACGAGGCCTTGTGGCGCTCCGGTCTCCACGGCCGCCGGCGGTCCGGCGCCGTGACACTCCGCGCGGTGACCGGGGTCCTCGAGCACGCCCGCGAGGTGATGGCGGACGCGCTGGCGGCCGGCGGCACTTCGTTCGACGCGCTGTACGTCAACGTCAACGGCGCCTCGGGGTACTTCGATCGGTCCCTCGACGTCTACGGCCGGGCGGGGCTGCCGTGCGCGCGGTGTGGGACGGCCGTGGTGCGGGAGGACTTCATGAACCGCGGTTCGCACTTCTGCCCGGTCTGCCAGCCCGCGCCACGCCGGTCCCGCCCGCCACATCGGTCCCGCGCGCCGCGGCGGGGCTGAGGTGGCCCGCGGACCGGTCGTACGATGACCGCATGACTGAGTCGACGCCGCCCACCCACTCGCAGACGTCCACACCGGCAGCCCCGCAGGCGGCGCACCCCGCTCCCGATCTCCGTGTCGAACGCACCGGGACCCGACGCTACGTGGGGACATCTTCCCGGGGAGCCCGGGTCGAGATCGGCTCCGCCGACGTCGAGGGGGTCTTCACCCCGGGCGAGTTGCTCAAGATCGCGCTCGGAGCCTGCACGGCCATGGCCTCGGATTTCACGATCTCCCGCCGGCTGGGAGACGACTACGCCGCGACCGTCCGCGTCTCCGGTGACGCCGACCGCGAGAACGAGCGGTACCCGCTGCTGGAGGAGACCTACGAGCTCGACCTGTCGGGGCTCGACCCGGCCATGGCCGAGCGGCTGGTGGCGATGATCCGGCGCTCGGTGGACTCCGCGTGCACGGTCGGCCGGACGCTCACCGCGGGCACCGAGATCGAGCTGGGCTTCGAGACCGGGGGCGGCGAGGCATGAGCGCCCCGGGATCCGACCGGGTCCGGCTGGTCGCCTGGGTCCACGGCCGCGTCCAGGGCGTGGGCTTCCGTTGGTGGACCCGCAGCCGGGCACTCGAACTGGGGCTGAGCGGGTACGCGGCCAACAAGCCGGACGGGCGTGTCCACGTGGTGGCGGAGGGACCGGAGCCCGCGTGCCGTGACCTGTTGGAACTCCTCCGCGGCGGCGGGACCCCCGGCCACGTGGACCTCGTCGTCGACACCTGGGAGCCGGCCCGGGGCGGACTCCCGGGATTCGTCGAACGCTGACCTAGGATCGACAACCGTGTATCTCAAGTCGCTGACGCTCAAGGGCTTCAAGTCCTTCGCGGCGCCGACGACCCTGAGATTCGAACCCGGGATCTGCTGCGTGGTGGGGCCCAACGGGTCGGGCAAGTCAAACGTCGTCGACGCCCTGACCTGGGTCATGGGCGAGCACAGCGCCAAATCGCTGCGCGGCGGCAAGATGCAGGACGTCATCTTCGCGGGGACCGCGGGAAAGCAGCCGCTCGGCCGCGCCGAGGTCACCCTCACCCTGGACAACTCCGACGGCGTGCTGCCGATCGACTACGCCGAGGTGTCGATCACCCGCCGGATGTTCCGCGACGGCGCCGCGGAGTACGAGATCAACGGCGACCGCGCCCGACTCATGGACGTGCAGGAACTGCTCTCGGACTCGGGCATCGGCCGCGAGATGCACGTGATCGTCGGCCAGGGCAAGCTCGCCGAGATCCTCGAGTCCAAGCCGGAGGAGCGCCGGGCGTTCATCGAGGAGGCCGCCGGCATCCTCAAGCACCGGCGCCGCAAGGAGAAGGCCCAGCGCAAGCTCGCGGGGATGCAGGGCAACCTGGACCGGTTGAACGATCTCACCACCGAACTGCGGCGCCAGCTCAAGCCGCTGGGGCGGCAGGCCGAGGTCGCGCGCCGGGCGCAGACCATCCAGGCGGACCTGCGCGACGCCACGTTCCGCCTCGCCGCCGACGACCTCGTCACCCGTCGACGCGAGCTCGCGGATGCCGAGAGTGTCCGCTCCCGGTTGGCGGACCAGGTCGCGCAGGCGGTCGACCGCAGGGACGAGCTGGTGAGATCCATCGCAGACACCCAGGCCGAGCTCGATCGCCTGACCCCGGACGCCGACGCCGCGCAGCAGCGGTGGTTCGCCCTGTCGACGTTGGCGGAGCGGGCCCGCGCCACCGCCCGGATCGCCGCCGACCGCGCGCGGTCGCTCGCCGCCGAGGTCGCGGTGCACCACGGCACCGACCCGGACGAGCTCGATCGCCAGGCCGAGCGGGCCGCCGCGCACGAGGAGGAACTCGCCGCCCAGGTCGACGCCGCCGCCGAGAAGGCCCGTCTCGCGACGGAGGCGCTCGGACAGGCCGAGTCGGCGCTCGCCGCGCTCGAGGCGGAGCATCTCAAGGCCGTCCGGGCGATCGCGGACCGCCGGGAGGGCGTGGCCAGGCTCGCGGGCAAGGTCGAGACCCTCGCCGCGAGAGTGGAGTCCACCCAGGCGGAGATCGCGCGGGTGGACGCCGAGGCGGAGGTCGCGCGCACCGCCGTGGTCGACGCCGAGGCCGAGTTCGACGCCGTCCACGCCAGGGTGGGGGCGCACGAGCAGAGCGAGCGGACCCTCGACGAACACCTGGGGCGGGCCGAGCGCGCCCACCTGGCGGCACGGGCCCGGCTGGCGGAGTTGCAGGGGATCGAGCGGGAGGCCGACCAGCGGATCGCGCGGCTGGCCGCACGGATCGAGACGCTCGAGCAGAACAAGGGCGCCCGGGACGGCGCCGAGTGGGTCCTGCGGCATCTCGGGGCCGACGCCGTCGCCGGGACGGTGGGGGAGATGCTCGGCGTCCGCGACGGGTGGGAACGCGCCGTGGGGGTCGCACTCGGACCGGCCGTCGACGCGGTGGTCGTGGACACCTCCGTGGACCGGCGCCAGGTACTTGCGGCGTTGCGCGAGGCCGACGCGGGCCGGGCCGGTCTCGTGGGAGCCGGGGCGCCGGGTGGCGACTACCGCCTGGAGGTCGACCTGGTCGGCGGGGCACGCTGGGCGCTGGACGTGGTGGACGTCCCGGAGGACCTCGTGGCGGCGGTGACCGCACTGTTGGTCGATGTGGTCGTGGTCGACGACCTCGACGCCGCCCACGCCCAGGTCGAGGCGGACCGCCGCGTGCGCGCGGTGACCCGCGACGGGGAGCTGGCCGGCGCTGGGTGGACCGTGGGCGGGTCCGCGTCGAGGCGGACGGGGTTGGAGATCCAGTCGGCGATCGACGCCGCGGTTGTCGAGCGCGACGCCGTTCGGGCCGAGATCGAGACCACCCGCGCCGAGTTGGCCGGCGCGGCGGCCGAGGACACCGAGCGGGCGGACCGGTTCTCCGAGACGCTCGCCGCCATCAGCGAGTCCGACGCCGCGATCGAGGAGATCTACGCGGAGCTCGCCCGCATCGGCCAGCGACGCAGTCGCGCCGAGGCCGAGGTGCGGCGCCTGGAGCAGACCCGCCGGATCTCGGTGGACAAGCTCGACGCCGCGCGCGCCGAACACGCCGAGCTGACCGACCGACTCGCCAGGGCCGGGGACGACGACGAGGTCCGGCCACCCGAGGACGACGGGCGTGGTGCCGCGCAGGCCGCGGTGGCAGCGGCCCGGGCCGCGGAACTCGAGGCCAGGCTCGCCCACCGGTCGGCCGAGGAGCGGGCCGCCGGCGTCCGCGGCAGGTCGGCGTCCCTGCGGCGGGCAGCGCAGGCGGAGCGCGAGTCCCGGGCCCGGGCGGCCAGGGCGGCGGCGCAGCGGCGCCGCGGCGCGGAGGTCGCCGGCGTGGTCGATGAACTCAGCGGGCGGCTGCTCGCCCGGCTCGATGAACTCATCGCCGCCGCCGGGGCGGAGCGGGACCGGCTCTCGGCCGCGCGCGCCGAGGCCACCGCCGGTGTCGCCACGCTGCGCGGTGATCTCGCGGCCGCCGAGTCCGAGGTGTCGAGGCTCGGCGACGCCGCCCACCGCGACGAGATCGTCCGGGCGCAGCTCCAGGTCAAGGTCTCGGAGCTCGAGGCGGCGGTGCTCGAGCGTCACGGTATCGAACCGCAGGCCCTCGTCGAGGAGTACGGCCCCGACGTGGACCTGCCGCCGTCGGCGCTGGAGATGCAGGAGTACGAGGCCGCCCGCGAGCGCGGCGAGGACGTGACCCCGCCGCCGCCGATGCCGTTCGTGCGCGCCGAACAGGAACGTCGACTCAGGTCGGCGCAGAAGGACCTGGCCACCCTGGGCAAGGTCAACCCGCTGGCCTTGGAGGAATTCGCTGCCCTGGAGGAGCGCTACGCGTTCCTGTCCACCCAGCTCGACGACGTCAAGAAGGCGCGGTCCGACCTGGAGGGGGTGATCGACGACGTCGACGAGCGCATCGAACAGATCTTCACCGAGGCGTGGATCGACGTCGAACGCGAGTTCCGTGGTGTCTTCGCAACGCTCTTCCCCGGCGGCGAGGGGCGACTGATCCTCACCGAGCCGGAGGACATGCTCACCACCGGCATCGAGGTGGAGGCGCGACCACCGGGAAAGAAGGTGAAGCGGTTGTCGCTGCTGTCCGGCGGCGAGAAGTCGCTCACCGCGGTCGCCATGCTGGTGGCGATCTTCAAGGCCCGCCCCAGCCCGTTCTACGTCATGGACGAGGTCGAGGCCGCGCTCGACGACACCAACCTGCGGCGCCTCATCGGGCTGTTCGAGCAGCTGCGGGAGACCAGCCAGCTCATCGTCATCACCCACCAGAAACTCACCATGGACGTCGCCGACGTGCTCTACGGCGTGTCGATGCAGGGCGACGGCATCTCCAAGGTCATCTCCCAACGCATGCGCTGAGGATCACGAGCGCCGGAAGACCGCACGGAGCCGTTCTCGGTTGACCGCGCCGATCGCCCGAAGCGGGATCCCCGCCGGGCACACCCGCGAGCACTCCCCGTAGAGCGAGCAGGGCCCGAACTCCTCGTCGGCCGCGCCGACCATCTCGCGGGCACGGGCCGCGCGGTCGGCGCTCGCGACAGGCATGAGGGCGAGGTGCCCGAGTTTGGCCCCCACGAACAGATTGGCCGAGCCGTTGGGGCAGGCCGCCACACACGCCCCGCACCCGATGCAGGCCGCGAAGTCCAGTGCGGTCTCCGCCGTGTCGTGGCCCTGCAGTGTCGAGTCCGCGTCCGGGGCGGCGCCGGCCGGGATCCCCACGTAAGCCCCGGCCTCGATGACCCCGTCCAGGGCTGAGCGGTCCACCACCAGATCGCGGATGACCGGGAACACGGCGGCGCGAAGTGGTTCGATGCGCAGGGTATCCCCGTCTGAGTAGGAGCTCAGCCGCTGGTGGCATGACGGGGTGTTCTCCGCGGGACCGTGGGGGCGCCCGTCGACGGTGATCCCGCAGGCCCCGCAGATCCCCTCGCGGCAGTCGGAGTCGAACGCCACCGGTTCGACGCCCGCGTCCACCAGGTCGGCATTGAGTACGTCGAGCAGCTCCAGCACACTCATCTCCGGCCGGGCGTCGCCGACCTCGAACTCCTCGTACCGGCCGGTCTCGTCGGGTCCGGCCTGTCGCCAGACGCGCAGGGTGAGCCTCATCGGTAATCCCTCGCGGTGGGGGCGACCGCCGAGAACTCCAGCGGTTCGGCGTGGCGGGTGAACGACCGTCGCCCGCCAAGGTCATCGCCCTCGGAGGCCCAGGCGGAGGCGAAAGCCCACTTCACGTCATCACGCAGGGCCTCGCCGTCAGGCGTCTGGTGCTCGTCGCGGAAGTGGGCGCCGCACGACTCGTCCCGGTCCAGCGCATCCACGCACATCAGTTCCGCGAGTTCGAGGAAGTCGGCGACCCGCCCGGCCAGTTCGAGCACCTGGTTGAGGTGACCGCCCGTGCCCGTGACCCGCAGGTCGTTCCAGAACCGGGCCCGCAGGTCACGGATGCGCCCGAGCGCCCGGGTCAGGCCGTCGGCCGTCCGGGTGACGCCGCAGCCCGAGTAGAGGATCTCGCCGAGTTCACGGTGGAAGTGTTCGGGCCCGGTCGAGCCGCCCACGGCGAGCAGGTTCCGCACACGCGTCCGGGCGCGGGCCACGGCGGTGACGACCACCTCGTCGTCGTCACCGGGTAGGTCGTCCCCGAGGCGGGTGGCCAGGTGCGCCGGCACCGAGTACGGAAGGGTGAACCACCCGTCGACGCTCGCGCTGAGCAGGGAGTTCGCCCCTAGCCGGTTGGCACTGTGATAACCCCAGCCGCACTCGCCGCCCACGAAGAGGCCCGGGATCGAGGTCTGCAGGTCGAAGTCGCTCCACAGCCCGCCCATCGTGAAGTGGCACGTCGGGGCGATGCGCATGGGCACGGCGTACGGGTCCTCACCGGTGGCGTGCGCGTACATCTCGAAGAGGTTGCCGTAGCGCTCGGAGATCGTCCCGCGACCCTCGCGGGCCAGGGCGTCACGGAAGTCGAGGTACACGGAGTTGCGACGCGGCCCCACCCCTCGCCCCGCGCGGACCTGGGCGGTGATCGCCCGCGAGGCCACGTCGCGGGGAACGAGGTTGCCGAAGGCGGGATAACGGCGCTCGAGGAAGAAGTCGCGGTCGGCGTCGGGGATCTCGCCGGGGGCGCGGTCGTCGCCCTCTCGCCGCGGGACCCAGACGCGGCCGTCGTTGCGCAGCGACTCACTCATGAGGATCGTCTTGGCCTGCCAGTCGTTGTCCTTGGGTAGCGCGGTGGGGTGGAACTGCACGAACGACGGTGAGGCGAACAGGGCCCCCCGCTGGTGCGCGCGCCACACCGCCGAGGCGTTGGAGTGGATCGCGAGCGTGGAGTCGTGGAAGACGGTCCCGTAGCCGCCGGTCTCGAGGACGACCGCGTGCGCGGTCTCGGCCCGGGTGTGGCCGGACACCAGGTCGCGCACCACCACGCCGTGGCACCCCGAGTCGTCGACGACGAGGTCGAGCATCTCGTGGCGGGTGTGCAGCGTCACGGCGCCGGCACGGATCTGCCGCTGCAGGGCCGAGACTCCCGCGAGCTGGAGTTGTTGGCCGGTCTGCCCCCGGGAGTAGTAGGTGCGCGAGACCTGTACGCCGCCGAAGGACCGGGTGGACAGGACGCCGCCGTACTCGCGTGCGAACGGGGTCCCGATAGCGGAGAAGTGGTCGATCACCCGCGCGGATTCCTCGCCCAGCCGGAACGCCTCGGCCTCCCGCCCGCGGAAGTCCCCGCCCGAGACGGTGTCGGCGACGAACCGTGCCACGGAGTCGCCGTCCACGCGGCGGCCGCGGGCCGCGTTGATCCCGCCCTGGGCCGCGACGGAGTGCGCGCGCCGGGCGGCGTCGTGGTAAGTGAAGGCGGTGACCCGGTAACCGAGTTCGCCGAGGGCGGCCGCGGCGCCGGCGCCGGCCAGGCCCGTGCCGACCACCACCACGTGGAGACGGCGACGGTTGGCCGGGGCGACCAGACGATAGGCGTCGCGGCGCCTGCCCCACGCAGTGGCGGGGTCGCCCCCGGGCGTGCCCGAGCTCAGCACACCTCCCTGCCGTGCGTCTGGGACGAGGACGGGGGGCGGGATGAAGCTCATGACACCCATCCGGCCTGGACCGCGATCGGGATAGCGGCGTTGCCCAGCAGCACGGCCACCGCGGCGATCCCACCCACGGTCGTGATCACCGCCCGGCTCCGGACGCCGGTCACCCCGAGGTCGCCGGCCGTCGTGCGGACCCCGTGGGCGACGTGCAGTGCCAGCAGCACCATGGTGATGCCGTAGAACGCCGCGACCCAGGGCCGCGAGAAACTGGCGACCAGATTGGCGTACGCCGTACCGGGCTCGAACGCGTCCGACGCGGCGGGGGCGGTGCCCGTGGTCATGTCGAGGACGTGGAAGACCACGAACAGCAGCAGCACCACTCCGGAGAGCAGCATCGAGCGGGCGCCGAACGAGCCGGCCGTCAGCCCCGTCCGCCGGCGGTGCGGGCCCGCGGACGCGTGGGAGCGCCGCACCAACACCGCCGCGCACCAGACGTGCGCCACCAGACTCAGCACCAGCACGACGCGTAACGCCCACAGGACGCCTTCGTGGGGGACGAGGGGGTACAGCAGCGTCCGCAGCCACCCGGCGTAGGCGTCGAAACCCGACGCCCCGCCGAACACCTTGAGGTTGCCGACCATGTGCGCCACCACGAAGGCGGTGAAGAGTAGTCCCGTCGCCGCCATGATGGTCTTGGCGAGCCAGGTGGGCAGGGCCGGGGCCCGGCGGAGGGGGCTGCGGCGTACGGACGTACCCCCTGGCTGGGCGGCGAGCTCGACCACGTGGGCTCCTCCCCTGACGGCGACAGGCGCCAGTCTAGGTCCGCCACAGCCCCCCGGGACCGAGATGGCGACGGGTGCGGTCGGCCATACTGGGCACCGTGACTACCACCACCTGGATCATCATCGCCGTCGCCGCGGTGCTGCTGCTGGCCATCATCGCCCTCATCGTGGGTCTGCAGCTACGCAAGAAGCGGCAGATCTCCCTCACCAGGGCCGCCGAGCGCAAGGAACTCACCCGCGAGGAGCGCTCCGGCAACTATCAGGCCGGGACGGGATTCTCGTTCGCCCAGGGAGGAGGCGGCGCCACGGCGGCCCCCCCCAGGGAGCCGGTGCGCCGCGACCCGACGCCGCGGGAGGACCTGCCGCCGGCGACACCGGCCCCACGGCCGCCCGCGCCGTCGTCCCCTGCGACGGGGGCCGCCCCCGCGGCCGAGCCCGCGACCGCGCCGGATGCGGCGCCCGAGACGGCCGCACCCGCGCCCGAGACGGCCGCCCCCGCGCCCGAGCCGGACGTCGACCCCGGCCCGACGGAGGCCACCGAGGTCGTCGAGGCCGCCCCGGTCGAACCCGTCGTGGTCCCGCCCGAGGTGCCCGACGAGGAGATTCCGGCGCCCCCGGAGAAGGTCACCGGGACCCCGGAGCCGGTCGCCCCGGTCGAGCGCATCGACCCGGCCGCCGGCCGCCTCGACCGCCTGCGGGGACGCCTCGCGCGCTCGCAGAACTCCGTGGGCCAGGGTCTGCTGGGTCTCCTCGGCGCCGGCGATCTCGACGAGGACGCCTGGGAGGAGATCGAGGACACGCTGATCATGGCCGACCTCGGTTCGGCCACCACCGAGCTCGTCGTGGACCGCCTGCGGGCGGAGATCGCCACCCGACAGGTCCGCACAGAGGCCGAGGTGCGCGATCTGCTGCGGCAGACCCTCATCGACAACCTCCACCCTGAACTCGACCGCTCTCTGCGTGCGCTGCCGAACAACGGGACGCCGGCCGTCCTCCTCGTCGTCGGCGTCAACGGCACCGGCAAGACCACCACCACCGGCAAACTCGCCCGCGTCCTCGTCGCCGACGGTCGCGAGATCCTCCTCGGCGCGGCGGACACGTTCCGCGCCGCCGCCGCGGATCAGCTCCAGACCTGGGCCGAGCGGGTGGGCGCCGAGGTCGTCCGCGGCAAGGAGGGCGCCGATCCCGCCTCCGTCGCCTTCGACGCGGTGACCCGCGGGGTCGAGACCGGCGTGGACGCCGTGCTCGTGGACACCGCCGGTCGGCTCCACACCAAGACCGGGCTCATGGACGAGCTCGGCAAGGTCAAACGAGTGGTGGAGAAGAAGACCCCGGTCGACGAGGTGCTGCTGGTGATCGACGCCACCACCGGACAGAACGGGCTCATGCAGGCGCGTGTGTTCAAGGAGGTCGTCGACATCACCGGCGTCGTGCTCACCAAGCTCGACGGCACCGCCAAGGGCGGCATCGTGTTCCAGGTCCAGCACGAGTTGGGGGTGCCCGTGAAGCTCGTCGGACTGGGCGAGGGTGCCGACGACCTCGCACCGTTCACCCCCGAGGCGTTCGTCGACGCTCTGCTCGGCACGTAGGTCCCTGCGACGCCCGCCCGGTCGGCCAGGACACACGACCGGAACCGGGGGCCCGAGCGCGTTACAACCCCGAAACATCACCGCACATCCGGTGCAACACGACCAAGGAAATCTTCACGTCGACGGGGAGCGAAGAGTCGCTCACCACGTACGAGACGAGGAGGACCGCACCGTGATAGGTGACAGTGTCGCGTTGCTCGCCCAGGAGGCGACGCCGGAGATCGATACGGGAGACACGGCCTGGATGCTCATCGCAGCATCCCTGGTACTGCTCATGACGCCCGCCCTGGCGCTCTTCTACGGCGGCATGTCCCGGCAGAAGTCCGTGTTGAACATGATGATGATGTCGTTCGGCGCGATGGGCGTGGTCGGCGTGATCTACCTGCTGTGGGGTTGGTCGATGTCCTACGGCAGCGAATCGGTCCTGGGGCTGTTCGCCAACCCCTTCGAACTGTTCGGACTCTCCGGGGTGATCGGTGACGCCACCGAATGGATGGTCTCCGGATCCGGCGCCTATCCGCAGGTCGTCGACGTCGCCTTCCAGGTGACCTTCGCGATCATCACCGTCGCGCTCATCTCGGGTGCGATCGCCGAGCGCGCCCGGTTCGGCACCTGGCTCGCCTTCGTCGCCGTCTGGGTGACCCTGGCGTACTTCCCGCTCGCCCACATGGTGTGGGGCGGCGGACTGCTCTCGCACTCGGACAGCGGACTGGCGGCCATGATCTTCGGGACCGTGGACGACGGCGAGGGCGGGCTGACCGCCGCCGTGGCGCCCGTCGACTTCGCCGGCGGAACCGTCGTGCACATCAACGCCGGTATGGCCGCGCTCGTCCTGGTCCTGCTTGTCGGCAAGCGGCTCGAGTTCGGTCGCACCGCCTACCGCCCGCACAACCTGCCGCTGGTCATGCTCGGCGCCGCCCTGCTGTGGTTCGGCTGGTTCGGGTTCAACGCCGGTTCCGCGTTCGGTGCCAACGGCGCGGCGGGCCTGGCGTGGGTCAACACCACCGCCGCCACCGCCGCCGCGATGCTCGGCTGGCTCCTAGCGGAGCGTATCCGTGACGGCCACGCCACCAGCCTCGGTGCCGCCTCCGGCGTGGTCGCCGGCCTCGTGGCCATCACCCCCGCCGCCGGCTCCGTCCACCCGCTCGGCGCGATCGCCCTCGGTGCGATCGCTGGCGCGCTGTCCGCGCTCGCCGTCGGCCTCAAGCACCGCTTCGGCTACGACGACGCCCTGGACGTGGTGGGCGTGCACCTGGTGGCAGGACTGTGGGGCACCATCGCCATCGGCCTGTTCGCCACCGGCACCTTCGGAACGGACGCGGGAGTGTTCTACTCCGCGGACGGCTGGCGACTCCTGGTGGTCCAGATCGTGATCGCCGTGGCCGCCCTCGTGTTCACCGGCATCATGACCGCGATCGCCTGGGCGATCTGCCGGCCGCTCGGCTGGAGGATCGACAAGGCCGACGAGCAGGCGGGCATCGACGGTGCCCAGCACGCCGAGAGCGCGTACGAGGCCTCCACCAACGCGCTCATCCGCTGAGCCGACCACTTCGAAAGGAACCCACGACATGAAGCTCGTCACCGCGATCGTCAAACCGTTCACGATCGACGACGTCAAGGCAGCACTGGAGCAGGCCGGCATCCACGGCCTCACCATCAGCGAGGTCCAGGGATACGGACGCCAGAAGGGCCACACCGAGGTCTACCGCGGCGCCGAGTACGCCGTGGACTTCGTCCCCAAGATCAGGGTGGAGGTGGTGGTCGACGACGAGACCGCCGAGACCGCGGTCCAACTGATCGTCGACGCGGCCCGGACCGGCAAGATCGGCGACGGCAAGGTATGGGTGACCCCCGTCGAGAGCATCGTGCGCGTCCGCACCGGTGAGGAGGGCACGTCCGCGATCTGACCCTCCGGTAACGCCCGGCGCGCGGTCGCCCCGTCACAGGGGTGGCCGCGCGCCGTCGTGTGCGGCGGGCGCCTTGCTCGCCCGGTCCCGCGCACCCCGTGAGCACCCGTTCACAAAGGTGAAACCTGTACGCACCGAGGCGGTGACACGGAGGCGACATTCTGGACCCCGACGGATGAGGGAAGGGGAGTGCCATGGCGGTCACGGCGGACGGCGAGCGCGCCACGGCGCTGCGGGCGGGACGCGAGCGGATCCTCTCCGCCCCGCGCGAGAGCCTGCCCGCCGCGCCGTTGAGGGACGCCCTGTGTGAGCTCTACGAGATGGAGCTGGGGCGGCTCGCCGACGAGGCCGGGATCGGCCCGGGATCGGGGTTCGCCCTGATCGCCTTCGGCGGGTTGGGGCGCCGGGAGGTCCTGCCACACTCGGACCTCGACCTCGTCCTGGTCCACGAGCGGCGCCCGGACCGCGACGTGGGTGAGCTGGCCGACGCCCTGTGGTACCCGCTGTGGGACTCCGGGGTCGGACTCGACCACAGTGTCCGCACCGTCGACCAGTGCCTGGCCGTGGCCGCCGCCGACGTCTCGGTCGGGCTGAGCCTGCTGGACGCCCGCGTGATCGCGGGAGACGCGGACCTGGGAGCGTTGGTCGTGGACGGCGCGCGCCGGCAGTGGCGGGACCAGATCGCCTCCCGCTTCGACGATCTCGTCGACGCGGCGGCCGCCCGGCGGCACCGGGCGGGGGTGATCGCGCACCGCAGCGAACCCGACCTGAAGAACGGGGCCGGTGGGCTCCGAGACGCGCAGCTCGTCGCGGCCCTGGGCCTGGCCCACCTCAGCGACGGTCGGCCCGTGGTCCCGGGTGGGATGGCGCGCGCGCACCGGCTGGTGCTGGACGCCCGGACCGAATTACACCGGGTGAGCGGACGCCCCCGCGAGGTGCTGCACGCCGAGTACGGCGACGAGGTCGGCGAGGCGTTGGGCCTGGGGGACCGGTTCGATCTCGCCCGGGCGCTGAGCGACGCCTCCCGCACGATCGCGTTCACCGCGGACCAGGCCATCCGTGGCTCGTGCGCGGCGCTGTCCTCCCGGGGACTGACCGGCCTGCTGCGGAGGTCGCCTGTCCGTCGGCCCCTCGACGACGGGGTGGTGGAACACGCGGGGGAGGTGACGCTCGCCCGCGCGGCCCGCGTGGCCGACGACCCCTGGCTGGCGCTGCGGGTGGCCGCGGCCGCGGCCCGGTTCGGGCTGCCGATCGCGACCTCCACCCTCGGCGTCCTCGTCGAACGCTGCCCCGTCCCGGACGGTCAGTGGCCGGCGGAGGCCCTGTCCGACCTGCTCGTGCTCCTGGGCTCGGGTGAGGCGCAGATCCCCGTCCACGAGGCTCTCGACCGGTGCGGGTTGTGGGAACGGCTGCTACCGGAATGGTCGGGGGTGCGGGATCTGCCCGCCCGCGACCGGGCGCACATCTACACGGTCGACAGGCACCTGGTGCAGACGTCGGTGGAGGCGTCCCGCCTCACTACCTCCGTCGCACGGGCGGACCTCCTGCTGCTCGCGGCGCTTCTACACGACCTCGGGAAGAGCCGTGACGGCGACCACAGCGAGAACGGGGCGGACATGATCCGCCCGATCTGTGCCCGGATGGGCCTCGGCGGCCGTGACACCGAGACCTTGACGCGCATCGTCAGGCACCACCTGCTGCTCCCCGCGACCGCCGCGAGACGCGACCCCGCCGACCCCGCCACCGCGGAGGCCGTCCTCACCGCGCTGGACCGGGACGCCGCCGCCCTCGACGTGTTGGCCGCCCTCACCGAGGCGGACTCGCTCGCGACCGGGCCGACGGTCTGGACCACCGGACGTGCCGGGGCCCACGCCGCGCTCGTGGCGGCGTGCCGCAAGGCGCTCGGCCCCCGGCCCGCCGCGGTGCAGGCGCCGACTGTGAACGCCTCGCGGCGACACGGGCCACCGGATGTCGTGGTGGACCTCCGGGCGGCGGACTCCGGGACCACGCACGAGGTCACCCTCGTCGTCCCCGGTGGAGGACGTTCGCTGGCGGTGACCACGGAGGTCCTGGCCGCCCACCGGTTGGAGATCGTGGATGCGGAGATCGACCTCCGTCCGCCGGGCGGGATGCGCGCGAGGATGACGGTCTCGACCCGCTTCGGTGACCCGGTGGACGGCCGCGTGCTCCGGCAGGATCTGCGCCGGTCGATCGACTCCGGGCTCCCCGCGCCACTGCGCGCCGCGCTGTCCCGGGGGGCGGCGCTACCGATCGGACCCCCGCAGGCCAGATCCTCCGTCCTGATCTCCCACCGGACCGACGCCGACGGTGTGCTGATGGAGGTGCGGTCGGAGGACCGGCCCGGCCTGTTCGCCCGGGTGGTGTCCGCGATCATCGACGCCGGCGCCCGGATCGACTGGGTGGTGGTGCGCACCAGGGGAGCGGCCGTGGAGGACGTGTTCGCGCTCTCCGGCCCCGGAGCGGTCCTGAGTACGGCCGGTCAGGTGGAGGCGCTACTGCCGCGACGTGATCCCACGACGCCCGCCGTGGCGCATGCCGATACCCTGTGATCAGTCGTCGCCGACGACGCCGGGAACCGTGCGCGCTCCCGGGCCGCGAACCAGGGAGCTGTTGCCGTGTTCGAATCCTTGTCCGACCGCCTCACAGGTGCGCTCAAGGACCTGCGCGGAAAGGGTCGGCTCAACGATGCCGACATCGACGCGACGGCCCGTGAAATCCGTCTGGCGCTGCTCGAGGCCGACGTCGCCCTGCCGGTGGTGCGCGAGTTCATCTCCCGGGTCAAGGAGCGCGCCAAGGGCGCCGAGGTCTCCGAGGCGCTCAACCCCGCCCAGCAGGTCGTCAAGATCGTCGACGCCGAACTCACCGGCATCCTCGGCGGCGAGGAGCGGCGGATCGAGTTCGCCAAACAGCCCCCGACGGTCATCATGCTGGCGGGCCTGCAGGGCGCGGGTAAGACCACCCTGGCGGGCAAATTGGCGCACTGGCTCAAGGCGCAGGGGCACACACCGCTCCTGGTGGCCTGCGACCTGCAGCGACCCGGAGCAGTCGACCAGCTGCAGATCGTCGGTGAGCGTGCCGGCGTTCCCACCTTCGCCCCGCACCCCGGGACCTCCGTCGGGGGCGACGGTGAGGTGATCGGCGTCCAGGAGCCGGTGTCAGTGGCGCAGCGCGGACTGGCTCACGCCCGCGCCAAGATGCACGACGTCGTGATCGTCGACACCGCCGGTCGACTCGGCATCGACGAGGAGATGATGGCCCAGGCCCGGGGTATCCGGGACGCCGTCCAGCCCCACGAGACCTTCTTCGTCCTTGACGCGATGATCGGTCAGGACGCGGTGGTCACGGCCGAGGCCTTCCGTGAGGGCGTCGGCTTCACGGGTGTCGTTCTCACCAAGCTCGATGGCGACGCCCGGGGTGGCGCCGCGCTGAGCGTCCGCGAACTCACCGGGACGCCGATCATGTTCGCGTCCGACGGCGAGAAGCTCGAGGACTTCGACGTCTTCCACCCCGACCGCATGGCCAGCCGGATCCTCGGGATGGGCGATGTGCTCTCGCTCATCGAACAGGCGGAGACGGTCTTCGATGCGCAGGAGGCGGAGAAGACCGCCGCGAAGATCGGCTCCGGCGAGCTCACGCTCGAGGACTTCCTCGACCAGATGTTGATGATCCGCAAGATGGGGCCCATCGGGAACCTGCTGGGCATGCTGCCCGGCGGCAAGGAGATGAAGGCCGCCGTCGGGGACATCGACGAGAAGTACCTGGACCGCATCCAGGCGATCATCCGCGGCATGACCCCCGAGGAGCGCGCGGACCCGAAGATCATCAACGGCTCGCGCCGTCAGCGCATCGCTAACGGTTCGGGGGTCACGGTCACCGACGTCAACCAGTTGGTCGACCGGTTCTTCGAGGCCCGCAAGATGATGAGCCGCATGGCGGGCCAGATGGGAATGCCCGGGGCGGGACGCAAGAACCAGCGCAAGAGCAAGAAGGGCAAGGGCAAGGGCAAGGGAAAGGGCCGCGGTCCCACCCCGCCCAAGCAGCGGGGGATGATGCCCGGGGGGATGCCGGGGATGCCGCCCGGGATGCCCGGTATGCCGCCGGGCGGGATGCCCGACCTGTCCCAGTTGCCGCCCGGACTCGACCAGCTCCCGCCGGGGCTGGAGGGGATCGATCTCAACGACCTGAAGTTCCCCAAGCGCTGACCGGTCCGCCCGACGCGTCGATTGGTGCCCACCGTCCCGGACTGTCTAGACTGGTCCGCTGGACGCCGTCACCGGTGGACCCTCGTGGGTCCGTGCCGAACGGCGGTCACCCGGAAGGCGAAACCGGGCTCCCGCCAGCAGGGCGGGCGCCGCTGAATCGCCACGTGACCCGCAACAGAAAGCGAGACGCCTCATGGCCGTCAAGATCAAGCTCACCCGCCTCGGCAAGATCCGCAACCCGCAGTACCGGGTCGTCGTCGCCGACGCCCGCACCCGTCGCGACGGGCGCGCCATCGAGACCATTGGTCTCTACCGCCCCAAGGAGGAGCCGAGCTTCATCCAGATCGACTCCGAGCGCGCGCAGTACTGGCTCGGTGTCGGCGCCCTGCCCACCGAGGCCGTCGAGCAGCTGCTCAAGATCACCGGCGACTGGCAGAAGTTCAAGGGGATCGAGGGCGCCGAGGGCACTCTGAAGACCGCCGAGCCCAAGCCCTCGAAGCTGGACCTGTTCAACAAGGCCCTCGAGGACGCCCAGGGTGAGCCGTCCGCCGAGGCCATCACCGCCAAGCGCAAGGCCGAGAAGGCGAAGAAGGACGAGGCCAAGGAGGCCGCCAAGGCCGCCGAGTCCGGCGAGGGCGAGGCCGCGTCGGCTGACGCCGAGACCGCCGAGGCCTGAGACAGATGAATGACATGGTCGTCGACGCCGTCGACCACCTCGTCCGCGGAATCGTGTCGGACCCCGACGCGGTGTCCGTCCGGTCGAGTGGTGGTCGGCGCGGCACCGTGATCCGTGTGGCCGTCGCGCCCGAGGATCTCGGCCGTGTCATCGGACGGGGTGGCCGTACCGCCTCCGCGATCCGGACGATCGTTTCCGCTGTCGGCGGCGAAGGCATCCGGGTCGACGTGGTCGACACCGACCGCTGATCCCGCCCGTACACGTCGGCAATCGGAGGACCTGGACCATCATGGAGCTCGTCGTGGGACGCGTCGTCAAATCGCACGGCGTCCGCGGCGAACTGGTGGTGGAGGTTCGCACCGATTCCCCCGAGGAGCGATTCGCCGTCGGGACCCGACTCGTCGGGCGGATCGGTCGGGGCGATCGGGCCACCGACCGCGACGTCACCATTGAAGCCGCCCGGCACCACTCCGGGCGGCTTCTGGTGCGTGTGGAAGGCGTCGGCGATCGGGACACCGCGGACGCACTGCGCGGCATGCTGCTACTCGTCGACTCGGATGCGCTGGAGGATCCGGAGGACCCGGACGAGTACCACGACCATCAACTGGTGGGCCTGCGGGTGCTCGATACCTCGGGTGCCACCCTCGGCGAGGTGACCGAGATCGTGCACACCGCGGCCGGCGAACTCCTCGCCATCCGGCTGGCCGACGGAGGCGACGCACTGGTCCCGTTCGTCTCCGAGATGGTCCCCGAGGTGGACGTCGTCTTGCGGACGTGCGTCATCGACCCGCCGGAGGGGCTGCTCGACCTGGGGACGTCGTGACCGCTCGCCCCGATGGTGGGGGCGGTCCGCTCATGCACCTCGACGTCATCACCGTCTTCCCCGAATACCTCGCCCCGCTGCGGTTGGCGCTGATCGGTCGGGCCGCGGACCGGGGCATAGTCGACGTCGCCGTTCACGACCTCCGGGACTGGACCCACGACGTCCACAAGTCGGTCGACGACACCCCGTTCGGTGGTGGGCCGGGCATGGTCATGCGCCCGACGGTGTGGGGCGAGGCGCTGGACGACCTCGTGCCGCCGCCGGAGACGGCGAAGAGCGGGCCGGAGGACGAGGAGACCCGCCCACTCCTGATCGTCCCGACGCCCGCCGGACGACCGTTCTCCCAGGCCGACGCGCACCGCTACGCCCGTCGACGCCACCTGCTGTTCGCGTGCGGTCGCTACGAGGGGATAGACCAGCGGGTCGTCGACGAGGCGTCCACGCGGATGGACGTCGAAGAGGTCAGCATCGGCGACTACGTCCTCATCGGGGGCGAGGTGGCGGTGCTCGTCATCGCGGAGGCCGTCATCCGCCTCCTACCCGGGGTGCTGGGGAACCGGCGCAGCCATGAGGAAGACTCCTTCTCCGACGGCCTACTCGAGGGCCCCAGTTTCACCCGACCCGAGGTGTGGCGTCACCGACCGGTACCCGAGATCCTCAAGAGCGGTGATCACGCCAGGATCGCGCGGTGGCGCAGGGACGAGTCGCTGAGACGCACAGCCGAGCGGAGGCCCGACCTCCTCGGGTCGGCCGAGCTGGACAGGGCCGACCTGGCGACGCTCTCGGACTTCGGTTGGGTTCCTCCGTCCGGGTGATTTGGGTCCTCCGAGTAGCGGATGGCACACTAGCGAGGTTGACCTTCCGGGCACCACGTGTGTCCGCTGACGGTCGCGCTGATCCGGGGCACGAACCGGTCGTCCCGCCTGCGGGCGGGCGCCAGGGTCCTCTGTCCTCATTCCTGACATGCAAGGAACACAATGAACACTCTCGACTTCATCGAAAACAAGTCGCTCCGCGACGACATCCCGGACTTCCGCCCCGGCGACACGCTCGACGTGCACGTCAAGGTCATCGAGGGCTCGAAGGAGCGCGTCCAGGTCTTCAAGGGCGTCGTTATCCGTCGCCAGGGCGGTGGCGTCCGCGAGACCTTCACCGTCCGCAAGGTCTCGTTCGGCGTCGGCGTCGAGCGCACGTTCCCCGTGCACTCGCCCACGATCGACCGAATCGACGTCCTGGTCCGCGGCGACGTGCGTCGCGCGAAGCTGTACTACCTGCGTGCACTCCGTGGCAAGGCCGCGAAGATCAAGGAGAAGCGCTGACCGTGTAGAGCCGGACGGACTCGGCCGCCGTCGGCGGGCCGGGATCGACTACGCTCATCCGGGTGAGCAGCACCGATACGCCTGGACATGACGCCGCCGAGCCGGGGTCCCGTAACGACGGGGCCCCGGCTCGCGGCGTCGAGAAGAAGGGCCAGCCCTGGTACATCGAGATCCCGCTGCTGGTGGTGATCGCACTCGTCCTGGTGTTCGTCTTCCAGACCTTCGTCGGACGCGTCTACCAGATCCCGTCGGAGTCCATGGAACCCACCCTGCACGGCTGCGCGGGCTGCACGGGGGACCGCATCTTCGTCGACAAGATCACCTACCGGTTCGGAGACCCCGAACCCGGGGACGTGGTGGTCTTCGAGGGGCCCGATTCGTGGAACGAGGGCTACCAGTCCATCCGGTCGGACAATCAGGTCATCAGGACCCTGCAGAACATCGGCGGCGTGATCGGCATCGTCCCACCCGATCAGAACGACATGGTCAAGCGCGTCGTCGCGGTGGGGGGCCAAACCGTCGGGGGCTGCTCCCCGGATGGTGCACTGCTCGTCGACGGTCAGCCGCTGGACGAGCCGTACCTCAACGAGGCCCCCTCGCCGGCCGGGAACCCGCTCAACTGTGCCTTCGGACCGGTCACGGTCCCCGAAGGCAACTACTGGGTGATGGGGGACAACCGCGGTAACTCCGCGGACTCCCGCTTCCACATGGGTGACGAGTTGCAGGGAACCGTGCCCGAGGAGAACATCATCGGCAAGGTCCGGGCGATCATCCTCCCGTTCAGCCGGATCGGGACGGTGTCCTCCCCGGATATCAACGCGGGGTGAGCCGGGCACGACCGCAGCGGCCCCGGGATGTCGCCCTTCCCGGCCGGGTCCGGGTGACCCGTCGCGACGGCCGCCTGGCGTTGGAGGCAGCCCTCGCCCGTCGAGGTCTCGGCCCGGTCGCCGGTGTCGACGAGGCCGGACGCGGTTCCTGTGCGGGCCCACTGGTGGTGGCGGCCTGCGTGTTGGGGAACCGGCTCCACCCCGACCTGGCCGACCTGGATGACTCGAAGAAGCTCACCGCCGCCAGCCGTGAGCGACTGCACGACGTCATCCTGCGCAGGGCGTCGGCGGTGAGTGTGGTGGTGATCGAGCCGGACCGGATCGACATGCGCGGGATCCACCGGTGCAATCTGGAGGGGATGCGCCGGGCGGTCGCCGCCCTCGACCCGGTACCCGGTTTCGTGCTGACCGACGGCTTCGCGGTCGACGGGCTCGGATGTCAGTCCACGTCCGTGATCGGGGGTGATGCAGTGGTCGCATCCATCGCCGCCGCGAGTGTCCTCGCGAAGGTCACGCGGGATCGGATTATGGTGGACCTCGACTCGCGGTACCCGGGGTACGGTTTCGCCGCCCACAAGGGGTACAGCACCGTGAGTCACGCCAGGGCGATCGAGCAGCTCGGTCCCAGCGGCATCCATCGGATGTCGTACGCCAACGTCCGTCGCGCCGCGCAGGCGCATTCGAGGAGCAGCACGAGATGAGCGCCGAGGATCTGGAGAACTACGAGACCGAGATGGAGCTCTCGCTCTACCGCGAGTACCGCGACATCGTCGGCCAGTTCACCTACGTCGTCGAGACGGAGCGGCGCTTCTACCTCGCCAATGCCGTCGAGTTGATCCCCCGGTCGGCGGACGGCGAGGTCTACTTCGACGTGAGGATGTCCGACGCGTGGGTGTGGGACATGTACCGACCTGCTCGTTTCGTCAAGTACGTTCGGGTGCTGACCTTCAAGGACGTCAACATCGAGGAACTCGACAAGCCTGAATTGCGGCTCCCGGAGTAGCACCCGGCCCCCGTTCTCCACAGCCCGCGCCGCCTCCACAGGGCGCCCCCGGCCCGATCCGCGACCAGCGGGTCGGGCCGTTTCCGTCCGGCAGGGTGAGCCCCGGCGGGCCCGGACGGACCGGGCGGCCGGGGAGGGCTGGCGATGACGGGGGACGAGGCGGTGGGCGGCGAGGCGGCCGGGGGTGGTGTGGATCCCCGCCGACGGACGGGGCAACTCGGTGAGGACCACGCTGCGGGGTTGATGCAGGCCCGGGGTGGAGTGGTCATCAGCCGGAACTGGCGGTGCCGGGCCGGCGAGCTCGACCTGGTGGTGCTGGACGCCGCGGGGCGGCTGCGATTCGTCGAGGTCCGGGCGCGCACGGGTACGGGCTTCGGCACCCCCGCCGAGTCGGTGACCCCGGACAAGCAACGGCGATTGCGGCGACTGGCCGCCCACTGGCTCTCCGAGAACCCGGGCCGCTGGCGCCAGGTCTGCTTCGACGTGGTGGGCGTGGACCTGGCGGACCCGACTCGGCCCCGTCTCGAGCTGTTCGAGGACGTGCTGTAACCGTGGCGCTCGGTCGGACGTGGGCTGTCACACTGCAGGGAGTCGGTGGACAGTTGGTGGAGGTCGAGGCCGACGTGGGCCGCGGGTTGCCCGGGGTCAGCATCGTGGGGTTGCCGGACTCGGCGGTCTTGCAGGCGCGCGAGCGGATGCGGGCTGCGGTGGTCAACAGCGGACTGACCTGGCCTCCGGGCAAGGTCGTGCTGTCGCTGTCCCCGGCGGCGCTGCCGAAGAGGGGTTCGGGGTTCGACCTGTCGCTCGCGGTGGGGACGCTGACCGCGTCCGGAGAGCTGCCCGGGGCGGGATTCGACGGCACCCTGCTGGTGGGGGAGCTGGCGTTGGACGGTCGGGTCCGGTCGGTACGCGGGGTGCTTCCCGCCGTGCTCGCGGCGCGGGACGCCGGGTTGACCCGGGCGATCGTCCCCGCCGCGAACCTCGCGGAGGCCCGCCTGGTCAGTGGCATCGACACCGCAGGGGTGGACTCGCTCGCGATGCTCGCGGCGTGGTGCCGGGGTGCGGGCGTCCTGGTCACGGACGCCCCGGAGCCCCGCGCGGTGAACGGACGGTCCCACACCGATCTCGCCGAGGTGCACGGGCAGGACGACTGTCGGCGCGCAGTCGAGGTGGCCGCCGCCGGAGGGCACGCCGTGCTACTGCGCGGGGCCCCCGGGACCGGTAAGACCATGTTGGCCCGGCGGCTGCCGGGGTTGCTGCCGGACCTGGGGGAGCGGGACGCCCTCGAGGCGACTGCGATCCACTCGGTGATGGGGCGGCTCGCGGCGCGCGACCCGCTGCTACGCCGACCGCCGTTCGTGGCGCCCCACCACTCGGCCTCGGTGGCCGCCCTCGTCGGCGGGGGCAACAACGTCGCACGCCCTGGCGCGGCGACGCTCGCGCATCGTGGGGTGCTGTTCCTCGACGAATGCGCGGAGTTTCCCGGCCGGGTGCTGGACAGCCTCCGCACTCCACTCGAGGACGGCGAGGTGCGGATCGCCAGGCGCGACGGCATCTCCGTCTTCCCGGCCCGATTCCAGCTGGTGCTGGCGGCGAACGACTGCCCGTGTGGCAGTGCGCGGCCAGATGCCTGTAGCTGCACCCCCGACGCCCGGCGGCGCTACGGACGGTCGCTGACCGGGCCGTTGCGGGACCGGATCGACATCGCCGCACGGACGCTGCCGCTCGGGTCCGGGCTGTTCGCCGTGGAAGAGGGCGAGGACACCGCCGCGGTGCGGCAGAGGGTGTCGACGGCGAGGGAGGCCGCCGCCGAGAGATGGGCGGGTTGCCCGGAGGCCGCCGGGGCGCGGGCGAACGCCGAGGTTCCCGGCCGCGTCCTGCGATCGGTGTGGGGGCTCGATCGTCGGGCGCTGCACCCTCTGGACCGGGCCCTGGCGCACGGTGTGCTGTCACCGCGCGGGGTCGACCGGTGCCTGCGCCTCGCATGGACGGTCGCGGACCTGGACGGGGCCACGGTGCCGGGGGAACCGCACGTCGCGGAGGCGCTCGTGCTGAGGGGAGAGGAGTGATGCCGGTGGAACGGGAACAGGGATCGGTGGTGTCGTCGGAGGTGCGCGCGGCCTACGCCTATCTGGGCGCGGTGACCGAGCGCCCGACCGCGCAGCTGTGGGACCTGGTGGACTCGGTGGGGCCGGTGCGCGCGCGAGAGTTGATCCGCGCAGGCCGAGCCGGTGACGCGGTCGGCGCCCAGACCGAGGCACGGCGGGACCTCATCGACGGGAATCGATTGCTGGAGGCCGCCCACGAGGTGGACGCCCGGCTCATCGTGCCCGGTGACCCGGGCTGGCCGGGTTTCGCGCTCGAACCCCTGGACCGTCCGCGCGGCCGACGCCGCGCCGGGACGGGCGGGGTGCCCACCGCGTTGCGCCCGCTGGGGCTGTGGTGGCGTGGCCCCGCAGACCCGGGCCTGGTGCTGAGTAGGTCCGTCGCACTCGTCGGGACCAGGGCACCCACTTCGTACGGCCGGGCGGTGACCGCCGACCTGAGCGCCGGGGTGTCCGCCGAGGGGTTCACTGTCGTCTCGGGTGGGGCTTTCGGGGTCGACGCAGCGGCGCACCGCGCAGTCCTCGGTGTCAGCGGCGACACGATCGCGGTCCTAGCCGGTGGAGTGGATCGGCTCTACCCGCGCGGGAACGACGCGATGCTGCGCGAGGTCGCGGAGACCGGCGCGGTGATCTCCGCGCAGCCGCCCGGGACCGGGGTGACGCGGTATCGCTTCCTCGACCGGAACCGGATCATCGCGGCGCTGGCCGGCGCCTCCGTGGTGGTGGAGGCGGCTGCCCGAAGCGGCGCACTGAGTACGGCGGCGTGGGCCGCTGCGCTGGATCGCCCGGTCGGCGCGGTGCCGGGGCCGGTCACGTCTGTCGCCTCGGTCGGGTGTCACCTGCTGCTCCGGGAGCGGGGCGCCGTGCTGGTCTCACGCACGTCGGACGTTGTCGAGCTCGCAGGTCGGATGGGGGAGACGGTGCCGCCCCCCAGGGGTGAGCCCGGCGTGTGGGACGGGTTGGACGATGCGACCAGGCGGATCCTGGAGGCGCTGCCCACCTCGGGTGGTGCCGAACCCGCCGAGATCGCGGCTTCGGCGGGAATCGCACCCGTCACCGCGAGGGCGGTGCTCGGCCGGCTCCTGTCCTCCGGGGCGGCCGTACGGAGCCCGGAGGGGTGGCGCAGGTCTCCGGACGGCGGGGTGCAGATGAGTTTTCCCGTGTCGTGACCCCGCTTCGTGGCGGCGGTCGCACCGACTGTCCCGACACCACCGCCCGACACCACCGCCCGGCGGCCCGCACGGTCGCCCGCCCGGTCGCCCGCCCGGCGTGCTTGCGCCGCCTCGGCGCGGGGGAGACAATTGGTACCCATGGGACCGGTGAGCATGCCTGAGGGTGGTTGGGACACTCGGTCCGAGCCGTTCGGTGGCGTGGTCGACGACTTCGCGGACTACCTGCGCACAGCTCGCTCCCGGTCCGAGGCCACCGTCCGCTCCTACCGGGCGGACGTCCTCGGTCTGCTCGCCCACCTCGCCCACGAGATCGACGGACCCACCACCGCGGCGGACCTGCGCGGGGCGCTCACCCTCCCCGCGCTGCGCGGGTGGCTCGCCGCCCAGGTCGGTGCGGGGGCCGCCAGGTCGACCGTCGCCCGCCGTGTCGCGGCAGCCCGGTCCTTCAGCGGGTGGGCCGCACGGACCGGCCTCGTGACGGCGGATGTCGCGGCCCGGCTCGAGGCACCGCGCGCCCGTCGTCACCTGCCCGAGGTTCTCGACATCGACCAGGCGGCCGAGACGATCCGTACCACCGAGCTCGGCGCGGCCGAGGGGGACCCGATCGCCCTGCGAGACCGGGTGGTCGTGGAACTGCTCTACTCCTGCGGGATCCGGGTCGCCGAACTGTGCGGGCTCGACGTGGACGACGTCGACACCGAGCGCCGCCTGCTTCGCGTGGTGGGTAAGGGCGACCGCGAGCGCGCCGTCCCGTACGGCCCGCCCGCGGACCGGGCACTGCGTGCCTGGCTCGACGGCGGTCGGCCGACGTTGGCCACCGCCCGGTCCGGCCCGTCCCTGTTGCTCGGGGCGCGCGGTGGGCGACTCGACCCCAGGGCTGCGCGGCGGATCGTCAACGAGGTCACCGCCGCCACGCCGGGCGCCCCCCGGGTGTCGCCCCACGCGCTGAGGCACAGTTCGGCGACTCATCTGCTGGAAGGCGGCGCGGATCTACGGCATGTACAGGAACTCCTCGGTCACTCCACCCCGGCGACCACCCAGATCTACACGCACGTCTCGGCCGACCGCCTCCGCGCCGCCTACCGCGGGGCCCACCCCCGCGCCTGAGCGGAGAACGGGGCCCTGACGTCAGCCGGCCCCGTCTCCGGGTCGCGTGGGCTTGAGCCGGATCGGCCGTTCGGCGTCCGCGAGCAGTGAAAGCGGATCGACGTAGTCGTCGTCGTCGTCACCGGACGGGTCGCCGGAGGTCACACGGGCGCCCCAGTGCAGGCACGCCGAGGCCGGACACCCGGGGTGGCCGGCGAGGAGCCGGCCCACCTCCCCGCCCGCGATGACGCGATCACCGGCCCGGACGGTGGCACGCACCGGCTCGTAGGTGGTGCGAAGGCCGCCACCGTGGTCGATCGACAAGACGGGTCGACCTCCCACGGCCCCGGCGAACAGGACCGTCCCGTCCGCGGGCGCCAGCACCGGGGCGAGCACCGTGCCGACCAGATCGACCCCGCGGTGCCCCCGGAGCCATCGCCGGGCGGGCGGATCGAACGGGGTCGATACCGAGACCGGACCCGGCAGGGGGCTGCCCATGCCCACCCGTGACCCGAACGGCGCGGCGTCGGCCACGGGGACGAGGGCGAGGATCCCCGCTGCCAGGCCGGCACAGGCGCGGTGGCGGAGCCGTCGTCGATCGATCCGGTTTGACTGCATACCGTGAGTCCACCGCACGCACCCCGGAGCCGACCATGGGGGATCGGAACCTGTGGACAGGATGGACGACCATCCCCAGCAACCGCCGCACACGGGCATCCCCGGGAGCCGCCACGCACGGGACTCACCCGCGACCGCGGTTCGCGGCGGCCGGAACCCGCCCGGGGCGGGCCGCCTTGGAGGGGCGCGCCCGAGAGGTTATGCTTCCGGTGCGGTCGACTCTGCGTCGATCGACTTCGCGTGTCCTGCGGCAGCCCGGTTCCCGGGAGCCGCATCCGGGCCCCGGGGCCACGAGCCCCGGCCCCCCGGACGCCGGACCAGCAGGTGCCCCCGCCCGACGGGGGTCCGGCCCGGCGCGGACACCAGGGCCCACGGCCACCCGGCTCGTGGGCGGAACCCGATACACAGAAAGCGAGGACGAGGGCCTCGCGGTCCGGCTGCTTCCAAGCCGGACGAGCCCTCAACCCATCATGGCAGTCATCTCCATGAAGCAGCTGCTCGACGCAGGTGCCCACTTCGGCCACCAGACCCGCCGCTGGAACCCGAAGATGCGTCGGTTCATCTTCACCGACCGCAACGGCATCTACATCATCGACCTGCGGCAGACCCTGACGTACATCGACCAGGCGTACGAGTTCGTCAAGGAGTCCGTCGCCCACGGCGGCACCGTCTTGTTCGTCGGCACCAAGAAGCAGGCCCAGGAGGCCATCGCCGAGGAGGCCGCCAAGGTCGGCATGCCGTATGTCAACCAGCGTTGGCTGGGTGGCATGCTCACCAACTTCCAGACCGTGCACCAGCGGCTCGTCCGCCTCAAGGAGCTCGAGTCCATGGAGCAGTCGGGCGGATTCGAGGGTCGCACCAAGAAGGAGATCCTCATGCTCACGCGTGAGAAGAACAAGCTCGAGCGCACGCTCGGCGGTATGCGTGACATGAGCAAGGTCCCCTCCGTGGTGTGGGTCGTCGACACCAACAAGGAGCACATCGCCGTCGGCGAGGCCCGCAAGCTGAACATCCCGGTCGTCGCGCTGCTCGACACCAACTGCGACCCGGACGTCGTCGACTACCCGATCCCGGCGAACGACGACGCCATCCGCTCGGTCACCGTGCTGACCCGCGTCATCGCCTCCGCCGTCGCCGAGGGCCTCAAAGCCCGCTCGCAGGCCGGCAAGGCCACCGGCGAAGAGGCCGAGCCGCTCGCCGAGTGGGAGACCGAGCAGCTGGACCAGGTCACCGGCGCCGCCACGGCAGAGGGTGCCGAGGCACCCGCCGAGGTCACCGGCACCGAGTCCCCCGTAGCCGAGGCCCCCGAGGCCGACGCCCAGGAGATCGCGGCCGCCACCTCCGAGGCGCCGGCCACCGAGGCCTGATCCTCACCACCAGCTCGAGCACCGTCGGGCCCGGCCGCCCACGATCCCCACGGGGATCATCCGGGGGCCGGGCCCGAGGTGTCGGAGGCGGTGGGCGGACGATCCACCGACGCCCCGGCGTCTAGGGTGGAGGCGATCGCCCGCCGACCGAATCAGAACACTTTTCCGACAGATCACGAACCCCTTTAAGGAGGGTCGCCCCACCATGGCGAACTACACCGCTGCCGACGTCAAGCGTCTGCGTGAGCTCACCGGCTCCGGGATGATGGACTGCAAGAAGGCTCTGGAGGAGACCGACGGCGACTTCGACAAGGCCGTCGAGGTGCTGCGCATCAAGGGCGCCAAGGACGTGGGCAAGCGCGCCGAGCGCACCACGGCCGAGGGCCTGGTCGCCATCAAGGACGGCGTCATGATCGAGCTCAACTCCGAGACCGACTTCGTCGCCAAGAGCGCCGAGTTCATCGCGCTGGCCGACAAGATCGTCGAGGTCGCCGCGACCCAGGGCATCTCCGACCTCGACGCGCTGAACGCCGCCGAGCTCGACGGCACCACCGTGGCCGACTCGGTCGTGTCCTTCTCCGCCAAGTCCGGCGAGAAGCTCGTCCTGCGCCGCGTGGGCAAGCTCGACGGTCCCGTGGCCGTCTACCTCCACAAGCGCTCCTCCGACCTGCCGCCCGCCGTCGGCGTCATGGTCGCCTACTCCGGTGAGGGCGAGGCCGCCGAGGCCGCCGCCCGTTCCGCCGCGATGCAGGTCGCCGCTCTGAAGGCCCAGTACGTCTCCCGCGAGGACGTGCCCGCCGACATCGTCGCCAAGGAGCGCGAGATCGCCGAGGCCACCGCCCGCGAGGAGGGCAAGCCCGAGCAGGCGCTGCAGAAGATCGTCGAGGGACGCCTCAACGGCTTCTACAAGGATGTCTGTCTGCTCGACCAGCCGTCGGTGACCGACAACAAGAAGACCGTCGGCGCCCTGCTGGACGAGGCCGGCGTCAAGGTCTCGGCGTTCCTGCGTTTCGAGGTCGGCCAGGCCTGACCACGGCCCGAACCCGCCGTAGCGGGTTCCCGAACGACGGCGGTACCCGGTTTCCCGGGTACCGCCGTCGCCGTCTGCACGGTCGGGTGTGCCCGTACCCGGCGGGCTGGAGTGTGGCGGTCGTGGCGATAGGGCAGAATGAACCCGGTCCCACCACGGACCACACGCCACTCCGGCCAATCGATGTCGGGGGCGTGAACGCGCGCGACACGGGCTGGATCCGCCCGGGACGAGGAGAGGGATGACCGACCCGCGGGACGGCTACAAACGTGTGATGCTCAAGCTCGGCGGCGAGATGTTCGGCGGCGGCAGCGTGGGGATCGACCCGGACGTGGTGCAGTCCGTCGCCCGGCAGATCGCCGATGTCTCCCGGACGGGGGCGCAGATCGCGATCGTGATCGGCGGCGGCAATTTCTTCCGGGGTGCCCAGTTGCAGCAGCGCGGGCTCGACCGGGCGCGCAGCGACTACATGGGGATGCTCGGCACCGTCATGAACTGCCTGGCGCTGCAGGACTTCCTCGAGCAGGAGGGTGTGTCGACCCGCGTCCAGACCGCCATCCACATGGGGCAGGTCGCGGAGCCGTACATCCCCCTACGCGCCGAACGGCACCTGGAGAAGGGCCGCGTCGTGATCTTCGGGGCGGGGATGGGCATGCCCTACTTCTCGACCGATACCACCGCAGCCCAGCGCGCGCTGGAGATCAAGGCCGACGTGCTGCTCATGGCCAAGGCAGTGGACGGCGTCTACTCGGACGATCCCCGTACCAATCCCGACGCCGAGCTCTTCAGCCGCATCGAGCACCGCGAATGCCTCGAGCGGGGCCTGAAGGTGGCCGATGCCACCGCGTTCAGCCTGTGCATGGACAACGACATGCCCATCCTCGTCTTCAACCTTCTCACCGAGGGCAACATCGCGCGCGCCGTCGCCGGTGAGCAGATCGGGACGCTGGTGGCCAGCACGGCCTGACACGTCCTCGACCCGACCACTGACACCGACCCCAACGAAAAGGGACAGACATGATCGACGACACTCTGCTCGAGGCCGAGGACAAGATGGAGAAGGCGATCGAGCACGTTCGCGATGAGCTCTCAGCCATCCGCACCGGCCGCGCCAACCCGGGCATGTTCAACCGCGTGTTCTGTGAGTACTACGGCAGCATGACGCCCATCACCCAGATGGCGACCATCTCGGCACCCGAACCGCGCATGCTCATCATCAAGCCGTACGAGATGTCGCAGATCGGCCCGATCGAGAACGCCATCCGCAACTCGGATCTGGGCGTCAACCCGACCAACGACGGCCAGGTCCTCCGCGTGACCGTGCCGCAGCTCACCGAGGAGCGGCGCCGGGATCTGGTCAAGCAGGCCAAGGGCAAGGCCGAGGACGGTCGCATCGCCGTCCGAGGCGTCCGGCGTAAGGCGATGGACGAGCTCAAGCGCATCGACAAGGACGGCGAGGCCGGCGAGGACGAGGTCAACGCGGCGGAGAAGGAGCTGGACAAGCTCACCCAGCGGTTCGTCGGCGAGGTGGACGAACTCGTCAAGGCCAAGGAAGGCGACCTGATGGAGGTCTGACCTCCGCGACACCCATCACCCGACAACCGAGGAGTATGCCGTGGACCCCGCTCCCCAGGGCCCGCCCGGGCCCACCGCCGCGGCCGCCGCACCTCCGTCGCGCGCCGGCCGTGACCTGACCCGGGCGATCCCGGTCGGGGTCGGCCTGGGCGCGCTCGTGATCGCGAGTATCGCGTTCACCCCGCGCGCGTGGTACTTCGTCGCCGCCGGCGCCGTCGCCATCGGCACCTGGGAGGTGTTCAAACGCCTCCGCCAGGCCCGGTTCGCGCTTCCACTGTTCCCGCTGCTCGCAGGCGGGCAGGCGATGGTCTGGGCGGGTTACCTCACGGGAGCGGAAGGCGCGTTCGCCGCGTTCGCCGTCACCGGCGTGGTCGTCCTGGTCTGGCGTCTGCTCATGGCCGGTCTGACCACCGCACCGAAGAACTACATGCGCGACGTGTCGGTCGCGGTGTTCGTGTTGGTGTGGATCGCAGTTCCGGGAGCCCTCGGCGCGATGCTGTCGGACGGCGATTACGGCGCGCAACGGGTCGTGGCCCTCATCCTGCTGGTCGTGTGCTCCGACGTCGGGGGGTACGTGGCGGGGGTGCTCTTCGGGAAGCACCCCATGGCCCCGGCGATCAGCCCCAAGAAGTCCTGGGAGGGATTCGCCGGGTCGATCCTGTTCGCGACGGTCGGCGGCGCACTCGTGGTCGCCCTGCTCTTCGACGACAGCGTCTGGAAGGGCATCCTGCTCGGCGTCCTGACGGTCTTCACCGCGACGCTCGGTGATCTGGTGGAATCGCAGGTGAAGCGGGACCTCGGCATCAAGGACATGGGCACGCTCCTGCCGGGGCACGGCGGATTCTTGGACCGCCTCGACTCCGTGCTGCCCACCGCGGTCGTCGTCTGGGTCATCTTCACCTACGTCGTCCCGACCTGATCCGTCGACCACCTCCGTTGGCACGGGTGACGTCGGCACGGGGCGAAGCCGCGAAGTGAGCGGACCCTCCGACCCCGCGCCGGGTGCCGCGCGTCGGTGTCGTGAGTCAGTGTCGGGCGGTCAGTTTGCGCGCCTTACGTGCGCGCATCCGCAGCTGGAGGATCCGGAAGCCGGCGAACAGGGCCATGATCAACGCGCCGGCGATCGCGGCGAAGAGGATCAGCACCCCCAGCGGGAGGGTGAACTCCAACCCGAGAAAACGGACGTCTGTCGAGGTCGTGTTCTGCGCGATGAAGATCAACAGCAGGATGGTGACGAGCGCGCCCAGGACCAGACCCACCCACGCGGAGCCCAGAAGTCCCCCCGACGAATCGGGGACAGCATCCTGCTCGTGAGTGCGTGTCGCAGGGGTCGACTCGTCGGCGGGGACGAGGGTGGAGTCCGCGTGGGTGTCCTCGAGGGGGATCTCGTCGCGCCCCTCGACGGGGGCGGCGTGACGACGGTCTGTCGGGTCGTGTGATCGCTGTGCCATACCTGGACTGTATGCCCTGGCGGCGTCGGACGGCACCGCTCGCGATGTGTTGCGGTCGGCCGTTTCTGACACAATGGCCGCATCATGGCTGAACCTCTCCCGCTTGTTTTTGACGCCCCCCGCCGAGGGCTGCCCCCTCGTCACTTCGCCGACCTCGACGCCGACGGTCGCGAGGCGGCGATGGGTGAGCTCGGTGTTCCCGCATTCCGCGGCAAGCAGCTGGCCAACCAGTACTTCGGGCGCCTCGAGGCGGACACCCGCGAGATGACCGACCTGCCGGCCGGCCTGCGGGAGAAGGTCGGAGAGGAACTGTTCCCCTCGCTGACCTCGTCGCTACGACACGTCACCACCGACGAGGGCACCACGCGTAAGACCCTGTGGAAACTGCACGACGGTTCGTTGGTCGAGAGCGTTCTCATGCGCTACCCCGACCGGGCGACCGTGTGCATCTCGAGTCAGGCCGGCTGCGGGATGGCGTGCCCGTTCTGTGCGACGGGGCAGGGCGGTCTGCAACGTAACCTCTCGGCAGCTGAGATCCTCGAGCAGGTCAGGGTCGCCGCCCGCGCCATGCGCGACGGTGAGATCCCGGGCGGGCCGGGGCGACTGTCCAACGTCGTGTTCATGGGCATGGGGGAGCCGCTCGCCAACTACAAGCGCGTCATGACCGCCGTGCGCGGCATCATCGCCCCGCCGCCGTCGGGATTCGGTCTGTCGCAACGCGCGGTCACCGTGTCGACGGTGGGCCTGGTCCCCGCCATCCACAAGCTGGCAGAGGAGGGACTCCAGGTCACCCTGGCGGTGTCCCTGCACACCCCGGACGACGAACTCCGGGACACCCTGGTGCCCGTCAACAACCGGTGGCCGGTCTCCGAGGTCATGGACGCGGCCCGCCACTACGCCGATGCCACGGGGCGGCGGGTGTCCATCGAGTACGCGTTGATCCGTGACGTCAATGATCAGACCTGGCGGGGCGAGATGCTCGGTCGACTGCTCGCCCAGCGTCTCGGGCCCATGGCGCACGTGAACCTCATCCCGCTCAACCCGACGCCGGGCAGCGAGTGGGACGCCAGCCCCCGCCATCAGCAGGACGCCTTCGTCACCGCCGTTCGCGCGGCCGGGGTCTCGTGCACGGTGCGCGACACCCGCGGCCAGGAGATCGACGCGGCGTGTGGTCAGCTCGCGGCCGAGGGGTGAGCGCGGGGGAGTGACCGCTGCGGAGTGACCACGGGCGAGTGACCGCGAGGCCACCCACTGAGGGCTCCGGAAGAAGAGAAGGGCCGTCACCACTCCATCGAGCGGTGACGGCCCTTCCCGGGTCGACCGGGATCAGTGCCTGGCCGGCGCCCGGCCCTGCGGGTTCCGGGCCGCCTCGGCCCCTACGTGACCCGAGGCGGCGGCGCCGACCACCGCGTAGTGGTCCGAGGAGACCTCGAAGACACGGTTCCGCTTGAGGGTGTCGTCCTTCTTGGGCCGAAGCGACAGGAACATCCAGATCGCGAGGAACACGGCGACCGCCACCAGCCAGATGTCCTCCACCCGTCCGATGTGGTTGCCGAACAGCATGGCCAGCAGGAACAGGACGAAGAAGCCGCCCGTCACGAGGCCGACCTTCCTGCTGTGCTGGTGCCAGCCCCACTCGACCGAGGGCTCGTCGAGGGTGCTGATCCCGTCGACGACGATCTCCTTGCTGGTGTGGTGCCCGTCCGCGCTCATGCTCCCCGGTTCTCCTCACGGCTCGCTGGCAGCCCTGCGGGCCGCCGACATCGTGCCCAGTTTGTCACACGCCGTCCGGCGGTCGACGGGTAACCCGCCGGCCTCCGCCACACCGGGGGCCGCTGATGCGGCATCAGGTGGCTCCGGCGTGGACAATGGCGGGGTGACCACGCGCGTTCTCGTCCTCGGCAGTACCGGCTCGATCGGTACCCAGGCTCTCGAGGTGACCTCGGAGGCCGGACCCGGCCGTTTCGAGGTCGTCGGTCTGGCGGCCGGCGGTGGCCGGATCGATCTGCTGGCGGAGCAGATCCGCCGAACCGGCGTCCGGTTCGTCGCGGTGTCCGACCCGGCCGCGGCCGAGCGGATCCGGTCGGGGTTCCCGGAGGCGACGGTTCTCGAAGGTCCCGGGGCCGCGACCGAGCTCGTGGGGGCGGTGGAGGCCGACGTGGTGCTCAACGGAATCGACGGGTCCATCGGCCTCGGGCCGACCCTGGCCGCATTGCGTACGGGTGCGCGGCTGGCGCTGGCGAACAAGGAGTCACTCGTGGCCGGGGGCGCCCTCGTCACCGGCGCCGCGGCCCCGGGCCAGCTCATCCCCGTCGACTCCGAGCACTCTGCGATGGCGCAGTGTCTGCGGGCGGGGACGGCGGACGAGGTGGCGTCTCTGGTGTTGACCGCCTCCGGCGGGCCCTTCAGGGGCCGTACCCGCGCCGAACTGGAAGGTGTCACCGCGGAGCAGGCGCTGCAGCACCCCACGTGGGCGATGGGCAGGATGATCACCCTGAACTCCGCGACCCTGGTGAACAAGTCCCTGGAGCTCATCGAGGCACACTTGCTGTTCGGAGTTCCCTACGATCGGATCGACGTGACCGTCCACCCCCAGTCGGTGGTGCACTCGGCGGTGACCTTCGTCGACGGCGCGACCGTGGCGAAGGCCTCCCCGCCGTCGATGAAGCTGCCCATCGCGTTGGCCCTGGGGTGGCCGTCACGGATTCCCGGGGCGTCGATCCCGTTGGACTTCTCGCAGTCACACACCTGGACCTTCGAGCCGGTGGACTCCGAGACGTTCCCGGCGATCTCGGTGGCCCGGGCTGCGGGCGAGGCGGGGGGTCTGCGGACCGCGGTGTTCAACGCGGCCAACGAGGAGGCCGCCCCGGCGTTCCTGGACGGCCGGATCGGGTTCACCGCCATCGTCGACGTCGTGGCGGAGACCGTGGGCGCAGCCGATCAGTGGTCGTCCGATCCCCGTGATCCGGATGATGTCGCGGCGGCGGAGTCCTGGGCGCGGCGGTACGCCGCGGCCCTCGTCACGAGCCTGGAGGGCTGAGTCGTGCTGGTGTTCGGGATCGTGCTGTTCGCCCTCGGGATCATGGTGTCGATCGTGCTGCACGAGTACGGCCACATGCGGGTCGCGCTGTGGTCGGGGATGAGGGTTCGCAGGTTCTTCGTCGGGTTCGGTCCCACCCTGTGGTCGGTCCGGCGTGGTGGGATCGAGTACGGGCTCAAGGCGATCCCGCTCGGTGGGTTCTGTGACATCGCCGGGATGACCGCGTACGACGAACTGTCCCCGGAGGACGAACCGCGGGCGATGTGGCGCCAGGCCTGGTGGAAGCGCGTCGCGGTGTTGTTGGCCGGGCCCTTCATGAACGTCGTCCTGGCGATCGCGTTGTTCTACACGGTCGCCCTCGGTTGGGGCCTGGTGAACCGGGACGTCCAGCCGATTCCCACCGACCGCGTCGCGGCCGTCGTGGGGGACACCTGCGAGGGGGCGGACCGGTGCGGGACCGGGGTGGGTCCGGCCGGCGAGGCGGGGATCCTGCCGGGCGACCGGATCACGTCGGTCGACGGGGTGCCGGTGGTCAGTTGGGACGACCTGTCGACCGTGGTCTCGGCGCGGCCTGGTGAGACCGTGCCGGTGGCGGTGGAACGCGGCGGGGAGACGATCACGACGACGACGACGTTGACCTCAACGGGCGGGGACGGCGAGCAGCGGGGTGCGCTCGGGGTCCGACTCTCGCAGGACGGGATCCCCCGGGAGATCCTCGATGATCCGGCCTATCAGACCGTCAACACCTACGACGCCCTCAGCGCGGTGCCCGCGACCTTCGTCTTCACCGGGGAGATGGTCGAGGCGACCGTCGATGGGCTGATCTCGTTCCCGGCCAAGATCCCGGCGGTGGCCGCGTCGATCTTCGGGGGCGAGCGGGCGGACGACTCCCCGGTGTCCGTGGTGGGTGCCAGCTACATCGGCGGCCAGGCGGTCGAACAGGGTCTGTGGAGCCTGTTCCTGCTGTTCCTGGCCGGCCTCAACCTGTTCCTGGGGGCGTTCAACCTCGTGCCCCTGACCCCGTTCGACGGCGGCCACATCGCGGTGGTGTTCTACGAGAAGATCCGGGACGCCCTCCGCCGGTTGCGTGGCCTCGCGCCGGGCGGCCCGGCGGACTACGAAAAGCTGGCGCCACTGACGATGGGGGTGTTCGTACTCCTCATCGGCGTCTCCGCGATCGTGATCACCGCCGACTTCGTCAACCCGATCCTGCTGCCCGGCTGAGCCGGGCGCACACCCACCTCGCACCCGTGCCCGGTTACCCGGATAATGGGATGCGGGACCTGCGAGCACCCGGCTGGCAGCCCCTACGGAAGGCCTGAAGTGAACGACTCATCCTCGATCCCAGTGGGACTGGGCATGCCCGACGGCCCGCCGCCGGTCCTCGCGCCCCGGCGCACGACCCGGCAGCTGTTCGTGGGCCAGGTGGGCGTGGGCAGTGATCATCCGGTCTCGGTCCAGTCCATGACCACCACCAAGACCCACGACGTCAACTCCACCCTCCAGCAGATCGCCGAGCTCACGGCGTCCGGGTGCGACATCGTCCGCGTGGCGTGTCCCCGGCAGGAGGACGCCGACGCGCTGGAGACCATCGCACGCAAGTCCCCGATCCCCGTGATCGCGGACATCCACTTCCAGCCCAAGTACATCTTCGCGGCGATCGATGCCGGGTGTGCCGCGGTGCGCGTCAACCCGGGCAACATCAAGGAGTTCGACGGACGCGTCAAGGAGGTCGCCAAGGCCGCCGGTGACGCGGGCATCCCCATCCGGATCGGTGTCAACGCCGGGTCGCTGGACCCGCGCCTCTTGGCCAAGTACGGCAAGGCGACCCCGGAGGCGCTCGTCGAGTCGGCGATGTGGGAGGCCTCGTTGTTCGAGGAGCACGGCTTCGGCGACATCAAGATCTCGGTCAAGCACAACGACCCGGTGATCATGGTCGAGGCCTACCGCCGGCTCGCCGCGCAGACCGATTACCCGTTGCACCTCGGCGTGACCGAGGCCGGGCCCGCGTTCCAGGGCACGATCAAGTCGGCCGTGGCGTTCGGTGCACTGCTCTCCGAGGGGATCGGGGACACCATCCGGGTCTCCCTCTCCGCCCCGCCGGTGGAGGAGATCAAGGTCGGTACGCAGATCCTGCAGTCGCTGAACCTGCGTCCGCGCAAGCTCGAGATCGTCTCGTGCCCGTCGTGTGGCCGCGCCCAGGTGGACGTGTACAAGCTCGCCGACGAGGTCACGGCCGGACTCGAGGGGATGAGCGTCCCTTTGCGGGTGGCCGTCATGGGCTGCGTCGTCAACGGGCCCGGCGAGGCCCGTGAGGCCGATCTGGGTGTCGCGTCCGGAAACGGCAAGGGCCAGATCTTCGTCAAGGGCGAGGTCATCAAGACCGTGCCGGAGGCGATGATAGTGGAGACCCTCATCGAGGAGGCCATGCGGATCGCCGAGGAGATGGGCGAGCCCGTGGGAGACGCCGCCGAGGGCCAGGGGCCCCAGGTCAAGGTCACGCGATAGACCGTGACCGACACGGCTGCCCCGGAGGCCGGGCTCGGCGGGTGCCGGGCGGTCGGTCGGGGAGAGTCGCGGGCGCTCGGCGACGTGCTCGCCGCCGACCCGTTGGTGTCCGCGCCGGCGGCGGAGAAGTTCGCCTCGTCGGGTGTGGCCGCCGGCGCGGACGGACGGTTCCTCACCCTGGGTGGGCCCGAGCGGTCGCTCGTGTTCATCGGTAGTTCGGTGTTGCCGCTCCGGGGGGACCCCGCTGATCAGCGCGCTCTCGGTGACGCGGTGGCCCGACTGGGACTCGGGCCCATGTCGGTGCACGGTCGGCGCGACCTGGTCGCCGGCATGTGGCCGGCGCTGCGTGGACGTTGGGGCGAGGCCCGGGAGTACCGGGCGCACCAGTTCCTCATGGCGCTCGAGGGCCCGCTCGATCCGGCGCTCGTCCTGGACGGGATCCGGCCCGCGACCTTGGAGGAGTTCGAACCGGTGCTCGCCGCCGCCGCGGCGATGTACCGCGAGGAACTGCGCGCCGACCCGTTCGCCGTGGGCTCCGGGATACCGTTCCGTCGCCGCGTGGCGCGGTCCCTCGCGCGGGGGAGGACCTGGGTGGGGATCGACGACGGCGAGGTGGTCTTCAAGGCCGATGTCGCCGCGATCTCCCCGGAGGTCGCCCAGATCCAGGGCGTATGGGTCCACCGCGACCGGCGGGACGCCGGGCTGGGGTCCGGCGGTACCGCCGCGGTGTGCGCCGCCCTCCGCTCACGGGGGCTCCGACCTTCCCTGGTGGTGAACGGGTCGAACGGCGCGGCCCGCGCCGCTTATCGGCGGGTGGGCATGGTCGACTCCGTCGAGTACGCGACGGTCCTGCTGTGAGTCGGCTCGCAGCGCCACCCCGGGCGGGGTGGCGTCGGCCCGCCGACTGCGGGATCGGCGGCGCCTGTGGAAAAGTGGAGCACAGTCAGACCGCGGACCCCGGAAGGTTCAAACCGATGACAGACAGTGCGGCAGTGCGCGCCGTGGGCGGCTCCCTCCGGGGGAGGGCCGTGTGAGTACCCCGATGACAGCACCGGTCACCCGGGCGCCCGCGGCCGCGACGGGGCCGACGGTGGTGGCGCCGGTGACCACGACGGGCCCGGTACGGGACGCGGCTGTCGACCCGGGCTTCCGTTCGCTGCGGCCGGCCGACCGGGCCATGCGGCGTCTGCTCGGCGTCCGGGGCGTCGACCGCGAGGCCGGCTCCGGCGCCCACCGGGCGTTCCGGATCTCGGTGATGGTCTCGGCCGTTCGGTGCCTCATCACCTACCTCGCGATCCCGATTCTCGTGCCGCTGCTCAGCCTGTCCGGCTGGGTCGCGGCGCCCGTCGGTATCGCGTTGTGTGTGGTCGCCGTGGTGAACGGTGTGGTCAGCGTCCGCCGGTTCTGGGCGTCCGACCACGCCAAGCGCTGGATGTACACCGGCTTCATGGCGGTCGTGTTCGCGATCCTCGCCGTGGCGATGGTCTCCGAGTTCCACCGTCTGGGGGTGATCTGATGGATCCGCGACAGGACTCCGACCCCGGTGTGGACACCGCGGCTGACGAGACCGGCCCGGTGATGCCCGACGATTCCGGCCCGCCCGAGAACCGCGAACCCGGCCAGTCGTCCGCGGACGTGATCACGATGTGCCTGTTCGGGGCGATGGTGCTCATCGCCTCCGTGTGCTTCGTCATCTGGTGACCGGACCGGGGCGACCGGTCGCGCCGGGCGGGCCTATCCTGGGGGCATGACCACCTCCACCCGTCAGCCTCTCGTCCCAGGCGAACCCACCCCGATCCGGACCGTTCCCGAGTCGATCCCCCGGCCGGAGTACGTCTGGCGCGACAGCGTCGACGAGGCCAACGGGGAGCCGTGGATACAGCCGGCTGAGGTCATCGACGTGATGCGCGTGGCCTCCAGGCTGGCCGCGGACGCCCTCGTGCTCGCCGGCGAGGCGGTCGAGCCCGGCGTGACGACCGATGAGATCGACCGGGTCGTACACGAGTTCCTGTGCGACAACGGGGCCTACCCGTCGACCCTGGGGTACAAGTCGTTCCCCAAGTCGAGCTGTGTCTCGCTCAACGAGGTGATCTGCCACGGCATCCCCGACACCACGGTGATCCGTGACGGGGACATCGTCAACGTCGACGTCACGGCGTTCATTCACGGTGTCCACGGTGACACCAACGCGACGTTCCTGGCAGGGGACGTCAACGAGGAGGTCAGGCTCCTGGTCGAGCGCACGGAAGAGGCGATGAACCGGGGGATCAAGGCCATCCGACCCGGTCGCGAGGTCAACGTCATCGGGCGGGTCATCGAATCCTATGCCCGGCGTTTCGACTACACGGTCGTGCGGGAGTTCACCGGCCACGGTGTCGGCCCGACCTTCCACAACGGTCTGGTCGTGCTGCACTACGACGAGCCGTCCCGGACCGAGGTCCTCGAGCCGGGCATGACGTTGACAGTCGAACCGATGATCTCCCTCGGCGGGCCGGGCTTCGACGTCTGGGACGACGACTGGACCGTCACCACCGCGGACAAGGCGTGGACCGCCCAGTTCGAGCACACCGTCGTCGTCACCGAGGACGGATACGAGATCCTCACCCTGCCGTCCGGCTCCTGAGCGCGTCCGGTGCCAGCGGGCGCACCCGGCCGGTCGGGAAGAGTGTATGGACGATCGTCCTGATGTGCCCCTCGGTCGTGGACAATCCGGGGCATACTGTCCACCATGATCGATACCCCTCGCGGACCCGTGGAGCAGATCGACCTGGTGGTGGTGGGCGCCGGCTTCGGCGGCATCGCCATGGCCGACCGTCTGTTGGGGGAGGGGCGTGGCCGGGACTTCCTCGTCGTGGAGGCCGCGGACTCGGTGGGGGGCACCTGGCGCGACAACACCTACCCGGGGTGCGCCTGCGACGTCCCCACCGCTCTCTACTCGCTGTCCCGACACGCCCACCCCGGGTGGTCCCACTCGTTCGGGAGGCAACCAGAGATCCGGGCCTATCTCGAGTCCGTGACGGACCGCATCGGTCTCCGTGACCGACTCGTCACCTCCTGCGAGGTGACCGCGGCGGTGTGGGACACCGAGTCGGCGCACTGGGTCGTCGACACGAGCCGCGGGCGGATCCGGGCGCGCGATCTCGTGGTGGCCTCGGGGGCGCTGTCCGCCCCCTCGATCCCCCGGCTACCCGGTCTGGAGTCGTTCGAGGGCCAGGTGTTCCACTCCGCGAGGTGGCGCCACGACATCGCGCTCGAGGGCCGGAGGGTCGCCGTCGTCGGGACGGGGGCCTCCGCGGTCCAGTTCGTCCCCGAGATCGCCGGGCCCGCCGAGCACGTCACGGTCTTCCAGCGGACCCCGGGCTGGATCCTGCCCAGGCTGGACCGATCGATCTCCGGACGCCGTCAGCGGCTCTACCGACGCTTCCCGTTGGTACAGCGGCTGGTCCGGGGTCGTATCTACCTGGGGCGTGAGCTCTACGTCGTGGTGTTCACGCGAGCCCAGTTCCTCTTGCGGTTCTTCGAGTGGTTCGCACGGTTCTACCTCTTCCTCAAGGTGCGGGACCGCGGGATGCGCCGTGCGCTCACCCCCGACTTCTCGATCGGGTGCAAACGGGTGTTGCTCACCAGTCAGTGGCTCCCCGCCCTCAGCCGGTCCGATGTGACCCTGGTGTCCGGCGCGGCGTCGGCTGTCACCCCGCGCGGGCTCGTGGCCGACGACGGCACGGAGCATCCGGCGGACGTCATCATCTTCGGTACGGGCTTCCAGCCGACCGAGCCGCCCATCTCCCGCGTGATCACCGGCGCGGACGGGCGCACCCTCGCCGAGCACTGGGATGGCAGTCCGCGAGCGCACAACGGCATCACCGTGGCGGGGTTCCCCAACCTGTTCCTGCTGTACGGCCCCAACACCAACCTGGGGCACTCGTCGATCGTGTACATGCTCGAGTCCCAGGCTGATCACGTTCTGCGGTTGCTCGACCTCGCCGGGCGGGAGGCCCGACGCACCATCGAGGTCCGTCCGGAGGTGGAGGAGTCCTACGCCGCCCGGATGGACCGCGAACTGGCGCACACGGTGTGGAACCAGGGGGGCTGCTCGAGCTGGTACATCGACTCGCGGGGACGTAATTCCCTGCAGTGGCCGACGTTCACCTTCCGGTACCGCGAGCAGGTCCGCACCGTCGATCCGGACGACTTCGTCCTCGCCTGAGGCCGGCGGGGAGCGGGTGTCACGCGCCTCGCGGCCCCGCCCCCGATCGTCGGCCCACCGACGTCGCCCCCGGTCGTCTGCCTTCCGGCATCGTCCGGTAGCTAGAAGCCGCGGTCCGGGAAGTCCAGACCCAGCAATGCGTTCTCGACGACCTCGGCCATCGCCGGGTGGATCCAGTACTGCTTGCGCGCGAGGTCCGGCACCGTGATCTCGAACTCCATGGCCTGGATGAGGATCTGCACGAGAGACGGGGCGTGGGCGCCCATGAGGTGGGCGCCCAGGAGCAACCCGGTGGCGCGGTCGGCGATGAGCTTGCAGCACCCGACCGAGTCCTCCATCGCCCATCCGTACGCCACGTCGCCGTAGTCCTGGGTCTTCACGGTCACGTCGTACCCGGCCGCGCGGGCCTCTGCTTCCGTCAGCCCGACCGACGCGATCTGTGGCCAGCTGAACACCGCGTACGGCACGTGACTGTGGTGGAACGGCTGCAGGTTCTCCGGGTGGTTGAGGTTGTGGCCCAACACCCGCTGCTCGTGGTTGGCCACGTGCTTGAGCTGGAACGGCGAGCTCACGTCGCCCAGCGCCCAGACGCCCTCCGCCGTGGTGCGGCCGAACTCGTCCACGCGGACCCGCTCGCCGTCCATCTCCACCCCCGCCGCGTCCAAACCGAGCAGGTCCCCGTTCGGGGTCCGACCCGTGGCGACCAGCAGCGCGTCGCCTGCACAGGTCGACCCGTCCTCGAACGTGATCTCCACGCCCCGGCAGTCGTCACCGGTCGCGGTCATCGAGGTGACGTGCTGGCCGAGGCGGACGTCCCACCGTCCCCGGGCGGCGTCCGTGAACCGCTCGGCGAGTTCGCGGTCGAGGTGCTTGAGCAGTACGTCCGACCGGCCGATCACGGTGACCTCGACGCCCAGCGCGGAGAACACGTGCGCGAACTCGCAGGCGATGAATCCTGAGCCCTGGATGACCATGGATTTCGGCAACTCGGGGATCCGCATGACGTCGTCGCTGGTGTGGTACGCGATGCCGGCCCCGGTGACGATCTCGGGGATCGACGGCCGTGCCCCCGCAGCGATCACGACGGAGTCCGCGGTGATGATCTCGCCGGTCCCCGTGTCGATGGTGCGGGGGCCGACGAAGGTCGCGTGTCCGTCGAACACCGTGACGTTGTCGCAACGGTTGCGCCGGTAGTCCTCCCCGCTCGACGCGATCGGGTCGATCCGCCGGTCGAAGACCCGCGAGACGATGTCCGGCCAACGGACCCCGTCCAGCGTCGAATCGACACCGTAGGCGGACGAGTGCCGGATCGAGGTGGCCGTGTCGGCGGCGTAGACGAACATCTTGGTGGGGATGCAGCCGACGTTGAGGCAGGTGCCGCCGAACGTCCCCTTCTCGCAGATCACCACGGACTTGTCGGCGAACGATTCGTCGATCAGCGAGTTGCCGCTGCCCGTGCCGATGACGACCAGGTCGAAGTGGCGGGAGGGGGTCTGGGTCATGGGGTTCAGGACTCCTTGGTGTGTGAGGACAGGGTCTGGTCCAGCCAGCGCCCGAGATGGTCGAAGACCACCTCGAGGACGTCGGCGCGGGAGAGGAAGACGTCGTGCCGGGCACCCGGTACGGGGACGTCGGTGACGTCACGGGAGACACGGTCGGCGAAGCGCTCCATCGACCGGACGTCCAGGATCAGATCGGTGTCCACGTCGAGCACGGCGCCCCGTGGGCGGGCCCCGACCGACGACGCCGTCGAGCGGAGCAACAGAACCGGGAGCGGTAGGTCGACCCCGGACTGTAGCCGCTTCTGGGCGCGCCGGACCGCGGCCAGCCACCCCGCCCGCACACCCACCCCGCCGGGGGGCTTGAGCGTGGTGTCGAAGTGGAAGTCACCGTCGTGGTCGACGTGCGTGCTGATCACATACCGGTCCGAGGTGGGTAGCGGCAGTCGGTAGAAGGGCCGGAGGGATCCGAGCGTGCGGATGACGGGGTCCAGCACGGGGCGGGCGCGCTCCGGGACGTCGAGCTGGAACCACGGGGAGTTCAGCACCACCCCCACGACGGGGGCGAGAGCGCCCCTGTCGCGACGCCTGCCCAGCCACAACGGCACCACCAGCCCCCCGGTCGAGTGGGCGGCCACGAGGACCGGCGTTCCCGGGTGCTCGGAGACGATCACGTCGAGAGCCTGATCCAGCTCGTCGTCGTACCTCTCCAGGTCAGTGGTGAAGTGCGGTGTCAGACCTTCCCTCCGGGACCGGCCACATTTGCGCAGGTCGATCCCGTAGGTCGCGAACCCGCTCGACGCGAGGAACTCGGCGAGATGGGTGTGGAAGAAGTAGTCCGACAGGCCGTGGACGACCAGGACGACGCCGGTGGGCTCGGTCGGTGCGTCCTCGTGGCGGACGAGGGTCGCGGAGATCTCACCCTCACCGTCGGGATCGGCACCGAGAGGCAGGTCGCGCCGTGTGTACGACGGCCCCAGCAGATCCGGGGCCCACTGCGGGTCGGATCCGTCGGGGGCGCCGGGATCTGGAGAGGGCGTCGACACGACGACCACCCTAGTCCGGTGTGTCCCACGCCCGGCGCGGTGAGTAGTCTGACAACCCTGTGGGCGCGGGCCTGTCGGGACGACCCGCGTCGACGAGAGATTCGGGTCCACGACCAATGAGCGAGGGTAGCCGGTGACTTCAGACCAGGTGGCAAAGCACGGAACGACGGATGTGGCGCTCATCGGCGCGGGCACCATGAGCGCGACTCTGGGTGCCCTGCTGCGGCGGCTCCAACCGGACTGGGACATCCAGGTGTTCGAACGGCTCGAGGGGCCCGCACTGGAATCCTCCGACGCCTGGAACAACGCCGGCACCGGGCATTCCGCCCTCTGCGAGCTCAACTACTCGCCCAAGACCGCCGACGGCGACGTCGACATCACCAAGGCCGTCAGCGTCAACGAGAAGTTCCAGGTCTCCCGGCAGTTCTGGTCCTATGCGGTCGAGAACACCATCCTCGGCGACCCCACCGAGTGGATCCGCCCCGTCCCGCACATGAGCTTCGTGGCGGGCAAGGACGGTCAGGACTACCTCCGGAAGCGTTACGACAAGCTCGCCGGGCACCCACTCTTCCCGGGAATGGGTCACACCACCGACTTCTCCGAGCTGGAGCGGCTCGTTCCGCTCATGGCCCGCGGTCGCTCGCCCGAGCAGCCCTTCGCCCTGAGCCACTTCTCGAACGGCACCGACGTCAACTTCGGTGCGCTCACCCGGCAGCTCATCAAGTACCTCACCCGCACGGGCACCGAGGTGCACTACCAGAACCAGGTCAAGGACCTCGAGCGCAACAGTGACGGCAGCTGGCGGCTGACCGTGGCCAACCGGCACACCGGTGACGAACGCACCGTCGACGCCAAGTTCGTGTTCGTCGGCGCGGGTGGCGGTGCGCTGCACCTGCTCCAGAAGTCCGGCATCCCCGAGATCAAGGGCATCGGCGGCTTCCCCGTGGGCGGCCAGTGGCTGCGATGCACCAACCCCGAGCTCATCGAGCAGCACCAGGCGAAGGTCTACAGCCAGGCCTCCGTGGGCGCGCCGCCCATGTCGGTGCCGCACCTGGACACCCGCGTCATCGACGGCAAGAAGGGTCTGCTGTTCGGGCCGTTCGCCGGGTGGACCCCCAAGTTCCTCAAGATGGGCAGTTTCCTCGACCTGCCGTCGAGCATCCGGGCCGGGAACCTGCTGCCCATGGCCAATATCGGCCTCACCGAGATGAGCCTGGTCAAGTACCTCATCACGGAGCTCGCCAAGAACCACGGCGCCCGGGTCGACGCGTTGCGCGACTTCGTGCCGTCGGCCCGGGACGGGGAGTGGGAGAAGGTCGTCGCCGGTCAGCGCGTCCAGGTGATCAAGCCCAACGGGCGGGGCGGGACCCTGGAGTTCGGCACCGCGGTGGTCAACGCGGCGGACGGGTCCATCGCGGGCCTCCTCGGTGCGTCCCCGGGCGCGTCCACGGCCGTTGACGCCATGGTCGACGTGCTCAAGCGTTGCTTCCCGAGCCGGTTCGCGGAGTGGACCCCCGCCCTCGAGGAGATGATCCCCTCGCTCGGCCGGGATCTCGCTGCGGAGCCGTCGCTGTTCACCGAGCAGTTCGAGCGCTCGACCCGCACGCTGAAGCTCGACCAGAAGGCCTGACGGAACGACGCTGATCCGCCACCACGCACCATTCCTCATCCCCCGCTCACCCGACGTGGTGGCCGGGGGATGAGTCGTGTCACGGGCCGCGGGCCGAGGCCGGGGGCGAAGCCGTGGGCGGATAGGATCAGCGCCATGATCCGGCCTGTGAACCCGTACCCCGTCGGTCTGGACCTCGAAGGCCGTCGTGTCGTGGTGATCGGCGGAGGGTCCGTTGCGCAACGACGCATCCCCGTCCTGCTCGCGGCGGGTGCGGTAGTGCACCTCGTGAGCCCCGACGTCACGCCCACGCTTCAGGGACTCGTGGACGCCGGACGAATCTGGTGGGAGCCACGAGAGTACGAATCAGGCGATCTCGAGAATGCGTGGTACGTGGTCGCCGCGACGCGGAACTCCCTGGTCAACGCCCGGGTCGCGGCCGAGGCCGAGCAGAACCGCACCTTCTGCGTCCGGGCTGACGCCGTGACGTCGGGTTCCGCGGTGACCCCGGCGGTGGTCCGCAGGGGCGAGATGCTCGTCGCAGTTCTCACCGGCGACCGCGCGCGTACCGCCGAGGCCCGGGACGTGGTCGCGCGGGCGCTCAGCGACGCGGGGGCGGAGGCACCCGAGGTCGACGAGGCGCTCCGGGGCACGGTGGCGTTGGTCGGCGGCGGGCCGGGAGCCGACGATCTCATGACGGTGCGTGGACGTCGACTGCTCGCCCGCGCCGACGTGGTCGTGGCCGACCGTCTCGCTCCCCAGCGCCCGCTGGCCGAGCTGCGGGCGGACGTCGAGATCGTCGATGCGGCCAAGATCCCCTACGGACGGGCCATGGCACAGGACGCGATCAACGAGGTGCTGGTGGACCGGGCACGCGCCGGCAAGTTCGTGGTACGCCTCAAGGGCGGGGACCCGTTCCTCTACGGGCGTGGCTACGAGGAGGCGCAGGCGTGCGCGGAGGCGGGAGTGCCGTGCACGGTCGTGCCGGGCGTCTCCAGCGCCCTCGCCGTCCCGGCCCTCGCGGGGATTCCCGTGACCAACCGCGGGATGACACATGAACTGACGGTCGTGTCCGGGCACCTCCCGCCCGGACACCCGGGCTCCCTCATCGACTGGGACGCCCTCGCGCGCATGCGCGGGACCCTGGTCGTGTTGATGGGAGTCAGGAACTCTCCGGCGATCGCCGAGACGCTCATGGCGGGGGGCCGCTCGTCGGACACCCCCTCCGCGGTGATCGTCGACGGCAGTCTCGACGGGCAGTCGACCTTTCGTTGCACGCTCGGCACCCTGACCGAGACGCTGGAGACCCACGACGTCAGGCCCCCGGCCATCGTGGTGGTCGGCGACGTGGCCGGGTTGCCGCAGGCGCTGTCCACGGACCTGCGGCACCGCTGACCCGTTCCGGCGCCGGGCGTTGTGCGCGCCCCGTCAGGAACCGACTCGGCGCCGCTCGGTCAGGAAGACGTCCGAGAAGGTGGCCGGATCCTGACCGCGTAGGCGCGAGGTGTGGTCCTGCATGACCAGCCGCGCCGAACAGACGTTGCGGACAGCCACCAGCTCGACCTCGACGCCGGGGAGTTCCTCCGCCAGGCGGCGCGCGATCGCCAGTCCCTCGCGGTACCAGCCGACCGGATCGACGCCGTCGGTCCAGACGGGCACGCCGTAGCCGTAGCCGAGGAAACCGAGGGCGGCGCCGCTGTCGTCGACGCTGCTCCCGTAGTCCACGAATCCGCGTCGCCAGTCGTCATTCCATCGCAGGATCCGGCTCTCCAGGCCAGGGGTCAGTCCGAGGCTGCGAGGCGTGGCGAAGTCCATGAACCCTTCCCTGAGGCGGGGAGGCTGGTAGTAGGGGAGCCGTCCCGCCCACAGTCCCCACGTGACGCCGTACTCGGGCATGAGTCGGATCGTCGGCGTGCGGTCGGGGTCGGGTCCGTTCCCCGGCGTCCGCCAGCCCTCGGTGCGCACGTACTCGCCTCGCAGGGGGTGGACGTAGTCCAGTTGCTCGGCGGCCAGCTCACACAGGACATACCGCTCGGCGGTGCAGAACACCGCTCTTCCGGGCAGGCTCACCTCGAGCTGGTCGGCGAGCTCGTGGCCGCGGTCGAACCAGACCATCTCGTCGAAGCCCTCGCGCCACACGGGTTGGTCGACGGGGCGGTCGCCGAGATGGACGAAGTTCTCCTCCCATTCCTCGATCCACCCCTCGAGGTCGTCCCGCAGCTCGCCGGGGATGTCGAGGTCGGCGGCCACGCCCTGATCGTGTCGCCGATGTCCGGGCGGGAAGGCGGAGGACGAACCGAAGAGGTACGCCCCGTAGTACTGGACCGGGGACAGGCACAGACGGAGCAACGAGGCGAGCCCCGGCTCCTCCTGAAGCCGCCAGGCGGCGCGGGAACCGTGCGAGGGGAGGACCCGTGGTGTGGCGGGGACGGCGTCGGGATCGGGACTCGAACTCACGGCTCCGTGACCATGGTGAGAACCGTATCCGAGGTGCGCTCGAGGGTGTGCCCGGCCCGACGGGCTACCCGGAGGAGCGCGGCTACGTCACCCATCTCGGCCCGGGACGTGGCGAGCGTCCGGGCGAGGAGACCCTTGTGATGCTTGGAGAAGTGCGAGACCACCTTGCGGGTGCCGTCGGGGTAGTCGGTGACGACGTCGACGGTGATCGCCCCCGGGACCGGCCCCAGCTGGTGGTAACCGCCGGAGCGCAGGTCCACCACGAGGTCGTCGCGCCACCCCGTGGTGGCGGCGGTGAGTGCCGGCTTCCAGGTCGAACGCAGGGTACCCAGTCCGGGCAACTGCGTCCCGGCAGAGAGGCGGTAGTGCGGAATGGGGTCGGTCGCACCGAGCAGTCCGAAGAGGGCCGAGCCGATCCACAGTCGCGACTCCGCTCGTGACCGGGTGGCCGCGGTGAACGAGGCGGTGTCGAGGGCGTCGAAGAGGACGCCGGTGTAGCGGCTCAGCGCCGACGCGGTGGGGGAGGTCCACAGGTCGGCGTTCAGTGTCACCTCGTGGCCGAGTTTCTCACTCAGCCCGAGCGCGTCGCGAGCTGCCGCCGCCTCGCCAGAGCACAGCGAGACGAGGGAGTCGGCGACGGTGCGGCGGGTTTCCTCGAGCTCGGGGAGCGAGAGCGCGGCCAGGTCGAGCGGTTCCCCGGACCCGCCGACGGATTTGGTCTCGGAAGGGGACAGGAGGATACGCACCCGGCTCAGGGTACCGAGGCCACCGGTAGCCCCGACGGCGGGCGGTGGGTCCGCGAGCAGGGGCGGCTAGGCTGGTGCATCGTGATCACGCGTCTGTCCCGCCTTTTCCTGCGCACGCTCCGCGATGACCCGGCCGATGCCGAGGTCCTCAGCCACAAACTGCTGGTCCGCGCCGGGTACGTCCGCCGCGTCGCTCCCGGCGTGTACTCCTGGCTGCCGCTGGGTCTGCGCACCCTCCGCAGAGTCGAGCAGGTGGTGCGCGAGGAGATGAACGCCTTCGGCGCGCAGGAGATCACGCTGCCCGCACTCCTGCCGCGGGAACCGTACGAGACCACCGGACGGTGGACCGAGTACGGCCCGGCGTTGTTCCGGCTGAAGGACCGCAAGGGCAACGACATGATGCTCGGCCCCACCCACGAGGAGCTCTTCACGCTCACCGTGCAGGGCGAGTACTCCTCGTACAAGGACCTGCCCGTCACGCTGTACCAGATCCAGACCAAGTACCGCGACGAGGAGCGACCCCGCGCCGGGATCCTGCGCGGTCGCGAATTCGTCATGAAGGACTCGTACTCGTTCGACGTCGACGATGCCGGACTCGAACGCTCCTATCGGGCCCACCGAGAGGCGTACCGACGCATCTTCGACCGTCTCGGGATCGAGTACGTCATCTGTGCCGCCACCTCCGGTGCGATGGGGGGGTCCGCCTCCGAGGAGTTCCTCGCGGTCTCCGCGGCGGGAGAGGACACGTTCGTCCGCTCCACCGACGGAAGCTACGCGGCCAATGTCGAGGCCGTCATCACCCCCGCACCCCCCGCTCTCCCGATCGAGGGTTCGCCGCGCGCGGTCGTGCACGACACCCCGGACGCGCCGACCATCGAGGCGCTCGTCGCCTGGGCGAACTCCGCCGACCTGGGCCGGGAGGTGACCGCCGCGGACACCCTCAAGAACGTGTTGCTCAAGGTGCGTCAGCCCGGTCAGGACTGGGAGTTGCTGGCCGTGGGCCTACCGGGTGACCGTGAGGTCGACATGAAGCGGGTCGAGGCCGCGCTCGAGCCGGCGGAGGTCGAGCTCCTCGACGAGGCCGATTTCAAGGCCAACCCGTTCCTCGTCAAGGGGTACATCGGCCCGCGCGCGCTGCAGGAGAACGAGGTCCGCTACCTGGTCGACCCGCGGGTGGTCGACGGCACGGCGTGGATCACCGGAGCCGACGAGCCCGGCAAGCACGTGGTGGACCTGGTGTGCGGCCGTGACTTCACCCCGGACGGCACCATCGAGGTCGCCGAGGTGAGGGAGGGCGACCCGGCACCGGACGGGCACGGCACCCTGACCCTGGCGCGCGGGATCGAGATCGGCCACATCTTCCAGCTGGGCCGGAAGTACACCGACGCCTTCAAGTTCGACGTGCTGGGCGAGAACGGCAAGCCCGCGAGGGTGACCATGGGGTCGTACGGCATCGGGGTATCGCGTCTCGTGGCGGTACTCGCGGAGCAGTTCGCCGACGACAAGGGTCTGGTCTGGCCCGCCGAGGCCGCTCCCGCGGACGTCCACGTGGTGATCGCCAACAAGGACGATGCCGCGATCTCCGGTGCCGCGACCCTGGTGGAGGCCTTCGACCGCGCCCGACTCGAAGTGCTCTTCGACGACCGCAAGGCCTCGCCCGGTGTGAAGTTCAAGGATGCCGAGCTGATCGGTGTGCCGTGGGTGGTCGTGGTGGGTCGCGGCTGGTCCGAGGGAACAGTCGAGCTGCGCGAGCGCGCCACCGGTGAGGTGACCCAGGTGCCGGTGGACGGTGCCGCGGAGGAGATCGTCCGGTTGATCGGCCCCGGCCGCCCCTGAGCCTCAGGCCGGCGGCGGGAACCCGGGCAGCGCCTCGAACGGCGCTCCCGGGACCAGGGTCCTCCACCGTGCCAGTTGCACCGCCGCCGCGGTGAGGGCGTCCACGCAGAAACGCCGGGTCTCCGGCGTCCGGGCGAGGCCGAGTTCGACGCGCCAGGCCTCGCAACAGTCCGATTCGATCCGGATCGCCAGAAGGACGGGGGCGCCGGGGGCCTCCGGATCGGGGACGTAGCCGACCGGCGCGGGGGGCGATTCCGGCCACAGCAATTCGGCCGCGTCCCGACGGGCTCGATGAGCCGCGAGTTCACGCCTGACAGCTGCTCGGATGGACCCGTCCGCCCGGGCGAGGACGAGTCCGTACCCGTAGACCGCCGCGTCCTCGGCGGCCAATCCGACCGGGGCGCTCACGCGAGCTCCACCTCGACCGCTGCGGTGCACGCCGCCGAGACCGCGCCGGCGATCTCCGCCTCTGCCCCCTCGGTCGCCGCGGCCACACCGGCGGCGTCGGCCGCGTCCGCACGGAGGCGAGAGCGCACCTCGTCGGCGGGTGGGCACACCGGCGGGGCCGACGGCACAGGTGTCGGTGTGGCGTCGTCCTCCGGGCCTTCCACGATCGCGGTGAGCCGTTCCGCATGGACCCTCCGCACGTCGGCGATCCGTCGCAGGGCGTCCACCCGGTCGCCGTGGGAGGCGTCCGCGGCCGCGAGTTCGCGTGCGTCTCGTTCGGCGGCCTCGAGCAGGCCGAGCAGGGGATCGGGACGGTCGGTGACCGTGGGCAGGGCACAGCCACCGGCGACGGCGAGCCCGGCGACGCCGGCGGCCGCGACGGCGAACTGACGGCGCGAGAGGACGACGGGGGCGGAAGGGTGCACTCCGACATCCTGCCAGGGGTCGGAGAAGGGGGCGGCGAGGCGGTACAGTGATGCGGCCCGTCCGCGTCCCGGAACGGGATCCGCCAGCCCGCAGTCCAGGAGCACAGTGATCGTCCCCGAGCCCGACCGGGCCCATATACGCAAGGCGGTCTCGGACCGCAGCCTCGACCTGGAGGACATCCGGGAGGACACCCGTTCGTCCACGTGGCACGTGACGATCGTCGTGGACGGGGACTCCGGCGTCGCCCTCGACGATCTCGCCGAACTGTCCGTCGATCTCGACCCCCTCGCCGAGCAGTGGGGAGGGGCGGGCCAGCCGGTCACGCTGGAGGTCACCAGCAGGGGCGTCGACGCGCCGCTGGAGCACCCCCGGCACTGGCTCCGTGCCCGAGGACGCCAGGTCGACCTGCTCTACATCGACGGAGCCGAGGGACCGACCCGCGGGCGGATCGGAGACCTCGACGAGGACTCGGGGACCGTCCGCATCGTGTCGAGGGCGGGCCGGGGAACGAGAGTGGACTCGGTAGCGTTGGATCAGGTGGCCCGCGCCGTGATCCGGGTCGAGTTCCGGCCAGCTCCACAGCAGGAGCTGGACCTGTTGTCCGAACCGGAGAACCCCGGGCACGGCGTGCGAGAAGGAGAAAACCGTTGAACATCGACATGGCAGCGCTGAACATGCTGTCCCGAGAGCGCGAGATCCCGCTGGACGACCTCGTGCAGACTCTCGAAAACGCCCTGCTCACCGCCTACAAGCGAACCGAGGGCTCGCATCGGGTGGCCCGGATCGCGCTGGACCGCAAAGCGGGCACGGTCGCCGTCATGGCCGCCGAGGTGGACGAGGACGGCAACCGCATCGGGGAGTTCGACGCGACCCCCTCGGACTTCGGGCGGGTGGCCGCGGCGACGGCCCGGCAGATCATCCTCCAGCGTCTGCGCGAAGCCGAGACCGACCGCATCTACGGTGATCTCGTCACGAGAGAGGGCGAGGTGGTCAGTGGCGTCATCCAGTCCGACTCCCGCGCCAACGCCCGCGGGATGGTGGTCGTGCACATCGGACCCGAGAACGGGGGCACCGAGGGGACCATCGCCCCGGCCGAGCAGGTACCGGGCGAGAGCTACACGCACGGGGAGCGCATCAAGTGCCACGTGATCGGGGTGCACAAGGGACCCCACGGCGCCTCCGTCTCGCTCTCCCGCACCCACCCGGACCTGGTCCGGGGACTGTTCGCGCTCGAGGTCCCGGAGATCGACGACGGCTCGGTGCGGATCGCGGCGATCGCCCGTGAGGCCGGCCACCGGACGAAGATCGCGGTGGAATCCTCCGTCTCGGGACTCAACGCGAAGGGCGCCTGTATCGGGCCGAACGGGGCCCGTGTGCGCGCGGTCATGGCCGAACTCAACGACGAGAAGATCGACATCGTCGACTACGACGACGACCCGACGGTGTTCGTCGGCAACGCCCTGTCCCCGGCGAAGGTGATCTCTGTCACCGTCGCCGATGCCACCAACAGGGCGGCCCGCGTCGTCGTCCCCGACTACCAGCTGTCCCTGGCGATCGGGAAGGAAGGCCAGAACGCACGTCTGGCACACCGCCTGACCCAGTGGCGGATCGACATCCACAGCGACGCGGAGTGACGCGCTGCGCCGCCCGCCGCCACGCGGTCGGGCGCGCCGTTAGTGTCGACACGGCATTGTCTGTAGACTGATCAGTTGTCACAGTGACTTCACGTCCACCCGTCCACTCGGGCCGGGCGGCGAGAGACCGAGGTGGCCGGATGCAGGGACGCGAGGACCAGCGGTTCGGTACCGCCGAGGCCGCTGGTCCGATCAGGACCTGTGTCGGTTGCCGGGGTCGGGACTCCGATTCCCGACTGCTGCGGATCGTTCACGATCCGGAGACGGCCGCGCTCTCGCCCGATCCGCGCCGACGGGCGGTCGGACGAGGGGCCTGGGTGCATCGCGAACCGCGCTGCATCACGACAGCGCTCGACCGCAAGGCCTTCACCAGGGCCCTGCGGATCGCCGGGAACGTGTCCCAGGACGCGATCACGGAGGTACTCGAGGCACTACGCCTCGGGCGCGACACCACCCGCCGACCGCTCGGTTCGGCAGGGGGAGCACAAGAGAAGGAACGGACCAGACACGATGAGCACACCGTGAAGCTCCAGCGATGAACGTCCATCGAATGTAGACCGAGGTCGCGCGGCCAGCCCTGCCGTGGAGACCTCGCAGTGAGGAGAGCAGTGGCAGGCAAGCCCCGGGTACACGAGCTGGCAAAAGAGTTCGGTATCACCAGTAAAGAACTTCTGACGAAACTCCGCGATCAGGGAGAGTTCGTCAAATCCGCTTCCTCGACGTTGGAGGCCCCGGTCGTCCGGCGCCTGCGCGAGGCACATGCACCGGCAGGCGGCGACTCCGCTCCGGCCCCGTCCACGTCCGCAGGAGGCGCTGCGCCCAAGCCGGGTGCACCCTCCAAGCCGGCGCCGGGTCCCCGCCCGGGCGGGGACCCGCGCTCCGCGGCTCCCAAGCCCGCGGCCGGACCCACACCGGGCGCGAAGCCCGCGGCCCCCGCGCCGGCTCCCAAGCCGACCCCGGGTGCCAAGCCCGCGGCCCCCGCGGCCCCCGCGCCGGCTGCCAAGCCGGAGTCGGGTCCGACCCCGGGCGCCAAGCCCGGTTCCCAGCGTCCGAGCCCGGGGGCGACCCCCGGCGCGGCCGCCGCAGCATCCCGCCCGGCTCCCGGGCCGCGCGCGTCGGGGCCGAAGCCCGGCCCCAAGGCGCCTCGCGTCGGGAACAACCCGTACTCCAGCGGCACCACGCCCGCGCCGCGTCCGCAGGGCGGTCCCCGCCCGGCACCCGGCCAGGGTGGGCCCCGTCCCGGAGGCGCCCGTCCGGGCGCACCCGGTCAGGGTGGGCCCCGTCCCCCGCAGCGGTCGGGGGCACCGGGTCAGGGCGGTCCCCGTCCCAACCCCGGCAACATGCCGGCGCGTCCCAGCCCCGGTCAGATGCCGGGTCAGGTCGCGCGTCCCGCGGCGGGTCGCGGCCGTCCGGGTGGCCCAGGTGGCCGTCCGGGTGGTGGTGGTTTCCGTCCCGGTGGTGGTGGCGGTGCACCCGCAGCCGGCGGCGGCGGTTTCCGCGGTCGTCCCGGCGGCGGCAACCGTGGCCGCGGTGGTGCCGCAGGCGCGTTCGGTCGTCCCGGTGGCGCCCCGCGTCGTGGTCGCAAGTCGAAGCGGCAGAAGCGTCAGGAATACGATTCGATGCGGGCCCCGGAGGTCGGCGGCGTCCGGCTTCCCGACGGTCGCGGGCAGGTCCTGCGGCTGGCACAGGGTGCTTCGCTGAGCGATTTCGCGGACAAGATCGACGTCAATCCCGCGCAGCTGGTCCAGGCCCTGTTCAACCTGGGTGAAATGGTCACGGCGACGCAGTCGGTCACCCCGGAGACCCTCCAGCTCCTCGGTGAGGAGATGGGCTACAAGGTCCAGATCGTCAGCCCCGAGGACGAGGACCGCGAGCTGCTCGAGGCCTTCGACCTGTCCTTCGGCGAGGACGAGGGCGGCGAAGAGGATCTCGAGCGTCGTCCCCCGGTTGTCACCGTCATGGGTCACGTCGACCACGGCAAGACCCGACTGCTCGACAGCATCCGGTCGGCGAAGGTCGGCGAGGGTGAGGCCGGCGGCATCACCCAGCACATCGGTGCCTACCAGGTCACCGCGCCGGTCGACGGGGTCGAGCGCACGATCACCTTCATCGACACCCCGGGTCACGAGGCGTTCACCGCCATGCGTGCCCGCGGCGCCAAGTCGACCGACATCGCGATCATCGTGGTGGCGGCGGACGACGGCGTGATGCCGCAGACGGTCGAGGCGATCAACCACGCACAGGCGGCAGAGGTGCCGGTCGTGGTGGCGGTCAACAAGATCGACAAGGAGGGCGCGCAGCCCGACAAGATCCGCGGCCAGATGACCGAGTACGGCCTCGTGCCGGAGGAGTACGGTGGCGACACCATGTTCGTCGACATCTCCGCCAAGCAGAACCTGAACATCGATTCGCTGCTCGAGGCCGTCGTCCTGACCGCCGATGCGTCTCTCGACCTCCGTGCGAACCCGGACATGGACGCGCAGGGCGTCGCGATCGAGGCGCACCTCGACCGCGGTCGTGGGCCTGTGGCCACAGTGCTCATCCAGCGCGGCACGCTGCGGGTCGGCGACTCGATCGTCGCCGGCGACGCCTACGGTCGCGTCCGACGCATGGTCGACGAGCACGGCGAGGACGTCACCGAGGCGACACCGTCGCGTCCGGTCCAGGTCATCGGTCTGACCAGCGTCTGTGGCGCCGGTGACACCCTGATGGTGGTCGAGGAGGATCGGACCGCACGGCAGATCGCCGACCGTCGTAACGCGCGCAAGCGCAACGCGATGGCCGCCCGTAGCCGTCGCCGGATCAGCCTCGAGGACCTGGATTCGCATCTCAAGGAGACGAGCCAGCTCAACCTCGTCATCAAGGGTGACAACTCCGGTACGGTCGAGGCCCTCGAAGAAGCCCTCCTGGGGATCGAGATCGACGACGAGGTGCAGCTGCGCGTCATCGACCGCGGTGTCGGTGCCGTCACCGAGACGAACGTCAACCTGGCGGCGGCGTCCGACGCGGTGATCATCGGGTTCAACGTCCGAGCTGAGGGTAAGGCCACCGAGATGGCCAACCGTGAGGGCGTGGACATCCGCTACTACTCGATCATCTACCAGGCGATCGACGAGATCGAGGCTGCGCTCAAGGGCATGCTCAAGCCGATCTACGAGGAGAAGCAGCTCGGTCAGGCGGAGATCCGCCAGCTGTTCCGTTCGTCGAAGGTCGGCACGATCGCCGGTTGTATGGTGCTCGACGGCATCATGCGGCGTAACGCGAAGGCCCGCCTCATCCGCGACGGCAACGTCGTCCAGGAGGAGATGTCCGTCACGTCGCTGCGTCGCGAGAAGGACGACGTCACCGAGGTCCGCGAGGGCTTCGAGTGTGGTCTGACGGTGTCGTACTCCGACATCAAGATCGGTGACATCATCGAGACGTACGAGCTCGTCGAGAAGCCCCGCGACTGACGTCGCAGGGCACTGTCGTGGGGGCGGGTTCCGTGGGAGACGGACCTGCCCCCGCGGTGCGCTCGTCAACTCGTGACCGCCCAGCGGTCGCACCATGTCAAGGAGGATCGCCATGACCGGTAGGGGACGCGCGGGACGGCTCGGTAAGCGGATCGGCGAGATCGTCGCGACGGCTATCGAGCACGAGATCAAGGACCCACGCCTGGAGTTCGTCACGATCACCGATTCGAGGATCACCGCGGATCTGCGGGTGGCGACCCTGTATTACACGGTTCGTGGCGTGACCCTCGACGAGGAGCCGGACCACGAGGCCGCGGAGGCGGCGTTGACCGCCGCCCGGGGCCGCCTGCGCACGATGGTCGGTAAACAGACCGGGGTGAAGTTCACCCCGGAGTTGACCTTCGTGCTGGACTCGGTCCCGGACGCGGCGCGCCAGATGGAAGAGCTGCTCGCCAAGGCCCGGGCGCAGGACGAACAGGTCCGGCGCGTGGCCGAGGGGGCCCGCCCGGCGGGCGACGAGGACCCCTACCGCAAGCCGGAGGAGGCGGATCGGCCGGAGGACGACGATCGGTGACCGAACCGGTGGACGCCGCCGGCGCGGCGGACGTGTTGGCCCGTCACCGCGAGGTGACCGTGCTGTGCCACGTCCGCCCGGACGCGGATGCACTGGGTAGCTCCTCCGGTCTCGCCCGCGCGTTGCGTGCGCGGGGCGTAACCGTCCACAACTCGTTCGATCCCGGCCTCGTCCCGCAGGCGATGGGGGCCATCCCGGGTACCGACCGGGTGGTGCCCCTCGCGCAGGTCCCCGCCCATCGGGGTCTCGTCGTGACGTTGGACTGCGCGAGCCCGGACCGGGTGGGCCGGTGGGACCGGCTCGCCGACGCGGCATCAGAGGTCCTCGTCGTCGACCACCACCGGTCCAATCCGGGATTCGGTTCCCACATGCTGCTGGACCCGGACGCCGCGTCCACGGCGTCGCTCGTCCTGGACGTGCTCGACGCCGGCGGGTTCCCCGTGGACGCCGTGACGGCCACGAGCCTCTACGCCGGGCTCGTCACCGACACCGGATCCTTCCGTTGGGGCGGCGCGGACTCGCACGAGACCGCCCGACGACTGCTGGCCGCGGGCGCGGAGTCCACCGAACTCACACATGCCCTGCTCGACGCGCACTCGTTTGCCTGGCTGCGGGTGCTGGGCGGGCTGTTGACGACGGTGCGTCTGGAAGCCGACGCGGTGGGCGGGCGCGGATCGGTGTGGCTGGCCGTCCCGTACGAGGTGATCTCGGCAGCGGACGAGGACGACGTGGAGTCCCTCGTCTCGCATCTCCGCGGCGTCCGGGAGGCCCGGGTGGCGGTGCTGTTGAAGGAGTATCTCCCCGGCGAGTGGGCCGTCTCCCTCCGCTCGCGTCCCGGTGGCCCGGGCGCAGACGTCGTGGACGTCTCGGCCATCGCGACAGAGCTCGGGGGCGGCGGTCATCCGTCGGCCGCCGGCTGCACGATGCGCGGTGATGTGGAGACCATCAGCTCGAGGCTCCGTGAACTCCTCGGCTGACGTGACGCACACCGGGCCCGATCCGGCTGTCGGTCTGGGAGCGATCGGACGCCGACTCTGGTCGATCGCGCTGCCCGTCCTGCCCGTGTTGTCCGCCGAGCCCGTCTATCTCCTGGTCGACGGGATCATCGTCGGTCGCCAGGGACCGGAGGACCTGGCCGCGCTCGGCGTGGGAGCCCTCGTCCTCCTGGTACTGGGCACCCAGATGAACTTCCTGTCCTACGGGACCACCGCGCGATCGGCGCGGTTGCACGGGGCGGGCCGCCGCGGCGACGCCGTGGCCGAGGGGGTGCAGGCGACGTGGATCGCCGTCGCCGTCGGCGCGTTGGTGGTGGCCGTCGTACTGGCGTTGCGGGGCCCGATCACCCGGGTGCTCGCCGCGGACGCGGACGTGGCCGCCGGGGCGGCCGAGTGGCTCGGGGTCGCCGTGTGGGGCATCCCGTGCATCCTCGTGGCGTCGGCGGGTCATGGCTGGATGCGGGGCGTCCAGCGCCTGCGCACCCCGCTCGTGCTCGTCGGTGTGGGCATCGGCGTGTCGACCGCCGGGTGCGTGGTGCTGGTCCCCGGTCTGGGGCCGGCGCCGGCGTTGGGGTTGGTCGGGAGTGCCTGGGCGAACCTCGCGGGCCAACTGCTCATGGCCGCCGGTTTCCTCGTGGCGCTCGTCCTCGAGCGCCCGGGGTCGCTTCGGCCACGCCGCTCCGTGATCGTCAGCCAGCTCCGCATGGGCGTGGACCTGATCATCCGTACCGCGTCGTTCCAGATCACCTTCGCCGTCGCCACCTCTGCGGCAGCCGCCGCCGGGGTCGACTCGCTCGCGGCGCACCACCTCGCACAGCAATTGTGGGCGCTGTACTCGCTCGTGTTGGACTCGGTCGCGATCGCGGCCCAGTCGCTGGTAGGCGCCGCGCTCGGGGCCGGACTCGCCGCCCACGGCCGGGCGCTGGCACGAGCGGTGGTGGTGTGGTCACTGGGCCTGGGAGCGGGGCTCGCCCTGCTGACGGCCGTGTTCAGAGCACCCCTGGCAGCACTGTTGTCCGGGGATCCCGGGGTGGCCGACCGACTGGTCGTCGCCCTGATCGGGATGGCGGTGGTGGTGATCCCGGCAGCGGTGGTGTTCGGTCTCGACGGTGTGCTGCTGGGCGCCGGTGACGCGGCGTACCTGCGCACCAGCACCGTTGTCGCGGCGCTGCTGGGATTCCTGCCCGTGCTTCTCGTCACCCGGTACCTCGGGTGGGGGCTGCCGGGGATCTGGGTCGGGATGGGTGTGTTCGTCGGTCTCCGACTGATCGCCGTGGTGGCCCGGGTGCGCGGCGACCGGTGGATGGTGCTGGGGGCGCAGACGCCGGGCTCACGGGCCCTGCAGGAGGTGGACGGATGACCGACGGGGCGACGGGCGTGCAACCGAGCCTGCGCGCGGTGTCCGACCTGCACGTGGGACACCGGGGCAACGCGGACGTCGTGGACGAGATCCACCCCGCGCACCCGGGGGACTGGCTCATCGTCGCCGGTGACGTCGCGGAAAAGGTCGACCACGTCGTGGACGCGCTCGAGCGACTGGCGGCGCGTTTCGAACGGGTGATCTGGGCGCCCGGCAACCACGAGCTGTGGATCGGCCGCGACGACGCGGGGATGACGTCCACCACCAAGTACGACCGGCTGGTGGAGGCGTGCCGGGCCATCGGGGTCGACACCCCGGAGGACGAGTACCCCCTGTGGACCGGACCGGGCGGGCCCGCGTGGGTGGTGCCGATGTTCCTGTTCTACGACTACAGCTGGAGGCCCGTCGTGGGGCAGTCGCGGTCGGAGGCCCTGGCCGGTGCACGGGAGCGTCGCGTCGTGGCCTCGGACGAGTTCCTCATCGACCCCGCCCCCTACGGTGACGCGGTCGCCTGGTGTCGGGAACGTCTCGTGGGCACGACGACGCGGCTGGCCCGCCTCGATCCCGCGCACCAGACGGTGCTCGTCAACCACTGGCCGCTGCTGCGGGACCCCACCCGGGTCCTGCGGCACCCGGACTTCGCGCTGTGGTGCGGGACCGATCAGACCGCCGACTGGCACCGCCGGTACCGCGCCACCGCGGCCGTCTACGGGCACCTGCACATCCCGCGCACCACGGTCCACGACGGCGTGCGCTTCGAGGAGGTCTCCCTGGGATACCCGAGGGAGTGGAACGGGCGTGGGCGGCCCGATCCGCTCACCCGTCAGATCCTCCCGGCACCGGACGGTCCGCAGGTCCGGTGGATCCGCGACGAGGGTGGGCTGCCGAGGATCGCCCGTCCCGGTGACCCCGGCCCCTACCTGGAGGACGGGCGGTGATCGACGACCTGTTCCCGCCCGATGTGGTGGGGGTGACCGACGCCGAGCTGGGCCTGGACGACGCGGCGCTGTTGGCGTCGCTGTACCCGGTGGAGGTCGAGCAGATCGGGGCCGCCGTCGAGCGGCGGCGGATCGACTTCGCGGGCGCGCGTGCGTGTGCCCGGGAGGCCATGTCGAGGCTCGGCGTCCCCGTCGGCCCCGTCCTTCGCGGGGGTCGGGGCATGCCGGTGTGGCCGCCGGGCCTGGTGGGCACGCTCACGCACACGGAGGGCCTGCGGGCCGCCGCGCTGGCGCCGACCGCCCGCGTCCGGTCGCTCGGGCTGGACGTGGAACGACACGCACCGCTGGCCGCGGGCGTCCTCGAGGCCGTTTCCCTGCCCGATGAGGCGGCGTGGGTGCGTGCGGCCCGCGCCGAGGTCGCGGACATCGCCTGGGATGCGCTGCTGTTCACGGCGAAGGAGGCCACGTACAAGGCGTGGTTCCCGCTCACCCACCGGTGGTTGGGGTTCGGTGACGCACACATCACCCTGGTCCCGGACGGCGACGACGACGAGGTGGTCACCGGCACGCTGCGATCGCGGATCCTCATCGACGGCCATGCCGTGGACGGGGGGCCCGATCTGGTCGAGTTCCGGGGCCGCTGGGCCGTCCGGGACGGGTATGTGGCCTCGGCGATCGTGCTGCGACCCGCCGGGGTCGATAGCGTGGGCCCGTGACGCCGCGCAGACCCGACCCCCGCCCCGCTCCCGACCCCGGCCTGGTGGTCGTCGACAAGCCGGGGGGGATGAGCAGCCACGACGTCGTCGGACGGCTCCGGCGCTACTTCGCTACCCGCAAGGTCGGCCACGCCGGAACGCTCGACCCGATGGCCACCGGGGTGCTCGTCGTGGGCATCGAACGCGCCACCAAGATGCTCGGACTGCTGGCACTGGAGACCAAGTCCTACGAGGCCACCATCCGTCTCGGCCAGACCACGACCACGGACGACGCCGAGGGGGAGACCACCTCGACCACCGACGCCTCCGCCGTGACCGACGAGGCGATCGACGCGGCCGTCGCGGCCCTGACCGGGGAGATCGACCAGGTCCCGTCCGCGGTGAGCGCGATCAAGGTGGACGGGAGGCGGGCCTACGACCGCGTGCGGGCGGGGGAGGAGGTCGAGCTCCGGCCACGGCGGGTCACCGTCTCCCGGTTCGACGTGCTCGAGCGGACCCGCTCCGGCGCGGTGGTCGACCTCGTCGTCGTCGTCGACTGCTCCACCGGAACCTACATCCGCGCGCTCGCCCGGGACCTCGGCTCCGCACTCGAGGTCGGCGGTCACCTCACGGCGCTGCGCCGCACCCACGTCGGGCCGTTCGGTCTCGACGTGGCACGGACCCTCGACCAGCTGGAGACCGATCCGACGCTGTCGCTGGACCTCGACGCCGCCGCACTGACCGCGTTCCCCCGACGCGACATCGACGCCGACGAGGCGGAGGGACTGCGCCACGGCCGATGGCTCGAGGCCCGCGGTGACGCCGGGGTCGTCGCCGCCGTCGGGCCGGACGGCCGGGTCGCGGCGCTGGTCTCGGAATCGGGGCGGCGTGCCGCTCCGGTCGTGGTCATGCGCCCGGCGGGCCTGTGAACGCCGCGCGTAAGGTGGTCGCCGTGCAATTGTGGCGGACGTTCGACGAGATCGTGATCCCCGACGGCGGGACCTCCGTCGCCCTCGGCGTGTTCGACGGGCTCCACCGGGGTCATCGGAGCCTGGTGGACCGCGCCGTCGGCCACGGCCGGGACCTGGGCGCGAGTCCCGTCCTCGTGACGTTCGACCCCCACCCCGTCGAGGTCGTCAGGCCGGGGACCCACCCGTCGGTCCTCACCCCCCTGGAGCGGCGTGCCGAACTCGCGGGCGGGTTCGGGATCGACGCCGTGTTCGCGTTGCCGTTCGACCGCGAGATGGCGTCGTGGGAGCCCGACGAGTTCGTGGACCGGGTCCTCGTCCGCGGCCTACGGACCCGCGCGGTCACCGTGGGGCGGAACTTCACGTTCGGTCGACGCGCGGCAGGTACCACGGAGACCCTGCGCGATCTGTGCGCCGAACGCGGCATCGTCTGCGAGATCGTCGACCTGCTCGAGGCCGGGGGAGAGACCGTCTCCTCCAGCCGTATCCGCCGGTTGCTGTCCGAGGCCGACGTGGCCGGCGCCGCCGAGGTCCTCGGCCGACCGCACCGGGTCTCGGGCGTCGTGATCCACGGTGCCGGGCGCGGGGGGCGGGACCTGGGTTACCCCACCGCCAACCTCGACCTTCCCGAGTACACCGCCGTGCCCGTCGACGGCGTGTACGCCGGGTGGTTCACCGTGCTCGACGACGGCCCCGTCGACGGCACGATCCTCCCGGGACGGCGCTACCCGTCCGCGATCTCCGTCGGCACCAACCCGACGTTCGGGGACTCCGCCCGCAGCGTCGAGGCGTTCGTCCTGGACGAGTCGGCCGACCTGTACGGACGCCTGGCGGCGGTCGACTTCGTCGACCACGTCCGCGACATGGTCAAGTTCGCCTCCGTCGACGAGCTGCTCGTGGCCATGGACCGCGACGTCACCACGACCCGGACCGTGCTCGGTGCGGACGCCGACCGACCGTGACCTCGGATTGGGCCGACACGTCCGCGGACTGGTAACGTCTCGCGTCGGCCCTCCTGTGGTCCGCGGCGGCGGGGCCCAACATTCACGCGGACTGGAACAACCAGGAGTCACCATGGCGCTGAGCACCGAAGACAAGAAGGCCGTCCTGGCCGAGTACGGCCTCCACGAGACCGACACCGGCTCGCCCGAGGCCCAGATCGCCATGCTCACCAAGCGAATCTCCCAGCTCACCGAGCACCTCAAGACCCACCAGCACGACCACCACTCGCGGCGCGGCCTGCTCCTCATGGTCGGCCGTCGGCGTCGTCTGCTCAAGTACATCGCCAAGACCGACATCGCGCGCTACCGCTCGCTGATCGAGCGTCTCGGCCTGCGTCGCTGACGCACGACGACGACCGCGTCACCGACCCCGCCCGGTCCATCCGGGCGGGGTCGGTGCATTTCCGCGAACCGGGCCGCCGGGTGTCGGGGGCGTCACCCGCGCGCGCCCGGTGACCCGGACGGTTTTCCCTGATAGCCTCGGTGGAGCCGGTGCACACGTGCCGGGGTGGTCGACAGGTCCGATTGACGGTCCTCGGTAGTGGCCGCCGGAACCCGACGCCCGGGAGCATCAGCATCCGTGGCACGCGTTCCGGCCGCTTCGATCGAAGACCGAGGTCGAACCGGGACCCCCTGACGTGACGCCCGGTGGCCCCGGCGGGACGATTCCGCCGTGCGGCCCATGCACCCGACACGACAGGAAACACATGCCACAGATCACGGCCGTCGAGGTCGAAGACGGGGTCTTCGAGACCGTCGCGACCATCGACAACGGCGACTTCGGTCGCCGCGAGCTCCGCTTCGAGACCGGCCGGCTGGCCAAGCAGGCCGCCGGTGCGGTCGTCGCCTACCTCGACGACGACACCATGCTGCTGTCCGCCACCACGGCGGGCAAGCACCCCAAGGAGCACTTCGACTTCTTCCCCCTGACGGTGGACGTCGAGGAGCGGATGTACGCCGCGGGACGGATCCCCGGTTCGTTCTTCCGCCGCGAGGGGCGTCCCAGCACGGACGCCATCCTCACCTGCCGGCTCATCGACCGGCCGCTCCGCCCCACCTTCGCGGACGGGGTCCGCAACGAGGTCCAGGTCGTCGTGACAGTCATGAGCCTCGACCCCAAGGACCTGTACGACGTGGTGGCCATCAACGCCGCGTCCGCCTCCACCCAGCTGTCCGGCCTGCCCTTCTCGGGCCCGGTCGGCGGCGTGCGCGTCGCGCTCATCCCGACGGCCGCCGACCCGGCCGGCCAGTGGGTCGCCTTCCCGACCGTCGAGCAGCTCGACGACGCCGTGTTCGACATGGTCGTCGCCGGCCGCGTCGTCGGCTCCGGTGACACCGCCGATGTCGCGATCATGATGGTCGAGGCCGAGGCCACCGACGACGTGATCGAGAAGGTCGCCGGCGGCGCGCAGGCCCCCACCGAGGACGTCGTGGCCCGGGGCCTCGAGGCCGCCAAGCCGTTCATCGCCGAGCTGTGCGCCGCACAGCAGGCGCTGGCCGACGCCGCGCCCGGCACGCCGCGGGAGTTCCCGCTGTTCCCGCCGTACGCCGATGACGTCTACGCCGCCGTCGCCGAGATCGCCGAGACCAAGCTCGCCGAGATCATGCAGATCGCCGACAAGCAGGATCGCGACGTCGCGACCGACGAGCTCAAGGCGGCCGTCCTCGAGCAGCTCACCGAGCGGTTCTCCGACCGCCTCGGCCAGGTGGGGGCCGCGTTCAAGTCGCTGACCAAGAAGGTCGTGCGCCAGCGCATCCTCACCGACCACTTCCGGATCGACGGCCGGGGCACGCGGGACATCCGCGCGCTGTCCGCCGAGGTCGAGGTCATCCCGCGCGCCCACGGCTCGGCGCTGTTCGAGCGCGGTGAGACCCAGATCCTCGGCGTGACCACGCTCGACATGGTCAAGATGGCCCAGCAGATCGACTCGCTCGGGCCCGAGACCAGCAAGCGCTACATGCACCACTACAACTTCCCGCCGTACTCCACCGGTGAGACCGGTCGCGTGGGGTCGCCCAAGCGTCGCGAGATCGGCCACGGCGCGCTCGCCGAGCGCGCGCTCATGCCGGTCCTGCCGAGCGTCGAGGAGTTCCCCTACGCGATCCGCCAGGTCTCCGAGGCGCTCAGCTCCAACGGCTCCACCTCCATGGGCTCCGTCTGCGCCTCGACGCTGTCGCTGCTCAACGCGGGTGTGCCGCTCAAGGCCCCCGTCGCGGGTATCGCGATGGGCCTGGTCTCCGACGAGATCACGAACGAGGCCGGTGAGTCGGAACGACGTTTTGTCGCGCTGACGGACATCCTCGGGGCCGAGGACGCCTTCGGCGACATGGACTTCAAGGTCGCCGGCACGGGCATGTTCGTCACCGCGCTCCAGCTCGACACCAAGCTCGACGGCATCCCGTCCGAGGTGCTGGCCGGCGCGCTGACCCAGGCCCGCGAGGCCCGGCTCACCATCCTCGACGTGATGGCCGAGGCGATCGACGAGCCCGACGAGCTCAGCCCGTTCGCGCCCCGCATCATCGCGATCAAGGTCCCGGTCGACAAGATCGGCGAGGTCATCGGGCCCAAGGGCAAGATGATCAACTCGATCACCGAGGAGACCGGCGCGTCCGTCTCGATCGAGGACGACGGCACCGTGTACATCGGGGCCACGGACGGCGAGTCGGCCCAGGCCGCGATCGACAAGATCAACGCCATCGCCAACCCGCAGCTGCCCAAGGTCGGGGAGCGCTTCCTCGGTACGGTCGTGAAGACCGCCCCGTTCGGCGCCTTCCTCTCGCTGCTGCCGGGCCGCGACGGTCTGGTCCACATCTCCAAGCTGGGCCAGGGCAAGCGCGTCGGCAAGGTCGAGGACGTGGTCAACGTCGGCGACAAGATGCAGGTCGAGATCGCCGACATCGACAACCGCGGCAAGATCAGTCTCGTCCCGGTCGGTGACGACTCGGACGGCGGAGCCGACGCGGACTCCGGTACCGACGACTGAGACCCCGCCGGTCCGCCCCCCCACGGCGCCCGGCACCCCACGAGGCACGCACCCCGCGCGCGGGGTGCGTGCCTCGTTCGTCGACAGAAGGGAAGGACCGTGAACCCGACGATCCGCGTGGACCGGTCGATCCCGGGCGTGCGTGTGGTGACCGAGGACCTACCGTGGTGCCACACCGCGGCGGTCGGTGTCTGGATAGGGTCCGGATCCGCGGACGAGGGCCCCGGGGAACACGGCGCCGCGCACTTCCTGGAGCACGTCCTGTTCAAGCGCACCAGCTCGGCGTCCGGTCTGGAGTTGTCCCAGCGTATCGACCTGCTGGGTGGTGACCTCAACGCCTTCACGGGACGCGAGCACACCTGCTATCACGTCCACGTCCCCGCCGAGGGGCTGGACACCGCGGTGGACGTCCTGGTGGACGTCGTCGCCAACGGGTCCTGTGACCCCGCCGACGTCGAGATCGAGCGTGACGTCGTGCTCGACGAGCTCGCCGGCCGTGCGGACGACCCGGAGGACCTCGCCTGCGAACTGGTCGCCACCGCGGCCCTCGGTAGCGACCCGCTCGCCCGCCCGATCATCGGGACCGAGGAGTCGGTGGAAGCACTGGACGCCGAGACCCTACGGGCATTCCACCGACGCATGCTCGGTGCCGGCGACGTCGTTGTCGCGGCGGCCGGGCGTCTCGACCACGACGCCCTCGTGCGCCGGATCGCCGCCGGGCCACTGGCGGCGGCGGTCTCCCGCCACGGAACGTGGCGGGACGGCGCCGATCTCGGGACCGCGACCGGCGGTGGCGACACCGGACCGGGCGCGGGGGTCCCCGGGTGGGCGGCGACGTCCGTGCTCACCGGTGAGGACGACGACTCCGAACAGGCGTTGATCGCCCTCGCCCGCAGAACCCCGGCCCGTGATCACCGGGACCGGGCCGCGGCGCAGGTCGGCACCGCGGTTCTCGGCGGGGGCCTGAGCTCCCGGTTGTTCCAACGCATCCGCGAGGAGCTCGGTCTGGCATACACGGTCTACGCGGGGATGGACCAGTTCCGGCCGACCGGTCTGCTCACGGTGGTGGCCGGCGCCCCGGTCGACCGGGTGGACGCACTGTGCGACGAGGTGGGCGAGGTCGTGTCCGGGATGCTGGCCGCGCCGCCCGCCGCCGACGAGGTGGGTCGGGCGATCGGCCACCTCACGGGGTCGATCAGGCTCGGGTTGGACGATCCACTCTCCCGCATGACGCGGATCGGTCGACACCTCCTGGACCGCGACACGGTGGTCCCCGTCGACGAATCGGTGGCCAGGCTCCGTCGGGTCACCCGCGACGAGGTCGCCGCCTACTGGACCGACGAGTCCGCCCCGTGGTGTCTGGCGGCGGTCGGCCCCGGGATGCCCGGCGACGGCGCGGCTGGACTGCTCGGGCGCGTCGGCGGATAGGCTGGACGGGCTCGACGAGGACCACGTGAGGAGACGATGACGGTGACGAAGGTCGGAGTGCTCGGCGCACGCGGCAAGGTGGGGACGGCGATCTGTGAGGCCGTCCGTGACGCGGAGGACCTCGAACTCGTCGCGGAGGTCGACCAGGGCGATCCGCTGGACGCGCTCGTCGACTCCGGTGCCGAGGTCGTGGTGGACTTCACCCACCCGGACGTGGTGATGGACAACCTCGAGTACTGCGTGGCCAACGGCATCCACGCGGTGGTCGGCACCACCGGGTTCACCGAGGACCGTCTCGCCACCCTCAGGGGGTGGCTGGAGGACAGTCCCGGGACCGGTGTACTGGTCGCGCCGAACTTCGCCATCGGCGCCATTCTGATGATGCGGTTCGCGGTCCAGGCCGCGAAGTACTTCCCGTCCGCCGAGATCGTCGAGCTGCATCATCCCAACAAGGCCGACGCGCCGTCGGGGACGGCCCACCGCACCGCCGCCATGATGGCGGCGGCTCGCCGGGAGGCGGGGCTCGGGCCGTCGCCCGATGCCACGTCCACGGAACTCGACGGGGCCCGCGGCGCCGACGTCGACGGGATCCGCGTGCACTCGGTGCGACTGTCGGGCCTCGTCGCCCACCAAGAGGTGCTGCTCGGGACGCAGGGGGAGACCCTCACCCTCCGGCACGACTCGCTGGACCGCACCTCGTTCGCGCCCGGGGTGCTTCTGGGGGTCCGCTCGATCGCCGGGGCCCCGGGCCTGACCGTCGGGCTCGACTCCTTCATGGACCTCTAGGACCACCGCCGTGGAGCGCATCGTCAAGCCCCTGGTCATGGCCCTCACGGCGCTGGGCCTGGTCGTGGCCTTCGGGTACCTGCTGTACCTCGGCTGGTCGATGGTCAGCGCCTCCGACTATCTGGCCGTGCGCGGGCTCGGGGCGGGGATCATCCTGCTCACCGGCGTCGGCGCCTGGGCAACCTGGGCCATCGTCCGCAACGGTCTCGAACTCCAGAGGATCTCGGCCGCCGCCGCGGCGGAAGGGATCGAGCTCGATGTCGCGGACATGGAGCGACGCCCCTCCGGTCGGCTCCAGCATGACGCGGCGGACGCGCTGTTCGACCGGGTCAGCGCCGAGTACCAGGCCGCCCCCGATGACTGGCGGACGACCTACCGGCTGGCGCGGGCCTACGACCACGCCGGCGACCGCGTCCGCGCCCGGGAGGTCATGAAGGCCGCCATCGGGCTGCGCGAGACGGAACTCACCTCGGGGAAGGGGCTGGGATGAGCACGGTACTGGTCGTGCACCACGCCCCGTCACCACGCCTGCGACGCATTCTCGAAGCACTCGTCACCGGTCTCGACCATCCCGAACTCGAAGGGATCGCGGTCGAGTCCGTCCCCGCGTTGGCCACCACCGACGACCACGTCCTGCGTGCCGACGGCTATGTCCTGCTCACCCCGGCCAATTTCGGGTACATGTCCGGCGCGCTCAAGCATTTCTTCGACCGCACCTACTACACCTGCGAAGGAGCGGTGGCAGGCCGGCCGTACGCCCTGTGCGTGCACGGGGACAACGACACCGCGGGAGCGGTCACCTCGGTCGAACGGATCGCCACCGGCTGGGGACTGCAGGCCGTCGCCCCCGCAGTCCGGTTGACCGGCGAACCCGGACGCCAGGATCTCGACACCGCCGCCGAGGTCGCGGCCACCGTCGCCGCACATCTGCTCGGCTGAACCGCCGGGCACATCACCGAAGGAGTCCCACGATGTCCGAGCTCGTCCGGCGGCAGGTCCGCCTGGTCGCGCACACCGAGTTCATCCCGCCCGACGAGGTCGAGTGGGAGACGGACGCCGAGGGCGGATCGGCGCTGGCCGAGTTCGCGGGGCGGGCCTGCTACCAGAGCTGGGAGAAGCCGAATCCGCGCACCGCGACCAACGCCGGGTATCTACGGCACATCCTCGAGGTCGGGCACCTGTCGGTGTTCGAGCACGCGAGTGTGTCGTTCTACATCACCGGGATCTCCCGCTCGTGCACCCACGAACTGATCCGGCACCGGCACTTCTCCTACAGCCAGTTGTCCCAGCGCTTCGTCCCCGAGCACGACTCGAAGGTGGTGCCCCCACCGGCGATAGCGGACGATCCCGAGCTCGTCGAGATCTTCCGGCGCGCGACCGACGCCTCCCGTGACGCCTACGCGGAGATGTTGGCGAAACTCGAGGACAGGTTCGCGGACGTACCCAACCCCATGCTGCGGCACAAGCAGGCCCGGCAGGCCGCCCGCTCCGTGCTACCGAACGCCACCGAGACCCGGATCGTCGTGACGGGGAACTACCGCTCGTGGCGCCACTTCATCGGGATGCGCGCCACCGAGCACGCCGACACCGAGATCCGGGGCCTGGCGATCGACGTACTCCGTCGTCTCCGCGAGGCGGCGCCGGCGGTGTTCTCGGACTTCGAGATCGCCACGCTGGAGGACGGCTCGGAGATCGCGGTCAGCCCCTACGTTCTCGAGGGATGACGACGCCCCCAGGGTGGGAATCGGGGTCTGCCGGGTACTGCGGGTAGTCTGGGAGACCATGACACACGTGACCACCGGGGGCCCTGTCGGTCGGCAATCGCCGACCGACCGTGGCCGGGCCCCCGCCGATACAGGGCGCCCTGCGCCGTTCGGCACGGTCGTCACGGCGATGGTGACCCCGTTCGGGTCCGACGGTTACGTCGATCTGAAGGCCGTCGCACGTGTCGCGCGGCATCTCGTGGACTCGGGGTGCGACGGTCTCGTCGTCTCCGGCACCACGGGGGAATCGCCCACCACCACCGACGCGGAGAAGATCGCGGTCCTCGAGACCGTCCTCGCCGAAGTGGGGGACCGGGCGACGATCGTCGCGGGTGTCGGTACGTACGACACCGCGCACTCGGTGCACGCGGCCAAGCAGGCCGCTGCCTCCGGGGCGCACGGACTGCTCGTGGTGACGCCGTACTACTCGAAGCCCACCCAGGCAGGTCTGGACGTCCACTTCCGGACGATCGCCGACGCGACCGACCGGCCCGTGATGCTCTACGATATCCCGCCGAGATCGGTGGTCCCCATCCAGGCGGACACCCTGATCGGTCTGTCCGACCACCCGAACATCGTGGCGGTCAAGGACGCGAAGGGCGACTTCCACGACGCCGTCACCGTCATGTCCCACTGCGACCTCGTCTACTACTCGGGGGACGACCAACTCAACCTCCCGTGGCTGGCCGTCGGAGCGACCGGGTTCGTCAGTGTGATCGGCCATGTGGCCGCGTCACGGCTGGTCGACCTGCGCCGTGCGTACCTGAGTGGCGACATCGAGACGGCACGACGTATCAACCTCGGACTCCTCCCTCTCTTCGACGCCCAGCGGGCGCTCGGAGGTGTGTCGATGTCCAAAGCAGCACTAGAACTTCTCGGGGTCCCGGCCGGTGTGCCGCGACTCCCGCAGTTACCACCAACCGACGAGCAGCGAGACGCCCTCGCGGCGCTGCTGCACAGAGCAGGAGTCACCAGATGACGGAAAGTACCTCCACCGGCCGCGGACGCGGCCGCACCCGACGTGCCGCAGGACGGCCCTCGGGAGAGCCGGCGGCCACGGCCGCCGTGCAGTTCACCGAGCCCACCTCGGTAGCCGACGCCCCCGCCGCAGACGCGGGGCAGGGACGCTCCGATCGGACCAAGGGTAGGCAGGACCAGCCCCAGCAGGGTAGGAACCAGCAGGGCGACGGCCCGAAGGACAGCGGCCAGAAGGACAGCGGCCAGAAGGATTCGTCCAGGGGCGGATCGCGTGGCCGGGGCAGGGGGTCGTCCTCGGGAGCCAAGGGCGGACCCGCGACCGGCGACCAGAACGGCGGCCAGAACTCGGGCGGCCAGAAGGGCGGTCGTGGTCGCAGCGGACGCGGCCGCGGTCGCGGCGACACCTCCACCGCCGAGTTCGGTGGTGTGAAGACCATGCAGGGCGGCGACATGACGGTCCGCCTGCCCAGCCCACCCAAGCCCCGCAAGGGTGCGCTGCGCATGGTGGCGCTCGGCGGCGTCACGGAGATCGGCCGCAACATGATGACCTTCGAGTACGACTCGAAGCTGCTCATCGTCGACTGCGGCGTCCTCTTCCCGAGCTCGACCGAGCCCGGCGTCGACCTCATCCTCCCGGACTTCGGCCACATCGAGGACCGCCTGGACCAGGTCGAGGCGCTCGTGCTGACCCACGCCCACGAGGACCACATCGGGGCGATCCCGTTCCTGCTCAAGCTGCGCCCGGACATCCCGGTCATCGGATCGCGGTTCACGCTCGCGCTGGTGGCCGCGAAGTGCCGCGAGCACCGCATCAAGCCGGTCTTCCGCGAGGTCGACGAGTCCAGCGTGAGCACCCTGGGCAAGTTCGAGGTGCGCTACTTCGACGTCAACCACTCGATCCCCGAGTGCCTCGGCCTGGTCATCCGCGCCGGTGGCCAGTCGGTGATGATGACGGGCGACATCAAGCTCGACCAGCTGCCCACGGACAAGCGCCCCACCGACCTGCCCAAGATGGGGCGATTCGGTGACGAGGGCATCGACCTGCTGCTGATGGATTCGACCAACGCCACCACTCCGGGGGTCAGTCGCTCGGAGTCGGAGATCGGTCCCGCGCTCCAGCGGCTCATCTCCGACGCGCGTCAGCTCGTCGTGGTGGCCTGCTTCGCCTCCAACGTCTACCGCGTCCAGTCCGTCATCGCGGCCGCCGCCGCGAGCGGTCGCAAGGTCGCGCTCACCGGTCGGTCGATGATCCGGAACATGGAGATCGCCCTCGAGATGGGCCTGCTCACCGATCCGAACAAGGTGATCGTGGACATGGACACGGCCGCCAAGCTCCCGTCGGAGAAGGTCGTCGTCATGACGACCGGGACCCAGGGTGAGTCCATGGCGGGGCTCTCCCGGATGGCCCGCCGCGAGCACCGGCAGATCAACCTCTCCGAGGGCGACACCGTGCTGTTCTCCTCGTCGATCGTGCCGGGCAACGAGGAGCCCGTCTTCAGCGTGCAGAACAGCCTGTCCCAGATGGGTGTGAACGTGGTGACCAGCCGCGAGGCCAACATCCACGTCTCCGGCCACGGGGACGCGGGCGAGCTGCTCTTCGTCTACAACGCCGTACGGCCGAAGAACGCCATGCCGGTCCACGGTGAGTGGCGGCACCTGCGCGCCAACAAGGCCCTGGCGATCGCCACCGGGGTGCCGGAGGAGAACGTCGTCCTCGCGCAGAACGGCGTCGTGGTCGACCTCGTGGACGGCAAGGCGTCCGTGGTCGGTCAGATCCCGGTCGGCAACCTGTACGTCGACGGCCTGTCCACCGGCGACGTCGGCGACACGGTCCTCGCGGACCGCACCGCGCTCGGCGAGGACGGCTTCATCGTCGCGACAGTCGTGGTGGACCCGCGTACCGGCCGGCCGGTGAGCAAGCCCCAGATCATCGGCAAGGGCTTCACCGACGAACCCGGCGCACTCGACCCGGTCGTCGAACTCGTGGAGAACGCCCTGTGGGACCTGGCCGGCGAGGGCGAGACCGATCCGTACCGCCTCGCCCAGGCCGTGCGACGCGTGGTCGGTCGGTGGGTGTCGGACAAGTGGCGCCGCAAGCCGATGATCGTGCCCACGGTCATCACCTCCGCCGTCGCGCAGGGCTGAGTCCGGTGAGTCCCGGCCGTCCGACCCTCGCGCAGCGGGAGCGCAGCGCTCTCGTGGAGAGCATGCGTGCCACCGGGCCCGATGCCCCGACGCTGTGCGAGGGCTGGACGACCAGGGACCTGGCCGCACACCTCGTCGTGCGGGAGTACCGCCCCGACGCCGCGGCGGGGATCGTCGTCCCCGCCCTCGCGGACCGCATGGAGCACCTGCGCCTGCGGGAGGCCGAGCGCCCGTGGGAGGACCTGCTCGACACGATCGCCGGGGGAGCCCCCTGGTACTCACCGCTGCGCTACGCGGACCGGGTCGCGAACCTGGCCGAGTACCTCGTCCACCACGAGGACGTGCGCAGGGGGCGCCCCGGGTGGGCGCCCCGCGAGTTCGAGGTGGACGACCTCGAGCGGGTCTGGTCCCTCGCCACGACTGTGGCGAAGACCTTCCTGCGCAAGGTCGCGGCCCGCGTCGACCTGCGCACCCCGGCCCACGTGGGATCGGCCACGATCGCGTCGGTCTCGACGGGCGCGGCGCTCGCCCCGCTGGTGAGCATCACGGCGGATCCCGTCGAGTTCCTCCTGTGGACGTTCGGTCGCGACGAGGTCGAGATCGACATCTCCGGTGCCCAGCGGGGGATCGACGCGCTCGAAGCCGTCCCACGCGGCATCTGAACCACCCCACCCCCGTGTGGCTGCTGTTACCAGTGGTGCTCCAGACGATAGAGTGACGGCCATGGCATCCAGCTCGAGCACGCGCTCCACCCGTGCCCCCGGCGGACGACGTCCGGCTTCGACCTCGGGAGCACAGCGATCGACCAAACCCGCCCCGTCGTCGTCGCGGGGTGGCGGTTCCCGTCGCGGTGCGGTCGTCTCGACCCCCAAGAAGGGGACCCGCAGCGGTCCTCGTACCGCCGTCCCGGCGCCGGAACGCACCACGGGTGCGTTCGGTGCCGTGGGGCGTGGGCTGCGCGGAGGGTGGTCCGCGATGGCGAAGGGTGTCGGCCACGGGGTCCGTGGCCTCGGGGGTGGGGACGACGACGACAAGGTGGTCCCGCCGCACCGCCGTGACGGTCTCGGCCTGATCCTCATCGGCGTGGCGATCGTGTTCGTCGGCGCCGTGTGGTTCGGCGCGGCCGGCCCGATCGGCCACTGGATCGACACCGGGATCCGGACGGTGGTCGGTACCCCCGGTGCCCTCCTGCCGCTCCTGCTGGGCGGATGGGGCGTGCTCGTCATGGCCCGCGAACCCCGTCCCGACGTGCACTCGCGCTGGCTGGTCGGAACGACCGTCGCCGCCCTCGGTGTGCTCGGACTGTGGCACCTGGGGTCCGGCTCGCCGACCGATCCCGACGGGGTGCGGTCCGGCGCCGGGGTGCTCGGCCGGATCGTCGGTGGAACGCTCGAAGCCGGCTTGTCCGTCTTCGTCGCGGTACCGCTCCTCGTGCTGCTCGTCGCGTTCGGGATCCTGGTGATGGTGGGGCGGCCCGCGCGCGAGATCCCCGGGATCGTCCGCGGGTTCTTCGGCTGGGACGGCAGCGGCGACATCGTCGACCACGACTACGTCGATTCCGACGAGGACTGGGACGACGAGATGACCACGGCGTACCCGATCGCGGAGACGACGCGGGCGTCCGAGACCGGGCGCTCGGCGACGCGGCGCAGCTCCCGCCGCCGGATCGCCGCGTGGTCCGATACCCCCACGGCGGGCGAGACGGTCGAGATGCCCCGCGCCTCGCGGCCATCCGCCGAGCCCGAGGCGGCACCGGAGGTCGCCGACCTCCCCCCGGAGGAACCGGCCCGGGCCCCGGCACGCCCGAAGCGCACCCCCCGCAGGACCGAGGTCCTGCCCGCGGGCGGCGACGCCGACGAGGCCCCCGCCGGCCCGCCGGCCTCGGCCACCCCGTCCTCGCCGGCCACCGCGCCCGGACGTGCCGCCTCGACACCGTCGGTGGACACCTCCGCGGTCCCGCAGACCAACGTCCCGTCCACCCACACCGCCTCCGAGAGCGACGTGGAGCGGCTCGACTCCCAGACCCAGCTGCTGAACGGCGTGGACTACGCCCTGCCGCCCGTCAGCCTGCTCACGGCCGGTGACCCGCCCAAGGCGCGCAGCGAGTCCAACGACCAGATGATCGAGGCCATCCAGGGCGTCCTGGAGCAGTTCAAGATCGACGCGGCCGTCACCGGATTCACCCGCGGCCCGACCGTCACGCGCTATGAGGTCGAACTGGGCCCCGGCGTGAAGGTCGAGAAGATCACCGCCCTGCACCGCAACATCGCCTACGCGGTCGCCACGGACAACGTGCGGCTGCTGGCGCCGATCCCCGGCAAGTCCGCGGTCGGCATCGAGGTGCCCAACCTCGACCGCGAACTGGTGCGGCTGGCGGACGTGCTGACCGACCCCAAGACCGCCAGCAAGCACAATCCGATGCTCATCGGACTGGGCAAGGACATCGAGGGTGACTTCGTCACCGCCGACCTGGCCAAGATGCCGCACCTCCTGGTGGCCGGCTCCACCGGTTCGGGCAAGTCGAGCTTCGTCAACTCGATGCTCGTGTCCCTGCTCACGCGGGCCACCCCGGACGAGGTCCGCCTCATCCTCGTCGACCCCAAGATGGTGGAGCTCACGCCGTACGAGGGCATCCCGCACCTCATCACGCCGATCATCACCCAACCCAAGAAGGCGGCCGCGGCGCTCGCGTGGCTCGTCGAGGAGATGGAGCAGCGCTACCAGGACATGAAGTCCACCCGCGTTCGCCACATCACCGACTTCAACGAGCGCGTGAAGTCGGGAGCCATCACGACGCCGCCCGGCAGCGAGCGCGTCTACCGGCCCTACCCGTACATCGTGGCGGTGGTCGACGAGCTGGCCGACCTCATGATGACCGCGCCCCGCGACATCGAGGACGCGATCGTCCGCATCACCCAGAAGGCCCGCGCCGCCGGCATCCACCTGGTCCTGGCCACGCAGCGGCCGTCCGTCGACGTGGTCACCGGCCTCATCAAGACCAACGTGCCGTCCCGTCTGGCGTTCGCCACGTCCTCGCTCACCGATTCCCGGGTCATCCTCGACCAGGCCGGGGCGGAGAAGCTCATCGGTATGGGCGACGGCCTCTTCATCCCGATGGGTGCCTCGCGTCCCATCCGTATGCAGGGTGCGTTCATCACCGACGAGGAGATCCACGAGGTCGTCGACTACGCCAAGAACCAGGCCGAGCCCGAGTACGACGAGTCCATCACCGCCGCCAAGGAGGACGGCAAGAAGGACATCGACGCCGACATCGGCGACGACCTCGACGACCTGCTCGCCGCCGTGGAGCTCGTGGTGTCCAGCCAGTTCGGCTCCACCTCGATGCTGCAGCGCAAGCTCCGGGTCGGCTTCGCCAAGGCCGGCCGACTCATGGACCTGATGGAGTCGCGCGACATCGTCGGACCCTCCGAGGGGTCCAAGGCCCGCGACGTGCTGGTCAAGCCCGAGGAACTCGCCTCGGTGCTCTGGATGATCAAGGGCGGGGCCCCGCCGGAGGAGGATCCGGACGACGAGCCGGCCGACCTCCGCGACCCGGCCGAGACCCCGGTGGGGTAGCGGCCGGGCGGGGTGCGCGTCAGGCGAGGGCGCCGAAGACCGGCGTCCACTCCCGGACCGTGATCTCCGAGACCATTCCGCGCAGGCAGTGGGGGTCGTCTCCCACGAGCGATCGTGCGGCCTCGTCGTCGTCGGCCTCCACCACCAGCAACGCCCCGGATCCGTCGACGAACGGTCCCACGGACCGGACGGACCCGTCGTCGACGCGGGCGGACAGCCACTCGCGGTGGGCGGGCTTGTTGGCCTCCCGCTCCTCGGTCTGGGCGTCGGAGTAGCGGTAGGTGACGACGAAGAGCGGCATCGTGGATCTCCTGGGATCGGGATCGGGGTCGGGGGTGCGTCGCGACCAAGGGTATTCCCGCCGTCCTCGCTAAGGTGAGGGGGTGACTGCTTCCACGCGCGAGAACGGGCGCCGGACCGACGAGGTCCCCGTCCTCAACATCGCCAACGTGCTCACGGTGGTGAGGATCCTCCTGGTCCCCGTCTTCGTGGTCCTGTTCTTCGTCGCCGACGCCCAGGATCCCTGGTGGCGGGTGGGGGCGTTCGTCGTCTTCGCCGTGGCGATGTTCACCGACTACGTCGACGGTTACCTGGCCCGCAAGCTCGGGCTGGTCACCGACTTCGGCAAGATCGCGGACCCGATCGCCGACAAGGCGCTCATCGCCGCCGCGCTCATCTCGCTCTCACTGGTGGACGAGCTGTTCTGGTGGGTGACCGTGGTGATCCTGGTCCGCGAGGTGGGCATCACGCTGTGGCGCCTGTTCGGGGTGGACTACGTCGTGGCCGCGAGCAGGGGCGGCAAGCTCAAGACCGTCACACAGACGGTCGGCATGGGAATGCTCATCCTGCCGCTGCCGCACTGGGTGTGGCCGGTGGAGTGGATCGTCGTCGGTGCGGCCGTGGTGCTCACCGTCTTCACCGGCATCGATTACCTGGTCAAGGCCCGCCGGGCCGCACGCACCGCGGACTGACCCCCGTGGATCCCTCCGGTGCGGTGTCCCCGCCGGCGTCCGCCGCCGTCACCGCACTGCGGGACCGCGGATGGACCCTGGCCACGGCCGAGTCCCTCACGGCCGGGCTGCTCGCGGCCACCGTGGCCGAGGTGCCGGGCGCCAGTACGGTGCTCCGCGGCGGGTTGATCGTCTACGCCACGGATCTCAAGCACGAGCTCGCCGGGGTGCCGACCGAGGTCCTGGAGCGGCACGGGGCGGTGTCCCCGGAGACCGCCCGCGCACTCGCGCGCGGTGCGGCGTTGCGCTGCGGCGCCGACGTCGGCGTGGGCCTGACGGGGGTGGCGGGGCCCGAGCCCCAGGAGGGCAGGCCGGTGGGGACGGTCCACGTCGGGCTGACGGTTCCCGGCATGGAGCCCTGGTCCGTGCCGCTCGCGTTGACCGGTGACCGGAGCCGTATCCGTACGGCGGCGTGCGCGGCGGCGCTGGAACTGGTCATCGCCGCGGCGACGGGGGAGGGGACCGGTGACGACGACGACGACGGGAACGAATCCGGGTCGTGATGCGTTGTACCCCGTGATGCCGAACATCCAGATGACCACCCTGCCCAGACCGGACCAGCCCGGCGGTGCCCCTCTGCTACGCGAGACGCTCGGGACGGTCCTGCGCGGGCTGCGCGGGGAATCCGGTCGGACCCTGCGGGACGTGGCCGACGCCGCCCGCGTGAGCCCCGGCTACCTCTCGGAGATCGAGCGCGGCCGCAAGGAGGCCTCGAGCGAACTGCTCGCCTCCATCTCGGGGGCGCTCGACGTCTCCCTGGGTGAGATCCTCATCCGCGCCGCCCTCGAGGTCTCCCCTCCGGGCACGTTCACCGAGCCGGTGCTCGCCGCCTGACCGCACGCCCGTCACGCCCGGTGGTCGCAACCGTGCGTTGTTCGGTACCGTTGAACAGACCCGTCGTCCGAATCGGCAGAAGGACACTACGCAGCGATGGCCAATCCGTTTACCAAGGCATGGCGCTACCTCATGGCGTTGTTCGATTCGAAGATCGACGAGAAGGCCGATCCCAAGGTCCAGATCCAGCAGGCCATCGCCGATGCGCAGCGTCAGCACCAGCAGCTCTCGCAGCAGGCTGCCGCGGTCATCGGCAACCAGCGCCAGTTGGAGATGAAGCTCAACCGGCAGCTCGCGGAGATCGAGAAGCTCCAGGGCTCCACCCGGCAGGCGTTGCAGATGTCGGAGCAGGCGCGCCAGAAGGGCGACGCGGCCAAGGCCACGGAGTACGAGAACGCCGCGGAGGCGTTCGCGGCCCAGTTGGTCACGGCCGAGCAGAGCGTGGAGGACCTCAAGGGCCTGCACGACCAGTCACTCCGGGCCGCGGCCCAGGCCAAGAAGGCCGTCGAGCAGAACGCGATGGTCCTCCAGCAGCGCGTGGCCGAGCGCACCAAGCTGCTCAGTCAGCTGGAGCAGGCCAAGATGCAGGAGCAGGTCAGCGCGTCCCTGCAGTCGATGTCGGAGATGTCCTCGGGTGGCAACACCCCGAACCTCGACCAGGTCCGCGACAAGATCGAGCGACGCTACGCCAACGCCCTGGGCTCGGCCGAACTCGCACAGAACTCGGTGCAGGGTCGCATGCTCGAGGTCGAGCAGGCCTCGACGCAGATGGCCGGCCACAGCCGCCTCGAGCAGATCCGCGCGTCGATGGCGGAGGGCGGCCAGCTCGGTTCCGGTACCGGCGCCACCGGCCAGCTCGGCCAGGGCCAGTCCGAGTCGGCCGCGCCGCCGCAGCAGCAGCAGGCGCAGACCGAACAGCAGTGATCTCACGGCAACGGGCCGTCGGCGACCACGCCGGCGGCCCGTCGTCGTCCGTAGGGGAGGGCGAGACGTGACCCTGACCGAGTTCCGCGCACGCACCGTGGAGGCCTTCGGTGAACTCCGTGCCGACAGTCTGACCAGATCGCACCATCTCGCGGAGTGTGGCGGGAGGACCGCCCTCGAGGCGATCGACGCCGGCCTCCCCGTCAAGCGCGTGTGGTTGGCGTTGTGCGCCGAGTTCGAGGTACCCGAACAGCTGCACTAGCGCTCCGTCCGCGGCGTGTCGGTCGACCTCGAACACCCGTTCGCCTACACTGGGTGTCACGTGCTGACGGTTCGCCCCGTCCACAGGGCGCCCTTCCTCCACAGGAAAACGGTCGCCGGGTTCGCGCCAGACGTTCGTGTCGTACCCGGCCCGTAACGTCCGCAACTGAATCACCACCCAGACCGATCGGCCGGACGCCGGGGGTCGCGCAGGAACGGAGAGCACCATGGCACCCAAGACCACCGCGAAGTCGGGGACCAAGACGGGCGTGGCCCAGAATCGCGAACAGGCGCTGGAACTGGCCCTCGCGCAGATCGACAAGGCCTACGGCAAGGGCTCGGTCATGCGGTTGGGTGACGACAACCGGCCGCCGGTCCAGGTCATCCCGACCGGGGCGCTGTCGCTCGACGTGGCACTGGGCGTGGGGGGCTTCCCCCGGGGACGCGTCGTGGAGATCTACGGCCCGGAGTCCTCGGGTAAGACCACGGTCGCGTTGCACGCCGTGGCCAACGCGCAGGCGGCCGGCGGGATCGCGGCGTTCATCGACGCGGAGCACGCCCTGGATCCGGAGTACGCCCGCAAGCTCGGCGTGGACACGGACAACCTCATCGTCTCCCAGCCGGACACGGGTGAGCAGGCCCTGGAGATCGCGGACATGCTCGTCCGGTCGGGGTCGATCGACATCCTGGTGATCGACTCCGTGGCGGCGCTCGTCCCGCGCGCCGAGATCGAGGGGGAGATGGGCGACAGCCACGTCGGCCTGCAGGCGCGACTCATGAGCCAGGCCCTGCGGAAGATGACGGGCGCGCTGCACAACACCGGCACCACCGCCATCTTCATCAACCAGCTGCGCGAGAAGATCGGCGTCATGTTCGGCTCGCCGGAGACCACCACCGGTGGTAAGGCGCTGAAGTTCTACGCGTCGGTGCGGTTGGACGTGCGCCGTATCGAGACGCTCAAGGACGGTGCCGACGCGGTCGGTAACCGCACCAAGTGCAAGGTCGTCAAGAACAAGGTCGCGCCGCCGTTCAAGATCGCGGAGTTCGACATCCTCTACGGCGAGGGGATCAGCCGCGAGGGGTCGCTCATCGACATGGGCGTGGACAACGGCTTCATCAAGAAGTCGGGGTCCTGGTTCACCTACGGACCGGACCAGTTGGGCCAGGGCAAGGAGAACGCCCGTCGGTACCTCAAGGAGAACCTGTCGGTGCGGGACGAGATCGAGCGCAAGATCCTCGACAAGCTGAATATCGGCGCGGGGGCGGAGATCGCCGAGATCGAGGCGGAGTCCGACGAGGACGCGCCGATCGACGTGGTGCCCGTCGAGTTCTGATGTCGGGCAGGGACACCCGCGGGCCCCACGGCGCCGGGGCGCCCGGGGCGGAGGAACTCCGTACGGCGATCGCCGCGGTGGAAGCCAGGCCCTCCGGGTCCTCGGACCTGCCGCCCCTGGCCCCTGAAGCGCACGAGGCCGCGAACGCCGCGCTCCGGCTCCTGCGCTACCGGCCGCGCAGTGAGCACGAGTTGCGCGAGCGGCTGCTCGACAAGGAGTACGCCGCGGAGGCCGTCGACGAGGCGCTCGGCAGGGTCAGGGCGTGGGGTCTGGTCGACGATGCCGACTTCGCCGAGGAGTGGGTGCGTGGCCGCAGGAGACGCCGCGGCCGTTCGCGCGGCGCCCTCGAGCGTGAGCTGCGGGACAAGGGCGTGGCCGAGGCGCACATCGCCCGGGCGGTCGGCGAGATCGACGAGTCGGATGACCGCCGGCAGGCCGCCGAACTGGTTCGCGGTCGGCTGGATCGCCGGCCGCGCGCCGCACTGTCCGGGCCGGACGTGCAGGGCGAGCGGCGCAGGCTCATCGCGTTCCTGGCCCGGCGGGGTTATCCGACGGGGTTGGCCGTGAAAGTCGTGGACGCCGAATTGGCGGCCCACGCATCGCCCTGAGTACCCTGGCCTGCGTGGATACTCTCGTGACCGACCTGCAGGCGGCGGCGCAGGACGCGCATGCCGAGGGCGACGCCCGCCGGACCTACCAGGTTCGCACCTTCGGATGTCAGATGAACGTCCATGACTCCGAGCGTCTGTCCGGGGTCCTCGACGCCGCGGGGTACGTCCCCTTCGAGGGCGACGCCGATCCGGCCGGAGGTCACCTTCCCGATCTGGTCGTGTTCAACACCTGCGCGGTCCGGGAGAACGCCGACAACCGGCTCTACGGCACCCTCGGTCACCTGCGGCCGTGGAAGGACGCGAACCCCCGCCTGCAGATCGCCGTCGGGGGGTGCCTCGCGCAGAAGGACAAGGATGTCGTCGTGTCCCGCGCACCGTGGGTCGACGTCGTGTTCGGCACCCACAACCTCGGACACCTGCCGACGCTCCTCGACCGCTCCCGCCACAACGAGCGGGCCGAGGTGGAGATCGCCGACTCCCTGCAGCACTTCCCGTCGACCCTGCCCGCCACCCGCGAGTCGTCGTACGCCGGGTGGGTCTCGGTGTCCGTGGGATGCAACAACACCTGCACGTTCTGCATCGTTCCGTCCCTGCGCGGCAAGGAAGTCGATCGTCGGCCCGGCGAGGTCCTGGCCGAGGTGCAGGCGCTCGCCGACGAGGGCGTCCTCGAGGTCACGCTGCTCGGCCAGAACGTCAACGCGTACGGGCGGTCCTTCCACGACCCCGACGAGCCCTCCGACAAGGGCGCCTTCGCCTCACTATTGCGGGCGGCCGGCCGGGTCGAGGGGATCGAACGGATCCGCTTCACCTCGCCGCACCCGGCGGAGTTCACCGACGACGTGATCGAGGCCATGGCCTCCACACCGACCGTCTGCCCCCAGCTGCACATGCCGCTGCAGTCCGGGTCCGACCGCGTCCTGCGCGCCATGCGACGCTCCTACCGGTCCGAGCGCTTCCTCGGGATCATCGAGCGCGTCCGCGCGGCCATGCCGCACGCGGCCATCACCACCGACATCATCGTCGGGTTCCCCGGGGAGACCGAGGAGGACTTCCAGGCCACCCTCGACGTGGTCGAGAAGGCGCGGTTCTCCAGCGCGTTCACCTTCCAGTACTCGCCCCGCCCGGGGACCCCCGCGGCCACCATGGAGGACCAGATCCCCAAGGCCGTGGTCCAGGAACGCTACGAGCGGCTGATCGAGCTCCAGGAGCACATCACGCTCGAGGAGAACGAGAAGCAGGTCGGGCGCGTCGTCGAGCTCCTCGTGACCGCCGACGAGGGTCGCAAGGACGCGGCCACCGCCCGGATGACGGGCCGGGCCCGCGACGGTCGGCTCGTACACTTCGCCCCCATCGGCGACCACGCCGACCGGGTGCGTCCGGGAGATGTGGTGACCACCCGCGTCACCGCCGCGGCCCCGCACCACCTGCTCGCCGATGACGGGGTGCTCAGCCACCGAGCAACCCGGGCCGGCGATCGTCACGAGGCGGGCCACAAGCCCGAGACCCCGCCCATCGGGGTCGGGCTCGGACTTCCCACGCTCCGGCGCGACACCGTCAGCGCCCCAGTCACCACCGAGAAGGGATGCCCCACGTGAGCACCGACGAGCGCCCCGATCCGATCGCGGGGATCATGGAAGTCACCCGGAACGCGGAATCGGAGATGCGGGACCGTGACCGCGTCCTCGGGCGCACCCTCGTGATCGGGCGGGCCTACCTGGCGTCCGCCGTCCTCATCGTGCTGTTGGCCGTGGCCCTGGCCCTGCCGCACAGCGAGGGGGTGCGGGGACTCGACGTCCTGTTCTTCACCGACGTGGCGCGTGAGCAGTACACGACCCTGCCGTCCCATCTGTTCGTCCTGCTGTACGCCGTGGGCACCATCGCGTTCGGGGCAGCGATGATCATGACGCAGAAGTGGTGGGCCGCCGGGATCGCCTGGAGCGCGACGTGCGTGTCCGCCGTGTACGGCGTGCTGGCGATCTGGCTCCGCCAGTCCGGTCGCGGCCCCAATCCCGATGTGCAGGACTTCGGCGGGCCCGGCATCGGCCTCTACGTCAGTGAGATCATCGTGTTCGCTCTGGTGATCACGCTGGCGAGTGTGCTGTGGGCGCGGACCCCGGAGCAGATCACGCTCGAGGAGAACGCCCGTCACGGAGACGGGCGCTGAACCGACCTCCCGGACGTCGCGCCGTCTGATGACCGGCGCGAGAAGAGCGCGGCCCCGTCGTGACGGGCCGGGCTCTTCTCGTCTGCGGGTTCTCGTCGCCCGTCGGCGGGTGGCCGCAGGTGGGGCGCGTCAGTGGGTGGCCGCCGGTGGGGCGCGTCAGCGGGTGTCGACCGCCTTCTCGGCTGCCTCCGCCCACTCCTTCCACTGGGCGGCCTGGGCCCGTGCGCTCTCGGCGTCCTTGTTCTTGCCCGCAGCGTCCGCCTTCGCGGCCTGCTCCTCGAAGTCATGGACCCGGTCCCAGAACTGGCCGGCGCGGGCCTTGGCCTCCGGGTCGGTACGACGCCATTCCGTGTCGGCCGCATCGGCGACACGCTTCTCCAGGGCCCGAATACGCCCCTCCAGCTGACCCATCCGCTCGCGCGGGACCTTGCCGATCTCCTCCCACCGCGACTGCAGTTGCCGAAGAGCGGACCGGGCGGCGCCCAGGTCTGCCGCAGGATCGATCCGGCCCTCGTACTCGGCGAGCAGGTCCTCCTTGGCCTGGGCGTTGGTCTCGAACTCGGCGTCCCGTTCCGCAGCGGCGGCGTGGCGGGCGTCGAAGAACGTGTCCTGGGCGGCCTTGAACCGCTTCCACAGGGCCTCATCGGCATCCCGCGGGGCCCGGCCGGCGGCCTTCCACTCGTCCATGAGACGACGGAACGCCGTGGCCGTGTCGTTCCAGTCGGTGGACCCGGACAGGGCCTCCGCCCTCTCCACCAGGTCCTCCTTGACCTTCTTGACCGAGGCGCGGTTGCGGTCCAGTTCGGCGAAGTGCGAGCCCCGGCGACGGTTGAACGCCTCCCGGGCCTTGGAGAACCTCTTCCACAGGGCGTCGTCCGTCTTGCGGTCGATTCCCCGGATCGTCTTCCACTCCTCGAGGATCTCGCGCAGACGGTCCCCGGCGGACTTCCACTGAGTCGACGACGCCCCGATCTCCTCGGCCTCGTCCGCCAACGCCTCCTTCCGCGCGATCGCGGCCGCCCGCTGCTCGTCCTTGCGCTGCTTCGACACGGCCTCGACCTCGCCGGAACGCTCGATCACCGCAGCCACACGCGCGGCGAGAGAATCGAGATCGCCCACGGCGGCGGCGGTGGGGATCTGTTCCGCCAGGGTCTCCGCCGAGGCGCGGGTCTTCCTGGCGTCCTGCGGATGGGACTCGAGACGGGTCTCGAGCAGGGCGACCTCGGCGGCGAGGTCATCGAAGCGCAGACCGAAGTGCGCGAGGCCCTCCTCGGGAGCACCGGCCTGCCACGACCCGACCTGACGCTCACCGTCGGAGGTCCGGACGAACACCGCGCCCGACTCGTCGACGCGACCCCACTGCGACGGGTCCGAGGCGCGCGTGACCCCTGGGGTACCCGCGGGGGTCGGCCGCGGTGCCACCTTGCGTGCCAGCGCGGCGGGGGATGGCGCACCCGGCCTCGGACCGGGGATCGGGGTCGCTCCGCCCGAACTCGCTCCGCCCTGGGCGGTGGGTGACTGCTCGGTCATGTCGTCCTCGTTTCCTTCTGCCGCGTGTCACGGCACCATCACCGGGATCGCACCGGTCATCGCCTCGCCGCCCCGTTTCGAGGAGACGGCATCCTCCTAGTGTGTACCAACCCCCGCCCGGGTGTCCGGCGTATCCCCGCGGTATCCCCGGACGGGTCCGTTCCGCGGTGTCGGGGGCGGTCAGTAGGGTTTCCGGGTGTGAGCCCCTCTGTCGTCCTGGTCCCCGGAGCGCCGGTCCTCGTGCCGGAGCTGTCCGGCTCTGCGGTCGCCGAGACCGAGGGCGGTGTGGCCTCGATATGCGAGATGCTCCGCCGGGCCGGGCGCGGCGCGGCACGGGTCGTCGTCCTGGGGACCGACCCCGCGGGCAGAAGCCTAGGGGAGATGCGCTCCTCGCTCTCCAGGTGGGGGGTCGACGTGCCCGTGGGCCCGCCCGGTTCCCCGCCGGCGCCGCAGGGGGCGGTTCCCGACCCGGCGTTGATCGCCTGGTGGCTGCTCGACCTGGCGGGTATCGACCTCCCGAGGAGGTTCATCGGCGTGACCGGGGGAGCGCAGCCCACCCCGACGCCGGTGTTGGACGACCTCGTCGTCGTCGTCGCCGACGGCCCCGCCTCCCTCACTCCGCGTGCTCCCGTACCGGAGGACCCCCGCGGTATCGCGCTCGACGGGCGGCTCGCCCGGTGGTTGCGCGTCTCGGGCGGGCTCCCCGACCCCGGCGAGCGAGTGGCTGACGAGATCGGCTGGTGGAGCCGGCCCTCGTGGCTCGTCCTGGCGGAGCTCGTCGCAGACCGAACGGCCGTCGAGTCGCTGTCCTGGGCACCGTTCGGCGTGGGGTATCACGGCGCGTGGTGGCCGCCGAAGGCCGCCGCGCATGCCACGGTGGTCGTCGACGCGCCGGCCGCCACGCCCGGCGAACCCGGGGCACCGTCATGACCGGGCGAAACCCCGTCGCCGTGGTGGGGCCGACCGGGACCGGAAAGTCCGAGCTGGCGCTCGGCCTGGCCGAGCGACTCGGCGGTGAGATCGTCAACTGCGATGCCATGCAGCAGTACCGCGGCATGGACATCGGCACCGCCAAACTGACACCGGCTCAGCGGCGGGGGATCCCGCACCACCGGCTCGACGTGCTGGACGTCACCGAGACCGCCAGCGTCGCGGACTTCCGCACCGAGGCGGAACGCGAGATCTCCGAGATCCGTGATCGCGGCCACGTGCCGATCCTGTGCGGAGGGTCGATGATGTACATCCAGGCGCTCGTCGACGGGTGGTCGATCCCGGACACGGACCCGGAGGTCCGGGCCCATTACGAACGTCGCCTCGAGCAGATCGGGGTGCAGGCCCTGCACGCCGAACTCGCCGTGGTGGACTCCGAGGCCGCGCAGACCATCCTCCCCAGCGACCCCAGGCGCACCGTGCGCGCATTGGAGGTCGTGGAACTCACCGGCAAGCCCTTCTCCGCCTCCCGACCGACGATCGGGGAGCCGCGCTGGGGCACGCGCATGCTGGGCCTGCGCTGCGGTCTGCCCGAACTGGACGAGAGGCTGACGACGCGTACGGCCGCGATGTTCGCCGGCGGGCTCGTCCCGGAGGTCCGCCGGCTCGTGGGAGTCGGGCTGCTCCGGGGCATCACCGCACGGCGCGCGATCGGTTACGCCCAGGTGCTCGACGAGATGGACGCACAGCAGCGGATCGACGACGCCGGGGCGGCCCGCGCCGAGGAACGGACGGTGATCGGGACCCGCCGCTACGTCCGGCGCCAGCGGTCGTGGTTCGGCCGGGATCACCGGATCCGGTGGATAGACACCGACACCCACGGACGCGACGCCGACGCACCCCGGCCGCTCGAGACCGCGCTGGGGATCCTCGGGGAGGGCCGACCGTGAGCAGCCCCGGATCCGGGCGCTCGCGGGTCCAGTCCGTCGACCGGGCCTTCGACCTACTCGACGCGCTGAGCATCCGCGGGGGCCGGGCGAGCCTCGGGGACCTCGTCGCCGACACGGGTCTGGCCGCCGCCACCGTCCACCGGTTGTGCGGCACGCTCGCCGAGAGCGGGCACCTCCGACGCGACGCGGGCCGCGACTACCTGCTCGGACCGCGCCTCCAGCGGATCGGCGACGTCGCCGGACGCGCCACCGCGTCCTGGGCCTTGCCGGTACTCACCGCCGTGGTCGAGGGCACCGGGGAGACCGCCAACCTCGCCGTCCGGGAGGGCGACGGGGTGGTCTACCTCGCCCAGGTCCCGTCGCCGCACTCGATGCGGATGTTCACCGAGGTGGGCCGACGGGTGGACGTGCACTGCACCGCGGTGGGCAAGGCCCTGGTCGCGGGCGACGACGACGACGAGGTCCGCAGCATGCTCGACAGGGCGGGCATGCGCCGCTTCACCGACTCGACCATCGTCGACCCAGACAGGTTGATCGAGGAGCTGCGGGTGGTGCGACAAGCGGGCTTCGCCACCGATGAGTCCGAGCAGGAGGAGGGCGTCCGCTGCGTCGCCATCGCGGTGGGTACCGGGGACGCCGCCTTCGCGGTGTCGGCATCCGGGCCCGAGGCCAGGTTCACGCGCGATCGCCGCGACGCCGCCGTCGCGATCCTTCGTGCGGCCGTGGCCGGGCTCGTCCCCTGATCTCGCGTCCGGCGATCACGCCCGCCCGCCGGACGCCATCGGGCCGGGCGCAGGACGCCCGCGGCCGTGAGGGCGGAGAATCCGCCACCCCCGCCCGGAACCGGCCCCACTGGCGTGGGATCGGAAGTCGGGCGGACGTGGCGGATTCTGCGGGTCGGCGGGTTGGGCCGACGCCGGTCTAGCCCGCGTTGGCGGCCTTGAACTCGCGACGACGGCGATGCAGGATCGGCTCGGTGTAGCCCGACGGCTGCTTGGTGCCCTCGAGGATCAGTTCCCGGGCCGCCTGCCAGGCGATGGACTTCTCGAAGTCCGGTGCCATGTTCCGGTAGGCGTCGTCGCCGGCGTTCTGCTTGTCGACGATCTCGGCCATCCGGCGCAGCGAGTCCTCGACGTCGTCGGCGGTGATGATGTCGTGACGGATCCAGTTGGCCAGCATCTGCGAGGAGATCCGCAGGGTGGCGCGGTCCTCCATGAGGTTGACGTCGTGGATGTCCGGCACCTTGGAGACGCCGATGCCCTGCTCGACCCACCGCACGACGTAGCCGAGGATGGTCTGGCAGGAGTTGTCGACCTCTTCCTTCTTCTCCTCGTCCGTCCAGTCCGTGGACGGGGCCAGGGGGACGGTGAGGATGTCGTCGACACTCGCGCGGGCACCCCCGGCGAGCAGCTCTTCCTGCCGGGTCATGACGTTGACCCGGTGGTAGTGGGTGGCGTGCAGCGTGGCGCCGGTCGGCGAGGGCACCCACGCGGTGTTGGCGCCGGCCTCGGGCTGGCCGATCTTCTCGGCGAGCATCTCGGCCATGAGGTCGGTCTTGGCCCACATGCCCTTGCCGATCTGGGCACGGCCACGCAGGCCGCACGCCAGACCCGTGTCGACGTTGAAGTCCTCGTAGGCCTTCATCCACCGCGCGCCCTTCATCTCGCCCTTGCGGATCATCGGCCCGGCCTCCATGGAGGTGTGGATCTCGTCGCCGGTCCGGTCGAGGAAGCCGGTGTTGATGAACACGACCCGTTCGGTGGCCTCGGCGATGCAGGCGGCGAGGTTGACGGAGGTGCGACGCTCCTCGTCCATGATGCCCACCTTGAGGGTGTTCTCGGGTAGCCCGAGGAGCTTCTCGACACGGCCGAACAGCTCGGTGGTGAACGCGACCTCCTCCGGCCCGTGCTGCTTGGGCTTCACGATGTAGATCGACCCGTGTCGGCTGTTCCGGCGCTCGTTGCCCTCGGCGATCCCGTGCATACCGGCGAGCGAGGTGATCAGTGCGTCCAGGATGCCCTCGGGCATCTCGTTGCCGTCGGCATCGAGCACCGCCGGGTTGGTCATCAGGTGGCCGACGTTGCGCACGAACAGCATCGAGCGGCCGTGGAGACGGACCTCACCCGAACCGTCGGGCGCGGTGAAGACCCGGTCGTCGTTGAGGACGCGGGTGAAGGTCTTGTCGCCCTTGCTGATCTCCTCGGACAGGTCTCCCTTCATGAGCCCGAGCCAGTTGCTGTAGCCCTGGGTCTTGTCCTCGGCGTCGACGGCGGCGACCGAGTCCTCGAAATCCATGATGGTGGACACGGCGGACTCCAGGACGACGTCCTTGACCCCGGCGCCGTCGGTCGAGCCGACGGGGGAGTCCGGGTCGATCTGGATCTCGATGTGCAGACCGTTGTTGCACAGCAGGACCGACGACGGGCTCGAGGGCTCGCCCAGGTAGCCCACGAACTTCTCCGGGGCCGCCAACCGGGCGGTCGACCCGTCGGACACGGTCACCTGCAGGCCACCGTCGACCACGGCGTAGCCCGTGGAACCCACGTGGCTGCCCGACGCCAGCGGTGCGGCGTCGTCGAGGAATTCACGGGCCCAGTCGATGACCTTGTCGCCGCGGACCTTGTTGTACCCCGAGCCCTGCTCGGCGCCGTCGGACTCCGGGATCGCATCGGTGCCGTAGAGCGCGTCGTAGAGCGAACCCCATCGGGCGTTGCCCGCATTGATAGCGAACCGGGCGTTCATGACCGGCACGACGAGCTGCGGGCCGGCGACCGTGGCGATCTCCGCGTCGACGTTCTCGGTCGTGACGGACACGGACTCGGGCTCGGGCACCAGGTACCCGATCTCCTGCAGGAACGCCTTGTAGGCGGTCGGGTCGATCGGCGCCGGATTCTCGTGGTGCCAGGCGTCGATCTCGGACTGCAACCGGTCGCGGGTGTCGAGTAGTTCGCGGTTGCGGGGGGCCAGCTCGGTGAAGATCTCGGAGGCGCCCGCCCAGAACGCGTCGGGATCGACCCCGGTGCCCGGGATCGCCTGGGAGTTGACGAAGTCGTACAGGACCTCGTCGACCTGGATTCCGCCGACAGTGATGCGTTCGGACATCGATGCTCTCCTGGAGGTAGGGGACCGTTCTCCGGGTCGACTCTAGTTGGCGTACCGTCCGGCATCATCCGACATTTCCACGGTGCGGAACGGTCCCCGCCGGCGAGTACGATTTCGCCATGACTTCGACGCGCCAGGCCTCGCAGCCCGACGGTATCGCCTTCCTCAAGGGCCACGGCACCCTCAACGACTTCGTGATCCTCCCGGACGATCAGGCCGACCTGGACCTCGACGTCGACCTGGTACGCGCACTGTGCGATCGGCGTGGCGGAATCGGCGCCGACGGGGTGCTGAGGATCGCGACCGCCGGAGCCCTCGTCGACCGGGGCGTGCTCGCGAGCCTGCCGCCCGGCGTGGACAGTGCGGACTGGTTCATGGACTACCGCAACGCCGATGGCTCCATCGCGGAGATGTGCGGCAACGGGGTCCGGGTCTTCACCCACGCCCTCGTCGCGACCGGGAGAGCGGAGGTCGGCTCGATCCCGGTGGGCACGCGGTCCGGGGCCCGCCCCGCCGAGGTCCTCTCACACTCGGGTGATGACGCCGTGGTGCGGGTGGACATGGGGGAGCCGCGACTGCTCGGACTGTCGTCGGCGGAGGTCGGTGGCCGGACGTTCGCCGGGCTCGCCGTCGACATGGGCAATCCGCACCTCGCCTGTGTGGTCCCCGATCTGGACGCCGCGGACCTCGCCGGGCTGCGGGTGCAGGAGGCCCCCGGGTACGACCGGGCCTTCTTTCCCGACGGCGTCAATGTCGAGATCGCCACCCCGATGGTGGACGGTCGGGTCGCCATGCGGGTCCACGAGCGGGGATCAGGGGAGACCATGTCCTGCGGAACCGGAATCGTCGCGACCGCGGTCGCCGCGCTGGCCGACTCGGGGGAGGCGACGGGCGACGTCGTCGTGGTGGTCCCGGGCGGCGAGGTGGAGGTATCACTGACCGGTGCCGGGTCCTCGCTCACCGGTCCGTCCACACTCGTCGCCCACGGTCATTACCACCGTGGTCGGTAGCACACCGTCTCGAACGGGACACCGGGGGGCCCGGTGTGAGAAGATGAACCCGAATGACTACTGATCACACGGCCGCTGACCGGCCGACACGCGACCTCGATCCATCCATCGGTGAATTCCAGCTCGAGGAGAGATCCTCGATGCGCCGGGTGGCGGGGCTCTCCACCGAACTCCAGGACGTCAACGACGCCGAGTACCGCCAGCTCCGACTCGAACGTGTCGTGCTCGTCGGTGTCTGGACCGAAGGGTCCGCCGCACAGGCGGACGCCGCGATGGACGAGCTCGCCCAGCTCGCCGAGACCGCGGGATCGGAGGTGTGCGACGCGCTCATCCAGCGCCGCGACAAGCCCGATGCCGCCACGTACATCGGGTCGGGCAAGGTCAGCGTCCTCAAGGACGTGATCGCGGCGACCGGCGCCGACACCGTCATCTGCGACGGCGAGCTCACCCCGGGGCAGCTGCTCGCGCTGGAGAAGGCGGTCAATGTCAAGGTCATCGACCGTACCGCGCTGATCCTCGACATCTTCGCGCAGCACGCCACCAGCCGTGAGGGCAAGGCCCAGGTGACGCTCGCCCAGATGGAGTACATGCTGCCCCGTCTGCGTGGTTGGGGCGAGTCGTTGTCCCGCCAGGCGGGCGGCCGTGCCGGCAGCAACGGCGGCGTCGGTCTTCGCGGCCCGGGTGAGACCAAGATCGAGACCGATCGGCGCCGGATCCGCGAGCGGATGGCCCGTCTGCGTCGCGACATCAAGGGGATGAAGCAGTCCCGGGACACCAAACGGCACCGTCGGCGTTCCACTCCGGTGCCGTCCATCGCCATCGCCGGATACACGAACGCCGGGAAGTCCAGCCTGCTCAACCGGATCACCGGAGCCGGCGTCCTGGTTCAGAACGCCCTGTTCGCCACCCTCGATCCGACGACGAGGAAGGCCGAGTTGCCCGACGGCAGGGCGGTCGTCTTCACGGACACCGTGGGATTCGTCAGGCATCTGCCGACCCAGTTGGTCGAGGCCTTCAGGTCGACTCTTGAAGAGGTCGTCGACTCCGAGTTGCTCCTCCACGTGGTGGATGGTTCGGATGCCTTCCCGCTCCGCCAGATCGAGGCGGTGCGCAAGGTGATCAACGAGGTGGTGGAAGAGCAGAACGCGGAGCGTCCCCGCGAACTTCTCGTCATCAACAAGATCGACGCCGCGGATCCCGTGGTCCTGACCGAATTGCACCACGCGCTACCCGACGCCGTGTTCGTCTCGGCGGTCACCGGGCAGGGCGTCGACGAGCTCCTCGAGAGGATCACCCAGATCGTCGCCTCCGGGGACACCGAGCTGACCCTGTCCGTTCCGTACTCCCGCGGGGACGTGGTGTCGCGGGTCCACGCCGAGGGCGCGGTGGTCGAGGAGGAACACACCCAGGACGGAACCCGGCTGGTGGTCCGGTTGCCCGCGTCCGTGGCCGGCGAACTGGACGAGTTCGCGGTCCGCGATCCACATGACGGCGCCGCCTGACCCCTGCGGGGACGGGCGGCGCGTCAATCGAACAACGGGCTCAGAGCTTCCGGAACACCGTCACGACCTTGCCGAGGATCGTCGCGTGCTCGCCCGGAATCGGGCTGAACGACGGATTGTGGGGCAACAACCAGACTCCGCTCGAGTCGTTCCGGAAGGTCTTGACCGTGGCCTCCCCGTCGATCATGGCGGCGACGATCTCCCCGTTGTCCGCGACGTTCTGCCGCCTGACCACCACGTAGTCGCCATCGCAGATGGCGGCGTCGATCATCGACTCGCCGACGACCTTGAGCATGAACAGATCACCTGACCCGACGAGGTCCGCCGGCAGGGGGAAGATCTCCTCGACGGCCTGTTCCGCGAGGATGGGCCCGCCCGCCGCGATCCGGCCGAGGACGGGTACGTAGACGGGTTCGACCGCGCCTCCCGGACGCTGGGGCTCCGGCGCAGGTGACCGGCGGCCCCGTGACTTCTGCCCCGGGACACCGTGGACGTCGACCGCGCGCGGCTTGTGAGGATCCCGCGTCAGGAAGCCCTTCTTCTCCAACGTGCGGAGTTGATGCGCCACCGACGACGTGGACTGTAAGCCGACCGCGTCCCCGATCTCGCGGATGCTCGGCGGATAACCACGCTCCTTGACGGTGTCGTGGATGTGCAGGAGAACGCTCTTCTGTCGGTCCGTCAGTGACTCGAAATCGGGCTTCGGCATCTCGTGGGGTCCCTTCGGCGAATGAATGTTCGACGCTGTGATCTGTCTACACCCTAGTGCCAACCACCGCCTTGCGCCACACACGTGTTCGAAGAAATTCCTCTGCGAATCGTGATTGTGTCGGAGTCGCGTGATACAACTCTAGGGGAGTTCGGATTCGAACAGATGTACTGAGACAGACATACAGGTGTGCGAACCCTGATCGCACACCGTATCGAGTAGGGAGCCACCATGACCGTTGTCGAGCTTCAGTCCCACCCACGTCCGGCCGTGCGGTGGACCGAGGTCTGCCCCGATGACCATCGTGGACAGGGCGCTCACCTCGACCGGCCGAGAGATGTGTCGGTGCTCGTGCGTCCCACGCCTGCGCCGCGGCGCACGCTGGTCCGACCCGAGGGCAATCGGCTGGCCGTCACGTCCGCCCGTGCGGGGAACCTCGTCCGGCCGCGGGTGGCGGCCCGTCCGGCCACCGTCACATCGGTCGCCCCCGGTCGGCGTGTACTCGTGCGCCCGGTCTCGACGGACCGCGCGCGGGCGTGCCACGTCGAGGCCCCGGTGTCCACCGGGGTGGTCGACGACGTGCCGGCCTGGGCACTGCTGGCGTGCGGGATCGCATTCGGCGTGATCATGCTTCTCGCAGTGGCCTTCCTCGGCGGACCCGCCTACGCGTGACCGGGCAGCGGGCCTCCTAGAATGGACCGCGGGCGGCGGTCTGCCACCCCCGCGTTCCGTCAGGCACGATCCGGGACGTGTGAACTCCGGTCGACGAAGGGCCCCACGGGAATGTACTGCCCGACATGCCATCACGAGGACTCCCGGGTGATCGACTCACGATCCGTCGACGAGGGACAGGCGATCCGGCGTCGACGGGAGTGCCCCCGGTGCGGACACCGGTTCACGACGCTCGAGACGCCACTGCTGACGGTTCTCAAGCGGAACGGGGTGACCGAGGCGTTCAGCCGGGACAAGGTCGTTCGCGGTGTCCGCCGCGCGTGCCAGGGACGATCGGTCGACGAGGACGCTCTCCGTCGCCTCGCCCAGCAGGTCGAGGACGCAGTGCGCTCCGGCGGTGTGTCCGAGGTTCCGGCCCACGAGATCGGGCTCGCCATCCTGGGCCCTCTGCAGGATCTGGACGAGGTCGCCTACCTGCGTTTTGCATCCGTGTACAAGCAGTTCAGCTCGGCCGACGACTTCGAACGCGAGATCATCGCCCTCCGAGAGCGTCGCGCGAGCCGCTGACCGCGCAACGTCATCTGGACGACCGTGGGGCGAGCGCAGACGCCACCGCCTTGTCGATCCGCTCTGCCGACACTGGACGGGCCGTACCCAGTGACTGCGCGAACAGCCCCACCCGGTACTCGGCGAGCATCCACCGCAGATCCCGGCACGCCCGCGCCCCGCCCGGCCGCCGTCGCAGGGCCGCGCATGCGTCCTCGACGGTCGACTCGGAGCGGCTCAACTTCGCCGTGAGCTCGCCGTGCCGGGCGGGAGACTTCTCCGCGAGGTCCAACCGGACACCGACCGCCCGCACATGCCGCTCCAGATGTGGGAGCACATCCGAGGGATGGCGTGCGAGGAATCCCTGTCCGACGAGGAAGTCCAGCGAGGGACGGACATCGTCGGCGACGTCTGCCGGCACCTCCGCCAAACGGCCCGACACGGACTGGGCGGCCATCAGCGCGGGAACCGCCGCCGAGATCGCGGACGCCACCGCACCGGGGACCTCCGCCCTCGCAGTGGCCTGGATATCCTGGAACTCCGCGACCGTGAGAACCGGTGAGCCCTTACGTCGGGCGATGATCCGCCCACTCGCGGCGAGCGACGCATCCGAGACCAGGGACTCCATCCCGCCATGCGGGTACTGGGTGAGCGCGAGCCGCTGCTGGACCGGGCGACCGCGCAGAATCGATGCCGTCGAGACCAGGCCGCCCGAGACCAGCGTGAGCACAGCCGACGCCTGTGTGGATCGACGCTCGTCCTCCGTGGCGCACGCCACGAGGTGAATTCCGTCCCCACCGACACGCAGGGCGGGGTAGACGGTCACCTCGACACCGTCCACCGAGCCGGTGACCGACTGCGGGAGGTCGCCGATGGTGTCGGATGTCCACTCCCGGCAGGGCCCCTTGTCGGGTACCAGACGGGCGTTGAGGGTCGCCCGTACCCTGTCCACCAACCGGGTCCTCAACTGCGCGAGATCCGTTCCGGAGGCCACGACCTCGTCCCCGTCGACCGCCTCGAAACGCATCCGGAGATGGCCCGATAGCTGGTTCTGATCGAAGTCACGCGGGTCGACCGTGGTACCGATCCGAGCAGACAGCGCCCGCGCGAGCGCAACGGACAGCGGGGCGGACCGGGGCGAGACGTCTCCCGCCAACAGCGACGCGAACTCGGCGGGAGGAGAACACAGTCGACGCAGATACTTGGGCAGCGTGCGGAGCATCTCCGTATAGAGCTCCTCCCGCAGCCCCGGCACCAGCCATTCGAACCCGGCGGTGGTGACCGAGGACAGCTGCGGCAGCGGGATGCGCACCGTGATCCCGTCGGTGGTGACGCCCGGATCGAACGCGTACCGCAGTTCGAAACTCCGCTCTCCCTGACGCCAGAAGGGCGGAAAATCGGCGGCATCGGGCACCGCCTCGGAGGTGCGTATGTCCTCGGGGGTGAGACGGAGGGACTCCTGGTCGCGATGACCACGCTTCTTCCACCAGGACTCCAGATGCCGGCCGGAGGTGATGTCCTCGGGCAGGCGGTCGAGATAGAAGGCCACCAGTGCCTCGTCGTCGATCACCAGATCCCGACGGCGGCTCCGCGTCTCCAGTTCACGGGCCTGCTCCACGGCCTCGGCGTTCTCGCGGATGACCGGGACCCGGGTATCCAGGCGCCCTTCCACGATCCCGTGGCGGACGAGCATCTCGCGGGCGAGCGGGGCGTCGACCCTGGAGAGCAGGATCCGCCGCGCCTCCACCACGGTCAATCCCAGCAGCAGCACCTTCTCATACGCCATCGCCGCACCCTGGGCGTCCGACCAGTGCGGTTCGGAGTACTGGGTGCGGGTGAGGTGACCCCCGAGTTGTTCGATCCACCCCGGATCGATCCGGGCGACATCACGCGCCCACAACCGGGACGTCTCGACGAGCTCGGATGCCATCACCCAGCGGGGAGGCTTCCTGGACAGATCCGACCCGGGGAACACCTGGAACCGGATACCGCGAGTGCCCCGGAACTCGCGGGTCTCCTCGTCTCGCATTCCGACATTGGTGAGCAGACCGGCCAGGATCGCCTTGTGGAGGTCGTCCTCCGCTGCGTGTCCGGACGCGGGATGCCACCCTCGTTCACGGCACATGCTCCGCAGCTGGGAGTTGAGGTCCTGCCACTCTCGGATGCGTAGCCAGTGGAGATACTCCGCCTTGCACATCTTGCGGAAGGCGCTGCCGGACAGCTCACGGCGCTGCTCGGTGATGTACCTCCACAGATTGAGATATCCGAGGAAGTCGGAGGTCTTGTCCGCGAAGCGGCGGTGCAGCAGGTCTGCCTTGTCCCGCTCCTCCGCGGGACGCTCGCGGACGTCCTGCACCGTCAGGGCGGCGACCACCACCAGCACGTCCGACAGCGAACCGTTGCGGTGGCCCTCGACCACCATCCGGGCGAGTCGGGGATCGAGGGGGAGTGCCGCCATGTCACGGCCCACCTCGGTCAGGTGAGGGCGCTCGTCGTCGTCGACCCTGACCGCCCCGAGTTCGGAGAGCAGAGTGAGCCCGTCCCGGACGGCCTTGCGGTCCGGGGGTTCCACGAACGGGAAGTCGTCGACGGGGCCCAGGTCCAGATCCGCCATCGACAGGATCACCGAGGCGAGGTTCGTGCGCAGGATCTCCGGGTCGGTGAACTCCGGTCGCGAGTCGAAGTCCTCCTCGGAGTAGAGGCGGATACAGATCCCGTCGGCGACGCGGCCGCAGCGTCCCGCGCGCTGCGCGGCGGAGGCCTGGGACACCGGCTCGATGGGCAGTCGCTGCACCTTCGTCCGGGTGGAGTAGCGGGAGATCCTCGCCAGGCCGGTGTCCACGACGTAACGGATGCCGGGCACGGTCACCGAGGTCTCGGCGATATTGGTCGACAGGACCACCCGCCGGGTGGAATGGGCCCGGAACGCGCGCTGCTGTTCTGCCGCCGTGAGGCGGGCGAACAGCGGGAAGATCTCGGTGCCCGGGAACTTCCGGCCCCGCAGCACCTCCTCGGCGTCGCGGATCTCACGCTCACCGGAGAGGAACACGAGTACGTCACCGTCGTCCTCGCGTAGGAGCTCCGCAACGGCGTCGGCGAGCGCGTCGAGGGGATCCAGGTCGACCACGCGATCGGCGTGTACGACCTGAAGGGGCCGGTACCGGACCTCCACGGGATAAGTGCGCCCCGAGACCTCGATGACCGGGGCCGGGCGCCCCTCCGCGCCGGCGAAGTGACGGGCGAACCGGTCCGGGTCGATCGTGGCGGAGGTGATGACGAGTTTGATGTCCGGGCGACGGGGCAGGATCTGCTTGAGATAACCCAGCAGGAAGTCGATGTTGAGACTGCGTTCGTGGGCCTCGTCGATGATGATCGTGTCGTAGGCCCGCAGCAGCCGGTCACGCCGGATCTCGGCGAGCAGCACACCGTCGGTCATGAGCTTGACCGCGGTCTCGGGGCTGGTGCGGTCGTCGAAGCGGACGGCGGACCCGACCGGGCCACCGATCTCCACCCCGAGCTCGTGCGCGATCCGCTCGGCGACGGAGCGGGCGGCCAACCTCCTCGGCTGGGTGTGGCCGATCATGCCCTTGACCCCGCGCCCGAGTTCCAGGCAGATCTTGGGGATCTGGGTGGTCTTGCCCGACCCCGTCTCGCCGGCGATCACCACCACCTGGTTGTCCCGGATCGCCTCGGCGATCTCGTCCTTGCGGGCGCTGACCGGGAGCTGTTCCGGGTATCGGGGGGTGGGGATCGACTCGGTTCGGCGCCGCACGCGCTCGGCGGCCTCGTCGATCCGCCGTCCGAGGTCATCCAGCTGGTCGACGCGGGCACGACGGACCCTGGACCGGAGACGATGGTCGTCGAGGGTGCCGACACCGTCGAGACGGGCGAGGAGGTCGTTTCGGGCGCGGCGGAGATCGGGAGTGGGTGAGGAGGACGACGGCATGGTGCCGCAAGGATAACGACTCGCGTCGCCGGGCTCCGACCGGCGCGGTCCCTAGTCGACGACGCCGTCCCGCCGACTCTGGATCCTCGCGTAGCGCTCGTGCAGCCGCTCCCGCACCTCATCGGGCTCGTAGGACCGCCGACGCCGCTCGGAACGGGCCGCCAGGATCCCCGTGGCGGCCACCCCCGCCGCACCCGCCGCGCCGATCACCTTGAGCCACTGCCGTCCCCTGGGAGCCATACGGCCGAGACTAGGCGGGGACGCACGGGCGGCCTGGCAGGATCGCGGTATGAGCGTCGACACCGTCCCCCTGGCCGCCGCGGCGCACCGCACCCGCACCGGGGACCTCTGGCTCTTCCGCGGCCGGAGTACGGCGGACCGGTTGATCCAGACCCTGACGAACGCACCCGTCAATCACGTGGGCGTCGCGGTGGTCCTGGACGACATGCCGCCGCTGCTGTGGCACGCCGAGATGGGACGGGCGCTGCCGGACGTGTGGACGGGTCGCCACCAGCGCGGCGTCCAGCTGCATGACCTCGAGTCCGCCGTCCGGCAGTGGGCCGGACCGTACGGCCAACGAGCGTGGTTCCGCCAGATCTCCCCGGAGGTGGGTGGGGACCACGAGGACGAGCTACTGGAGTCGATCGCCCGGTTGAACGGCGTGTCCTTCCCCTCCGCGGGACGTCTCACCGCGAGGTGGGCACGGGGACGGTGGGCGGCACGTGGGACACGGCGGGACGCCAGGGGTCGCAGCGTCCGTTCGGGATCCGATGCCGGTGCGGCGATGCGTATGGAGGCGGCGTACTGCGCGGAGGTCGTGGGGGTCACCCTGGAGGCGATGGGTGTACTCCTGCCTGCGGGTGAGGCGAGTTGGTACGACCCGGGCCGTTTCTGGAGCGGTGACGACCTGCCCCTGGCCCCGGGATGGGACTACGGCCGGGAGATCGCGGTGACGGTCACCCGCCCAGGACGACCTCGCTGATACCGGCCTCGACCTCCTCCGGCGCCACCACGAGCAGTTCGTCGCCGGGCTCGAACGGAACGTCGGGTTCGGGGACGATCACCCGCCCGCCGCGCAGGATCGCGACGAGTGCGGCGTCCCGGGGAAACCGAACGCGGGACACCGACCGCCCCGCCAACGGGGTCTGGTCCGGCAGCGTCACGCTCACGAGGTTCGCCCCTCCGCGGCGCAGGGTCATCAGACGGACCACGTCCCCGACGGAGACCGCCTCCTCGACGACCGAGACGATCAGCCGGGGCGTCGACACCGCCACGTCGACGCCCCAGCGCTCGTCGTAGAGCCACTCGTTGCGGGGATCGTTGACGCGGGCGACGACCCGGGAGACGGCGAATTCTGTCTTGGCCAACAGGCTCACCACCAGATTGGCCTTGTCATCACCCGTGGCGGCCACCACCACGTCCGCCGCCTGCACGTCCAACCGTTCGAGGACACTGAGCTCGCAGGCGTCGCCGACCTGTTGATCCGCCCCGTCGACCGGGTCGGCCGAGAACACGGTGGAGCGCTTGTCGATCAGCGTGACGGAATGGCCACCGGCCACGAGTTCGCGTGCGATCGACCGTCCGACGACCCCGGCCCCGGCCACCACCACCCTCATGGTCGCGGAGTACACGGTCCGGGCCGGGGCAGCGGCGAGCAGTCCCGACCCGTCGGCGTAGTCGGGGACGGAGTTCTCAGACATCCGAGGGTCCTTCCAGCATCAGGTCGTCCAGGTCCGCGACCGTCTGCGAGGGCACGATGATATGGAGGACATCGTCGGCCTGGACGAGCGTGCGAGCGTCCGGGAGGCGGCTCTCGCCGAAGCGGGTGACGGCCGCGGCACGTCCTCCGACCGCAGCGGCGAGCCGGTCGACCGGGAGCCCGACCCACGCCGCCGGTGGGTCGACGGCGACGAGGGACACGGAGTCCGTCTGGTCGCGCCACTCGACGGGACCCGACCCGGCGGTGATATAGCGGACCAGTCGACCGGTGGCCCACGGAACCGTGGCGATGGTCGGGATCCCCAGTCGTTCGTAGACCTCGGCCCGGCCCGCGTCGTAGATGCGCGCTATCACCCGCTCGACACCGAAGGTCTCCCGGGCCACCCGCGCGGCGATGATGTTCGAGTTGTCCCCGGAGGACACGGCGGCGAATGCGTCGGCCCCCTCGAGCCCGGCCTCGGTGAGCACAGTCTTGTCGAAGCCCTGGCCCGTCACCGTGCCTCCCGAGAACTCCGCCGACAACCTGGCGAACGCAGCCGGGTCGCGGTCGATCACCACGACCTGGTGGCCGGCTGCGTCGAGCTCGACGGACAACGCGGCCCCCACACGACCACAGCCCATGACGACGACCCTCATGACGAGTCCACTCCTCACGGCCCACGCACGTGAGCCAGTGACGGACACGCTACTCACACCCACGGATACTGCCCGGCGGGGCTCGCGGGCCCTACGATATGTCGGTGTCCAGGATCTCGAAGGTCTCCATGGGAACCAAGCGTCTCCTCGTGGGGCGCCCCTCCCGCAGCGACACGATCGGTGCCACCAGCCTCCGCAAACGGATCGCGTTGCCGGTGTTCGCGTCCGATGCGCTGTCCTCGGTGGCCTACGCCCCGCAGGAGATCTTCCTCGTGCTCTCCATCGCCGGGGTCTCGGCACTCACGTTCACCCCGTGGGTGGGACTGGCGGTGGCGGCGGTCCTGGTGGTCGTCATCGCCTGTTACCGGCAGAACGTCCGCGCCTACCCGTCGGGAGGGGGCGACTACGAGGTCGCCACCGTCAATCTGGGTCCGAGTGCGGGCCTGGCGGTCGGTGCGGCCCTGCTGTTCGACTATGTCCTCACGGTGGCCGTGTCGATTTCGGCCGCCGCCGCGACCATCGGATCGGCGATCCCCTTCGTCCAATCCAGGGAGATTCCGTTCGCCGTCCTGGCGATCATCCTCCTGGCGGCGCTCAACCTGCGTGGGCTCCGTGAGACCGGCGCGATGTTCGCCGTGCCCGTCTACGCGTTCCTCGCCTCCATGACCGCACTCATCGTCTGGGGGCTGTTCCAGGTGGAGATCCTGGGCCGCGACCTCCGGGCCGAATCCGCGGGATTCGAAATGGTGCCCGTGGACGGGGCGGAGTTGGCCGGACTCGCGCTCGCCTTCGTCGTCGCCAAGTCCTTCGCATCCGGATGTGCCGCCCTGACCGGTATCGAAGCCATCCACAACGGTGTCCCGGCCTTCCGGAAGCCGCGGGCCCGCAACGCCGCCGTGACGCTGGCCGTCCTCGGGGTTCTCGCGGTCTCGTTCCTCCTGGGGCTCATCGCCCTGGCCGGTCGGCTCGGGGTCCGGATCGCCGAGCAACCGGCGGCACAGTTGATCGGCGCTCCGGAGGGGTACCGGCAGAAGACGATGATCGCCCAGTTGGCGCGACCGGTCTTCGAGGGGTTGCCGCTCGCCTTCTACGCCGTCATCATCATCACCGCGCTGATCCTGGCACTCGCCGCCAACACGGCGTTCAACGGGTTCCCGGTGCTGGCCTCGGTCCTCGCTCGCGACAAGTATCTGCCCCGACAGCTCGCCACCCGCGGGGACAGGTTGGCGTTCTCCAACGGGATCGTCGTCCTCGCGATCGCGGCAGTCGTGTTGGTCGTGGCGTTCGACGCCCAGGTGTCACTCCTCATCCAGCTCTACATCGTGGGCGTGTTCGTCGCCTTCACCCTCGGCCAGCTCGGCATGGTCCGACACTGGACCCGGCGCCTGGACCACGAGCGGGTCCCGTCCGTGCGTCGGCGGATCCACAGGTCCCGGGCGATCAACGCCGTCGGGTTCCTCGTCACCGCCGGCGTCCTGGCGATCGTCATGGCGACCAAGTTCCTCTCCGGGGCCTACATCGCGGTTCTGGCGATGCTCGGAGCGTTCGGGATCATGCGACTCATCCACCGGCACTACGTCGCGGTCGCCCGCGAACTCGACGACTCCTCGTGGGAGGTCGTCCTGCCGAGCCGGACACACTGTGTGGTCTTGGTGTCCAAACTGCACCTGCCCACCCTGCGGGCCCTGGCCTACGCGCGGGCGGCACGCCCGGACTCGATCGAGGCGTTGACGGTGAACATCGATACCGCCGAGACCCGTGCCCTCGTGAGGGAATGGGATCGACGCGGCATCTCGGTTCCGCTCAAGGTGGTCGAGTCCCCGTACCGTGAGATCAACCGTCCCGTGGTGGACTACGTGAAGCGCCTTCGCGATCAGGCGCCGCGGGACGTGGTGACCGTGTACATCCCCGAGTACGTGGTGGGCCACTGGTGGGAGCAGATACTGCACAACCAGAGCGCGCTGCGCCTCAAGACCCGCCTGCTCTACGAGCGAGGTGTCATGGTGACCAGCGTCCCGTGGCAGTTGTCGTCCTCGGACGGCCGCGCGGAGCAGGCCCGCGACGAACCCATCGTCGGACGCTGGCGTGGACCGGAGGAAAGATGACCCAGGACCGAGCGACCGGCTGGACGGGCCGTGTGGTGCGCCTGCGCATGGAGGGACCGGCGCACGGCGGTGAGTTCGTCGCGCGCCACGAGGGCCGGGTGGTGTTCTGCCGCGGCGGGATCACCGGCGAACTGGTCGACGTCCTCATCGACGACGACCCCGGGCGCGCGTTCTGTCGAGGGACGGTCCAGGCGGTGGTCGAGGAATCCCCGGACCGGGTGGTCCCGACGTGCCCGGCGGCGGCCGCCGGCGCCGGCTGTTGCGACTGGAGCCACATCGCGTCCGATGCCGCCCGCGGTTTCGCCGGCAGGATCCTGGCCGAGCAGGTGCACCGGATCGGCCGGATCGCATACCTGGACGACGCGGTCCCGGTCGAGGTCCCCGCCGCGGATCCCGCGACGTCCGGCTGGCGTACCGTCGCCCGCTGGGTCACCGGCCCCGATGGTGTGCCGGGGGTCCGGAGGGCGCGCTCCCGTGAACTGGTGACCGAGCCCTGCATCCAGCCCGACCCGCGGCTGCGTGATGCGGTCTCCGCCACCACGCTCGGCCCGGGCCGTGAGGTGCTCGGAGTGCTCGGTGACGACGGAATGGTGCACATCGCCCACCGCCCGGCCGTCGGTGACACGCCGCGGGGCCGGAGCGGCCGATCCCGCCGGTCCTCGGCGACCCGCGCCAGGGCACGTCATTCGCGGGCGGCCGGTTGGGAGATCGTCGCCGGGGGACCGACCGTCGTGAGACGGGTGGGCGGCCACGAGTGGCGGCTGCCTCCCGACGCGTTCTGGCAGGCGCACCGCTCCGCCGCGAGCCACTACAGCCACGAGGTACGCACCGCGGTGACGCGCACCCCCGACCTGACCGACATCCCCGAGATCTGGGACCTCTACGGAGGCGCCGGGCTGTTCGCCGCCGGGGTTCGGGACGCGATCCCGGGCGCCCGCGTGACAGTCGTCGAATCCGCCACGGCGTCGCTGCACGCGGCCACGGACACCCTCGGCGGCCCGCCCGGGGACCCCGCCGGCGGGGGAGTGAGGACCCTGCGTTCCCGGGTCGAGACGTTCCTCGAGGACCGCGACGACCGGCCGGCGGACCACCCCGATCCGGAGGTCATCATCCTCGATCCCCCGCGCGGCGGAGCGGGGATCCCGGTCATGCGCCGGCTCGCGGCGTCAGGTGCGTCCCGGATCGTGCACGTGGGCTGCGATCCGGCGAGTCTGGCGCGGGACATCGGCGTCCTCGTGGCCGCCGGGTGGACGCTCACGGACCTCCACGGGGTGGCGGCCTTCCCGGGCACCCATCACGTCGAGGGGATCGCCGTACTGGACTCGCCGGGACGCTCCTGATCCAGCACCGCAGGTAGGGGCCCGAACGTCCGCCCGTGGACGAGGTCGCGCCGCGGCAGCCCGTAGACTGACGATTCGACCCAGCAGGGTGCCGGTCACGGAAGGGGCAGTCGACAGCAATGAGCGTGCTCGAACAGGTTGACGGCCCCTCCGATCTGCGGCGGCTCGGCCCCGGGGAGTTGGCGCGGCTGTGCGGGGAGATCCGTGAATTCCTCATCCGTAAGGTCGCCGCGACGGGCGGGCACCTCGGCCCGAATCTCGGCGTCGTCGAACTGACCGTGGCGTTGCACCGTGTCTTCGACTCCCCCCGCGATCCCGTCATCTTCGACACCGGACACCAGTCCTACGTCCACAAGATCCTCACCGGTCGTCGCGACCAGTTCGACGGGCTCCGCACCCGCGGGGGATTGTCCGGCTACCCGTGTCGCGCGGAGAGCGAGCACGACGTGGTCGAGTCCTCGCACGCCACGGCGTCCTTGTCGTACGCGGACGGGCTGGCCAAGGCGTTCTCGTTGCGCGGGGAGTCCGATCGGACCGTCGTCACGGTGATCGGTGACGGTGCGATGACCGGCGGCATGGCCTGGGAGGCGCTCAACAACATCGCCGCCGCCAAGGACCGCCCGATGGTCATCGTCGTCAACGACAACGGCCGCTCGTACTCGCCGACCATCGGAGGGCTCGCCGAGCGCCTCGGCGCGCTGCGGCTCCAGCCCGCGTACGAGAAGGCGATGGACCGAACGAAGAACGCGCTCACCGGCCGGAAGGACGTCGTCGGGAAGGCCGTGTACTCGGTCCTCCACGGCATCAAGACGGGAGTCAAGGACGTCGTCTCGCCGCAGGAACTGTTCGCGGACCTCGGGCTCAAGTACATGGGGCCGGTCGACGGACACAACCTCGCCGCCACGGAGGCGGCCCTGCGCCTCGCGAAGGACTTCGGCGGCCCGGTGGTGGTCCACGTCGTCACCCGCAAGGGGATGGGCTACGTACACGCCGAGAACAACGAGGCGGACCAGATGCACGCCACCGGGATCATCGATCCCGAGACCGGCAAACCGCTGGCGACCTCCTCCGCCGTGGACTGGACGTCGGTCTTCTCCGAGGAGCTGTGTGAGATCGGTGCCGAGCGCGATGACGTCGTGGCCATCACGGCCGCGATGGCCGGGCCGACCGGTCTGGCCGCGTTCGGGGAGCGGTTCCCGGAACGGATGTACGACGTGGGGATCGCCGAGCAGCACGCCGTGGCCTCGGCGGCGGGGCTCGCGCTCGGTGGGCTGCACCCCGTCGTCGCGGTCTATTCGACCTTCCTCAACCGGGCGTTCGACCAGCTGCTCATGGACGTCGCGCTACTCCGACAACCGGTCACCATGGTCCTGGACCGGTCCGGCGTCACCGGCCCGGACGGTGCGAGCCACAACGGGATGTGGGACCTGTCGCTCACCGGCATCATCCCCGGGGTACGCGTGGCCGCTCCCCGGGACGCGACCACCCTCCGGCAGGAACTGCGCGAGGCGGTGGCCTTCGACGACGGTCCGACCGTCGTCCGGTTCCCGAAGGGGTCGGTCGGTGATGCTCTGCCCGCCCTCGCCACGTCCGAGGACGGGGTCGACCGCGTGCACGGATCCGGTGACGCCGAGGTCCTCATCGTCGCGGTGGGGTCGATGGTCGCGCCCGCCATCGCCGCCGCCCGTGCCCTCGGGACAGAGGGCATCTCGGTCGACGTAGTGGACCCCAGATGGGTCTACCCGGTTCCCGCGTCGATCCTGGACGCCGCCCGTGGACGCCGTCTCGTGGTCACGGTCGAGGACAATGGTCTGCACGGTGGCGTCGGGTCGGCGGTGTCGGCATGCCTGGACAACGCCGCGGTGCGGGTCGATCGAATCGCGCTGGGCATCCCGCAGGAGTTCCTCGACCACGGCTCCCGGGGGGAGATCCTGGCCGACGCAGGCCTGACCCCCGAGGGGATCTCGGACAGCATCCGGACCCGACTGGGCTGACCCGGGCCGGATCGCCGGACGCGTGCACACGCGGGCCCGTACCCACGCGTGACAGGGGCCGCGCCGGCCGGTGCCGGTGGCCCGGACTCAGGAATCCGCGCGGAAGCTCCGCACCGCCTCGAGCAGGGGGTCGGTGGCCAGTTCGATCTGCCAGGCACGGGCGCTCTCGGTGAGCAGGACGTCGTGGAGCAGTTCCGCGTCGTCCCCGGACCGGGTCGTCGCCGCGCGCCACACCCACAGTCTCAGCGTCGAGGGTTTGAGCACGAGCCCGGGCTCCAGACCCAGGTCGTCGGCGAGTGCGCCGATCCGTTCGCGGGCGATCTCGAGCAACTCCGCGGCCTCGGGCTCGTTTCGCTTCCACGACGCGTGCGGCGGGTGCTCGGCGGGCGGCCCCTGCCGGGAGGGCAGGTCGGCCCGCCCCAGCCCGTCGGCCCACTCGAGGGCGGCGAGCCATTCCCCGACGAGCCGTCGGCGGTGAGGTCCGTCGAACCCCTCGATCGCCAGCAGTGCGGTTCTGTTCGTCGGCCCCACCCTGGCGGCCTCCACGATCGCCGCGTCACCGAGGAGCCGCTTGGGGGCGATGTCCCGCTCGGCCGCGACCCGGTCCCGGGCCATCCACAACTCCCTGGCGCGCGCCAGTTGCCGGCCGTCGCGCAGGCTCGACAGCCGGGACAGTCGACGCCAGGGGTCCGGCGCGGCAGGTGCCGGGCCGGACTCCACCAGGTACCGACACTCCGCCTCGAACCACTCACGGCGGCCGAGCTCGTCGAGCCGCGGCAGGACCTCGTCCGCCAGTTCGTGCAGGAACAGCACGTCATAGGCTGCGTAGTCCAACCACGCCGCCGGCAACGGGCGACGGGACCAGTCGGCGGCGGAGTGCGCCTTGGCCAGGCCGATCCCGAGGTGCTCCGAGATCATCGCCCCGAGGTTGACCCGCTCGGTGCCGAGGAAACGTCCGGCCAGCTCGGTGTCGACGAGCGAGGTCGGCGAGACCCCCAGCTCACGCAGCGACGGGAGGTCCTGACTCGCGGCGTGGAGCAGCAGGGGGCGGGTCGACAGGACGTCGGCGAGGGAGCCGATGGTCCGACCCGGGGTCTCCGGGTCCACGAGCAGGGCGGGGCCGGTGGGGGCGCGGAGTTGCAGGAGGAAGGCCCGGTCGGCATACCGGATCCCCGAAGCGCGTTCGACGTCGACCGCGACGGGGCCGGGCGAGGACCGCAGGGCGTCGGCGACCGCCTCGATGGCGGGGAGGGCGTCGACGAACTCGTACTCGGCCGGGGGTGGCTGTGCCCCGGGCGGGGTCTCGCCGCGGCGGCGCCCGCTCACGACCGCCGGTGCAGGGAGGTCACGCCGACGGGGGGGAGGCCGGCGGCCAGGGCGAGCGTCGTGCAGAAGGCGGACGCGTGGCCGGTCAGGTCGGGCTCGAGGGCGGTCCAGGACGCGCGCAGCTCGAGCTGGTGGGACTGGGGAGGACCGGCGATGTCGCCGTAGCGGACGGAGGCGGTGCTGGTCACGGTGCCACCGAGCGAGGTGTACGGCCCGGCCTGATCGCCGAGGGCCTCGGTGAGCCAGCTCCACGCCACCTGGGGCAGGAGCGGGTCACCTGCCAGCGAGGCCTCCATGTCGGCCTGGATGTAGGCCACGAGTCGGAGGGTGCCGTTCCACGCGTCGTCCCCGGAGGGGTCGTGCAGGAGGATGAGACGGCCGAAGGCGTCGCCGTCGGAGAATTCTGGGACGTCGTCGCCGGAGGGCGGGATGATCTCGACACCGAGCGCGTGACTGTAGGGCGCCAGTCGCTGCGGCGGGCGGATCGGGCCGACCGAGATCTCGGGGCGGACCTCGAGTCGCGACAGCGCCTCGACCGCCTCCCGGAAGACCTCGGGCTCGCCGTCATTGACCGATGTACTCACGGGTCGTCACGCTAGCGACCCCCCCGGCGTGCCCCGAGGAGGCGCGCCGTCGCCTGCGCGGGTGGGCTGACCGGCCGCGGCGGCGGCGTCATGGGACGATGGGGGTGTGTTGAACTCTGATGCGTCCTCGACCTCCCGTTCCGCCGACCCCGCCACGGATGCCGTCGCCGGCCGCCGCGCCGGGACCGGCCCGTACCTCGACGAGGTGACCGGAGTCGGTGGCGCCCACACGCCGGTGTGGTTCATGCGCCAGGCGGGCCGCTCGCTTCCGGAGTACAAGGAGGTCCGCGCCGGGTCCACCATGCTGGAGGCCTGTTTCGACCCGGCGATGACGTGTGAGATCACCCTGCAGCCGGTCCGTCGCCACGGGGTGGACGCCGCGATCTTCTTCTCCGACATCGTCATCCCGTTGGCCGCCGCCGGGGTGGACATCGACATCGTGCCCGGGACCGGGCCCGTGGTGGCGGAGCCGATCCGGGACGAGGCCGGTGTCGCCGCGCTGCCCGAGCTCACCCCGGACCGCCTCGAGAAGATCGGGGAGGCCGTGCGGCTGGTCGTGGCCGAGCTCGACCCGCGGGTGGCGCTCATCGGCTTCGCCGGCGCCCCCTTCACCCTGGCCTCCTACCTCATCGAGGGCGGTCCCAGCCGCAACCATGAGCACACCAAGTCACTGATGTACTCGCGCCCCGACGTGTGGAACGCGCTCATGGCCAAGCTGGCGGACCTGACCACGGTGTTCCTGCGCGCGCAGATCGATGCCGGGGTGGACGCCGTCCAGCTCTTCGATTCGTGGGCGGGCGCGCTCAGCCTGCGGGACTACCGGTCGCTGGTGCTCCCGCACTCGACCCGCATCTTCGCCGACGAGATCATCTCGACGGTTCCGCGCACGCACTTCGGCGTGGGCACCGGCGAGCTGCTCGGGGCGATGGGCGAGGCCGGCCCGGAGGTCGTCGGCGTGGACTGGCGCATCCCCCTGGACGACGCCGCCGGGCGGGTGCCGGGCAAGGTCCTGCAGGGCAATCTCGACCCCGCGATGCTCTTCGCGGACCGGTCGGCGCTGGACGGCGAGGTCCGCCGCATCCTCGACGAAGGCCAGCGGGCGCGCGACCTCGGCGCACGCGGCCACGTGTTCAACCTCGGCCACGGTGTCCTACCCACCACCGACCCGGGTGCGGTGACCCACGTGGTGGAGCTCGTCCACGAGCTGACCGGGAAGTGACGGTGGGCCGTCGCGTCGCCGTGGTGGGCGGTGGGCTCAGCGGGCTGACGGCCGCCTATCAGCTCTCGCGCGAGCTGCCGGACGCCCACATCACCGTCCTCGAGGCCTCGGACCGGCCGGGCGGGGCACTCCACACCGTCGACTTCCCGTCCGGTCCGATGGAGCTCGGCGCCGAGGCCTTCATCGGCCGCCGACCCGAGGCGAGCGACCTCGTCGCCGAACTCGGCCTGACCGGGTCGCTGCGTCATCCCGGGCCGCTCGGGCCGGCGATCCTCACCGGGGGTCGGATGGTCCCCATGCCCATCGGCACGCTGATGGGTCTGCCGTCCGACGTCGGGGCGTTGGCGGACGTGCTGAGCCCGCGGGAGCGCGCTGCGGCCGCGCGCGAGGCCGACCTGCCGCTGGACTGGGAGCCGGGCGGTGACGTCTCGCTCGGCTCGTTGGTCTCCGAGCGGTTCGGGCACGCGGTCGTCGCCCGGCTCGTCGACCCCATGCTCGGGGGCGTGTACGCCGCCCCCAGTACCGGGCTCGGGCTGCGACAGGTGATCCCTGGGCTGGCGCAGGCGTTGGACCGCGGCGCTCCCAGCCTCACAGCCGCCGCGCGGGAGCTCGTCGCGCACCGCGTGCCGGGCCCGGTGTTCGCCACCCTCGACGGGGGTTACCGGCTCCTCGTGGACGCCCTCATCCGGGCCTCCGGTGCCGTGATCCGTACACACGCCACCTGCACCGCTCTCCACCGGGACGGTTCGGGCTACTCGTTGGCGGTCGCCGGCGACCGCGGGTCGTGGTCCGAGGAGGCGGACCTCGTCGTCGTCGCCGTCCCCGTTCCCCACGCCGCCCCGCTCCTGGAGGGTGCCGGGGGTCTCGACGCCGCGACCCGGGGCCTGTCCGGGATCCGGACGGCGTCCTCGGCCGTCGTCGCGTTGGAGGTCGACCGGTCCCTGGACCTCCCGGAGCGTTCGGGGGTCCTGGTGGCGACCGACGAACCGGTGCCGTTCAAGGCGATGACCTTCACCAGCCGCAAGTGGCCGCACCTCGACACCCGGCCCGGGCACCTGGTCAGGGTGTCGTTCGGGAGGATCGACGACGACGAGGTGCTCGCCGCCGACGACGCCACCCTCACCCGCATGGCCGAATCCGCGCTGGGGGGACTGTGCGGCTCCGCGCCGACGGTCCTGCACTCGCGGGTGCGCCGCTGGTCCGACGCCCTCGCCGAGATCGGTCCCGGACACGACACGCGGATCTCGGGCGTGCGCGCCGAACTGGCCGAGCGGCTGCCCGGCGTGGAGCTCGTCGGCGGCGCGACCGAGGGCGTGGGGGTACCCGCCTGTATCGGCTCGGCGCGGGCCGCGGCCCGGCGACTCGCCGCGGGGTGGCAGGATTGAGCCATGGCACGCCTTGACTACAAGAAGCTCAACTCGACCCTGCGCTACCTGATGTTCTCCGTCTTCACGGTGACGCCGGGGCAGCTCGGGGAGGACCGGGACGCGGTCGCCGCGGACCTGGACGAGTTCCTCGCCCGCTACGACGGCACCGACGTGGTGGTCCGGGGTCTCTACGACATCTCGGGCCTGCGCGCCGAGGCCGACTTCATGATCTGGACCCACTCCGAGCACATCGAGGACCTACAGCGGTTCTACAACGAGTTTCGGCGCACCACCATCCTGGGCAGGGCCAGCACCGCCTACTGGTCCAACACCGCGCTGCACCGCCCCGCGGAGTTCAACAAGAGCCACATCCCGGCGTTCCTCGCCGAGGAGGAGCCGGGCGCGTACGTCTCGGTGTACCCGTTCGTGCGCTCCTACGAGTGGTACCTGCTCCCCGACGAGGAGCGGCGCCAGATCCTCGCCCAGCACGGCCGCGCCGCCCGCGAGTACCCGGACGTCCGCGCCAACACCGTGCCGTCCTTCACGCTGGGGGACTACGAGTGGATCCTCGCCTTCGAGGCCCCGCAGCTCGACCGGATCGTCGACCTGATGCGCGAGATGCGGGCGACCGAGGCCCGCCGCCACGTGCGCGAGGAGATCCCGTTCTTCACCGGACCGCGCGTCACCGCCGGGCAGCTGGCGGCATCGATGCCCTGAGGTCCACCGCGCGCCGACAGCTCGACTTGACGCGAGAGAGGGCCGACCGGGAGCAGTCCCGGTCGGCCCTCTCGTCTCTGTGGGCCGGATGCGGCCGGTCGAGTTCAGCTCTCGGCCGGCTCCAGCGTCATGCTCAGGGAGTTGATGCAGTACCGCAGGTCGGTGGGGGTGCCGTAGCCCTCCCCGGCGAACACGTGCCCCAGGTGACCGTGGCAGTTCGCGCAGATCACCTCGGTGCGCGTCATGCCGAGCGAGGAATCCGTGCGCTCGATGACGGCGCCGCCGGCCAGCGGCGTGAAGAACGAGGGCCACCCGCAGTTGGATTCGAACTTGGCGTCGCTGCGGAACAGTTCGGCACCGCATCCGCGGCAGCGGTACACGCCCTCGGTCTTGGTGTCGTTGTACTCACCGGTGAAGGGACGCTCGGTGCCGGCCTGCCGCAGGACCTGGTACTCCTCCGGGCTGAGTCGACGACGCCACTCGGTGTCGTCCAGCGTGAAGTCCGGCTGGGGGGTGTGGGTATCGGTGGGCTCGCTCATGCCCGCAGGCTACGCCGACGCGGCGGCCGGTGCGATCCGCTCGTGTCGGCGGGGGTCGCTTCGGCGCCACAGCAGCACCACGAGCACGGTGGCCAGCAGCAGCAACCATCCCAGGGTCGGGTGCGCGAACTCGAGTAGCCGCCCGTAGTAGGGCCAGCGCGCCGACTCCCAGAAGTCGAGGGTGAAGAACCCGTACGCGGCGAGCCACGCCGGCCAGTTGCGGACCAACGACTTGTCCAGCACCACCGTGAGCATGATCGGGATGAGCATCATCGAGTAGTACATCTGGCCGAGGGTGGAGACGAGGAACACACCGGCGAGCACGACCCCGGAGGTGGTGGCCAACCACAGCACCTCGTGGTTGTGGCGGTAGTCCAACAGCAGCCACACTGCGACCAGGGTGGCCACCACGACCAGGATGCGGGCCACCAGGATGACCGGCTCGGGTACGCCGTAGTACAGGCCCATCCCCGCGATCGAGCTGTTGTAGTAGTCGCGCACCTCACCCATGTACGTGAGCGTGGTGTCGAGGTAACTACGGGCGTCGACGGTGAGGGCCCACCCCGCGGCCATGGTGACGGCGGGGATCGCGGCCGCGGTGACGAACGGCTGCCACTGCTTGCGGATGAGAGGCAGCACGAGCAGCGGAGCGAGCATCGGTTTGACGGCCAGGGACAGGCCGATGGCCACGCCGGCCCACCAGAGGCGCCGTCGGTGCAGCAGGTAGAGGAACGCCACCTGGCACAGGAAGATCACGCCGTTGACGTTGGTGAATACCAGCGTGTTGGTGACCGCCTCGGTGCAGAACGCCGCCAGCAGGATGGCGGGGGCGGCGAACGAGCGGACGTCGAGGTCGAACAGCCGCATGAGCAGCCACAGCGCCGCGATGATCGCGGCGGTGTTGATTCCGATGAACAGCCAGCGCGCCAGCGTGTAGTTGTCGATCAGGCCGAACGGGGCGAGGACGAACGTCCCGCTGGGGGCGTAGAGATAGTGCGGTTGCACCGTCAGCAGGTTCTCGACGTACACCGGCTCACCTGCCAGGAAACGCCTGGTGGCGGCGTAGACGGTGCCGAAATCGTTCGTGATGGATCCGTTGACGGCCTTGATCAGGACGCGGTGGATGACGGTCATGATCGCCAGCGGCCACAACACGTGGGTGAGGACGCGGGGCACGGTCGATGTGCTTCGGGTGGGCAGCGGCACGACTCGCAGGGTACCGCCTGGCCTCCCGCGTCCCGGTGAGGCACCCCGGCCGGTCAGGACGGGCAGGCCGTGGACTGCTCAGCGGCATCCGGGTCGTCGAGGAAATCGACGACCGCGCCCCGGGCGCATCCGGAGTGCAGGATCACCTGTGCGCCCGGGGCGCCCCAGGTGACGATCCGCACGTCGGTGGCCCCGGCGGCGCTGAGGGCCCCGGCGGTGGGTTCGAGTGCGGCGGCACCGGCCCGGGGGTCGGCGATCCCTCCGACCAGGAGTACCGGCGTCTCGGCGGGAAAGGAGACCGGAGACTGCCCGGGCACGGGCCAGGTGGAGCAGGCGGAGAGCTGCGCGGCGATGATCTCCCCGAACGGCGGGGTCTGCTCCCATTCGGCCCGCAGTTCCTCGACACGGTTGACCGGGACGCGGCGCGACAGGTCGGAGCATCCGGCCACGTACAACAGCGACGTCCCGGCCAGTTCGGCGGCGCGGTCACGGACGCTGCCCGGGGTGTCCTCGGGGGCGGCGGCCGCGAGGTCGCCGAGGATGACGTCGCCTGGGGAGGCGTCGGCAGCGGAGGCGCCGGACAGGTCCGCCAACGCCGACCGGACCACGTCGGACAGCAACGCCGCCGGGACCGCCACGCCGGGTTCGCGGGCGCGGTCGAGCGCGCGGGTCACGGCCTCGACCTTCTCGTCGGCGTCGCCGGGTCCGCACTCGGTCCGGGTGCACGAGGCGGCCCACAGGCGCAGCGCCGCGTCGGAGCCGTCGAGGGCGGCGCGGGCCGCGGCCTCCTGGTCCCCGTCGGCGGGGGCGGGGGAGTCGAGCACGAGCAGGGAGAGGCGACCCGGGTGTGCGCCGGCGTAGGCGAGGGCGGTGCGGGCCCCGGTCCCGATCCCCATCACGGCGAGCCCGGGCACGTCCCACTGCTGGCGTAGGCGTTCGAGGTCCTCGGCGGCGCCGGCGGAGCCGAAGTCCAGTTCGCGGCCCTGGAGCTGGTCCGTGCAGGACTGTGAGGTGTCGGCGAGGTCGCCGCGCAGCGCGGGCGAATCGGGGTCGGTGCCCCGATCCGCGAGCCCGTCGAGGGTGCGGCGGGCCGGGAAGGTCAGGCACGTACCGGCCGGGCCGGTCCGTCCGCGGTGGTCCACGACGACCAGCGGTCGGGTGTCAATGAGTTCGGGGCCGGACGAGGCGAGTCGGGAGGCGAGGGTGTCGGCCGGTGTCTCGGGACCGGCGACGACGACGAGGGGCGCCGCGTCGTCGGGTGTCCCCGTCGCGGTGAGCCGCAGGACGGGGGTCTCCCCGAGGAGGGAACACTCCACGGCGGCGCCCTCCGGTATCCCGCCGGTCCGGCCGTCGGGACACGGGACCCAGGTGAGGTCGCTGCGCGGCGCGAGCCAGTCGGGTCGGTCGGCGGTCTCGGCCGCCTCGCCACCGCCGGAGGATCCCCCGGGGCCGTCGCCGGTCGCCAGGCGCGGCCCCGTCGCGGGCAGGGGCGCACACCCGGCGATCGTCACCGCCAGGGCCGCCAGCCCCACGCCGAGTGCCCGTACGTGCCGGTGCCGCGTGACCGCGCGTGTTCCCGCTCGACGGTTCCTCACCCGTCGGCCCCGGTGACGACCCAGCGGGTGTAGAGCCCGCCGCGGGGGCACGTGAAGGCCGCGGCGACGCGCAGCGGAACCCGGGTGGCGTCGGTTCCGACGGCCAGTCGCGAGTCGTCGCCGCCGACGATGATCTCGGGGGCGACCGACAGGACGAGTTCGTCGATCGCGCCCTCGCGCAACAAGGTCCCGAGCAGCTGCGGACCGCCCTCGAACGTCACCTCGGAGGCCCCGAAGTGTGTGGCGAGGGAACGGACGGAGGTGCGCAGTGGACCCGGATCGAGCACGTGCACCGTGACACCCCGCTCCCGGGCGGCCTCGAGTCGGTCGCCGGGCACTCCGTGGGCGGCGACCACCTGCAGTCCGTCGCCGGCGTCGGCGCAGTGCTCGATGAGCGCGTCGCCCAGCGCGCGGGTGAACACCAGGACGACGGGCGGGGGACCGGGTCGTCTGTCCGCCCACACGGCGGCGGTCCGGGCGGGGCCGTACCCCTCGGCCAGAACGGTGCCCGAGCCCACCAGGATCAGGTCGGCCCGGGCCCGCATGGCGTCGTAGACAAGCCGGTCCGTCGGGGTCCCCAGCCCGCCGCTGCGGCCGTCCACGGTGGTCGTGCCGTCGACCGAGGAGATCATCACCGCGCGGATGCACGGCACGGGCAGACCCGGTTCGGGGTCCAGCGCCGCCCACAAGGCCTCGAGGGCGGCGGGGTCGTCGTCGATCACGGTGGGCCGTGTAATGTGCACCGGGGACTCCTTCCGTTCTGACGCCGGGTGTCCCCACGATAGGCTCTGCCCATGGTCTCTCGCCTCGTTGACGTCACCCCGGTGGTTCCTGCCGATCAGCTCGTGGCACAGATGGTTCCCCCGTCGATGTTCGACGATGTCAGTTTCGACTCCTACATCCCGGACCCGGCCGAGCCCTCGCAGGCCGCCGCGGTCAAGGCGTGTCGCGAGTTCGCCGAGTCCGTGGTGGCCCGTCGCACTCCCAAGAAGGGGCTGTTCGGCCGGCGACCGAAGGCGGTGCAGGGGACCGGTATCTATCTCGACGGCGGCTTCGGGGTGGGCAAGACCCACCTGCTGACGTCGATTTACCACAATTGCCCCGAGCCCAAGGCGTTCGGGACGTTCGTCGAGCTGACGCACGTCGTGGGTGCTCTCGGCTTCAACCGGGCCGTCGAGGAGCTCTCCGGGCACTCCGTCCTGTGCATCGACGAGTTCGAGCTCGACGATCCGGGCGACACCATGCTGGTGTCCCGACTGCTCGCGGAGCTCACCACCGCCGGTGTCAGCGTCGCGGCCACCTCCAACACGCTGCCGGAGCAGCTGGGGGAGGGACGGTTCGCGGCCAAGGACTTCATGCGGGAGATCCGCAAGATGTCGGGAATCTTCGAGTCGATCCGGGTCGACGGCCCGGACTACCGGCACCGTAACCTGCCCCCCGCCCCGGACCCGATGGACGACAGCGGACTCGAGGCCGAGGCCGAGGCGGTGGAGGGTGCCACGCTCGACGACTTCGACGCCCTGTGCGAGCACCTGTCGACCCTTCACCCGTCCAAGTACAACCGCCTCGTCGACGGCGTCACGCGGGTCTGCCTCAGCGGGGTCAAGCCGCTGCCTGATCAGTCGATCGCCCTTCGTCTCGTCGTCCTCGCCGACCGGCTCTATGACGCGGGGATTCCCGTGCGCAACTCCGGAGACAAACTGGACGCGATCTTCACCGACGAGATGATCGCCGGCGGCTACCGCAAGAAGTACCTTCGTGCCACTTCCCGACTCCTGGCGCTGTCCCGGTTCGAGACCGTCGGCGGCTGACCTCCGGCCGTGGCGTCGCCGCGCACCCGGCGCCGCCCGCGCACCCGGCGCCGCCCGCGCACCCGGCGCCGCCGCCCCGTCCTCACCCGCCGGGGTTCCAGACCCCAGATAGGTGCACTGCACTCCCACGATGCGATGACCCGCACGCTCGTCCACTCATGGATCGCCGGCGATGAGATGGGCGGTGCTCCGCCCGGGGGACTCGCGCCAGACCGGCTTACTCGTGGGCCCGGCCTCATTCGCCGGCCCGGCGTTCTCGGCAGTCGGTCGGCGTCAGGGCGGCCGACGCCCGGCGGCGCCCGGAGACCTGGCTACCCCGACTGCGGAAGGATTGTTCAGAGAGGCAGTTCGTAGACGACGTCGGTGTTGGCGACGCCGCCCACGTCGAAGGTCCGGTTTCCCCGGGGCTCGAACCCGTGCTTGTCGTAAAACCTGCGGGCGCGGGTGTTGGCGACGTTCGTGGCCAACCAGATGCTCTGTGCACCCGCGTCCCGGCACCGCCGCGTCACCTCGTCGAGCATCCGCGACGCGATGCCCGCGCCGTGGTGGTCGGGGTGCACATAGAACTTGCTGATCCCCGTCGTCGGGCGGTGGACTATCTGGCGCGCGCAACCCGGATCCATCGCGGTCCCGGCGACGAGCAGCACGTATCCGACGATCGCGCCATCGGCTGAGCGGGCCACCAGTACGTCGTGGTCCGGGGCCTCCAGGTACGCCCTGAACGCGTGCTCGCTGAGGTGCTCGGCGACAAAGACACCGATCACCTGCTCGTCTAACCCGGGTGGGCACGCCAGCGGGAAGGTCAGGGCGGCCAGCTCCGATAGCGGGCCGAGGTCAGCCTCTACGGCCTCGTCGAGTCGCGCGGTCACCCGACCAGCCTAGGGCCACCGTTCGCGCACCCACACGCAGGACAGGTAGAGATGTGCGTCGGTGCTACCTCACCGCGGAACTCGGCTTGTATAGGTACTTCGCCCCGCTGTCCGGCGTAGGATGCCATGATCGTGCTCGTGGGGATCGGGGGATCCTGCGTCCGCGGACAGTGCGGAGAACGCATCGCGAAGGAGATGGAGCAGTGGAATCCCGATCCACCAGGAATGCGTTTCATTTGCGGAGTTGGGGAACGGTGCTCGTCGCGGTCGTCTCCTCGGTGGTGTTCGTTCTGGGAACCCTCATGGGCTACTCCCCGTTCACCGCGTTCCGCCCCGCCGCGGTAGAGACGCCACTCGGCACCCAGGCGCCGTGCATGGACATCGGGATGTCCGGCAACGCGGCCTGGGACCGCATGTCCTCCGACGAGTACGCCCGCGCGAACAGGCTCACCCGAGACCTGGGCATGGGGCGGGTGCGGATAGGCGCCAACTGGGGTGAGATCGAGCGCGCGAGAGGAACGGACGACTGGTCGCCGCTGGACACGAGGGTGCGGCGGGCCCGCGAAGCCGGGGTCACGCCACTACTGGTCATCCAGTCCGTGCCAGATTGGCTAGACGTTCCGACCGGGCCGGTCACGGCCGAGCACCGATCGGTAGCTGGGCTCTACGGCGAGTTCGCCGGGAAGGTAGCAGCGCGGTACGGGGATCAGGTAGATGGATACGAGATCTGGAACGAGCCGAACTTGCACCACTTCTGGCCCAACCCCGATGTCGCCTTCTATTTCGAGATCTTGAAGGCCGCGTACCCCGCGATACGCGCAGCGGATCCCGATGCCACCGTTATCAGCGGTGGCTTGGCACCTGTTGCGGACACCGACAGGTCGATCGCCCCGCTGTCCTTTCTCTCCAGGCTGTACGACATGGGCGGCCGCGAGTATCTGGACGCCGTCGGCATGCACCCCTACTCCTACCCGGAACTGCCGTCCGGGCAGTCCAGGTGGAACACGTTCAGGTCCCTCGATGAAGTCGAGCAACTGATGCGGTCTCACGGGGACGGTGACAAAAAGATCTGGCTCACCGAGTTCGGCGCCCCCACGGGCGGACTCAAGGCGGTCAGCCCGCAGCACCAGGCAGCGATGGTCGTCGAGGCGTTCCAACTCGCCAGAAGTGAGCGGGCACTGGGGCCGATCTTCATCTACACGCTGGTCGACGGCGATGCCCCGCGGACGGACTCGGAATACCATTTCGGCCTCTATTACGAGGACCGACGGCCCAAGCCCGTGGTCGGGGCGCTACAGGAAGCTGTGGCCGACTGCACCTCTACCGAAGACCGCGCTGAAGACCCGGCGCAGTCCCCAGGTGAGGGGCCACCGGGACAATTCCCGGGAGCCGGCGCCGGGGGCGTCGGCTTCGGCTCCTGACCCCCGGGGCGGTCACCTGTTCCGGGTCGGCTGCCTTCCGGCGGCCGCAGTCATATAGCAATCGCGATAGTCCGCGGCCATTCGACCGACAGAAAAGCGTTCCAGGCCCGCGGCCGCCTTCCCGCGCAACTCGGACCGAAGCTGGGGATTGTCAAGCACCCTGACGAGTGCTGATGCGAGAGCCTCCGGCTCCTCGACCGGCACCAGAATCCCTGCGGCACCTTGATCGAGACCTTCTCGAGACCCGTCAGTGTCCGTCGCGACGATCGCAGCGCACGTTTCTCGGGCCTCGAGCAGTGCGAGGGCCAGTCCCTCCCGACGGGACGGGACGGCCACAACGGTCGCCGCCGCGAGAAACGACCCAGGGTCGGTAGAGAGTCCCGGGAAGTGGATGCGGTCGGCGAACTCCGATGAGCGGGCTCGCTGTATGACGTCGGCCCAATCCGCGTTTCCCACGTACCAGAGGTGGGCTCCCGGTCGGGAGCCGGCCAAAGCGATAAAGGCGTCCAGGAGCACGTCGGCCCCCTTACGGTGGGAAACCGCGCCGACCGTCACTATGGACTCGGGGCCGAGAACTGCGCCATCGTCCTCGCTCCGGATCCCGCGTTTCGGTCGCCGGGGCGACGAGACGACGCCGTTGACCACTGTTTCCACGAGAGGTGAGTGCCACCGACGTCTGCGCACGGTCCGTGACACCGACTCGGCGACTCCGATCGTCATGTCAGCCGTGGCCATTAGCACCGACGACCGCTGGTAGACATTGTGCATCGTGGCCACGAGGACGAAGTCGGGAACCCCGGGGCTTCGACGGACCGCTGCCGCGATCGCGCAGGGCGCAGCGGTGTGCGCGTGGACGACGTCCGGTCGGAACTCGCGGACCCACCGCCTCAGCCGACCGAAGGAGCGCGCAGGCCGGTTTCGGAAATCGATGTCCACGTGTCGCACACCATGGGTGACGACCAGCTCGACGAAGCCGCCCCCGCTGGACGCGATGGCGACCTCGTCGCCGCGAGCAGCGCAGTCGATGGCCAGATCGACCGCGACATTGACGATTCCGTTCCCGGTGTCGACGAGTTCGTTGACCAGATGGAGTATCCGCATCGCGGTCAGCGCCGGTCAGCGGACGACGACCGGCGCGGCAGTGACCTCGCCGATCAAGCGGGAGACGTCCGCACGATCAACCCCGCCACTGTCTCGGCCCAACCGTACAGTGATCCTGCGTTCCGACACCGAGATCTCGGCCCCTGCGCACCGAGCATCCCGGGCCAACGCGTTCCGCACGCCCTCCAGTTCGACCCACGAGCCGTTCACCGCCACCCGATCCGAGGATTTTCCGCGGTATTCGATCGCCCCGTCCCGGCGAAGGGCCACGAGAAGGTCCGTGCGGTGCTCACCGCGAGGACTGTGGAGCGTGACCCGGCCCGGCGAGCCGATGACTGACGGGCGACCGAGCGCTGATCGCACCGATATCCCTGACGCCCCGGCGACCCCGGCCGCGGCCGCCAGATCCGCTACAGTGCACGGCTCTCGCCACCCCAGCGGGCTCGGCTCACCTGCCGCAGCGGTTGCCTCCAGCTCCGAATGGAACTTCTCCTCGTCCTCTGTGAGACAGACCAGATCCGCGAGGATTGCGCTGGTGTTCTCCACGATCTGTTCGAGCCACCTCCCCAGGCGGTCGGCGTGCTCCTGACGCGCTTGGGGGCCGTATAAATCCGGATTGAACAGGAATTTCGTCCTTATACCGTTGTCCGGACCCGGGATCATAGTCATGGCGAGGTCATCGATGGGCCCCTGGTCGATGACCTCGAGGCCGCTCTCAAGACTTCCGGCGGTCGAGGGCACCTCGAACGGGATCACATTGATCATCGGACCGTAGATCCGGCCGGTGCGCCATGCCACGGGGAGCTCGGCGCGCAAGGTGTGCGGAGCCTGACGTTGATGGTTTCGCGTGCTGCGGAACGTGGTCTGGAACAGCCGGACCAACTCCGGAAGCGGCGCCGAGTGGTCGACGGTCAGGTGGAGCGGCAACGCACCCATCGACTGCGATGGAGTGATTTTCTCCTCGGGAGCAAACCTCCCTGTCACAGGCAAGCCAACCACCACTGTCGGGTTCTCGACTAGTACCGATACATACCCGATCGCTGCGGCCGCAGCAACATGCGCCCAGTTGACGCCGTCGAGTGTCTCGGCGACCCGGGCGACGAAGTCCGGCGTGAGAACATCGATCATCGAGTGGAGGGGAGCCGGCGGGACGACACGGTCGGCGAAGCTGATCACCTCCGGCGCACCTTCGAGGTGCTGCCTCCAGAACTCCAGGTCAGCAGGGTCCGGCTCCGGCACTACGGCGATCATCTCCGCGATCCGTCCGAACCTGCAGTCAGGAACGTCATTCCCGTTGACGAGTGCGGCGAGGATTTCTCCCACACGGGACCGCAACAGGTTGGCGCCGTAGCCGTCGATCACGACGTGGTGGCACACGAGTAGCCATCCGAACGAATGCTCGCCGAGAACGAACAGGTATGACCGGAAGGGGAGTTCGGGGCCGCTGATCTGGAGCGCCCGTCGGATCTCTCGATCAGCGATAGTCAAGGCGGCGGCTCTCGGATCACCTTCCCCTGTGAGATCGATCCGGGTCATGGGAATCTCCTCGGCGGGATCGAACTGCTGGTACCAGTTGCCGCTCTCGTCGACGCCACACTTCAATAGCAGGGTCTCGCACTCCCGAAGCCCACGGTTGAACGCCTCGACGAGGACCTCTTCGGTCAGGTTCTCCCCGGAGTACCAGACGATCTGCGCCTGGGAGTACGCCGAACTCTGCGGGTCCTGGAGGTGCCCGTCCCGCATTGCCACCTGCGCTGGGGTTAGAGGAAGACGGGGGGACAGGGTCTCGGACATGACACACCTCGGGCTCTGGTCGCCAGAAGGGGTTGGTCCCACCGGCTGTGTGGGGATGGTAACCCCTCAGGGGCCCTGCGGGGAGGGCTACATGGAACAATGTTTATTTGCGGGTGCCGGGCGCTAGGATTTCGCGAGGACCGACGATCCCCGGCATGACCGGGGTGGCGACAACCGCCAGTTCGTCGGAAGGGGGTCCACATATGCCGTCATCAGCAATCGCGGAACGCGGTTCGCACTCGGTCGATTCCTCTAGACCATCGCGCCCTCCGGCCGTCGATCTTCGGCTGCTATTCGGCGCCTACCTCCGGTCGCTCCCGGTGGCACTCGTGGTGGGCGCGATAGTCGGAATCATCGTCGCGTTCTCTTACTCCAGGGCGACGCCCGTCTATTCCGTCGAGACGACGGTGACGGTCGGGACCGCCGCCCGGGCGGAGCGGGATGCCGTCGCCATGGACGCAGTCGCCGCCGGGATGTCCGAGTTCGTCACGGACGAGCGAGCGAAGGAGATCATCGAGGACCGCAGCGGTGAACCGGTAGTACTCGCCGGCAGGCGACCGACCGTTGAGGTGTCCACCGCGACGGTGCCCGGGCTGCTCAAAGTGGTGACCCGGTCCGAATCTGGCTCAGACGCGGCTGCACGGATGGGGACCGCTGTCGTGGAGGCGATGAACACTCGCGCCGGAGAACTCCGCGAACAGTTCCTCGCTCCGGTCGTCGACTCGGCCGACGAGGAGATTGCCGACCTCGAGGACCAGATAGCTGCTCGACGGCAGTCGGACAGAAACGCTGATACATCAGACCTCGCACGGCTCATTCAAGAAGCGCGGTCACGTACGGACACTCTGCGGGCGACCTACCCCACCGCGAATGTTATCGGGCAGGACGTCGGAAGCGGGAACCCAAGCTGGCCCACCCCGCTCCGGTCCGGGGCGGTGGCGGGAATCGTCGTCACCCTGGCGGCGGCGGCGGTACTCGGCGCGGTTCGGCTACGTAGAGGACGCCGAACAGACAAGACCTGGGCGCAGTCGGTGGGGCACCGCTACGGTTCAGTTGTGGACGTCGACGCCGCACCGCCGACCGGGCTACCCGCCTTGACGGAGGCGGCCGTGTCCGCCGTCCTCTCCTCCGGCGGGTCAGCCGTGCTCCTTGGTGACGTCGATCCGATCGTTCCGCCTCCCGATGACCGCTCCGAAGAGCACAGGCTACTCGTGGCCAGCCATGGCGAGCCGTGGTGGCGGGAGGTTGCCGCGTCCGCCGTGGATTTGGGAGTGGTGGTCGTCGACCACGGGTCCCGCAATGGGCGGGCTGCGGAGAAGGCACTAGCCGCTCTGGTCGAGGTCGGTGTACCGACGCGGGTGGTCGTCAGGAAGTCCGAGGCGGCCGGATGAACGCACTGGGAGCCGCCAGCGGGCGCCGGATGCCGAAGGTTGCACTGGTCCACGAGCGTCTGACCGACATCGCCGGCAGCGAACACGTGGTCGAGCAGATGGCCCGAGTCTGGCCGGACGCCCGGATCCATGTCCCGTTCTCGCGCCCGCAGGGCATCCCGAGCGGACTCGGCCCCCGCGTGCGCACCGGTCCGCTGCAGGCGGCGTATCGCATGACCGGCCAGGCCTCGTACGCGCACCTGATGCCGCTCGTCCCCTCGGTGCTGCAGCGGACCGCCATCGATCCCGAGGACACCGATGTGGTGGTGATCAGCCACCACGCGTTCGCGATCTCGGGGGCCGCGGTCGACAGTCCCTCGGTGGCCTACGTCCACAGTCCGGCCCGGTGGGCCTGGGATCAGGCCTTCCGGCACGGGGAGTCCGACTCCCGTGCCGGCCGGGTGGCGCTCGCGGTGTTGGCGGCCAGGGCCAGGGCCAACGAAACCCGCTGGGCGCACCGCCCGCAGATCGTCGTGGCGAACTCGACGGCCGTGCGGGACCGGATTCGAAACTGGTGGGGCCGGGACGCGGAGGTCTTACACCCACCGGTCGACACCGGATACTTCACCCCCGGGGACGCACCCCGTGGTGACTACTTCATCTCGGTGGGCAGATTAGTTCCATATAAGCGGGTCGACCTCGCCGTCGCGGCCGCGGTTGCCGCCGGCGTCCGACTTGTCGTGGTGGGCGAGGGGCGGGACATGGACCGCTGCCGGGCGCGATCAGGGCCCGGCGTGGAGTTTCTCGGACGTCTGCCCCGCTCCGAGATGAGGGACATGCTCCGCGGCGCCCGCGCCCTGGTCATGCCGGGGGAGGAGGATTTCGGGATAGTTCCCGTCGAGGCCATCGCCGCGGGTACGCCGGTCCTTGCGCTGGGTCGTGGTGGCGCCCTCGACACCGTCATTCCGGGTGTCAGCGGAGAACTTGTGAACGGGCGCGGCGACGACGAGGTGATAGCAGCCCTGGCCCGGGCGATGCGCGAGTGGAATGACTCCGACTACGCGACATCAGACCTCGTCGCCTTCGCAGCCGGGTTCTCCGAGGAATCGTTCCGCGGCAGGATCGCCGAGGTGGTCGAGCGGGTCGTCTAACGCTCCAGTATCCGCGGACGCGACGCCGGTTGCCGCCCCGTGACTCGGTCCCGCACCTTTCTGGACGTACTCGCCGCGACCGCGGGGAGCAGCCAGAAGTACGCATCCAGGGGAAAAATCTCCAGATAGGTCGCAAAGAATGCGGCCACGCAAGCAGCAAGCGCGACGGATGCGCCACCGGCCAGGAGCCCGCGTTCGAGGGGATCAGGGGTGTGGGGGATCATCCGGGTGAGCGTGAGAACCATAAGACCTACGATCAATGCATACGCGGCGAGTCCGATCGGCCCGAGTTCGAGCAGAATCTTCATGTAGTTGCTGTCCGGCTGGTATAAGGGGCTGGAGGGGTCGTGGCCCTCCGAGACCTTTGCCGCCGAGGAACCGGTCGTGCCCAGACCTGCTCCGAAGGGCTGGCTCAGCACAAGCGGGATGTTGACCGACCAGTGGCCTCCGCGCTCCTCGAGGCTGCTGCTCGAGACGAAGGTCCTAAGGATGTCCGACCCAGACAGGAAAACGAACGTCAGGACGACGGGGACCGCAACGCAGAAGGTGATGAGCAGCCGCACAAGGAACCGCCGGGACAGCAGGACGCCGACGGCGACGAGCCCCACGGCTACTCCGATATAGCTAGCGCGGACTACCGATAGAAGCATACCGGCGGCGAGCACGGGGAACACGGCGACGAAGAACTTCGATCGGAGCCGGTGAGGTTCCGCGAGAGCCGCGGCGGTGGCCACCACGATGACGAGCATGAGGAACAGACCGAACGGGAAAGGCTGGTTGAACGTCCCGATGCTTCGCATTATCGGCCCGGCACTGCGAATGTGCACGTTCCACTCGTATCCCAGGTCGACCAGCGCGGCCCCGCCGACAAACTGCTGCCAGATCCCGTAGGACGCCGCCACGACACCCGCTCCCAATAGGACCGAGACCAGGCGATCCTTGTCGGCGCGGTCGAACGGGAACATCATCACGATGAGAGGAAGCAGGACGTAGAAGAACGCGATCTTCAACGGGAAGAATGCCAGGACACCGAACGCCGCGATAGCCGACACGGTTCCGATCGGAATGAGCAGGATCAGCGGAATGATCCACGGCGCGACCACGGTGCGGTGCGAACCGACCCGGCGTGCGAAGGGGCAGGCCGCCAGCACGGCGAGGACGGCAGCTTCTTTCCACGAGTTCATCGACAGCGGGGTGATCAACAGGAGTCCGTGGAACGGCAGGAGCCCGGCGATGGCGATAACCCCCCACTGGGGTCGTCTGATCGAGAGCGCGAACAGTGCGATGCAGATCAGCAGAATGACGACCGCGCCACCGATCATGCGTTCACCGCGGGGGGTTGGCGGCGGAGATCCCGAACCGGCGGCCAGGTGCATCGTGGTCGGATCACAGTCGCGAGGAACTTCGCAGGGCTCAGCTCCTCATGCATCGCCAGCCGTGGCTGCGCGAATGGGTCGGTCGCCGGATGACAGCGTCCGTTGGTGAACGAATAACCGCATCGGTACCCGGCGTCCCTGGTCAGTTGTCTTACGTCGGAAGTCTGATGACCGAACGGATAACAGAGGTCCCGCACCTCGCGACCGGCCCAGGCAGACAGGGTCTCGCGGGATCGCCTTAGTTCGTCGAGCGCTTTGGCCGGAGGAATGTCGGGAAGCGACACGTGGGTGGCGGTGTGTCCACAGAGCGCCGCTCCCGAATCGAGGGCCTCGGCGATCTCGACACGCGTCATCGTGCGATCCGCCTCCGGCCACCAGTCGGGATCGACTCCTGTCCGGTCGGTGACGGGCAGCAGCGTCCACGGGATTGACCGTTCGGCCAACCTGGGCATCGCGATTCGATGCACACCGACGATCGCGTCGTCGAACACCACCGCTACCAGTCCGGAAGCGTCGCCGGCGAGCAGGTTGTCGGTGAATTCGGCAAGGGTCACCGGTCGAAGGCCGAGAGCTTGGACCATGTCGAGGTGGCGGAGAAACGTCGATTCACGGACCGCATACGGGTAGACGGCGCGCCGGTCGGGGAGTATGTCGTGGTAGGCGAGCACCAATCCCGAGCGTCCGAAGGCTGTCAGGAGCCCGCTGAGCCGTTCCATCATGACCCCTTCCCATTGCATCCTGAGTCGACGAACCGTCGACCGATGAACGGTGGCAGCACTCGGCCGATGAGTGAAACACCCTCTAGCGAGTCGCTGAGCTCCGCCAGGAGGAGGAATACGAGCAACGAACCGAGGACAACCGGGAGCCACGGCCAAGCCGAGTATGTGATGAGGACGACGGAGGGGGCGACAACCGCAGCAGCCAGAAGCGCCAGACGAACCAGTGGCCCCCACGGGACGACTCCGCGAATCCCGATGCTGCGCTGGACCAGCAGGAGCACCGAAACGAAAACGAGCGCCTCGGTGACGAGAGTGGCTGCGGCCGCGCCCTCGTAGGACCAGCGAGGGATCGCGACGAGGTTCAACGCAACGTTGAGTAGCACGCCCCCGGCGGCCACCCAGGGGAACACGGTCAGCTTTCGAGCGGCGATGAGGGCGACGAGGCCGATGTTCGTCGCGCCGGAGAGCGCGCTGGCCAGCACCAGCAGCTGTGCGGTCCCGGCCGCCTCGACGAACCTCTCTCCGTACAGGAGGCAGACGAAGAAGTCTGCCGTCGGCCAGAAGCCCACCACGGCGAGCAACCCCAGAACGCCGGCGATGATCATGGCCTGTCTCGTCCGTTGGCGAAAGGTCTCGTCGTCGTCGGGCCACGCCCGGACCAGCACCGTCGTGAAGGGTACCGAAATGGTGACGGCGACCATGATCACCAGGTCGGAGAACTTATAACCGATCGCGTACATACCGACCGACTCGAAGGTGTCCAACCTCTGAAGGATGAGGATGTCTACCTTGGTCAACAGCATAATCAGCGCGAACCCAATCGAGATGGGGACGGCCTCACGGAGCATTTCCCCCCAGTACGCCGTCCCCGCGCTGAACACCGGACGAGGTCCGAGCCTGCCCCGTAGAACACCCGCGGCGCGGGCCACGAGGACGGTTAGCTCCTTGGCCAACACCGGGACAATGAACCAGACGAGTGACGGTGCAGTGCGTGCGACTATCAGCACCAATGTCAATTGCACGATGTGGGCTACGGCGTCCCACACAGTGATCGTGACGAGCCGCAGTCTCGCCTGGTACAGCACCATCAGTGCGTTTGCAGGGGTGGCCAGGACCACACCGATCGCTGCGAACGCCACCACCGCGACGAGTTCCGTCGACATTCCCGTGATCGCCGCATAGGCCACCGCGACGGCGAATCCGATGAGACCGAGAACGAACCGCAGCAGGATGAACGACCCCGCCACCCGCCGGGACTCCTCGCACGACGCACCGGTAAGGCGAGCAAGCACAACTCGACCTACACCGAGATCGGTCACCAGGGACAGGACGCCGAGCAGGCCGAAGACGAACGAGTAACGCCCCCAGTCGTCTGGCGACAGGGAACGGGCTATCACCACGCTGCCTGCCCACCCGAGAACCGCCGTGAGGATCCGGCCAGCGACCATCGCGCCCGAGTTGGCGAGCAAGGAACGGCTCTCGCTGTCCGCACCCGGCCCCCGGACGTCCCCCCCGGGGCGATCGTCCAGGGTGCTCTTCGGAGTCATGACCGCGGCGCTGTCGCCGGTCCAGCTCCACCACCGAACACCGCGACCATCCGGGACCGGACCCGTCCCGCGCCGTCCGACGCCCGAGCGGCCCCGCCGCGGACCAGCCCCGCCGCGAGGTCGGCAGCGCCCATCCTCGTCCTGACCCCTCGCGAACCCGATGGAGCTGCTACCAGAGTTCCCACTTCGTACTCGCCGGTCTGCCAGTCGCTCTTATAGCCATTTCTACCGAGGAGGAGATCCACACGGGTGACGCCGAGCTCGTCATGGTTCTCGCAGATCGCTTCGATTAGGTGGTGGCCCGGCCGGCAACGCTTGTGGCGGGGATCGAACCGGGTGAACCACAGTTCCGCAGTCCCATGTGTCGCCAAGGTCGCGACGTGGGCTCCCCATCCGCCACCGAACGTCCCGCCCCAGATGATGAGGTGCCCGGTTTCGGCTTCACGACGTAGGAATTCGTTGGTGAAGCCGCTATAGGGAGGAGCGCATAGATTGAGCCGACTCACCTCCTCCTGTTCTTCCGCCGCCGCGGCCGTCGCGACGATGTCCGGCCATCGCCTGTCGAACTGGGCGGCGGTGCTCACAGTCTCCACTGCCAGTTCGAGCCCCTCCCTGGCGAGTTTGCGCCGGGAGGAGGCCGCCCGGGAGAGCGTGGACTTGCTACGCAGGTCGGACGCCCGGGTGCCCTCAGGCAGTGAGATCACCGGGCAGTAGTCGTCTCCAGTGAAGGTCGCGTCCCACCCTGGATCCGCCCGCACCGCGGCCACCAGCGGTGAATCGGACGGAAGGTGAGTCAGTTCGAGCGCTGCGCCCGAGCGTGCGAGCCCCGAGACTAGATCCGCTAGAGCCGCCTCATCTCGCGCGAGGGATTCCCCGATCGTACCGAGCCCGTGGCCGAGCAGTCGGTAGACCGCCACTCCCAGGCGCCGTCGGCTATGAAGTGGCAGCAGGGCCACCAGCCGGCCGTCCCGGCGCACGGTTGCGAGCCGGAGCGGCCCGCGCCCGAGGTGGCGGTGCCAGGACAACCCGTAGGACGGACGCGAGGCGAACCTCGTACCGACTTCCTCGGCCAGTTTCTGCCATTCGTGCAACAGTCGGTCGTCTACTGCTTCATAGATCCGGAAGCTCATGGCTCGCATTCCTCGGGGAAGGCGTCGACAGCCCTGTGGAGCGCGCAGACGATCGTGTCCGCGGACCGGACGATGTTGTAGTGCTCACGAACGTGCGCGCACCCTGCCTCGCCCATTCTCCGGCGCATCCCCGGGTCGGAGATCAGGGTGTCGAGCGCGCCGACCACCGCGCGTGGATCCGAGCCGTCCACCAGGAGCCCGGTAACGCCGTCGATCACCATCTCTGGAATGGCGCCCGCGGGGTGCGCGATGACCGGAAGCCCGGCGACAGCGGCCTCGAGAACCGCGTTCGGAGCCTGATCGATGATCGACGGAAAACACATGATGTCTGACCCGGCCAACAGTTCCCATAGCCGGTCGTCGCCGGGACGAAGGTCGCGGACGACCCGCAACCCAGGCTCCTCGGCGACGGCGTCGAGCGTGATCAGCAGTAGATCAGCGCGGTCCCGGAGGCATGATCGCCACGCCTCGAGAAGCAGTGTCCCCCCTTTGCGATCCATCGAGGTACCCAGGAAGACCACGGTGGGTCGGCGATCTGGCGGTCGTTTTGGTAGCTCTTTCGTCAAGAACGGAGACCAGATGCCCATCCGCAAGAGGGAGACCGAGTCCGGCGAAAGACCGTAGTCAGGTGAGGTGAGTGACTCGACGACGGGCAATGCGTTGGCCAGGACGTGGTGCGCGGCGTCGAGGACCGGTCGCTCGAATGGAAGAGCGGCCCTGCTGGCCTTGCGGGTGAATCGGGTCGGCGATCGATAAGGGATGCTGAAGGCGTTTCGCAGCCCGGTGCTATCGGTCGTGATGACCGTAGGCACGCGACGCACAATTCTCGTCCCGCCGAGCATCGCGTTCTGGGTGTAGAGGTGAATAGCATCGATGTCACCACGATTCAGCCGCTGCCGGACCCTCTTGTTGATCGCCCACGAGTGGACGAGCTGACCTCGCAGCGGCTGTAGGTCGAGGTCGGCCCGCGCCAGACCCGGCACCGGGGCTCTGAGCACCTTGCCCACGATCCCCGGCCCTTCCGCGTCGAGGAATTCCGCCGCGATATCGTCTCTGTCCGCCAATGCGCGGCGCAGCGCGAGGTGAACGGTGGCATGACCGCCGATGTTCTCGTTGACGAACAAGGCACGCAACGGTCTGTGCTCGCCTCTGACTGTGGGGAGGCCGAGTCGTGACCGCAGGGCGTCGGCTTCCTCTCGTATCAGCCGACGGGCGGCCTCCCGGGTGTCAGGCCTGTACAGGTCGTGATCCCCCTGCGGGCTGGGAATCCGTTCGATGCGTCCCCGATAGCCTCGTCGTCTCAGTCGCCGTAGGCCGGCGTCGCCTCGCTGTGCGACGAAGTGGTCGTCGTCCTGGGGCGTCAGCGCGACGGTAGTGCGGACACCGGCGCGCCACAGTTCGCCGAGGAGGGGCCCGGGCACCTGAGTGATTCCTCTGCGTCCCACTGCCTCCCACGCTGAGTAGGGGAGGAGGCGTCGGAGCAGAGGTTTGAGCCGTGTTCGCGCAGACTTCGTGGCCGCAGGAGACACATTCTCGGCGTCATACCCGAGAGCGCTGAGGAACTCGCGGGTCACGGGCTCGCGGACCCGTGACCATTGGATCATCCCGAACAGCAGCACCGTGCCGGCTCTCGCGCGGATCGCGGACTCCGCTGCCATCCAGGCGCCCGAACAGAGTCCGACCGACAAGGTGGCGCTCGAGGGCAGGCCCCGATCCGCTAGTGCGAGGAAGACCTCGTGGGCATCACGGCGCGATTCATGGGAGTACAGGACCGCGATCTCGCCGCCGTCGACAGTGCCGGCCTCACCGCCGCCCGCCTTGTCAAATCGAAAGCAAACGAGTCCACCGCCTGCGTTCTCGCGGGCGGAGTCGACCCATGCACGCGTCGGCCCCCACGCCGGCTCGAGCGCCGTGCTCTGGAAGACGACGGCGCCCAGTGCTGACTCACCCTCAACGCGCGTGGAGAACAACTGCAAGTCGCTCGAACCTCTGACGGACTCGATCTCCTCCACTATCGGAGAGCCGTCGGGTAAAACGCCGACGACTGCTCGACGCCGGATCAACGGGTGCAGTGTCAGGGTCGTATCGCCTGCGCGGTCGGCCAAGTGTGACACGATCGCGCCGATGTCCGACTCGGGAACGTGGTGTACGAAGGCCGGTGGAGCGGCGAAGAGCTCTGCCCCGACCAGAGAGACCGTCTCCGCTCGGCCGCCACCGATCGATCCGAAGTCCGGGCTCGACAGGACGTCTGGGCGTCCGGCTACGAGGCTGACCGAGTCGCCGTCGGACCACGTGGCGGACTTGAGCCGCTCGGCGGCGGCCCGTGAGAAGTGCCCTCCAAGTACGGACACCCCCGGATCGCACCCTACATCCCCGACACTGAGGCGGAATTTGGTCGTCTGCTCGCGCAGCCAACGCCGCCCCGAGCGCGGAGGGTCCCAATGCACCAGACGGGCATCGAGACCGTGGACCGAGCCGAGTGCGGCATCGGCGACGACACAGCCGGCACGGATCGCCACGAGCGTGACGTCGTTCACCCCCTGCGCCTGCACCATCGCAACGGCCTCGAGGACACCTTCGCGCCACTCGTCCCATGCCGTGTCCGAGAGCTGGTCACCGGTCGACGACCCAGTCCCCGGGTGGTCGTATCGCAGGGTGACGAAGCGCGCCCGGACGAGCTGTTCGGTGAGTCGACGAGCGCCCCGGTAGGTGGTGACCTGTTCGATCCCCAGAGACGGGACGACAATCACCCCCGCCCTGATCTCTCGGTCCGACGGGAACTCGAGGACTCCGAAGAGCGAGCGGTCCTCCGGGCCGAACCAGGTCGCCATCTTCGTGGGAGAGACCGTCATCGGAACAACGTCCGTTGGACCCCGGTGGGCCACTCTTCGTGATCGAACCCATGCTCGGCGAACAGAGCCAGCGTGATTCGTTCCAAGCCGAAGCCCACGCACGCGGTATGCGCGGTGGAGCCGTCCGGGAGGGTGAGGTCGAAGTTTTTTCCGAAGTGATCCTCCGCGAGGTTGCAGGAGGCGATCGCATCAGGCGGATGGGTATTGCCGTAGACGTGCGTGACAATTTCGGTCTTGAGATCGTTATTGAGTTGCTCGTTGGCGAGCAACTTTCCCGCGCGTCCGAAGAACGGATCGTTGGCGGCGACCGGACGGACCTCGAGACCCAACCCGGTCAGTAGGTCGACGGCCCGATCGACCCACGCTGCGCGGAATCGGGCGGCATCTTCGGGCGAGCCTGCCCGGACGAACTCGTGCATACGGAACATCTGCATCCGCATGGGGTCAGTCGACGGCTCGTGGCGGAAACAGAATCCACTGACATCGGCTGCGATCCCCCCTGCCGGAAGCGCCGACGGGATCGCCCCGTAAAGCGGGTGACATGCCGAGGAGACCATCACCGTGTCACCGGGGGAGAGGTGGTGGTCCCATGACCGGCCCTCCGCCCGGTCCGAGAGTAGTTGTCGATGGTCGGAACCCGTCCCGCCGAAGGTGTTGACCACACCCGTCAGGTCGGGGAACGACTCTATGTAGTCGGTCTTCTCGTAGGTATGCCGAGAAAAAACGGGTGGGAAGCGGAAGTACTCGTATCCGGCGCCCCCGGGCGTGAGAGCTCGGGCGTCGTCACCCGCACGGGTGATGGCGTCGTCGACGGCATCGAGTACCAACTCGAATCCCGCCCCCCGGGCATAGAGCCCGTCGACGCCTGCGGGGATGAGCAGTCCGGCGCCTACGAGCCCCTCACGGAACTCGTCTTTCATTCGGGCCAGTGATTCCAGGGTCACGACTCGCCACCTCTCGCCTCGTCACCCGAGGCTGCGTGCACGATGGGACATCGCGCGGAACAAGATGAGAGAATACCCACATGAAGGACGGATAGGGAAGTCCTCACTTCGCATTGCCCCTAATGCCGCGACGCAAGTGAAGTCGGAGGAGCTGGGACTGTTCAAAACTCGCTTCATGAGGGAAACTTCTCCTGGCTGCACGTTCGGTACACGCCTCCCGCGGCGATCCGGCAAGCGCGGCCGGGAGGCGTTCGGAGGAACGCCGGACACCGAATCAGGAATCCGGGGGGATCATGCACGAAATTGAGAAGCGCGTCCGACACGCACTACGAATGGCGCTGGGCGGAACGGTCGACGTGGGAGGGCTGGACAGATCCGACGATCTGTTCGCCGCCGGCATGACCTCGCACCAGACCGTGCAGGTCATGCTCCGGCTCGAGGACGAGTTCGATGTGGAGTTCGCCGATGAGGAACTGGTGAAGGCGACCTTCGCCACCATCGACTCGATGGTGGCGGCGCTCGCGGTTCACTCATGAAATTATTAGACTTTTCCGGAGCCGCGCCGTTGCCGCCGGCCTTCCACTCCCCACCTGCGTTTTACCTGAGAATTAGCGCCTTTGATACCGCCCGCGGGGCCCAAAGCGTCGACCGATGACGCCGTCCGGAAGCGCGCCGGTAGTATGGGGAGCTCTCGCCCTTCGGCCCGGGGGCAGCGGGGTTCAGACCTATCAGCGCGAATTTATGCGAGCCGCCGCACTGGCGGGGTCCGGCCACGCCTTCGCCGCCGTGGTTCAACGCGACGCGGTGGGGGAACTCCCGGCGTCCGTCCACCCGCTGACGCGCCCCATAACGAGCGGGGTGCGTCGAGCGCTCTCGGGTCTGCGGCCGGTACGTACCGAGGGAATCTTCCATTCCCTCGATGTCGATCTGCCTGTCGCCCAGCGCAGAGCGCGTGTGAGCACCGTGCATGACATGTCGGTGTTCGACGCGCCCTGGGCCTCCGGGCCGATACGAGCCCGGGGCGAGCGCGCGCTATTGCGCCGGTCCCTGAATTGCGCCGACGCGGTGATCGCGGTCTCAGCGTTCACCGCGGAGAGAGTGCAGGCCCTGACGGGTCGTATGTCGACCGTCATCCCGCTCGCGCCCGCCAGCTGGGCGAGGGTGCCCGCCCGGGCCGAGGTTAGAGCCGTCGTCGACCACTACGGTCTTCCCGATCGATTCGTCCTCCAACTCGGAACACTCGAGCCGAGGAAGTGCCCAGAGGTGGCCGCAGAGGCCGCACGGGTGCTCGGTCTGCCAATGGTCCTTGCTGGCGCCGGCACGGAGGCCCCAAACCTGGCGCCCGGGACCATGGGCCTGGGATATGTAGATCGAGCGCACGTCCCCGCCTTGTACAGGGCCGCGACCGTCGTGGCGTACGCGTCGAGGTACGAGGGGTTCGGCCTCCCTCCTCTGGAGGCGATGGCCTGTGGCGGCGTGGTGGCGGCCAGCGCGGTCGGTGGCATCCCCGAGGCGGTCGGTGCCGGGGCGGTGGTCGTTCGCGCAAACACTGTCGAATCCTGGGTCGACGCACTGAAAGAACTCGCGTTCGACGGCGATCGCAGGACGGAGCTTCTCCACCGGGCGGAACGCGTCGTGCGGAACCGCTCGTGGGACGCGGTCGCGGCGGAAACCCTCGCCGTGTACCGCACTGTGAGTTGACTGGGCCACATTGAGGAGTCGTCGATCCGTGAACACCAGAAATGTCGTATTGGTCAACGCCAGCGGAATGCGCTCTGGAGCCGAGAACGTACTTGCCGGGGTCGCTCAGACCCTTGCGGCCACGGGCGCTCAAATCATCCTGGTGAGTCCCCATGGTCCCGTCGTCGGAGCGTTCCCGTCCGGGACGGTTCATGTGGCCATCGACACCCTCGGATTGCAGGGTCGCTCCGGAGCGTCCCGGATGATCGCCGTCGCTCGGGTCGCGGCCGCCTGGATTCGAGCTGGCCGCACGCTACGCCGGGTCGTCGGCCCATCGGACACGGTCGTGGTCAACTCGCTCTTCGCTTTGCCAGCGCTGCCGGCGGCTTTCCCCAGAGGCAGACATACGGGCCTCACCACCTGGTTCGTCCATGACACGGTGGTCAGTCGGAAGCAGCGTGTCGCGGTGAGGTTAGGTGCCCGCCATCTCGACCGCGCGGTCGCGGTCTCCGGGGCCACCGCCGCCTCGGTCCGGGGCTTGGTGCGAGAGGTCGTCCTCCGGCCCCATGGGGTGGAGATCGGCGACGACGATGCCTTCGGATCGCCCGATCGCGGGCAGGTGATCGGCATCCTCGCCACACTAACCCCCTGGAAAGGGCACGATGTGCTTCTCGAGGCCGTCGCTCGCATTCCCCATCTCATCCTGGAGATCGCAGGGGGCGAACTGCCCGGAGAGTCCAGCTACGTCGCGACGTTGAAGGCCCGCGCTGAAGAAGACGACCTTCGAGGCAGGGTGGTGTTCCTCGGCCACGTCGACCGCTCCGAGGTGCTGTCGAGGTGGTCTGTGGCCGTCTCCGCCTCAATCCTTCCGGAGGCCGGCCCGTTGGTCGCGTTGGAGGCCATGGCAGCAGGGGTGCCGGTCGTCGCCACATCCCACGGCGGCGTTCGCGAATATCTTTCCGACGGTGCCGGCGTGTTGGTCGCACCTGGCGATGTCGATGCTCTCTCCCGTGCTCTGCAGGAGCTGACGGGGGACGCGCGACGCCGCGAGGAGATCGCGCGGGTTGCGCGAGCGCGAGTGAAACGCTCGCACGATATCCGCCGCACGCTGCCGGCGATGGTGGATGCCCTCACCATCGACAAACCCTGAAGGAGCTTAAAGCAGAGCGCCCCGGCCTGAGGCCGGGGCGTTGGTGGTGCGCGATACTGGGATTGAACCAGTGACCTCTTCCGTGTCAGGGAAGCGCTCTCCCGCTGAGCTAATCGCGCGGGTTTCTGCGACCGGACGAGTCCGGCCGTAGAGGTGGAGACGGGAATCGAACCCGTGTTGACGGCTTTGCAGGCCGCTGCCTCACCACTCGGCCACTCCACCGCAAAGGTATCGAGCCTGGTGAGGACGTCCTGGCTCCTCGATCCCTCCGAGCGGATGACGGGATTCGAACCCGCGACCCTCACCTTGGCAAGGTGATGCGCTACCAGCTGCGCCACATCCGCATCGCTTCCCGGCTCGCTGTTGCTCACCGCGTTGCGAGAATGAACATTAGCCGACGACTTCGACGGAACACAAATCCGGGGTCGGAAATGGTCGATGATCTGGGCATACGTCCGAAATCGCCCGACGACAGCACCTCCCGGCCGGGCGCCGACCGTCGCGAGGTCACACCTGCTCACGTCTCCCCAGGGCGCCTCGTCGGAGCAGCGTCATCTGTGACCACTCGCCGGTCGGCAGGGCCGCCGGCGGCCGGGGCAGTGCGGCATGGGCCCGCGAACAGGGCTGCGAGGGCCTCTCGGACCCCGAATTGGGCGGTGGCCCGGGGCTTGCTACAGTGTTCCGGTGCCGAGCGAGACAGCGCGGCGCGGTGGGGTCCTATAGCTCAGCGGAAGAGCGCTCCGTTCACACCGGAGAGGTCACTGGTTCGAACCCAGTTAGGACCACAACGAAGACAGAAGCCCTCCCGGGAACGGGAGGGCTTCTGTCGTCGCGGGGCCTACCCGTGACCGCGGGGTCGGCGCAGGCCTACGCCAGACCGCGGGGACTACCAATCTGGCGGGTCAGCGCTCGCCCGGCGGGCCGACGGCGATCAGACCGCGTCGGGGGACGCCTGTGTGCCGGACTCCAGTGCCTGCTCCAGCGCCTGGGTGAAGACTTCCACCGGCTGCGCACCGCTCACCGCGAGCCGGCCGTCGAACACGAAGAACGGCACCCCTCGGACCCCGAGGCCGCGGGCCGTCTCCGCGTCGCGCCGGACCTCGTCGGAGAAATCGTCACCGGCCAGCACCCGGTCGACCGCGTCGGAGGGCAGGCCGGCGTCGACACCGATCCGCCGCAGCACGGCGGGGTCTGAGATCACCTGACCCTCGGAGAAATGGGCGCGGCGCAGTCCCTCGTCGACCTCGTCCGCGCGCCCGCGCTCGGCCGCCAGCGCGGCGAGCCGGTGCGCGTCGAACGTCGAACAGACCCGCGCCGACCGCCAGTCGAACTCCAGGCCCAACTCGCGGAAGCGGGAAGCCATCTGCTCCTGACCGGCCTCGGCCTCGGCTAGGGACATCCCGTACTTGCGCGCGAGCATCTCGACGCTGGTCTCGCCCGGCTCGTCCCCCGTGACGCGAGGTGCGGACGGATCCAGTTCGTAGGCGCGCCACGCGACCTCGACCTCGGTGTCGGGATGGTCGACCCGGAAGGACTCCAACGCCGCCTCCAGGTGCCGTTTGCCGATCCAGCAGAACGGACAGATGACGTCGGACCAGATGTCGATGCGCATACCCGGGTGCAACGCCCCGGCGAGGTCCGGGATTCCGTCAGGGCCCCGGGTAGCATGGACCGGCCCGGTCCCTGCTGTGGACCGGTGTCAGCCCGGGTGGCCCGCCGTCACCCGACGTCCACTGCCCGAGGAGATCTCCCCCCGTGTCCGAGAACCGCATTCCGGAAACCGATGTCGACGCGACGGGTGCGGCGCCTGTGACGACCGTCGTCCCGGCCGGTGAGCCCGCGGGCAAGATCCTCGCCGAGCGGGAGCTGCAGTCGCGCAGCGGCCCGGAGACGATCGTCGTGGTGCGGGATCCGGAGGGGACCCTGCGGGATCTGTCCTGGGCGCCTGCCGAGGACACGGAGGTGGAGCTCGTCCGGGCCGACTCCGAGGACGGGCGGTCGGTGATCCGGCATTCGTGCGCACACGTGCTCGCCCAGGCGGTGCAGGACAAGTTCCCCGAGGCCAAGCTCGGGATCGGCCCGCCGATCGAGAACGGCTTCTACTACGACTTCGACGTGGCCGAGCCCTTCACGCCCGAGGACCTCAAGGACCTCGAGAAGCGGATGAAGAAGATCATCAAGGCCGGCCAGCGCTTCTCGCGGCGGGAGTACGCCTCGCTCGACGAGGCGCGCACCGAGCTGGCGGGCGAGCCGTACAAGCTCGAACTGGTCGAGGACAAGGGCCGGGCGGACGCCGGTGACGCCGACGGCGCGGTGGCGCTCGAGGACTCCGAGATCATGGAGGTCGGCGCGGGTGCGCTGACCGCCTACGACAACCTCAACCCCCGCACGGGCGAGGTCATCTGGTCGGATCTGTGCCGCGGCCCGCACACGCCCACCACCAAGTTCATCCCCGCGTTCACACTCACGCGCTCGTCCGCCGCCTACTGGCGGGGCGATCAGAACAACGCCGGTCTCCAGCGGATCTACGGCACGGCCTGGGAGAGCACCGAGGCCATGGACGCCTACCTCGACCGTCTGGCCGAGGCGGAGAAGCGGGATCACCGTCGGCTCGGGACCGAGCTGGACCTGTTCAGCTTCCCCGACGAGATCGGGTCCGGGTTCCCGGTGTTCCACCCCCGCGGCGGGATCATCCGCAACGAGATGGAGCAGCACTCCCTCAGGCGCCACCTGTCCGCCGGGTACTCGCTCGTCAACACCCCGCACGTGACCAAGGGCGACCTGTTCCGCAAGTCCCAGCACCTGAGCTGGTACTCGGAGGGGATGTTCCCCCCCATGGTCCTGGACGCGGAGTACGACGCGGACGGCAAGGAGACCAAGCCGGGGCAGGACTACTACGTCAAGCCGATGAACTGCCCCATGCACAACCTCGTCTTCGACTCCCGCGGCCGCTCGTACCGCGAGCTCCCGCTGCGAATGTTCGAGTTCGGCACCGTGTACCGGTACGAGAAGTCCGGGGTGATCCACGGCCTCACCCGCGCCCGCGGCTTCACCCAGGACGACGCGCACATCTACTGCACCGAGGAGCAGATGGAGGGCGAGATCGCCTCCGTGCTCTCCTTCATCATCTCGCTCCTGCGCGACTACGGCCTCGAGGACTTCTACCTCGAGCTGTCGACCAAGGATCCGGAGAAGTACGTCGGCGGCGACGAGATCTGGGAGCGCGCGACGGACACGCTGCGTCGGGTGGCCACGAACTCCGGCCTCGAGCTGGTCCCGGACCCGGGCGGGGCCGCCTTCTACGGCCCCAAGATCTCCGTCCAGGCACGCGACGCCATCGGGCGTACGTGGCAGATGTCGACGGTCCAGCTGGACTTCAACCTGCCCGAGCTGTTCGACCTGACCTACAACGCCGCGGACGGCACCAAGAAGAGGCCGGTGATGATCCACCGCGCGCTCTTCGGCTCGATCGAGCGGTTCTTCGCGGTCCTGCTCGAGCACTACGCCGGTCTGTTCCCGGCGTGGCTGGCGCCCGTGCAGGTGGTGGGCATCCCCGTGGCGGAGGCGCACGAGAAGCATCTCGAGGACGTGATCGACGAGCTCCGGGGGCGCGGTATCCGCGCCGAGCTCGACGTCTCCGACGAGCGGATGCAGAAGAAGATCCGCAACCACACCACCGGCAAGGTCCCGTTCATGCTCCTGGCCGGTGACCGCGACGTCGAGGCGGGCGCGGTGAGCTTCCGGTTCCCGGACGGGACGCAGCTCAACGGGGTCTCGCGGAACGCCGCGATGGACAAGATCTCGTACTGGGTCAACTCCCGACGCAACGACGTGCCGACCGCGGAGCGCGTGTGACGGCCGGAGATCCGTCCTCGACGGGCGTCTACCGCCAGTTCGGGGTGGGGGAGGACCACCTCCAGTTGCTGTGGGCGCCCTACCGGATGTCATATATCGCCGAGTCCCGTCCCGAGCCGGCCGAGGGGATGACGGGGGAGCCGTTCCTCGACATCCCGAGGATGAGCGACGAGGACGGGCTGGTGGTCGCCCGGGGCGAGCACGTCTACGTCGTGCTCAACCTGTTCCCCTACAACCCGGGTCACTCGATGGTGGTGCCGTACCGCAAGGTGGCGGACCTGGAGGACCTCGACGACGACGAGTCCCGCGAACTCATGTCGTACACGCAGCACCTGATCCGGGTCATCAAGGCGGTCTCGAACCCGGACTCGTTCAACGTGGGGCTCAATCTGGGTGGCGCGGCCGGCGGGTCCCTGTCCGAGCATCTGCACCAACACGTCGTGCCACGCTGGATCGGAGACGCGAACTTCATTACCGTGACCGGCGGAACCAAGGTGCTCCCGCAGCTCCTCCGACAGACGCGGCAGCTGCTCTCGGAGGCGTGGTCCACCACGATGTCACCGGGCGATGTGTCCGGACCAGACCGCACCTCGAAGTAGGCAGGGAGTCGAATGCTCAGCGAGTACGGAAGGTCGGGGGTCGCCAGGGTGGCCCACCCCCTGGCGGCGTTCCTCGTCCGCAGCGGCGTCACCGCCAACGGGATCACCCTCGCCGGCCTCCTGCTGACCTGCGCCGCGGCGATCACCCTGTTCGGACCCGGTCACCTGGTGGCCGGCGCGATCGTCATCGCACTGTGCACCCTGTTCGATCTGGTGGACGGGGCGGTCGCCCGCGCGAGCGGGGGCGGGTCACCGTACGGGGCCCTGGTCGACGCGGTCTCCGACCGGGTCGCGGACGGCGTGATCCTGGCGTCGCTGTTGTGGTGGCTGGTCTATACCGACCCCGACAACCGGTACGCGCTGGTCATGCTCCTGTCCTGCCTGATCCTGTCCCAGGTGGTGTCGTACTCCAAGGCCCGCGCCGACGCGGGCGGACTCCGCACACCGGGCGGGCTCATGGAGCGCGCCGATCGCCTGGTCCTCATCCTGCTCGGCGCCGGCCTCGAGGGGCTGGGGGTGCCGTGGGCACTCGAGGTCGGGCTGACCGCCGTCGCGGCGGGCAGTTTCGTCACGGTGATCCAGCGGGTGTGGGGCGGACGCACCGACTACCTCGAACGCGTGGCGCGTAGCGCCGCCCCCGCGGCGGGAGACCGATGAGCGCGCTCGGTGATCGCCTTTCCGATCTCGGGTACGCCGCCGGATGGGCAGTGGTGCGCGCCCTTCCGGAGCCGGCCGCGCGCGCCCTCTTCCGTGTGGGCGCCGATCTCGCGGCCCGCCGACAGGGTCCGGACTCGCAGCTGCGCAGGAACCTGGCCCGCGTCCTCGGGGTCGCCCCGGCCGAGGTCCCCGACGACCTCATCAGGGAGTCCTTCCGCTCCTATGCCCGCTACTGGCGCGAGGCCTTCCGTCTCCCCTCGATGGACCGCGAGGCCGTGGCCCGCGAGATGGACCGGACGATCGCCGGGGTCGAGAACCTCGACGCGGCGCTCGAGCAGGGGCGCGGGGTGGTCGTCGCGCTGCCGCACTCGGCCAACTGGGACCTGGGCGGCACCTGGCTGGCGCGACGCTACGGCGGGTTCGCCACCGTCGCCGAGAGACTCGAGCCGGAATCGCTGTACCAGCGCTTCCTGGACTTCCGCGAGGGCCTGGGCTTCACCATTTACCCGCACACGGGCGGACCCACCCCGCCGCTGGACGCCCTGCGCGAGTACCTCGCAGGGGGCGGGATCGTCTGCCTACCGGGGGAGCGGGACCTGCGCCGGACCGGGGTGCCCGTGACGTTCTTCGGCGAGCAGACGCGCATGCCCGCGGGTGCGGCCCGGCTCGCGGTGGAGACCGGCGCGCCGCTGCTGGTCGCCCAGTTCTGGTACGCCGACGAGGAGACGATGCGGGTCCGCATCACCCCGCCCATCGACGTCTCAGGTGGTATCGAACCGGCGGTCCAGGCGATGGCCGACCTGTTCGCCGAGGGGATCGCCCGGCACCCCGCGGACTGGCACATGCTCCAGCCACTGTGGCTGGACGACCTGCCGGCCGAGCGGCGTGCGCGGATCGAGCGCTGACCCCGCCGTGCGCATCGGCATGATCTGCCCCTACTCGTTCGACGCCCCGGGCGGGGTGCAGGCCCACGTCGTGGACCTGACCGAGGAGCTGCGACGCCGCGGACACACTGTCCGTGTCCTGGCCCCGGGCAGTCCCGGCAGCGCGCCGGTCTCCGGGATGACCCTGACGGGGCCGGGCGTCCCGATCCCCTACAACGGGTCCGTGGCCCGGCTCAGCTTCGGCCCCTCCACCTGGCGGGCCACCCGACAGTGGCTCCGCGAGCAACCGCTGGACGTCCTGCACATCCACGAGCCCAACGCCCCGGGCGTCGGCATGTTCGCCCTGGCGATGTCCTCTGGGCCCATCACGGCCACGTTCCACACCTCCACCACGGGGTCGATGATCCTCGGCGCCGCCGACGGGGTCCTGGCCCCGCTGCTCGAGAAGATCCGCGGGAGAATCGCGGTGTCGACCCTGGCGCGCCGCTGGCAGATGGAGGCCCTGGGCTCCGACGCCGTCGAGATCCCCAACGGCGTCGACGTGTCCGCGTTCACCGACGTCGACACCTCAGCCGAACCGACCGACACACCGACCGTGGCGTTCCTCGGCCGCTACGACGAACCCCGCAAGGGGATGGGCGTGCTCGCCGCAGCGCTCCCCGCCGTCCTGCGGGACGTCCCGGGCCTGCGGCTGCGGGTCATGGGCGACGGCGACGAGCGGACACTGCGCGCCGCCCTCCCGGCCGGGTTGGACGTGGAGTTCCTCGGCCGGGTCGACGACACCCGCAAGGCCGCGGTGCTGGCCGCGGCGGACGTCTACTGCGCACCCAACACCGGAGGGGAGAGCTTCGGCATCGTCCTCGTGGAGGCCATGGCCGCCGGGACCGCCGTCGTGGCCGCCGACCTCGACGCATTCCGCCGTGTCCTCCGGGACGGCGAGTGCGGGGAACTCGCCACGGTCGGCGACGCCGGTGCCCTCGCCGCAGCCCTCACGAGGGTCCTCACCGACCCCGGGCGCCGCGCCGACCTCCGCACCCGCGGTCTCCAGGCGGTCCGGGAGTACGACTGGCCCGTCGTCGCCGACCGGGTCGTGCGTGTGTACGAGACCATCCGCGGCCCGGGGGAGACGCTGCGTGTCCGCTGAGCTGATCGTCCTCGTCGTCGTCGTCCTCGTCGCCGCGCTCGCGGCGTTGTTCACCGCGTACCTCACCGCCCACCGCCTGGACCGGCTCCACATCCGCACCGACCTGGCCCGCGCCGCCCTGACCGGGGCCCTCGAACGACGCCACACGGTCGCCGCCGCCGTCGCCAGCGACCTCTCGGTGCGGGACCCGGCGGGCGCGGACCGCCTGGTGCGGGCGCTCGCGCACGCCCGCGCCCACCCCCCGGGGGCGATCGCCGGGCCGGACCCCGCGCCGCACCCCGACCACCGACGCCGTCGCGACGACGGCAGCGCGCCTGACGACGCCCCCGAGCCCGACGCCGAGGTCGCGGAGAACACCCTTGGCGTCGTCCTGTCCGGGGTCGACACGGACGCCCTGCCCGACGATCTCGCCGCCGAACTGGAGGACGCCTCGGATCGCGTGTCCATGGCCCGGCGCTTCTACAACGACGCCGTCCGCGACACCCGCAGTCTGCGGGAACAGGCCCCGGTCCGCCTCCTGCGACTGGCCGGCCGGGCCCCGATGCCCGGGTACGTCGAACTCGTCGACGCACCGCCACCGCAGGCCTGACCAACCCCGGTGGGGCGGCGGTTGGGGCGCCGGGGTGAGGGAGACCTACACTGGACCCCTGTCACACGTCGTCTGAGCCAGGAAAGGCCTATTTCGTGAGCGACCCGCAGTCCAGCGAGAACACCACCGGAACCGCACGCGTCAAGCGAGGTATGGCGGAGATGCTCAAGGGCGGCGTCATCATGGACGTCGTCACCGCCGAGCAGGCGAAGATCGCCGAGGACGCCGGCGCCGTGGCCGTGATGGCCCTCGAGCGCGTCCCCGCCGACATCCGGGCCCAGGGCGGCGTCGCCCGCATGAGCGACCCCGACCTCATCGACGGCATCATCGAGGCCGTCTCCATCCCCGTGATGGCCAAGGCCCGCATCGGGCACTTCGTCGAGGCGCAGATCCTCCAGGCCCTCGGCGTGGACTACGTCGACGAGTCCGAGGTCCTCACCCCGGCCGACTACGCCAACCACATCGACAAGTTCGGCTTCACCGTGCCGTTCGTCTGTGGCGCCACCAACCTCGGCGAGGCCCTGCGCCGCATCACCGAGGGCGCGGCGATGATCCGCTCCAAGGGCGAGGCCGGCACCGGTGACGTCTCCAACGCCACCACCCACATGCGCCAGATCCGGCAGCAGATCCGCAAGCTCCAGAGCCTGCCGTCCGACGAGCTGTACGTGGCCGCCAAGGAGCTGCAGGCGCCGTACGAGCTGGTCAAGGAGGTCGCCGAGACCGGCAAGCTCCCCGTGGTCCTGTTCACCGCGGGCGGCATCGCCACCCCGGCCGACGCCGCGATGATGATGCAGCTCGGTGCCGAGGGTGTGTTCGTCGGTTCCGGCATCTTCAAGTCCGGCAACCCCTCCGAGCGGGCCAAGGCGATCGTCAAGGCGACGACCTTCCACGACGATCCGGAGATGCTCGCGACCATCTCCCGCGGCCTCGGCGAGGCCATGGTCGGCATCAACGTCGACGACATCCCCGAGCCCCACCGGCTCGCCGAGCGGGGCTGGTGACCCGCCGGTGGCGAAGATCGAGGACATCCTCGAGATCGAGCGGATAGACCGCGACCTCTACCGGGGACCGGCCATCCGCACGCACCTGCAGCGGACCTTCGGCGGCCAGGTCGCCGGTCAGACCCTCGTCGCCGCGGTCCGGACCGTGGACTCCGACAAGCACGTCCACTCCCTGCATGGGTACTTCATCCGGCCGGGCATCCCCGACGTGCCGACCGTCTTCCAGGTCGACCGCCTCCGGGACGGTCGCAGCTTCGCCACCCGCCGTGTCACCGCCATCCAGGAGGGGGAGCCGATCTTCTCCATGTCGGCCTCCTTCCACCTGGTCGACCAGGAGGGCATCGAGCACCAGGACTCGATGCCCCGGGTCGTGGGGCCCGAGGAGATCGACGTCCCGAGAATCGAGGACCTCGACGAGGCCCACCGCGTCTTCGTGGAGGAATGGGCCCAGTGGGACATCCGGATCGTCCCCCGGGACCGCCTGGAGACGAGTTCGGTGCTGGCCTCGCAGCAGCGGGTGTGGTTCCGCAGCGTCGACACGCTGCCGGACGACCCCAATTTCCACGTGTGCACACTCGCGTACATGTCGGACATGACGTTGTTGGGCTCGGCCAAGGTCCCGCACCCCGACGAGCCCACCCAGGACGCCTCGCTCGACCACGCCATGTGGTTCATGCGCCCCTTCCGGGCCGATGACTGGTTGCTGTACGACCAGACCTCGCCGTCGGCGTTCGGGGGGCGCGCCCTCACCCAGGGGCGGATCTTCGACCGCTCCGGCAGGCTCGTCGCCGCCGTCACTCAGGAGGGACTGTCCCGGCGCCTGCGACCGGGAGCCCAGTCGTTCCCGGTGAGCACCACCGACGACCCGTCCAAGAAGTGAGCACGGACGCCCCGACCGTCGGTGTCCTCGCCCTCCAGGGCGATGTCGCCGAACACGTCCGCCACCTCGAGTCCGTCGGCGCGCGGGCCGTGGCCGTCCGCCGGCGCTCCGAGCTCGACGGCGTGGACGGACTCATCCTGCCCGGCGGGGAGTCCACCGCGATGAGTCGGCTGTTGGACGTCTACGAGATGTACGAACCGGTGGCCGAGAGGATCTCCGGCGGCATGCCGGTCTACGGCTCCTGCGCGGGCATGATCCTGCTGGCGTCGGTCGTCCTTGACACCCGGGCCGACGCCACCTGGTTCTCCGCGATCGACATGACCGTGCGACGGAACGCCTTCGGACGGCAGGTCGACTCGTTCGAGGCCGACCTCGTCGTCGACGCCCTCGGCGCCGACCCGGTCCGGACCGTGTTCATCCGCGCACCCTGGGTCGAGACGGTCGGCCCCGCCGTGGAGGTACTCGCCCGCGTCCGCGCCTCCGACGGCCACGATCACGTGGTCGCGGTGCGCCAGGGCAACGCCCTGGCGACCTCCTTCCACCCCGAGGTGACCGACGATGTGCGCGTTCACCGGTACTTCGTCGACATGGTGCGGCAGTCGACCTCGTAGACTGGCCAGTCAGCGACACATCGCACCGGGCCGCCAACCGAGGTCGGCCCGGACTGACACCCCCGGAGGGCGGAACATCCCATGTCAGGCCATTCCAAGTGGGCCACCACCAAGCACAAGAAGGCCGCGATCGACGCCAAGCGCGGCAAACTCTTCGCCAAGCTCGTCAAGAACATCGAGGTGGCGGCCCGTACGGGCGGCGGTGACCCAGCCGGCAACCCCACGCTCTACGACGCCATCCAGAAGGCCAAGAAGAACTCTGTCCCGGGCGACAACGTCGAGCGGGCGCGCAGACGTGGCGCCGGCGAGGAGGCGGGCGGCGCCGAGTGGGAGACCATCATGTACGAGGGGTACGGCCCGAACGGCGTGGCCCTGCTCATCGAGTGTCTGACCGACAACCGCAACCGCGCCGCGGGCGAGGTGCGCACGGCGATGACCCGCAACGGCGGCAACCTCGCCGACCCCGGTTCGGTGGCCTACCTGTTCACCCGCAAGGGCGAGATCGTGCTGGACAAGGGTGAGCTCGAGGAGGACGACGTCCTCATGGCCGTACTCGAGGCCGGGGCCGAGGAGGTCAACGACCTCGGCGAGCAGTTCGAGGTGGTCTGCGAACCCACCGACCTCGTCCGGGTGCGCACCGCGCTCCAGGAGGCCGGCATCGACTACGACTCGGCCGAGTCCGGGTTCCGCGCCTCGGTCGAGGTGACCGTCGACGCCGACGGCGCCGCAAAGGTCTTCAAGCTCATCGACGCGCTCGAGGACTCCGACGACGTCCAGAACGTCTACTCGAACCTCGACGTGCCGGACGACGTGCTGGCGGCGCTCAACGCCTGACGGGCGGCCCACTGGTAGGGTCTCGAACGTAGGTTCTACCACTGGTCGGCGAAAGGTCGCTATGCGCGTGATGGGTGTGGACCCGGGACTGACCCGGTGCGGGCTCGCGCTGATCGAGACCGAGCCGGGTCGGGCCGTCACGGCGTTGGACGTGGACGTGGTGCGGACGACCGCCCAGGAACCACTCGAGAGGCGCCTGCGGGCGGTCCACGCCGTTGCGGACGAGTGGATGGAGATCCACCGCCCGGACGTGGTCGCCATCGAGCGGGTCTTCGCCCAGAACCAGGTCTCCACCGCCATGGGCACTGCCCAGGCCGCCGGCGTCGTGGCACTGGCCGCCGCCTACCGCGACATCCCGGTGGCCTTCCACACGCCCTCCGAGGTCAAGGCGGCCATCACCGGCAGCGGGCGCGCGGACAAGAAGCAGATGACCCTGATGATCACCCGGATCCTCGGCCTGCAGAAGCCCCCCAGCCCGGCGGACGCGGCCGACGCCCTCGCGCTCGCCGTGTGCCACAGCTGGCGGGCGCCCATGCAGGGCCGGGTCGCCGCGCTGGACGGCCATGTCGCGCGGTCCCGGGCCGGGTTCGAGTCGAAGGTGGCGGCGGCACGGGACGCCGCCACGTCGAACGCACACGGTGGTCGCAGCGCGGCCGCCGATCAGGAGCGCGCCCGGGCCGCGGCCCGGGGCATGGCGCGGACGAAGGGAGTGCGCTGGTGATCGCCTCGATCCGGGGGACCGTGGCCGAGATCGGCCTGGACCGCTGCGTGGTGGAGACCGGGGGAGTCGGGGTGCTCGTTCACGCGACCCCCGCGGCGCTCGCCGGTCTCCGGCGCGGCGCGGAGGGGATGCTCCACACGGAGCTGGTGGTGCGCGAGGACTCGCTCACCCTGTACGGATTCGACTCGGTGGACGCGCGTCAGTTGTTCCTCACCGTGCAGACCGTCTCCGGCGTCGGACCACGACTGGCCCTGGCGATCGTCGCGACCCTCGAGCCGGAGGTTCTCGTCCGGGCCCTCGGAACCGGGGACGTCAGGGCGTTGACCCGCGTCCCCGGCGTGGGCAAGCGCACGGCCGAACGCATGGTGCTGGAACTCAAGGACAAGGTCGGTCCCGTGTCCGACGGTGGCTCCGTGGGGATCCAGGGCGGCGCGACAGGCGGGTCGGCCGCGACCGAGGTCGCAGAGGCACTCGAGGGCCTGGGCTTCTCCTCCGCGGAGGCCGAGAAGACCGCCACCGCGGTGCTCGCGGCCGAGCCGGACCTCGACCCGGCGCAGGCCCTGCGACTGGCCCTCAAGTCACTTGGTAGGCGCTGATGGCGGGACCGTTCGACGCGCCCGGCGACGGGCGTTCCCCCGACGTCGACGACGGGGCGGGCCACGAGGGCGAGCTGTCCGCGTCCGCGACCCCGTTCGACACCGACGTCGAGGGTGCCCTCCGACCCCGCAGCCTGGGCGAGTTCATCGGTCAGGAGACGGTCCGGGAGCAACTGGACCTGGTCCTCACCGCCGCCACCCGCCGCGGGGTCGTGCCCGACCACCTGCTCTTCTCCGGGCCGCCCGGGCTGGGCAAGACGAGTCTCGCGATGATCGTCGCGGCGGAACTCGGCGGCTCACTACGGATCACCTCCGGTCCCGCCCTCGAACGACCCGGCGACCTCGCCGCGATGCTGTCCAATCTCATCGAGGGCGACGTGCTGTTCATCGACGAGATCCACCGCATCGCGCGCCCGGCCGAGGAGATGCTCTATCTCGCGATGGAGGACTTCCGGATCGACATCATGGTGGGCAAGGGGCCCGGGGCCACCTCGATCCCGCTGGAGATCGCCCCGTTCACCCTGGTCGGTGCCACCACGCGATCCGGAGCGCTGACCGGTCCGCTGCGCGACAGGTTCGGGTTCACCGCGCACATGGACTTCTACACGGACACCGACCTCGCCAGGATCGTCACCCGCGCGGCGGACATCCTCGCCATTCCCGTGGAGCCCGATGCCGCGCTGGAGATCGCCGGCCGGTCGCGGGGCACACCCCGGATCGCCAACCGGCTCCTGCGACGGGTCCGCGACTTCGCCGAGGTCCGGGCCGACGGTCGCATCACCGTGCCCGTCGCCAGGGCCGCCCTCGAGGTGTACGAGGTGGACGAGCTGGGTCTCGACCGTCTCGACCGCGCGGTCCTCAGGGCGCTCCTCGTCCAGCACGAGGGGGGCCCGGTGGGGCTGAGCACTCTGGCCGTGGCGGTGGGGGAGGAGTCCACCACCCTCGAGGAGGTGTGCGAACCCTTCCTCGTCCGGGCGGGTCTGCTCGCACGCACCCCCCGCGGGCGCATCGCGACCGCCGCGGCGTGGGAGCACCTGGGCCTCACCCGGCCAGGGCCCGACAGGGCGGCCGGGGACCCGATGTTGCCGGTCGAGGTCGACCGGGGCCCCGGCGCGCGCGGCTGAGCCCCGGGCTGGCATCCTCGGACGAGACCGTCCGTAGCCCGGACCCGCCAGCGACCCGGAACCGGCGGGTCCATGTCAGGAGGACCCGAATGGGACTGGAACTGCTGCTGCCGTTGATGATCGTCGTGCTGATCGTGCTGATGGTCCTGCAGAGCACGAGACAACGCAGGGCGATGAAGGACATGCGGGAGATGCAGGCCTCACTGACGGCGGGCGATCGCGTGCTCACCACCTCGGGCCTGCGCGCGACCATCGTCTCCGTGGGCGACGAGACCGTGGAACTGGAGATCGCCGAGGGCGTCCACACCCAGTGGGACCGACGCGTCATCCGCGAGAAGATCGACGCCGGTACGACCCCCGGAGCCGACACCGGCACCGGTGCCGCGGATTCCCGGTAGGCCACGACCGGCGAGTAGTGTAATGGGGCCCTCCAGCCGGAGGCCCCAGACGAAGACCGAGAGAGATCACCTGTGTCACCAGCTCGTCCTCGAGGCGCCGACGCCCGCCCCAGACCGTGGGCGCTGCTGTCCGCGTTCTTCCTGGTGCTGTTCATCATCTTCCTCGGCGCCTTCGCCGTCGCCGAGCGCGGCCTGACGCCCAAGCTGGGCATCGATCTGCAGGGCGGTACCCGCGTCACGCTGATCCCCAAGGGGGACCCCGACGAGGCGGACCTGCGACTGGCCCAGGACATCATCCGCGACCGGGTCGACGGGCTCGGCGTCGCCGGGACCTCGGTCGTCATCGAGGGCAGCAACATCGTCCTCACGGTCCCCGGTGAGGACTCCAGCCAGGCCCGTGACCTCGGCACCACCTCGCAATTAACGATCCGTCCCGTGCTGCAGGTCCAGCCCGTCGCCGAGGGCGACGTCGAGCCCGTGCCCGCCGCCAAGGGGGACCGCGACGCCGTCGCCAGGGAGGTCGAGGAGGCCCGCGAGCTCCGCCAGGGCGACCCGCAGGAGCTCACCGAGACCCTCGCGACCTTCCGCTGCCCGGAGCGCGATGTCCTGGCCGGCTTCGATGACCCGTCCCAGGCCCTCATCGCCTGCGGTGAGGGCGCCAAGTACGTCCTCGGCCCGGTCCCGTTGCTCATCGGGGAACCGGAGGACGGGAAGCGACTCGACGGGCAACAGATCGTCAAGGACTCCGTCAGTTCCGGGTTCAACCAGCAGGCCGCCAAGAACGAGGTCTCCTTCCGGTTCAACGCCGGACCCGGTGAGCAGGGAAGCGCCACCTGGTCCCGCTTGACCCAGGAGAACCTCCAGCGGCAGATCGCCATCCTCCTCGACGGCGAGGTCATCAGCGCGCCCGTCGTCCAGGGCGTCACGCCGGTCGGTTCGGCGACCTCCATCACCGGTGACTTCAGCACGGACGAGGCGGCCTCTCTCGCCGCGAACCTGCGCTACGGTGCCCTACCCATCTCCTTCGAGGACCCCAACGTCGACAACGTCCCGGCGTCCCTCGGTCTGGCCTCGCTCGAGGCGGGCCTGCTCGCGGGCGCCATCGGATTCCTGCTGGTACTGGCGTACTCGGCCTTCTTCTACCGCCTGCTCGGTGTGTTGGCCTTCGTCTCGCTGGCCCTGTCGTTCCTGCTCACCTACATCCTGTTGGTGTTCCTCGGATACACCGTCGACTACAGCCTCGACCTCGCGGGCATCGCGGGCCTCGTCATCGGTATCGGCATGACCGCCGATTCCTACGTCGTGTTCTTCGAGCGCATCAAGGACGAACTGCGGGACGGCCACCGGTTCAGATCCGCGGTGCCACGGGCCTGGAAGAGCGCCAGCCGCACCATCGTCACCGGCAACATGGTCAGCCTCATCGGAGCGCTCGTGCTCTACCTGCTGGCCAGCGGCGAGGTGCGCGGATTCGCGTTCACCCTGGGCCTCACGACTATCATGGACGTCTTCGTCGCGTTCACCGTGACCTGGCCGCTCGTCTACCTCGCCTCCACCAAACCCACCTTCGCCAAGACCTGGGCGAACGGGATGGGACGGATGGAGAACCTCCAGGCAGCCGCGGCGGAACAGCGCCGCATCGACCGGAAGACCGAGAGCGATCTCGAGCAGGGCCAGGGCCGCGGGGTCACCGCGACCATCCGCGGCCCGGGCGGCGACACCATCACCGAGCCGCGCACCGAGCGTCCCGCCACCGATGAGGAGGAGGGCCGATGAGCACTCCCACGACCTCCGAGCCCGGGAGCGGCGCCGCCACCCCCGCCGGCCGGTCCGACAGTCTGTTCACGCGGCTCTACACGGGGACCGGGGCGTTCGGCATCGTCCCGAACCGCCGGAGGTTCTACGTCCTCACCACCGTGATCGTGTCGATCTGCCTGGCGAGCATCATCTTCCGTGGCTTCAGCTTCGGTATCGACTTCACCGGTGGCACCAAGCTCACCATGCCCGCAGCCGACCACGACAAGAGCCGCGTGGCCGCGGTGGTCGAGGAGTCCGTGGGCGAGGAACCCCAGACGGTCCAGATCGTCCGAGCCGGGGACGCCCGCATCGTCGAGGTGGAGACGCGGTTCCTCACCAGTGATGAGATCCGCGCGGCCAAAAACGCGCTCTACGAGGAGTTCCAGCCGGTCACGGCCGACGGAGACGCCTCGGTGGAGGCTATCGGCGACTCCGCGCGCTCGGAGAGCTGGGGAGGTCAGGTCACCGAGAACGCACTGATCGCCCTCGGCGTCTTCCTCGTCATCGTCTTCGGCTACATCGCCTTCCGCTTCGAATGGCGGATGGCCACCGCAGCGATCGTCGCCCTGCTGTTCGACGTGCTGACCACCGCCGGCGTCTACTCGCTCGTCGGCTTCGAGGTCACCCCCGCCACCGTGATCGGACTCCTGACCATTCTCGGTTTCTCCCTGTACGACACGGTGATCGTGTTCGACAAGGTCGAGGAGAACACCCGGGGCATCAGACACACCGCGAGCCGCACCTACGCCGAAGAGGCGAACCTGGGTGTCAACCAGACCCTCATGCGCTCGATCCACACCACGATCATCGGCGTGCTGCCCTTGCTGGCGCTGGTCGTGATCGCCGTGTGGATTCTCGGTGTGGGCACCCTGATGGACCTGGCGCTCGTGCAGATGGTCGGCATCATCACCGGCACCTTCTCCTCCGTCTTCCTCGCGACACCCCTGCTGGTGTCCCTCAAGAACCGCGATCCAGAGATCCGCCGCCAGACCGCCAAGGTCCTGGCCCGACGCGAGAAGGCCGAGGCCGCCGCATGACCGAACCTGCCCTCACCCCCGTCTCACCGGCGATCAGCTCTGCCGTGGAGCGGCTGATGCGTCGCGTCGAGGACTTCCCGTCCGCGGGGGTCCAGTTCTGTGACCTCACCCCGGTCCTCGCTGACGCCGACGGCTTCGACGCCGTCGTGGCCGGGCTCATCGCCGGACACGAGATCGGCAGCGTGGACTACGTCGCCGGACTCGACGCCCGCGGGTTCCTGCTGGCCGGCGCAGCGGCCGTGCGCCTGCACACCGGCATCCTCGCGATCCGCAAAGCCGGCAAGCTCCCGCCCCCGGTGCACTCGCGTTCCTACGAGCTCGAGTACGGCGCCGCCACGTTGGAACTCCCCGCGGACGGGCTCGACCTCAGCGGGAAGCGCGTCCTCGTCGTCGACGACGTCCTCGCCACAGGGGGGACGCTCACCGCAGCGGTCGGTCTACTCGAGGACTGCGGAGCGATCGTCGTGGGGCTGTCCGTGGTGCTCGAGGTCCCCGGCCTCGGGGGGCGGGATAGACTGGCCGCCACACCGCTGACCTGCCTCACGGTCGCGTGACCGCCGGCCGTTCCTGACGGCCCGGAACTGGAGGGAGGAGCCGGAGATGACGCAACGGCAGGACCCCGCCGGGCAGCCGGACGGGGGCGCGCGACCCGGACAGATGGATCAGCAGCAACCCTCGTCACCCCAACCCTCGTCACCCCAACTCTCGTCACCCCAGCCCTCGACCCAGCCGCTCCCGGTGATCCCGGGCAATCGACCGTCCGCCGGCCGACGGGTGCGCGCGCGGTGGGCTCGCCGCCTCACCTCCGGGCTGACCGTGACCTCCGCGCCGGCGGTTCTCGAGCCGCTGGTACGCGTCCACCGCATCCACCACCCCAAGGCCGACGTGGGTCTGCTGGCCCGCGCGTACACCCTCGCCGAGAAGCAACACGAGGGCGTCTACCGCAAGTCCGGCGACCCCTACATCACCCACCCGCTCGCCGTGGCGACCATCTGCGCCGAGATGGGCATGGACACCACCACCCTCGTCGCGGCGCTGCTGCACGACACCGTGGAGGACACCGACTACTCGCTCGCCCGGCTGGAGGCCGATTTCGGCGGCGAGGTCGCCCACCTCGTGGACGGTGTCACCAAGCTGGACAAGGTCGAGTTCGGTGAGGCCGCCGAAGCGGAGACCATCCGCAAGATGATCATCGCCATGGCACACGATCCCCGCGTCCTGGTGATCAAGGTGGCCGACCGCCTGCACAACATGCGGACGATGCGGTTCCTGCCGCCCGAGAAGCAGGTCAAAAAGGCGCGGGAGACCCTCGAGGTGATCGCCCCACTCGCGCACCGGCTCGGGATGGCGACCATCAAGTGGGAACTCGAGGACCTCGCCTTCGCAATCCTCGAGCCGAAGAAGTACCAGGAGATCGTGCGGCTCGTGGCCGACCGGGCCCCCAGCCGCGACGTCTACCTGCAAACGGTGACCAACCGGGTCAGGGCGGACCTCGAGAAAGCGCACATCCAGGCGCGGGTCGAGGGCCGACCCAAGCACTACTGGTCGATCTACCAGAAGATGATCGTGCGCGGTCGGGAGTTCGACGAGATCCACGACCTCGTGGGCATCCGCGTCCTGTGCGAGGACGTGCGCGACTGCTACGCCGCGATCGGGGTGGTCCACTCGACGTGGAAGCCGATGCCGGGGAGGTTCAAGGACTACATCGCCCAGCCCCGATTCGGCGTGTACCGGTCGTTGCACACCACCGTGATCGGACCCGACGGCAAACCCCTCGAGATCCAGATCCGCACCCACGAGATGCACCGCAACGCGGAGTACGGCATCGCGGCGCACTGGCGCTACAAGGAGACCCGCGGCAAGCACAACGGCGACCCCGCCGAGGTCGACGAGATGGCGTGGATGCGGCAACTGCTCAGCTGGCAGCGCGAGGCCGCCGATCCCGGCGAGTTCCTGGATTCCCTGCGTTTCGAGATGACCAGCAAGGAGATCTTCGTCTTCACCCCCAAGGGAGACGTCATCAACCTTCCGGTCGGTGCCACACCCGTGGACTTCGCCTACGCGGTCCACACCGAGGTCGGCCACCGCTGCATCGGGGCGCGGGTCAACGGCAAACTCGTCGCCCTCGAGCGCCCGCTCGAGAACGGCGAGGTGGTGGAGGTCTTCACCTCCAAGGACCTCAATGCCGGCCCCAGCCTGGACTGGCAGAAGTTCGTGGTCTCCGGCCGTGCCAAGAGCTCGATCCGGCAGTGGTTCGCCAAGGAGCGCCGCGAGGAGGCCCTGGAGCGGGGCAAGGACCTCATCACCCGTGAGGTCCGCCGGGGCGGCGTCCCCGTACACCGCATCTTCTCCAACGAGTCGATCGCCGGGGTGTCCCGCGAGCTCGGATTCGCCGACGTCACCGCTCTCTACACGGCGATCGGGGAGAACCACGTCTCCGCCAAGACCGTGGTCGGCCGCCTCATCGCCGCCCACGGCGGCGTGGACGAGGTCACCGAGGAACTCGCCGACCGGTCCCGTGACAAGACCATGACCCCGCCCCGCCCCACCACCTCCGGGGCCGGCGTACTCGTGGGCGGTGTGGAGGACGTCCACGCCAAGCTCGCCCGTTGCTGCACCCCGGTGCCGGGGGACCAGGTCCTGGGCTTCATCACGCGCGGCGGCTCGGTCAGCGTGCACCGCACCGACTGCACTAACGCCTCCGACCTGCACCGGGAGCCGGAGCGACTGGTCAAGGTCGAGTGGGCGCCCCAGCCGGGCGCGGTGTTCCTCGTCGCCATCCAGGTGGAGGCACTCGATCGCCACCGTCTGCTCTCCGACATCACCAAGGTCCTGGCCGACGAGAAGGTCAACATCCTGTCCGCCTCGGTGCAGACCGCGGGCGACGACAGGGTGGCGATCTCCCGGTTCACCTTCGAGATGGCCGACCCCAAACACCTGGGTCACGTCCTCGGTGCGGTCCGCAAGGTCGAAGGCGTCTTCGACGTCTACCGGATGACCTCGAACTGACCGACGCCTCCGCGGCTGACCGACCCTCCGCGGCCAGCGGTCGCGGACCCGGTGGGACGACGCCGGCCGCGGCCGGGAGGCCGGGGCCGGTGCTCACGGCCGGGTGCTACGGGTTCACGCCTCGGGCAGGCCCTCCTGGGCGCCGACCGTGACCTTCTCGATGACCACTGGGCGGCGCGGTGCCTCGTAGTCCGGATCGCTCTGGTCGTCGCTCTTGGTCCCGGCATCGGCGATCTCGTCGAGGACCTCCAGACCGGGCTCGCCGATCGTGCCCATCACGGAGTACTCGGGCGGCAGCATGGAGTCCTCGTACACGAGGAAGAACTGACTCCCGGCGCTGTTCGGCGCCTGTGACTTGGCCATGGCGACGGTGCCGCGCGGGTAGACCGACATCCCCGAACCGTCCTCGGCCACGGGGAGGTCGGTGGGCGGCTCGTCCACGATCGAGTACCCGGGGCCCGAGAGCCCGGTCCCCGTCGGGTCACCACACTGCAGGACGGAGAGCTGCGAACCCTCACCGCCCTGCGTCAGTCGATGGCACTCGGTGTCGTCGAAGTACTCCTGCTCGGCGAGGTGGACGAAGCTCGCGACGTTGCAGGGGGCGCCCTCACGGTCGAGGGTCAGGGGGATCTCACCGCTACCGGTGGTCACGACGATCTCGGCCGTGCCCCTCCTGGCCTGGTCCCCGGTGGGGGGGTCCATCTCACGCTTGGACTCCTCGATCTCGTCGACCTGTTCGTTGAAGCGACGCGCCTCGGCGACGATCTCGGGCCCCTGGTCCTCGAACTCCGCCGGGTCGACCTTCTCCATGGGACTGGTGTCCTGCGCGTACTCACAGGTCACCCAGTCGGCGGCGTACTGCTCGGCGCGGGACTGTTCCGCCTTGTTCCAGACCACGACGCCCACGATGCCGAGGAGGACCACCACCACGACCGAGGCACCGGCGATCTTCAGCTGCTTCTCGCGGCGCGCCTGCGCCTCCATCTGCTCACGCAGACGTTGGCGCGCCTCGGCTCGGCGTTCCTGGTTGGTGGACACTGACCCTCCTGGGGACCTGGACTAGGCTGGGACTCCACGGGCGGACCCGTACGGTGGGGCTCCGTGAAGAGCCCCACGCGGCGGTCCAGCCCAGGGTCCTTGTCTACCAGGTCGGGTAGTGACGGCCGAACGCCACTCCGGTGTCGGGCGCCGTTGCCCGGCACCGGGCGCCGAACGGCGCCGACAGTGTCGAGAAAGGGAGTACGGGACGTGCAGATCGTCGGTTTCCCCGCCGGGATGTTCCAGACCAACTGCTACATCGTGGCGGACGACGCGGGCGACTGTGTGGTCGTCGACCCGGGGCAGGACGCGGAAGAGCAGGTCCGTCGTCAGATCTCCGAGGCCGGGCTCCGGCCCCGCGCGGTGCTGCTCACGCACGGGCACCTCGACCACATCTGGAACGCGCGGCAGGTGGCGGATCACTACGGGGTCCCCGCCTACATCCACCCCGAGGACCGCGAGATGCTCTCCGACCCGGGCAAGGGGCTCTCGCTCGACCTGTCGGCGATGCTCAAGGGCGTCACCTTCACGGAGCCGGCCGAGGTCATCGAGGTGTTCGACGGCGACACCCTCACCCTCGGCTCGATGACCTTCGACGTGGACCACGTCCCGGGTCACAGCCCCGGCTCGGTCTCGTTCCGGATCACCGTGCAGACCGAGGACGGACCCCGGCTGGTCGTGCTCGGTGGCGACGTACTGTTCCAGGACGGTGTGGGACGCACCGATCTGCCCGCGGGGGACACCGAGGTGCTCATGCAGTCCATCGCCAAGAAGTTCCTCGTCCTGGACGACGACGCCGTGGTGTTGCCCGGGCACGGGCCGTCCACGACCATCGGTCGTGAGCGTCGGTCGAATCCGTTCCTGCGCGACCTCTAGACCCACCAGCCCCACCCGCCCCTCCAGACCCAAGGACGCCTCACCAGTGACCGGCAACGCCAAGAAGACCGCACTCAAGGCACCCAAGGGTGTTCCCGACTACGTGCCTCCGGCCTCCGCCGGGTTCGTGACGGTCCGGGACGCCATCACCACCGCCGCCCGTCGCGCCGGGTACGGGCACATCGAGTTGCCGATCTTCGAGGACACGGCGTTGTTCGCGCGCGGCGTGGGGGAGTCGACGGACGTGGTGTCCAAGGAGATGTACACGTTCTCCGACAGGGGCGGCCGGAGCGTCACCCTGCGCCCCGAGGGCACGGCCGGGGTCATGCGCGCGGTCATCGAACACGGGCTGGACCGGGGCCAGCTCCCGGTCAAGCTCTGCTACGCGGGGCCCTTCTTCCGGTACGAGCGCCCCCAGGCCGGCCGGTACCGCCAGCTCCAGCAGGTGGGCATCGAGGCGATCGGCGTCGACGACCCGGCCCTGGACGCCGAGGTGATCGCCGTGGCGGACGAGGCGTTCCGCTCCCTCGGACTCACCGGGTTCCGCCTCGAGCTCACCTCACTCGGGGACGAGACGTGCCGCCCCGACTACCGGGAACGGCTCCAGGATTTCCTCACCGGGCTGGACCTCGACGAGGCGACGCGGGAACGCGCTCGGGTCAATCCGCTGCGTGTCCTGGACGACAAGCGCCCCGAGGTGCGTGCCCAGCTCGAGGGCGCTCCTCTGATGATCGATCACCTGTCGGACGCGAGCGCCGAGCACTTCGCGACCGTTCGGGCGCACCTGGACGCGCTGGGCGTCGCGTACGAGGTCAATCCCCGCATGGTGCGGGGCCTGGACTACTACACCAAGACGACCTTCGAGTTCGTGCACGACGGCCTCGGCGCCCAGTCCGGGATCGGTGGCGGTGGCCGCTACGACGGCCTGATGGAACAGCTCGGCGGCCAGGCACTGTCCGGCATCGGGTTCGGTATCGGCGTGGACCGGACGGTGTTGGCACTGCAGGCCGAGGGGATCGACCCGGCGGCCGAGGGGCGCGTCGACGTGTACGCGGTGGCTCTCGGCGCGCAGGCCAAGGCGACTCTGGTGCCCGTCCTCGCCGAGTTCCGCCGCAGCGGGCTCCGCGCGGACATGGCGTACGGGGACCGCGGCATGAAAGGCGCCTTCAAGGCCGCGGACCGCTCCGGAGCGGCGGTCACCGTCGTCGTCGGGGAGAACGAACTGGCCACCTCGACGGCCGTCGTCAAGACGATGGCCACCGGCGAGCAGGAGCCGGTGCCGCTGGAGGGTCTCGTCGACCACGTCAGCAGGGCCGTCGCCCGGTGACCCCGGCGGTCCGGCCGCACTGACCGACCGGGGCCCCGCCCACGCGCCAGAGCCGGGCGCCTCAGAGCTGTGCGCCTCAGAGCTGTGCGCGGAAGGTGTCGCAGGCCTGCATCGAGCCCTGCTCGTAGCCCGTCAGGAACCACTGTCGGCGCATCTCCGATGACCCGTGGGTCCACGAGCCCGGATCGACACGGGCGCCGCCGGTGCGCTGGATGTGGTCGTCGCCGATCGCCTCGGCGGTCCGGATGATCGCGTCCACGTCGCTCCCGGTGAGGCTCTCCAGCAGCGGCGGGCCGCCGTCGGGCGCCGGGGTCGAGGTGGCGTAGTGGGCCCACAGCCCGGCGTAGCAGTCGGCCTGGAGTTCGACCCGGACCGCACCCGAGGAGGGGCCCTGCGGGTCCTGCTGCGACCGGCGGATGTCACCGAGCATGGTCTGCAGGTGGTGGCCGAACTCGTGGGCGACGACGTACATCTGCGCCGCACCGGAGGGTGAGCCACCGAGCTGGCCCACGAGAACCCGGTCGAAGAACGCGGGGTCTATGTACACGTTCTCGTCGGCCGGGCAGTAGAACGGCCCGATGTCGGAGGAGGCCGCACCACATCCGGTGTCGATGGCGCCGGTGAAGATGTTGGTGTGGGGCTGGACCCAGCGCATCCCGATCTGGTCGGGCAACTGGGCCGTCCAGACGTCCTCCAGACTCTCCGTGGTGGCGACGATGCGGCAGATGGTGTCCGTGTTGGCCTGCTGCAGGTCGCACTGGTCGATGTGGGTCTGGAACCGCCTCGCCGAGTCGGTGGACTGACCCTGGCCGCCCCCGGTGCTGGAGTCCAGGCCGAGCTGGCCCGGGTCCACGCCCAGGAACAGCGCGATGACGACGACGACGAGGCCTCCGACACCGCCGCCGACCGCCATCCCCCGACGTCCCCCCCGGCCTCCGCGTCCCCCGCCGGAGACCCCGCTGGTGTCCAGTCGCCCGCCCTGCCGGAACGTCATGTCGCCGCCTCTCGTCCGCGGGGCCGCCGGTCCACCCGGGCATGCCGCACCACCGCGATGCTCCGGGATCACTGTATGGGGCGCCGGGACGCGGCCGCAGCCGACACGGGGAACAGCCGAGGGGGGACGTAGACTGTGCCTCGTCCGAACCCGGGGCCGACCGCTCACGACGCGGTGGGTCCGTTCCGGAGTTCGCCGACCACACGACTTTTTCCCGACGAGAGGACAACCGCAGTGCTGCGCACCCATTCCGCCGGCCAGCTCCGAGCCGCCGACGCAGGGGAGACCATCACCCTGGCCGGCTGGGTCGCGCGCCGCCGGGATCACGGCGGGGTCATCTTCGTCGACCTCCGCGACTCGACCGGCGTCTGCCAGGTGGTGTTCCGCTCGGAGGACGTCGCCGAGCGCGCACACCGCCTCCGCAACGAGTACTGCGTGGCCGTCACCGGTGTGGTGGACCGCCGCCCGGAGGGGTCGGAGAACCCGAACCTCGCCTCGGGCGAGGTCGAGATCGACGTGACCTCGTTCGAGGTGCTCGGCGAGGCCGCGGCCCTGCCGTTCCAGCTCGACGACGAGGTCGGCGAGGAGGCGCGCCTGCGTCACCGCTACCTCGACCTGCGGCGTGAAGGCCCGGGGGCGGCGCTGCGTCTGCGGTCCGAAGTGAACGCCGCGGCGCGGGGCGTCATGGCCCGTCACGACTTCGTGGAGATCGAGACGCCCACGTTGACCCGCTCGACGCCCGAGGGGGCCCGCGACTTCCTCGTGCCCGCCCGCCTGCAGCCGGGGACGTTCTACGCCCTCCCGCAGTCTCCGCAGCTGTTCAAGCAGCTGCTCATGGTGGCCGGGATGGAGAAGTACTACCAGCTCGCCCGCTGCTACCGGGACGAGGACTTCCGCGCCGACCGGCAGCCGGAGTTCACGCAGCTGGACGTGGAGATGAGCTTCGTCGACCAGGACGACGTGATCGCCGTGGCCGAGGAGATCCTCACCGAGGTGTGGGCCACCGCCGGGCATCAGATCTCGACCCCCATCCCGCGGATGACCTACGACGAGGCGATGCGTCGCTACGGTTCGGACAAGCCCGACCTGCGGTTCGACATCCAACTGGTCGAGTGCACGGAGTTCTTCGCCGACACCCCGTTCCGGGTGTTCAAGGCGCCGTACGTCGGCGCGGTCGTCATGAAGGGCGGGGCGTCGCAGCCGCGTCGCCAGCTCGACGCCTGGCAGGAGTGGGCCAAGCAGCGCGGCGCCAAGGGGCTGGCCTACATCCTCGTCGGTGAGGACGGCGAGCTGGGCGGCCCCGTCGCCAAGAACCTGTCGGACTCCGAGCGCGCCGGGATCGCCGCGCACGTCGGCGCGGAGCCGGGGGACTGCATCTTCTTCGGCGCGGGAGCGGTCAAGTCCACCCGCGCTCTCCTCGGTGCGGCACGCGGTGAGATCGCCGAGAAGCTCGGACTGATCGACCCCACCCGGTGGGCGTTCACCTGGGTCGTCGATGCCCCGATGTTCGAGCCCGCGGACGACGCCACCGCCGCCGGCGATGTGGCCGTCGGTTCGGGTGCGTGGACCGCCGTGCACCACGCGTTCACCTCGCCCAAGCCCGAGCACCTCGACACGTTCGACACCGATCCGGGATCGGCGCTGGCCTACGCCTACGACATCGTGTGCAACGGCAACGAGATCGGTGGCGGGTCGATCCGTATCCACCGCAAGGACGTCCAGGAGCGGGTCTTCGGCGTCATGGGCATCTCGCAGGAGGAGGCGCAGGAGAAGTTCGGCTTCCTGCTCGACGCCTTCTCCTACGGCGCCCCGCCGCACGGTGGCATCGCCTTCGGCTGGGACCGCATCTGTGCGCTGCTGGCCGGAACCGAGTCCATCCGCGATGTCATCGCCTTCCCCAAGTCCGGCGGCGGGGTCGACCCGCTCACCGACGCTCCCGCGCCGATCACCACCCAGCAGCGCAAGGAGTCCGGCATCGACGCCAAGCCGGTCCAGCGCGGGCAGGCCGCCCAGGACGGGGCCGCAGCCGGGTAAGTACCCGAGGCGGGCGGCCCCGGGCGTCTCAGAGGTGGAACGCCTCGAGCGCCGGGCGCCCGTCCATCCCGGAATGGTCGAGTCCGAACAGCCGGGCCACCGTCGGCGCCACGTCGAGGGTGCGCACGGGACGGTCGACGACCTGCCCCCGGCGGACGATCCGGTGCCCGCCGGCGATGAAGAACGGGATGCCGAGCGTGACCTCGTGTCCGTGGTTGCCGGGGATGGGGTTGGAGAACGGGGTGGGGTCGGAGAACCGCCATCCCGGATGACAGGTGGCCACGAGGTCGCCACCGCGCTCGCCCAGGTCGAGTTCGGCCGGATCGTAGAGGCGGTTGACGCCCGGGAGCGCGCCGACCACCGCACGCAGGCGCGCCAGGGTCGCCTCGCGTTCTCCGGCGGGGCCGAGGTGGGCGAAGGTGTCGGCGCCCCCGTTCTGTGCGATCCCGACGCGCCCGCGCAGCGCGGGGTCGGCGTCGATCGCGCCGGCGGCACTGATGAGGCGCAGCGGCTCCGACCAGTCCATGCCGTGATCGGCCAGCACGATGAGCACCGACCGTTCCCACCGGCCGGTGGACCGCAGGAACTGCTCGAGGTCCCAGAGTTTGTGGTCCGAGTTGTACACCGCCTGGTTGCGGGCCAGTCGCAGTGAGGTGCCGGACAGGTCCATGTGGCCGAAGCGGTCCATGTCCCCGAGGTTGACGAACGTCATCCGCGGGGCGTGGTCGGTGATGGTCTGCTTGAGGGCCTCGACGGTGAACCAGTCGAGCGAGTGGTCGGTGACCGGCACCAGCGGGAAGGGTGCCCACTGCACGCTCGCGCGGCCACCGAACAGGCCGTGTAGGTAGTCCTTGCTGAGCACGCTCGCGGTGGTCAGACCCGCCTCGGTGCGGATGCGGTCCAGCACGGTGGCCGCCCGCAGGTCGTCGGGCCGGTCGAGGGTCCTCTCGTCCCCGATCGCGTGGTCCCAGATGGCGTTCGCGGGCACCCCGTTGCGCGCGGGCAGCACCCCGGTGACCATGGCGGCGTGGTTGGGCAGGGTCTCGGCGATCATCACGGAGGAGGCGTCGGTGAACCGCGTCCCCTCGGTGGCCCATCGGTGCAAAGTGGGCGCCTGGGCCGGGTTGAGTTCGTCGGGCCGCATGCCGTCGGTGACGATCACGTAGACGTCGAGGTCGTCGGCCACCGGGTGCACCGGGTTCGCCCACACGGGGGCGGGTTCGGCGAGCAGGGTCACCCCGATGGCGCCGGCGGCGGCGACCATGCCGGCGCCGGCGAGCGCCTCACGACGGGTGAGTGTGGGTCCGTGGGTGGGATTGTCGTCGCGGCACATGGGGCGGGGGTCCTGACGGTCGGGTGGTGGCTGGCGGGGCGGTGTGCCCGCCGGGGACGTGGCACACCTGCCCACCAGGGAACCCGACGACGACGAGGGCTGCCCACACTTTCGGTGATCGGACGCCGAATGTTCACCCGGGGGTCGGAGTCCGGGCCCGCCGGTAGCCTGGTCGGCGTGACAGACGATGCCGGGTTGTTCGCCGCCGGGGACGCGGGCGGACACGCGCCCCCCTCGCCCGCGGCGGGGGACGTGGACCCGTCCGCACCGCTGGCCGTGCGTATGCGGCCACGGACTCTCGACGAGGTGATCGGCCAGGAGCACCTGCTGCGGCCCAACTCCCCGCTGCGGCGGCTGGTGGAGGGGCGCGGCGGCTCCTCGCTGATCCTCTACGGTCCGCCGGGTACCGGGAAGACGACGCTCGCGAACCTCGTCGCGAGTACCTCGGGTCGGCACTTCGTGGCGCTGTCCGCGTTGAGTGCGGGGGTCAAGGACGTCCGCGCGGTCATCGACGACGCCCGCACCCGCCAGGTGCACGGTCAGCGCACGGTCCTGTTCATCGACGAGGTGCACCGGTTCTCGAAGAGTCAGCAGGACGCCCTGCTCGCCGCGGTGGAGAACGGCATCGTCCTCCTGGTCGCCGCGACCACGGAGAACCCCCACTTCTCCGTGATCGCCCCGTTGCTGAGCCGATCCCTCATCGCGGAGCTCCGGGGGCTGGACGACAGTGGTGTGGCCGGCGTGCTGAGGCGCGCGGTGGCCGAGGAGCGGGGCCTGGCCGGCGAGGTCGAGCTGACGGACGAGGCGGTCGAGGACATCGTCAGACTGTCGGGGGGCGACGCGAGGCGCAGCCTCACGATCCTCGAGGCGGCGGCGGGGGCAGCGGAGGACGGGGTGGTGACCCCGGAGATCGTGGAGCTGAGCCTGGACGCCGCGCCGGTGCGCTATGACCGCGACGGGGACCAGCACTACGACGTCACGAGCGCGTTCATCAAGTCCATCCGTGGGTCCGACGTGGACGCCGCGCTGCACTACCTCGCCCGGATGCTGGTCGCGGGGGAGGACCCGCGGTTCATCGCCCGGCGCCTCATGGTCCACGCCAGTGAGGACATCGGGATGGCCGACCCCACCGCGCTGTTGGCCGCCGGCGCCGCCGCCGAGATCGTGCAGAAGGTCGGACTGCCGGAGTGCAGGTTGGCGCTGGCGCAGGCCACCATCCACCTCGCCACGGCCCCCAAGTCCAAGGCGGTCATCGCCGCGATCGACGCCGCGATGGCCGATGTCCGCGCGGGCGGGGTGGGCGAGGTACCCAAGCATCTGCGGGACGGCCATCACGCCGGGGCGAAGGGCCTCGGCAACGGGGTGGGCTACCGCTACGCCCACAACGCGCCCGCCGGGGTCGTGGCGCAGCAGTACCCGCCCGACGAACTGGTGGGGCGTGACTACTACGAGCCGAGCCCCCACGGGCACGAGCGGGACCTGGGTGCGCGGGTGGACAAGCTCCGGAAGATCATACGAACAGAGACGTAGCCAGATCTTGAGAAATATGTGAGTATCGTTAATAAGTGCTTGACCAGGCACTTTAATCACGCCGCTCACCCTGGAGGAAACCATGGCCTATCTCCTGTCCACGCTCGTCAGTGTCGCGACCTCGATCGGGGTCTGGGGCACGGGGGCACACAGCATGGGGCTCCTGCCCCGGGAGGCGTTCATCACCGCCGCCAACTTCGGCATCGTCCTGCCCCCGATGCCGCGCTGACCTCCCATCAGGCAGGGCCCGCCCTGCACCGGGCGCCCATCCGCCGGTTCGGCCGGGTGGGCGCCCGCAGGCGTTCACGCGGCCGCCCACCTCGTCGTCGTCGTCAGGTCGTCCCGGCCCACCTCGTTCCCGGTCCCGCCCGGGCGCGGCGGTAGGCTGGGACCTCGCCCGAGACCACCAGTAGACGACCAGTGAGGCCCCCAGTGCAGACCCATGAGATCCGGCGCCGCTTCCTCGAGCACTTCGTCAGGGCCGGCCACGCCGAGGTCCCCAGTGCGTCTCTGGTGTTGGACGATCCCAACCTGCTGTTCGTCAACGCCGGGATGGTGCCGTTCAAGCCCTACTTCCTCGGCCAGGAGACCCCGCCGTACGCCACCGCGACCTCCATCCAGAAGTGCGTGCGCACCCTCGACATCGAGGAGGTGGGCATCACCACCCGCCATAACACCTTCTTCCAGATGGCCGGGAACTTCTCCTTCGGCGACTACTTCAAGGAAGGCGCCATCCGGCACGCGTGGTCGCTGCTGACCACCCCGGTCGAGGAGGACGGGTTCGGGATCGACCCCGCGCTGCTGTGGGTCACCGTGTACCTCGACGACGACGAGGCCCACGGCATCTGGCGGGACGTGATCGGGGTGCCCGAGGAGCGCATCCAACGCCGCGGTATGGCGGACAACTACTGGTCCATGGGCGTGCCCGGCCCGTGCGGACCGTGCTCGGAGATCTTCTACGACCGTGGGCCCGCCTACGGGGTGGACGGCGGGCCCGAGGCCGACGAGGACCGCTACATCGAGATCTGGAACCTCGTGTTCATGCAGAACGAGCGAGGGGAGGGCACCGGCAAGGACGCCTTCGAGATCCTCGGCCCGCTGCCCAAGCAGAACATCGACACCGGCATGGGCATCGAGCGCGTCGCGTTCCTGCTCCAGGGCGTGGAGAACGTCTACGAGACGGACCTGCTGCGCCCGGTCATCGAGACCGCCGAGCGACTGTCCGGCGCGAAGTACGGTGCGGACGGCGCCGCCGACGTGCGGTTCCGCGTCGTCGCCGACCATGCCCGCACCGCCTACATGCTCATCTCCGACGGCGTGACGCCCGGCAACGAGGGCCGCGGGTACATCCTGCGCCGTCTACTGCGTCGCATCGTCCGCTCCGTGCGACTGCTCGGGGCGACCGGCGAGACGATGGCCGAGTTCATGGCCACCGTCCGCGACGCGATCGGGCCGTCCTTCCCCGAGACCGTCTCCGGGTACGACCGGATCGAGCGGATCGCGGTGGCCGAGGAGGTCGCGTTCCTCAAGACCCTCGAGTCCGGGACGCAGCTGTTCGAGCGCGCCGCCTCCGACGCCCGGTCGTCGGGCGCCGCGGTGCTCACCGGCCGCCAGGCGTTCGCTCTGCACGACACGCACGGTTTCCCGATCGACCTCACCCTCGAGATGGCGTCCGAGGCCGGGCTGCGGGTGGACGAGGAGGGCTTCCGCTCGCTCATGTCCGAGCAGCGCGCCCGCGCCAAGGCCGACTCCCGGGCCAAGAAGCACGCCCACGCCGACCTGTCCGTCTACCGTGACTTTCTCGACGCCGGCGAGACCGTCTTCACCGGCTTCACCGGCCTGACCGACGAGTCGCGGCTGCTGGGCATCGTCTCCGGCGGCGAGGCCGTCCACGTCGCCCGCGAGGGGGACGCGGTGGAGTTCCTGCTCGACCGCACCCCGTTCTACGCCGAGTCCGGCGGACAGCTGGGCGACCGCGGCATGATCTCCACGGCCGGCTTCCAGATGCGGGTCGACGACGTCCAGAAGATCGGCAAGAAGCTCTGGGTGCACAAGGGCGTCCTCACCGGCGGCGAGGCCGAGGCCGGTCAGCTCGTCACCTCCGCCGTCGACCCCGAGTGGCGCAAGGGCGCCACCCAGGGGCACTCCGCCACCCACCTCGTCCACGCCGCACTGCGGCAGATCCTCGGCCCGGAGGCCGTCCAGGCCGGCTCGCTCAACAAGCCCGGCTACATGCGGTTCGACTTCAACTGGTCCGGCTCGATCCCCTCGGACGTCCTGGCGCAGGTCGAGGAGGTCACCAACACCGCCGTCGACGCCGACTACGGGGTCAACACCGTGGAGACCACCCTCGAGGAGGCCAAGCGCATGGGCGCCATGGCCCTGTTCGGCGAGAACTACGGCTCCCGGGTCCGCGTGGTGGAGATCGGTGGCCCCTTCTCCATGGAACTGTGCGGTGGGACCCACGTGTCCAGCTCCGCGCAGATCGGGCCCGTCAGCCTGCTGGGGGAGGCGTCCGTCGGCTCCGGGATCCGGCGTGTCGAGGCCTATGTGGGCATGGACGCCTACCGCCACCAGGCCCGCGAGCGGGCGCTCGTGTCCGGGCTGGCCGCCTCGCTCAAGGCGCCCACCGACGAGCTGCCCGACCGCGTGGCCGCCCTCACCGCGAAACTGCGTGAGGCCGAGAAGGCGCTCGAATCCCTGCGGGCCTCCCAGCTCGCGGCCCAGGCCGGCGACCTGCTGAACTCGGCCGAGGACCTCGGTGGCATCCGGTTCCTGGCGCACAGCACCCCCGGCGGCGCCGCGGGAGACCTGCGCACCCTCGCCTCCGATCTCAAGGGACGGCTCGGCTCGGACGCCGGGGTCGTGTTCCTCACCGCCCCGGCGCAGGACAAGGTCCCGTTCGTCATCGCCGTCAGCCCCGCCGCGCAGGATCGCGGACTCAAGGCCGGCGATCTCGTCAAGGCCATCGCGCCCGCGCTCGGTGCCCGCGGCGGCGGCAAACCGGACATGGCGCAGGGTGCCGGATCCGACCCGGCCGGGATCGACACCGCGGTGTCGGCGCTGCGCGACGCCGTCCGGGACGCCGGATGACCGACGCCCCGGGCGCACCGGCCGACCCGGCCGCGCCCGCCACGTCCGGCGGCGGATGGACCCGCGGCCGTCGGCTCGGACTGGACGTGGGCACCGCCCGCATCGGTGTGGCCTCCTGTGACCCCGACGGGATCCTCGCCACCCCCGTCGAGACCATCAAGGTCACCGACGGCGACCCCGGGTGGGCCGGCGAGCTCCGGCGTCTCGCCGAGCTCGTCGAGGAGTACGACGCCGTGGGAGTGGTGGTCGGGCTGCCCACCTCGCTCAAGGGCCGGGAGACCGCGTCCACCGCGATGGCCCGCTCGTTCGCCACCGCCCTGACGGTCGGGGCGCCGGACCTGCCGGTGGACCTCGTCGACGAGAGGCTGACGACGGTGACCGCGAGTTCGGCACTGCACGGCGCCGGCCGCAACACGCGGAAACAGCGCGACGTGATCGACCAGGCGGCCGCCGTGGTCCTGCTCCAGGCCTGGATCGACTCGCGGCACGCCCGCCGATGAGCGGCCCCTCGGCCTGCCCGCCTGGATAAACTGGCCGACGAGCACGATGCTGTCCGCGTGACAGCTCCCCTGACACCATGACCGAGGAGCACGATGTCTGCGGCACGAGGACGCTCGCGTACAGGAGCCACTACGAGGTTCATCCTCCTGGCGGCCGTGATCGGGGTGGTCCTCGCCTTCGGCGTGATGGTCTACCGCAACCAGAACACCGAGGTCGCGGCGGCGCCGGACTTCGACGGACAGGGCAGCGGGAACGCGCTGCTGCACGTGGAACCGGGGGACACCCTGGGGGTCGTCGGGGACCGCCTCTACGACATCGGCACCGTGGCCAGTACCCGCGCCTTCACCGGAGCGGCGGCGGGAACGACCGTGGAGGGCATCCAGCCCGGCTACTACCAGGTCCGGCAGGAGATGAGCGCGGCCGCCGCCGTGGACGCACTGGCGGACCCGCAGAACCGCGTCGGGTTCATCGAGGTCAAACCGGGCGGCCGGCTGCTCGACACGGTCGTGGTGGGCGGCGGCAGGGAGAAGGGCATCTACACCCTGATCGCCGACGCCACGTGCCTCCGCGATCTGGACGAGCCCGAGGCCGCCCCGATGTGTCGGCAGCCCCAGGAGATCGTCGACGCGGCCGTGCAGGCCGACCCGGCGGAACTCGCGGTCCCCGAGTGGGCCATCAACGAGGTACGGGGCGCCCCGGACCCGGTCCGTCGCCTCGAGGGGTTGATCGCCCCGGGGGTCCACAACATCAACCCGCAGTACGAGCCCGTCGAGATCCTGCGTCAGCTCATCGACGCCTCGACCGCCTCCTACGACGAGACCGGACTCGTCCCGGCCGCCGACCGTATCGGTCTCACCCCCTACGAGGTGGTCACCGCCGCGTCGCTGGTGGAGAAGGAGGGCAAGCTCCAGGACTTCGACAAGGTCGCGCGGGTCATCCTCAACCGCCTCGCCGAGCCCATGCGTCTCCAGTTCGACTCCACGGTCAACTACGCTCTCGCCGACCAGGAGATCGCCACCACCGACGCCGACCGGGCCGAGGTGACCCCGTGGAACACCTACGCGATGGACGGACTGCCCTACGGGCCGATCGGTTCACCGGGTCTCGACGCACTGCGCGCGATGGAGAACCCTGCCGACGGGCAGTGGAAGTACTTCGTCACGGTCGACATGGAGGGCACCACCAGATTCGCGGACGAATACCCGGAGCACGAGCGCTATCAGAGCGAGGCCATCGCCAACGGGGTCCTCGCCAGTGGTCGCTGATCCCACGGGCGCACCGCGCTCGGCGGCCGTCCTGGGGCACCCGGTGGACCACTCGCTGTCCCCGGTCCTGCACGGTGCCGCGTACCGGGCGCTCGGCCTCGACGACTGGACCTACGAGCGCATCGACTGCGACGCCGAACGACTGCCGTCTGTGGTCGACTCGTCGCCCGCCGACCGCATCGGTTACTCGGTCACGATGCCCGGCAAGTTCGCCGCCCTCGCCCACGCCGACGAGGTGAGTGAACGCGCCCGCATCGTCGGCAGCGCCAACACACTCGTCCGGCGGGCGGGCGGCTGGTTCGCCGACTGCACGGACGTCGACGGTGTGACCGGGGCGCTCGCCGCCTTCGGGGACCTCCCGGACCATCCGACGGCAGTCGTCCTGGGCGTGGGGGGAACCGCCAGACCGGTTCTCGCCGGGCTCGCCGAGGCCGGCGCCACGCAGGTGGTCCTGGCCTCCAGGCGCGACAACGCCGGGCCGGCGGCCGACTGCGGACGGGCCCTCGGGCTCGGGGTCCGCACCATGGGCCTCACCGACCCGGAACTGATCGGGGAGATCACGCGGGCCGATGTTCTGATCAACACCGTCCCCGAACCCGGCGTGCGGGAGCTCACCGACCTGGTCGCCGGCGCCCGACGGGTGTTCGACGTCCTCTACGACCCCTGGCCCACCGCGGCCGGCGCAGCAGCCCAGGCCGCGGGCATCCCCGTGGTCGGTGGCGACGTGATGTTGCTCCACCAGGCCTTCGGTCAGGTGGAGCTGTTCACCGGGCACCCGGCGCCGCGCGGGGAGATGGCCGCCGCGCTGTCGCAGGCGCTCGGTCGCTGACCGCGCGGACACGGGGACGCGGGGACGGCCACCGTGCCGGAGCCGCACGGCCGGATGATCGGTCAGATGCCCGAGGGCTCCGTGGCGCGACGGGGGGCGATCGTCTCGAAGTCGGCCGGGTCCGCGGTCCGGGTGCGACGCTGGTATTCGTGCACGAGCCCCGGCCAGTTCGTCGTGATCCGGCCTGAGTCCGCCTTGTACCAGGAGTCGCAGCCGCTCCACACCGACGCACCGAGGCGGCGCATCATCTCGTCGTCGTAGGCCTCGTGCACTTCGCGACGGACGTCCACGGCCACCGTCCGATCCGCCCGAGCCAGGTCCTCGACCACCTGGCGGATGTACCTGGCCTGCTGTTCGATCATGAGGATGATCGAGCTGCTCCCGAGATTGGTGTTGGGTCCGTAGATCACGAACATGTTGGGGAAGCCCGGCACTGCCATCCCGAGATACGCGCGCGCACCCTCTCGCCACTGCTCGTGCAGGTCCCGACCGCTGCGGCCACGCACGGTCATCGGCGCCAGGAAGTCGGTGGCCTGGAAACCCGTGCCGTACACCACGACATCGACGGGGCGCACCCGTCCGTCCGCGGTGACGATCCCCTCGGGGACGACCTCGGAGACGGTGTCGGTCACCACGTCGACGTTCGGCTGCGCGAGTGCGGGGTACCACTGGTTGCTGAACAGCATCCGCTTGCACCCGATCGGTTCCGTCGGGGTGAGGGCCTCGCGCAGCCGGGGGTCGCGGACGGTGAGCCGCAGGTTGGCGCGGGCGAGCCCGCTGAGGATCCTGGCAAGCGGCCGCGCGGAGGTCAGTGCCAGGCCGATGAGCTCCGTCGTCTCCCAGATCGTGCCGCGCATCGCGGTCATCAGGCCGGGGACACGGGCGAACGCCGCCCGGTGGGCGTCCGTGTAGGCGCGGTCCGGTTTGGGCACCACCCACGGCGCGGAGCGTTGGTAGACGGTCACGTGCGCGGCCACCTCGCGGATGCGGGGGACGAACTGGATGGCCGAGGCCCCGGTGCCGAGGACCGCGACCCGCTTACCGGTCAGATCGACGTCGTGCCGCCACTCGGCGGAGTGGAACGACGGGCCGGCGAACGTCTCCAGGCCGGGGATGTTCGGGTAGGCCGGACGGGACAGCTGACCCACCGCGGGCACGAGCACCTCGGCCTCGAACGATTCGCCGGAGGCGGTGTGTACCGTCCACGTGGCGCTGTCGTCGTCGAACTCCGCGGAGGTCACCTCGATGCCGGTGCGCACGAGCTCGCGCAGGCCGTACCTGTCGGCGGTCTCCCGGATGTAGGACAGGATGTCGGGTTGCTCGGCGTAGCGACGGCCCCAGTCCGTCCTGCGGTGGAAGGAGTACGAGTAGAGGTTCGACGGGACGTCGCAGGCCGCTCCGGGGTAGGTGTTGTCCCGCCACACCCCTCCGACGTCGTCGGCCTTCTCCAGGATCGTCACCTCGGCCAGGCCGTCACGGGTGAGCTCGTAGGCGGCGCCGAGGCCACCGAATCCGGCTCCGATGATGATCACGCGCGGTCGTCGACGCCGGGTCCCGGGGGAGGAGGAGGTCATGTCGTGACGGTAGTGCCCCGGCCCCGCGTGGCCGCAGACATTCACGGACGAATAATCCATAATTCCGGACATGACCACCTGGGACGACCCCGCGGTCCCACACTGGGACTTCCCCCGCTCGGCCATCGGGATCGGCGTGCTCGTCGAGGCCGGGGAGCGGCTCGGCGTGGAGGCCGGCCGGGTCCTACAGGGGATCGCGCTCTCCCCGGTCGACCTCGCCACCCCCGATCTACTCGTGACGCCGGACCAGGAACTGACCGCGATCCGCAACCTCCGCGCCGCCGCGGGCGCCCGGCCCGCCCTCGCCGCCGAGGTGGGCTCCACCTACCGGTTGACCACCTTCGGGATCTTCGGATACGCCCTGCTGTCGAGCCCGACGCTCCGCGACGTGATCGCCGTGACGCTCCGCTTCATCGACTTGAGCTACATCTTCAGCACGATCGGTGTGGAGTCGACGGGGGACAGGATCGTCGTGCGTCTGGAGGACACCGCGCTGCCGGACGACGTCCGCGAGTTCCTCGTGGACCGCGACCTGTTCGCGATCCACTCCGTCCTCGGCGAGCTCGTCCCCGGAGGTGTCCCGTTCACCGGGATCACCTTCGGTGGGGGGCGGTCATCCGGCACCCTGACCGCATACGGGGCACGGCTCGGCCTGGCGCCGTCGGAGTCCGACGACGGCACCGGCGTCACGATGGTCTTCGACGCCGCCCGCCTCGACGAACCGCTCCCGCAGGGGAGCCCCGCGGCGGTGACGGTGGCCGAGGCCATGTGCCGCGACCTGGCCGCCACCCGTCGGACCCGGGGGCCGGTGAGCAGCCGGGTCCGCGTCGAGATCACCGGTCGTCTCACGCAGGGGGCCTCCATGTCCTCGGTGGCCGCCGGCCTGGGGGTCAGTCCCCGGACCCTGCGCAGGCATCTGTCGGACGAGGGCACATCGTTCCAGCGCCTTCTCGACGATGTCCGGCTGGAACTGGCCAGGCGGATGCTGGCGACCGGTCTGCTGTCGGTGGAGGACGTCGCGTTGCGTCTGGGGTATGCCGAGGCCTCGAGCTTCATTCACGCGTTCCGGCGTCTCACCGGTGACACCCCGCACCGGGCCGTCGTCGCCTCGCGGGCGCGGCGGTCCGCGACGACCCGGGCCTGATGTGCCGGGCCGTACCCCGACGTGGGATGATCGGCGACGTGCTGAAGTGGACCACTGCCGGAGAATCGCACGGCCAGGCCCTGGTGACGATCGTCGAGGGCGTGATCGCCGGGGTCGAGGTGACGAGCGACGAGATCGCCTCGCAACTCGCCCGCCGTCGCCTGGGCTACGGCCGCGGGGCGCGGATGAAGTTCGAGGCGGACGCCGTCCGGGTCCTCGGCGGCGTCCGCCACGGCCGGACCATGGGATCGCCGGTGGCGATCGAGGTCGGCAACACCGAGTGGCCCAAGTGGGAGCAGATCATGTCGGCGGACCCCGTCGACCCGGAGGCGATCGACGACAAGGCCCGCGCCGCCCGCCTGACCCGCCCGCGGCCCGGTCACGCCGACTTCTCCGGGATGCTCAAGTACGACTTCGACGACGCCCGGATGGTCCTCGAGCGCGCGAGCGCCCGGGAGACAGCCGCCCGGGTCGCGGCCGGGACGGTCGCCCGTGCGGTGCTGCGGGACGTCCTCGGCGTCGAGGTCCTCTCGCACGTCATCTCCATCGGCGCGTCCGAGCCGTACGTCGGTCCCGAACCCGGGTACGCGGACCTCGAGGACATCGACGCCAGCCCTGTGCGGGCCTTCGATGCCGCCGCCGCGGAGTCGATGATCGCCGAGATCGAGGCCGCGAAGAAGGCCGGGGACACCCTCGGTGGCGTGGTCGAGGTGGTCGTCCACGGCCTCCCGATCGGTCTCGGCTCCCACGTGTCCGGCGACGATCGTCTCGACGCACAGCTCGCCGGCGCCCTCATGGGCATCCAGGCCATCAAGGGCGTCGAGGTCGGGGACGGCTTCGAGACCGCGCGCCGCCGTGGCAGCGTCGCCCACGACGAGATGGTCCGCGGGGACGACGGCATCGAGCGTCGTAGCAACCGGGCCGGGGGCCTCGAGGGCGGCATGACCAACGGTCAGCCCCTCCGGGTACGGGCCGCGATGAAGCCCATCTCCACGGTGCCCCGTGCGCTGAGCACGGTGGACATGGAGGACGGATCCGCGGCCACCGCCATCCACCAGCGCTCGGACGTGTGTGCGGTTCCGGCGGCGGGCGTCGTCGCGGAGTCGATGGTCGCCCTCGTGCTGGCCCGCGCGGTCCTGCAGAAGTTCGGTGGCGACTCGCTGGCGGAGACCCGCCGGAACGTCGGGGGATACCTCGACGCGGTCGCCGAGCGGCTGGACTGGGCGACGGACGAGGCATGAGCGAGCCGGCACGGCCGGTCGCCGTGCTCGTGGGGCCACCCGGTGCCGGCAAGACGACCATCGGCCGCAAACTCGCCCGGCGGCTCGACGTGCCGTTCCGCGACGCCGACCACCTCATCGAAGAGGCCGAGGGCCGGTCCATCCCCGAGATCTTCGCCTCCGACGGCGAGCCGCACTTCCGCGAGATCGAGGAGCGGATCATCGGTGACGCGCTCACATCGTTCGACGGGGTCCTGTCCCTGGGGGGCGGGGCGGTCCTGTCGGCGGTGACCCGGCGACGCCTGCGAGGCCACCGGGTCGTCCACCTCACGATCGGGGTGGCGGAGGGGGTGCGCCGATCCCAGGGTCCGGGTCGCCCGCTCCTGGCCGGGGGCGACGTCACAGCCCGGTACCAGGCACTGCTGACCGAACGCTCGCCGCTGTACCGGGAGGTCGCCTGGACCACCGTGAGCACCGAGCGGCGCAGTTCGGGCAAGGTGGTGACGGACATCGTCGACAGGCTCGACTCCGGCGACCCGCACCTGCGGGGCGGCGTTCGGAGATGAGTGACGACCAGACGCGTAGCGACACGAGCGATGAGCGGGAGCAGCAGATGAACCAGGACGAGAACACCACCGAGCCCGTCGTCGTGGAGGTGCGCGCCGCGGACCCGTACCCCGTGGTCATCGGCCGGGGCCTGCTCCCGGAGATCCTCGAGGCGTGTTCGTCCTCGCGAACCGTGGCGATCTTCTACCAACCGCCGCTGGCCCAGACCGCCGAGGCGCTCCGCGAGAAGCTCGCCGACGCCGGCATCGACGCCCACCGGATCGAGATCCCGGACGCGGAGGCCGGCAAGGACCTCGCCGTCGCCGGGTACTGCTGGGACGTCCTGGGCCAGATCGGGTTGAACCGCAAGGACACCGTCGTGAGCCTCGGCGGGGGCGCGGCCACCGACCTCGCCGGCTTCGTCGCCGCCACCTGGATGCGTGGCGTCCGGGTCGTGCACATCCCCACCACCCTGCTGGCGATGGTCGACGCCGCGGTCGGTGGCAAGACCGGCATCAACACCGACGCCGGGAAGAACCTCGTGGGCAGCTTCCACGAGCCCGCCGCCGTGTTCATCGACACCGCGACGCTCGAGACCGTCCCGCACAACGAGTTGGTCTCCGGAATGGCCGAGGTGGTCAAGTGCGGTTTCATCGCCGACCCGGAGATCCTCGACCTCATCGAGGCGGATCCCGCGGCGGCGCTCGATCCGGGCGGCGAGACGATCGTCGAGCTCATCCGCCGCAGCGTGCAGGTCAAGGCCGACGTGGTCGGCCAGGACCTCAAGGAGTCCGGCCTGCGGGAGATCCTCAACTACGGCCACACCCTCGGCCACGCCGTGGAGCGTCGCGAGCAGTACCGGTGGCGTCACGGCGCGGCGATCAGCGTCGGGATGTGCTTCGTCGCCGAGCTCGCCAGGCTGGCGGGCCGACTGGACGACGCGACGGCAGAGCGTCACGCCTCCGTCCTGGCCTCTCTCGGCCTGCCCACCGGGTACGACGAGGACGCCTTCCCGCGGTTGCTCGAGCTGATGGCCGGCGACAAGAAGAACCACTCGGGTTTCCTGCGCCTGGTCGTGCTGGACGGACTGGCCCGCCCGTCGCGCATGGAGGCCCCGGACCCGTCGCTGATGACGGCGGCGTACGCCACCATCTCGGAGGGCCGCAAGCCCAGCGGCGGGGGGATCCTGCTGTGATCGAGCGTCTCGCCCCACGTCGCCGCGCCGTCGCCGCCGCCCTCGCCGACGTCGGTGCCGACGCCCTGTTGGTGACCGATCCACGGAACATCGCCTACCTGACCGGGTTCTCCGGGTCGGGTGGGGCCGTCCTGGTGGAGGACGACGGCGAGGCGGTCCTCTGCACGGATTCCCGCTACGAACTCCAGGTCGTCGAGCAGGCCCCGGACGTGGGCCACGTGATCTCGCGCGAGTACGTCGCCGGCGTCCTCGGTCGTCGTCGCGGACCCGCCGACGCCCCGCTCGCCGTCGAGGCCGATCAACTGACCCTGTCCGCGGCCGCCGGACTGCGCCGTGCGCTCGCGGCGACCGGGGGAGCGGACGCCCGGATAGTGGAGACCAGCGGGTTGGTGGAGACGGTGCGCCGCGCCAAGGATCCCCACGAGCTCGCCCTCATCGCCAGGGCGTGCACGGTGGTCGACGAGGCGTGGACCCACGTGCTGGGCAGCGATCTGGTGGCGGCCGGTCGGACCGAACGAGAGGTCGCGGCGGACCTGGAGCACGCGATGCGGCGGGCCGGTTCGGACGGCGTGGCGTTCGAGACGATCGTGGCCTCCGGACCCAACGGAGCGCACCCGCACCACGTTCCCGGGGACCGGGTCCTGGCCGAGGGCGACCTGGTGGTGGTGGACTTCGGAGCCACGGTCTCGGGGTACGCGTCCGACTGCACCCGCACGGTCGCGTTGGGGACCGCCCCGGACCGTCTGGTGGAGGCCTACGAGGTCGTCCGCCGAGCTCAGATCGCGGGGGTCGAGGCCGTCCGCGCCGGCGTCCCGTGCGCCGAGCTCGACGCCGTCAGCCGCGACATCATCACCGACGCCGGGTTCGGCGACCACTTCGGCCACTCGCTGGGGCACGGGGTGGGGTTGGACGTGCACGAAGCGCCCGCGGTGTCGACCCGGTCCACGAGTACACTGTCCGACGGCGATGTGATCACCATCGAGCCGGGGATCTACCTCCCGGGCCTCGGCGGGATCCGAATCGAGGACACCGTGGCCGTCACCGGCGGTGGCGGACGGTCCCTGACCACCACGTCGAAGGACCTCAGGGTGCTCTGAGGATCCGACCCACGATCATGCGCGCGACGCCGCCCCCGGCTGCGGCGCGGACGACTTCCCGAAGGAGTACCGACTATGGCGTCCACCGCCGATTTCAAGAACGGCCTCGTCCTCAAGGAGGAGGGCCAACTCTGGCAGATCACCGAGTTCCAGCACGTCAAGCCCGGCAAGGGCCCCGCGTTCGTGCGGACCAAGATGAAGAACGTGGTCAGCGGCAAGACCATCGACAAGACGTTCAGTGCCGGCGTGAAGGTGGAGACCGCGACCGTCGACCGGCGCGACATGACCTTCCTCTACCGCGACGGCGAGGACTACGTCCTCATGGACGAGAAGGACTTCGAGCAGATCAACGTCACGCCGACGGTGATGGGTGACGGTGCCCGCTTCCTGCTCGAGAACACCTCGGTCCAGGTCTCCATCCACGAGGGTGTCCCGCTGTTCGCCGAGATGCCGGTCGCCGTCGACCTGCTGGTCCAGCACACCGACCCGGGCCTGCAGGGCGACCGTTCGACCGGTGGCACCAAGCCGGCGACCCTCGAGACGGGTGCCGAGGTCCAGGTGCCGCTGTTCATCAACACCGGCGACAAGCTGCGCATCGACACCCGTGACGGCCGCTACCTCAGCCGGGTGAACGACTGATCATGTCGGAAGACGTCGACCACCGCCGTCGCGGATCACGTTACCGGGCGCGTAGGCGCGCGGTCTCGCTGCTGTTCGAGGCGGAGCTACGTGACGCGGACGTGGTGGCGCTCGCCGAGGAGCGTCGGCAGATGGGCGAGGACTCCCAGGAGTTCCACGACGTCGCGCCCTACACGATGGAGATCGTCACCGGCGTCGCCGAGCGGCTCGACCGCCTCGACTCCACCATCACCGAGCACCTGAGGGAGTGGACGCTGGAGCGGCTGCCCGCCGTCGACCGCGCGGTCCTGCGCGCCGGTGCGTGGGAACTGCTCTTCGGCTCGGACGAGGTGGACGCCGCCGTCGTGATCGACCAGGCGGTCCTTCTGGTGTCCGACCTGTCCGCGGAGAAGTCGGTTCCGTACGTCAACGCGGTCCTCGACCGCGTGGCCGGCCTGGCCCAGCACATCAGGGCCGCCGAGCGGGCCGTGGCGGGCCTGGACACCCCGCCCGCCGACGCTGCCTCCGAGGCCGCCGGCGACGAGCCCGGAGACGTGTCGGAGGCCACGTCCACCGATCCCGGAACGGACACCGGGGACTGATAGAGTTCGGGACCGAAAGCTATCCCTTTAACGAGCCGTCCAGCGAGGCGGACAAGGAGGTGGTGATCGGTGAGCGCTGACGGTTCGCAAGAGAACTCGGTGTCACTCTTCACGTCCGACGACGTCGCCAGGACGGTGTCCCGCCTGGCACATCAGATCATCGAACGCACTGCTGCGGACGCGCCCGATTCGGGCCCCGTGGTGCTGCTCGGAATCCCCACCCGCGGGGTGCCGCTCGCCGCCCGACTCGCCGAGAGGATCCGTGAGTTCAGCGGCGCGGACGTCCACGCCGGGGCCCTCGACGTCACGCTCTACCGCGACGACCTCGCCGGGGGCCCGCACCGGCCGATGAACCCCACGCGGGTCCCGTCGGCCGGGATCGACGGCGCGACGGTGATCCTCGTGGATGACGTCCTGTTCTCGGGCCGGACCATCCGCGCGGCGTTCGACGCCCTGCGCGACCTCGGTCGACCGGCGCGGGTCCAGCTCGCCGTGCTGGTCGACCGCGGGCATCGTGAACTGCCGATCCGGGCCGACTACGTGGGCAAGAACGTCCCCACCTCCCGCGACGAGGGAGTGTCCGTCCGGCTCACCGAGGTCGACGGGGTCGACGCCGTGGTCCTGCGGCGTCCGGACGCGGAGAGGACGAGATGAAGCACCTGCTCTCGGCCGCCGACCTCGACCGCGACTCGGCCCTGTCCATCCTCGACGAGGCGGAACGACTCAAGGAGACGCTCCTCGGTCGCGAGGTCCGCAAATTGCCGACACTGCGGGGCAAGACCGTCCTCACCGTGTTCTACGAGAACTCCACCCGCACGCGGGTGTCGTTCGAGACGGCCGGCAAGTGGATGAGCGCGGACGTCATCAACGTCTCCGCCAGCGCCTCCTCGGTCCAGAAGGGCGAGTCGTTGCGCGACACGGCGCTCACCCTGACCGCCATCGGCGCGGACGCCCTCATCGTGCGTCACCCCGCCTCCGGGTCCGCTCAGCAGATCGCCGGGTGGGTCGCGCCGGGTGGCGTCGGCCCGTCGGTCATCAACGCCGGTGACGGGATGCACGAGCACCCCACCCAGGCCCTGCTCGACGCCATGACCCTGCGTGAACGCCTCGGCGGAATAGACGGACGCCGGGTGGTGATCGTCGGGGACATCCTGCACTCGCGCGTCGCCCGGTCCAACGCCCTGTTGCTGTCCACGTTGGGCGCCGAGGTGGTCCTCGTCGCCCCGCCGACCCTGCTCCCGGTGGGAGTCGACGGCTGGCCGGTCCGCGCGTCGACCGACCTCGACGCGGAGTTGGACGGTGCGGACGCCGTCATGATGCTGCGCGTCCAGGCCGAGCGGATGAACGGTGGGTTCTTCCCGTCCGCCCGCGAATACGCGGTGCGCTACGGGCTCGGGCCGACGCGCGCCGCCCGGCTCCGCGACGACGTCGTGGTCCTGCACCCGGGTCCGATGGTCCGTGGGATGGAGATCGGCTTCGACACCGCCGACGCGCCGTCCTCCGCGATCCTCCAGCAGGTCACCAACGGCGTGCACGTGCGCATGTCGGTCCTGCTCCACACTCTCGTCACGGCGGAAGGAACCCCTGAGTGAGCGCCCCCCACACACCGACCCTGTTGCTACGGCGGGTGCGTCCCTACGGCGAGGGCGACCCGGTCGACGTCCTCGTCCGCGACGGCGTCGTCGCCGCGATCGGTCCGGACGCGGGCGGGTCCGTGGACCTGTCCGCGCCGGGCACCGAAGTCCTCGATGCGGACGACGCCGTGCTGCTGCCGGGGTTCGTCGACCTGCACACCCACCTGCGTGAACCCGGTCGCGAGGACACCGAGACCATCGCCTCGGGTTCTGCCGCCGCGGCCCGCGGGGGGTACACGGCGGTGTTCGCCATGGCCAACACCCAACCCCCGCAGGACAACCAGACGGTGACCGACTCGGTCTGGCGGATCGGCCGCGAGGTCGGACTGTGCGACGTGCACCCCGTCGGCGCCGTCACCGTGGGTCTCCAGGGTGAGCAGCTCACCGAGATGGGGCAGATGGCCGCGGGGGAGGCCCGTGTCAGGGTGTTCTCCGACGACGGGATGTGCGTCCACGACCCGCTGGTGATGCGTCGAGCCCTGGAGTACTCGGCCGGATTGGGCGTCCTCGTCGCCCAGCACGCCGAGGAACCCCGACTGACCGGCGGCGCCGTGGCCCACGAGGGGCCCCACGCCGCACGCCTGGGACTGACCGGATGGCCGCGGTCGGCGGAGGAATCGATCGTCGCCCGAGACGCGATCCTGGCCCGCGACGCCGGCGCCCGCGTGCACATCTGCCACGCCTCCACGACCGGCACCGTCGAACTGCTGCAGTGGGCCAAGGACCAGGGGATCTCGATCACCGCCGAGGTCACCCCGCACCACCTGCTCCTCGACGACTCCCGGCTCGAGACCTACGACGGCGTCTACCGGGTCAACCCGCCCCTGCGCGAGGCACACGACACCCTCGCGCTGCGCGAGGCGCTGAGGTCCGGCGTGATCGACTGCGTCGCCACCGACCACGCCCCGCACGCCGCGCAGGAGAAGTGCTGCGAGTTCGCCGCCGCCCGGCCGGGCATGCTCGGACTCGAGACCGCCCTGCCGATCGTCGCCGCCCTGCTGGTCGAGACCGGGGACATGACCTGGCGGGACCTCGCCCGTGTCATGAGCACCCGGCCCGCCGAGATCGCCGGCCTGTCGGACCAGGGGCGACCGATCGCCGTAGGGGAGCCCGCGAACCTCGTCGTCGTCGACCCCGACTCCCCGTGGACCGTCGTCGGCGACGCGCTCGCAAGTCTGTCCGCCAACACCCCCTACGAGGGAATGACATTCGCGGCCAGGGTCGTCGGCACCGTGTACCGGGGCCGCCTGACCACCCGCGACGGAGAGGTACTCGCATGACCCAGGACTACTGGACCGTCATCATCGTCATCGCCGTGCTGCTCGCGCTGATCGGTCTGATGACGCTGGGATGGCGGAACCGTAGCCGGTCCCAGGCCGGGCTCTTCGACGAGCTCCCCACCCCGCCCGCCGACCCGGGCGAGATCGTCCTGGGGCCGCTGACCGGTGTGTACATCGGCAGCACCGTCGCGGGGGACTGGCAGGCCCGGATCGCCCGCCCGCCCCTCGGCCACCGCTCCGCCGGCACCCTGACCGCCCACACCGGCGGCATACGCCTCGAGCTGGCCGACGCCGTCGTGTGGATCCCCCGCGCCGACCTCGTCGACGTGCGCCGCGCCTCGGCGCTGGCCAACAAGACCGTGCCCGGCGGCGGCATCCTCGTCGCGCGATGGCAGGTGACGGGCACCGACGGCCGAACGCTCGTCGACTCCGGTTTCCGGGCGGACGACAAGGACACCTACCCCCGCTGGGAGGCGCTGCGCGGAGACGCCGACCCCTCCGACACGCCCACCGACTCCAGCTCCACCACCGAGGAGAACCAGTGACACCGCACAGCACCACGCCCGCGCCGCAGTCGGGCCCGCAACCCGCCGCGCTCGTCCTCGAGGACGGACGCATCCACCGCGGCACCTCCTTCGGCGCGACCGGGACCACCCTCGGGGAGGCCGTGTTCACCACCGGCATGTCCGGCTACCAGGAGACCCTCACCGACCCCTCCTACTGCCGGCAGATCGTCGTGGCCACCGCGCCGCAGATCGGCAACACCGGCTGGAACGACGAGGACGGCGAGTCCCTCCTCGACGGTGAGGCCCGCGGGGGCCGGATCTGGGTCTCCGGCTTCGTGATCCGCGACCTGTCGCGACAGCCCTCCAACCACCGGTCCAGCCGCAGCCTCGAAGACGAGATGGCCGCCCAGGGCGTGGTCGGCATCGCCGGTATCGACACGCGCGCCGTGGTCCGCCACATCCGGGAGCTCGGGGCCATGAAGGCCGGGATCTTCTCGGGCGACGACCTGACCGACGACGAGACCATGCTCACCGCGGTCCGGGCCCAGGAGTCCATGGCCGGCGCGTCGTTGTCCGACGAGGTCTCCACGCGCGAGGCCTACGTGGTGGAGCCGGAGGGCGAGGCGTCCTACACGATCGCCGCGCTGGACCTGGGGATCAAGACCAACACCCCCCGGATGCTCACCGAGCGCGGGGTCCGCGTCCACGTCCTGCCCGCCGACTCGACGCTGCAGGACATCCTCGACCTCGGCGTCGACGGGGTCTTCCTGTCCAACGGTCCGGGCGACCCGGCGACGGCCGACCACGCGGTACACCTCACCAAGGAGGTGCTGGGCCAGGGGATCCCCTTCTTCGGCATCTGCTTCGGAAACCAGATCCTCGGCCGGGCTCTGGGGCTGGAGACCTACAAGATGCAGTTCGGGCACCGCGGCATCAACATCCCGGTGATCGAGAAGGCCACCGGCGCCGTGGCCATCACCTCCCAGAACCACGGGTTCGCGCTGCGCGCCCCGGAAGGTGACACCTGGCAGACCCCGTGGGGCACGGCCGCCGTGACCCACGTGTGCGCCAACGACGGCACCGTCGAGGGCGTCGCCCTGGTCGACGGCAGCGCCTTCTCCGTCCAGTACCACCCCGAATCCGCGGCGGGCCCCCGGGACGCCGCCGACCTCTTCGACCGCTTCGTCAGCCTGCTCGAATCCTCCGACCTCGGCTCCGCAGACTCCAGAAAGGGTTCGAACTGATGCCCCGGCGCACAGACATCAACCACGTCCTCGTCATCGGCTCCGGGCCGATCGTCATCGGCCAGGCCTGCGAGTTCGACTACTCGGGCACCCAGGCGTGCCGCGTGCTCAAGTCCGAGGGCCTGCGTGTGACCCTGGTCAACTCCAACCCGGCCACGATCATGACCGACCCGGAGTTCGCCGACGCCACCTACGTCGAGCCCATCACGCCCGAGTTCATCGACAAGATCCTGACCAAGGAGGCCGCCGACGGCCACCCCGTGGACGCGGTGCTCGCGACCCTCGGCGGGCAGACCGCGCTGAACGCGGCCATGCAGCTGGACGCCCAGGGGCTCCTCGACAAGCACGGGGTCGAGCTCATCGGCGCGGACATCCCCGCCATCAACCGCGGCGAGGACCGGCAGACCTTCAAGGACATCGTTGCCAGCGTCGGCGGCGAGTCGGCCCGCAGCGCCGTCTGCCACACGATGGAGGAGGTCCATGCCACCGTCGCCGAGCTGGGGCTGCCGGTCGTGGTCCGGCCCTCCTTCACCATGGGCGGCCTCGGCTCGGGTCTGGCCTACACCACCGAGGACCTCGAGCGCATCGCCGGCGGCGGGCTGTCCGCCTCGCCGACCGCAAACGTTCTCATCGAGGAGTCCATCCTCGGGTGGAAGGAGTACGAGCTCGAGCTGATGCGCGACAACAAGGACAACGTCGTCGTGATCTGCTCGATCGAGAACGTGGACGCCCTGGGTGTGCACACCGGCGACTCCGTCACCGTCGCGCCGTCGATGACGCTGACCGACCGCGAGTTCCAGAACATGCGCGACCTGGGCATCGCGATCATCCGCGCCGTGGGCGTGGACACCGGTGGCTGCAACATCCAGTTCGCCATCAACCCCGTCGACGGCCGCCTGGTCGTGATCGAGATGAACCCCCGGGTCTCGCGGTCCTCCGCGCTGGCCTCCAAGGCCACCGGCTTCCCGATCGCCAAGATCGCCGCACGGCTGGCCATCGGGTACTCGCTCGACGAGATCACCAACGACATCACCGGCGAGACCCCCGCGTGCTTCGAGCCGACCCTCGACTACGTGGTGGTCAAGGCGCCCCGGTTCGCCTTCGAGAAGTTCCCGGGTGCCGACGACACCCTCACCACCACCATGAAGTCGGTGGGTGAGGCCATGAGCCTGGGGCGCAACTACCGGGAGGCCCTCGGCAAGGTCATGCGGTCGCTGGAGACCAAAGCCTCGGGATTCTGGACCCTGCCCGACGAGACCATCGCACCCGGGCGCTCCACCGACGTGGATGCGGTGCTCGCCGACCTGGTCCGTCCGACCGAGGGCCGGATGTACGACGTCGAGCTGGCGCTGCGCCTGGGGGCGACGGTCCAGCAGGTCCACGAGGCCTCCGGCATCGACCCGTGGTTCCTCGAGGAGGTGGCCGAGCTCGTGGACCTGCGCCGCGAGATCGTCGACGCCGCCGTGCTGGGCGCGGACCTGCTGCGTCGGGCCAAGCACAACGGTCTGTCGGACGCGCAGATCGCCGCCCTCCGGCCCGAGTTCGCCGGTGCCGAGGGCGTGCAGCGCCTGCGCCACAGGCTGGGGATCCGGCCCGTCTACAAGACGGTCGACACGTGTGCCGCGGAGTTCGAGGCCAAGACCCCGTACCACTACTCGACCTACGAGCTCGACCCCGCCGCCGAGTCCGAGGTCGCCCCGCAGACCGAGCGCGAGAAGGTGATCATCCTCGGTTCCGGGCCCAACCGCATCGGCCAGGGCATCGAGTTCGACTACTCCTGCGTGCACGCCGCCCTGACGCTGTCCGAGGCCGGGTACGAGACGGTCATGGTCAACTGCAACCCGGAGACGGTCTCGACCGACTACGACACGGCCGACCGGCTGTACTTCGAGCCCCTGACGTTCGAGGACGTCATGGAGGTCTACCACGCCGAGTCCGAGTCCGGCACGGTCGCCGGGGTGCTGGTGCAGCTCGGTGGCCAGACCCCGCTGGGGCTGGCCGCGCAGCTCGAGGCCGCCGGCGTGCCCATTGTGGGCACCAGCCCGTCCGCGATCGACCTGGCCGAGGACCGCCGCGAGTTCGGTGAGGTGCTGGTCCGGGCGGGGCTGCCGGCCCCGGCGTTCGGCACCGCGATCAACGCCGACGAGGCGACCGCCATCGCCGCCGACATCGGGTACCCGGTACTGGTGCGCCCGTCCTACGTGCTGGGCGGCCGGGGCATGGAGATCGTCTACGACGAGGGCTCCCTGCGCTCGTACATCGACCGCGCCACCGAGATCAGTCCGGACCGTCCGGTGCTGGTGGACCGCTTCCTCGACGACGCCGTGGAGATCGACGTCGACGTCCTGTGCGACGGCACCGAGGTGTACCTGGGCGGCGTCATGGAGCACATCGAGGAGGCCGGCATCCACTCCGGCGACTCCGCGTGCACGCTGCCGCCGATCACCCTCGGACAGGACGACATCGACAGGGTCCGCCGCTCCAGCGAGGCGCTGGCCATGGGCATCGGCGTCAAGGGCCTGATGAACGTGCAGTACGCCCTCAAGGACGACGTGCTCTACGTCCTCGAGGCCAACCCCCGGGCCAGCCGGACGGTGCCCTTCGTGTCCAAGGCGACCGGGGTGCACCTGGCCAAGGCGTGTGCCCGCATCATGCTGGGCGAGTCGATCGCCGACCTGCGCGCGGAGGGGCTGCTCCCGTCCGACCGGGACGGCGGCTCCCTTCCCGCGGACGCCCCCGTCGCCGTCAAGGAGGCGGTGCTGCCGTTCAACCGGTTCCGCACCCCGGAGGGCGACACCGTGGAGTCCCTGCTGAGCCCGGAGATGAAGTCGACGGGTGAGGTCATGGGCATCGGCCCGGACTTCGCCGTGGCCTTTGCCAAGGGCCAGCTGTCCGCCGACGGCGTGCTGCCGCTGTCGGGCACGGTGTTCGTCTCGGTGGCCAACCGGGACAAGCGGTCGATGGTGTTCCCGGCCCAGCGGCTGGCGGCGCTCGGGTTCACGGTGCTGGCCACCGAGGGCACGGCGCTCATGCTCCGCCGGTACGGCATCGCCTGCGAGACCGTGGCCAAGCTGACCGAGTCCGGCACCGGCCCGGTCGACGAGGACGGCCGGCCGATCCGCACGATCGTCGACCGCATCAACGCCGACGAGGTGGACCTCATCCTCAACATCGCCTCGTCGACCGGGGGCACCCGTGCCGACGGCCACGAGATCCGCTCCGCGGCGATCTCCCGCCGCGTGCCCTGCGTGACCACCGTCCAGGGTGCCACCGCGGCGGTCCACGGGATCGAGGCCATGCTGCGCGGCGACGTCAGCGTCAGCCCCCTGCAGGAGCTGCACGCCGGGTACGCGGCGCGGTGACGTCGACCGCGGCCCCGTTCGGTGCCCGACTGCGCAGGGCGGTCGCCGAGCGGGGCAACCTCTGCGTGGGCATCGACCCCCACCCGGCGCTGCTGGAGGCGTGGGGCCTGGGCGTCGACGCGGCGGGCGTCGCGGAGTTCTCGCGGCGGTCTCTCGAGGCCTTCGGTGACCTGGTCCCCGCGGTCAAGCCCCAGGTGGCGTTCTTCGAGGAGCACGGGTCCGCCGGGTTCCGGGTCCTGGAGGAGCTCCTGGCCGCCATCGGCGAGCGCGGGGCGCTGTCGGTGGCCGACGCCAAACGCGGCGACATCGGCTCCACCATGGCAGGGTACGCCCGCGCGTGGCTGCGGGACGGGTCCCCGCTGGCCTGCGACGCGCTCACGGTGTCCCCGTACCTCGGGGTGGGCGCACTGGACGCGGCGTTCGAGACGGCGGCCTCCACCGGCCGGGGCCTGTTCGTCCTGGCCCGGACCTCCAACCCCGAGGCCGGGCCCCTGCAGGGCTCGGCGGGCCCCGCCGGCACGGTCGCCCAGTCCGTCGTCGACGAGGTGGCTCTGCGGAACGCCCGCGCCGGGGATGGTGCACCGGGGTCCTTCGGCGTGGTCGTCGGGGCGACGGTGACCGACCCCCCGAGGCTCGACGAGCTCTCCGGCCCGGTCCTCATGCCCGGGGTGGGGGAGCAGGGCGGCACCCTCGCCGACGTCCGCAGGATCGCCGGGCCCGCGCTCCCGCTCACCCTGGTCAACGTCTCGCGGCACGTGCTCCGCGCCGGGCCGGACGTCGACGCGATGCGCGCGACGGTCGTCGAACTCGCCGCACAGTACAGGTTCTCCGACGACTCCTGAGTCGCCGCGTTCCACACGGGTGTACCGGCGTCCCACCGGTGACGGCCGCCCGGAGCCGGGCTCGCGGGAATCGGGCGGTTCGCGTCGCGCCCCCGGCCGGGCGGCGCTAGGGTGCCATACAACCTCGAACCGTCAATGCGCAGATCAGACGGGGTGCCACAGCGGGACCCCGTCTGGTACCCGGCCGGTCGGCCGCGTACTGTTGCTGAGGTCATCAGGCCCGGAGCCGTGGAAGTCCCCCTCGGGGGCGGCGGAACCGCCCGGGTACGGTGAGCACGAGGGAGCGCCCGCTCCCGGAGGTGTTCCGCAGCCCGCGGACGCGCCGGGGCCGGTCACCGCACACCAGGCGGGGGTGTCCTACGGTGGACATCCGCGTGAGTCATGAGACACACACGAACGAGACGGAGGAATTGTGGCCCTTCCCCAGTTGACCGATGAGCAGCGCGCTGCTGCTCTGGAGAAGGCGGCTGCCGCCCGTCGCGCCCGGGCTGAGCTCAAGGAGCGCCTGAAGCGTGGCGGCACCGACCTCAAGCAGGTGCTCAAGGATGCCGAGAGCGACGAGATCCTCGGCAAGATGAAGGTCTCGGCGCTGCTCGAGGCCCTGCCCAAGGTCGGCAAGGTCAAGGCTCAGGAGATCATGACCGAGCTCGAGATCGCGCCGACGCGTCGTCTGCGTGGTCTCGGTGACCGCCAGCGTCGCGCACTGCTCGAGCGGTTCGACTTCACGGTCGACTGATCGACGCATGAACACACCGTCATCCGGGGTCATCCCGGAGACGACGGCGAAGAGGGGCCGGCTGATCGTCTTGGCCGGCCCCTCCGCCGTCGGGAAGTCAACCGTCGTCGCCCGTCTCCGCGAGTGCGTCCCCGACCTCTACTTCAGCGTGTCGATGACCACACGGGACCCGCGGCCCGGGGAGGTCGACGGCCGCGACTACTACTTCGTGTCCACCGAGGACTTCCGGAAAGCCGTATCCGAGGGTCGGATGTTGGAGTGGGCGGAGATCCACCGCGGACTGCAGCTCTCCGGGACCCCCGCCGATCCGGTGCACCGCGCGCTCGAGGCGGGACGACCCGTCCTCATCGAGGTGGACCTCGCCGGGGTGCGCCAGATCCGCGAGTCGATCCCGGAGGGCAGGACCGTGTTCCTCGCCCCGCCGTCGTGGGAGGAACTCGAGGTCCGGCTGCGTGGCCGGGGCACCGAACCGCAGGACGTGGTGGACCGCCGACTCGAGACCGCGAAGGTCGAGATGGAGGCCCGCGGAGAGTTCGACGAGGTCGTCGTCAACGACGAACTCGAAAAGGCCGTGGACGAGTTGGTATCATTGCTGGTCGGCCGCGACTAGCGGCGAGCCCAGCGTCACCAGGGTGTCATCGACGACACCGACCCCAGGCAGTACCCCAGAGGAGAACCCATAGTGGCCACCACCGAAGCCGCAGCGGCCACCCCGCTGTACGACACCCCGATCGGCATCACGAACCCCCCGATCGACGAGCTGCTCGAGCGGGCGTCCTCGAAGTACGCACTCGTGATCTTCGCCGCCAAGCGGGCGCGCCAGATCAACTCGTACTACAACCAGATCGAGGAGGGCATCCTCGAGTACGTCGGCCCGCTGGTCGACCCGGGGCTGCACGAGAAGCCCCTGACCATCGCGCTGCGTGAGCTGCACTCCGACCTGCTCGATTGCGCCGAGGGCGAGTGAGCCCCTCCGGGGACGACATGCGCGGCCCGCGCGTCGTCGTCGGAGTCGGCGGCGGGATCGCCGCCTACAAAGCATGTGGCCTCATCCGGTTGCTCACCGAGTCCGGATGCCACGTCGACGTCGTCCCCACAGAGGCGGCCCTGCGATTCGTCGGGTCCGCCACCTTCGAGGCGCTGTCCGGGAACCCGGTGTCCACCGGGGTGTTCTCGGACGTGCCCTCGGTCCGCCACGTCGCCCTCGGGCAACGGGCGGACCTCGTCGTCGTCGCTCCCGCCACCGCGGACCTGCTGGCCCGCGCGGCGAGCGGGCGCGCCGACGATCTCCTCACCTCCACACTCCTCACCGCGCGGTGCCCGGTGCTCCTCGCCCCGGCCATGCACACCGAGATGTGGGAGCACCCCGCGACGCGTCGCAACGTCGACACCCTCCGGGGCGACGGCATCCACGTCATGCCGCCGGCGTCCGGCCGGCTCACCGGCGCCGACACCGGCGCGGGGCGTCTACCGGAGCCCGCCGACATCGCGCGGTTGGCCCGGCTCCTCCTCGACGGCGGATCACTGCCGTGGGACCTCGCCGACAAGCGCATCGTCGTCACCTCCGGAGGTACCCGTGAGGAGATCGACCCCGTGCGCTTCCTCGGTAACCGCAGCTCGGGCAAGCAGGGCCACGCGATCGCCGCGGTGGCCGCTGCCCGGGGTGCCAGGGTGACCCTGGTGACGTCCTCCGATCTGCCGACCCCGCCCGCCGTCGAGGTCGTCCACATCGAGTCCGCCCTCGAACTGCGGGAGCAGACCCTGCGCGCAGCGGCCCGGGCGGACGTGGTCGTCAAGGCCGCCGCCGTCGCCGACTTCCGGCCCACCGACGTCTCCGACTCCAAGCTCAAGAAGGGCAGCGGATCGGAGCCCGCGGAGATCCGCCTCCGGCGGAACCCGGACATCCTCGCCGACCTGGTCTCCGCGCGTGCGGCGGGGGACGTCCCGGCCGACTGCGTGCTCGTGGGTTTCGCCGCCGAGACCGGGGACGCGTCGGGCACGGTCCTCGAGCACGGCCGCGCCAAGCTCGCCCGGAAGGGGTGCGACCTCCTCGTCGTCAACGAGGTGGGACGGGACACCACCTTCGGACAGGACGTCAACGGCGGCTGGATCCTCGACTCGGGCGGCGGCGAGACGGCCCTCGAGCGCGCCAGCAAGGACCTCCTGGCCGACCGTCTACTCGACGCGATCGTGGGGATCGCTCGCGGGCGGACCGGGCGGAGTGACGCAGACCGCACCGACTAGTCTGTCCCCACGCGATCGGCAACGATCACACGCGATCCCACCATGGAAGAGAGAACCACTGTGACGCAGGCACGTCGGCTGTTCACCAGCGAGTCCGTGACCGAGGGGCATCCGGACAAGATCTGTGACGCGATCTCAGATTCGATCCTGGACGCGATGCTGGAGCAGGACCCGGCGGCCCGAGTGGCCGTGGAGACGATGGTCACCACCGGCATGGTCCACGTGGCCGGCGAGGTCAAGACCACCGGTTACGTGGAGATCCCGCAGCTCATCCGCGACAAGATCGTCGAGATCGGTTACGACTCCTCGGACAAGGGTTTCGACGGCGTCTCCTGCGGCGTGTCGATCTCGATCGGGCAGCAGTCGCCGGAGATCGCCCAGGGCGTGGACACCTCCCACGAGGCCCGCACCTCCACAGACTCGGTCGAGGACGCCATCGCCCGCCAGGGTGCCGGCGACCAGGGCCTGATGTTCGGCTACGCCTGCTCGGACACCCCCGAGCTCATGCCACTGCCCATCGCGCTGGCCCACCGCCTCTCGCGGCGGCTGACCGAGGTGCGCAAGGACGGCACGCTGGCCTACCTGCGCCCGGACGGCAAGACCCAGGTCACCATCGAGTACGACGGCGACCGCGCGGTCCGGCTGGACACCATCGTCATCTCCACCCAGCACGCCGACGGCATCGACCTGGAGACCACCCTGCGCGACGACCTCACGCAGCACGTGATCGACCCGGTCCTGACCGAGGCCGCCGGCGGGATCGACACCGCCGACTTCCGGCTGCTGGTCAACCCGACCGGCCGGTTCGTCCTCGGCGGCCCGATGGGCGACGCCGGCCTGACCGGACGCAAGATCATCGTCGACACCTACGGCGGCATGGCCCGCCACGGTGGCGGCGCCTTCTCCGGCAAGGACCCGTCCAAGGTGGACCGCTCCGCCGCCTACGCCATGCGCTGGGTCGCCAAGAACATCGTCGCCGCCGGCCTGGCCGAGCGCGTCGAGGTCCAGGTCGCCTACGCCATCGGCAAGGCCGCCCCGGTCGGACTGTTCGTCGAGGCGTTCGGCACCGAGAAGGTCGACATCGACCGACTCCAGCAGGCGGTGACCGAGGTGTTCGACCTGCGGCCCGGTGCGATCATCCGCGACCTGGACCTCAAGCGTCCGATCTACGCCCCCACGGCCGCCTACGGACACTTCGGCCGCACCGACATCGACCTGCCCTGGGAGCGCACCGACCGCGTCGACGAGCTCAAGCAGGCCGCCGGACTCTGACGCCGTCACCCCGTGTGTCGTAGCGGGGTGCGAGGATCCCGCACGTGACCACCACGCGCCCAGCGACCCGGGTCGCGGCGGCCGATGCCCCCGTGGCCCGGGTCCTGCCGTTGCTCGGGGTCTTCCATCTCGACCGGGAGTTCGACTACCTGGTCCCCGAGTCACTCTCCGCCGAGGCGGTCCCGGGGGTGCGGGTGCGGGTGAGGTTCGCCGGGCGGCTGGTCGACGGTTTCCTCGTCGAGCGGCGCGCGCAGACCGATCACCAGGGGGATCTCGCCTGGCTCGAGCGGGTCGTGTCACCCGAGCCCGTCCTCACCCCGGACCTGCTCCGGTTGGTCGACCTGGTGGCGCGGCGGTGGGTGGGCATGCGCTCGGACGTGATCCGGTTGGCGATCCCGCCGCGCCATGCCGCCGCCGAGAAGTCCGTTCCCGAGCCGGGGCCGCCCCTGGGAGTGTCGGTGGGGCCGGTAGAGATGCCGGAGGGGTGGGGCGACCACCCGATGGTCGCGAGGTTCCTCGAGGCCGCGACCGGCGCCGTCCCCGCCCGCGGGGTGTGGACGGTCCCGCCGGGACGGGACTGGGCCCGGGCCCTGGCGACCCTCGCCGACTCCCTGCGCCGTCGTGGGCTCCAGGTCCTCCTGATCGTCCCGGACCAGCGGGACGTCGACCGTCTCACCGCGGCCTGTCGCGAGGTCGTCGGGGGCGGCGCGGCCGGTCGGGACCTCGTCACGGATCTGTCCGCCGGGGTCGGGCCGTCCGCCCGGTACCGACGCTGGTTGCGGGCGATCCGCGGCCACGCCCGGATCGTCGTGGGCACCCGGAGCGCGGTCTTCGCCCCCCTGCCCGAACTCGGTCTCATCGTGCTGCACGACGACGGGGACGACTCGTTCGTCGAGCCGCGCGCCCCGTACCCCCACACGCGCGACGTCGCCGCACAGCGATCGGCCCTCGAGGGCGTACCCCTGTTGCTGTCGTCGGTGGACCGGACCCCCGAGGTCGCCGAGTACGTCCGCTCCGGGTGGGCACACGAGATCCGCCCGCGCCCCGGACTGACCCGCGAGCTCGCGCCCCGCGTGGTCGCCGTGACCGACGCCGACCCGGTGCAGGCCCGCGACGTCGCGGGGGGCCGCACGCGGCTGCCCGCCGTGGCGTTGACGATGGCCCGGGAGGCGATCGACGTGGACGCTCCGGTCCTCGTACAGGTGCCCCGCAAGGGGTACATCCCCACGCTGCTGTGTGGGTCGTGCCGGACCCCGGCGCGGTGTCGCCGGTGCAACGGCCCGCTCCGCGCCGGGCGGATGGACGAGGTCCACGGGCCGGTGGAATTGGCGTGCGGGTGGTGCGGGGCCCCCGAGCCGAGCTTCCGCTGCGTGGCCTGCGGATCGCGGGCGCTGCGGGCCGGGGTGGTGGGGGCAGGCCGCACCGCGGAAGAGCTGGGCCGGATGTTCCCCGGTGTCCGGATCCGCACGAGCGGGGGAGGGGAGATCCTGGACACCGTGCCCGCGAGCCCGGCGATCATCGTCGCCACCCCGGGAGCGGAACCCGTCGCCGAGGGCGGGTACGGGGCCGCACTGCTCCTGGACTCGTGGGCGCTTCTCGGCCGACCCGACCTGCGGGCCGTCCAGCACGCCCTGCGCCTGTGGATCGGGGCGGCCGGTCTCGTCCGTCCCGCCGACGAGGGGGGCAGGGTGTTCCTGTCCGCCGAATCCGAGTCCGCGGTCGCCCAGGCGCTGGTCCGGTGGGATCCCCAGGGCTGGGCGGAGCGCGAACTCGCGGACCGCGCCGAGGTCGGGTTCCCGCCGGCGGTGCACATGATCGCGGTCGACGGGCCGGCCGCCGCGCTCGCCGAGGTCCTCGAGGACTTCCGCCTCACGGACAGTGTCGAGGTACTGGGTCCGGTGGATCTGCCCGCCGGGGAGGAGCTCCCTGGTCATGACGAGGTGGAGGACCCGGAGCGTGTGCTGTTCCGGGTGCCCCCGCCCGTCCTCGCCGAGGTCGCGGCGGAGCTCCGGGCACTGGTCCTCCGGCGTTCCGGACGCCGCCACAGCCACTCGATCCGGGTTCGTCTGGACCCCGTCCACATCGGTTGACCGCCCCGCCGTGCGTCCGGCCGACCGCCGACGACGGCGCACGCCGACGGAGCGCCTAGAATGGCCGTTCAGCACCGACGCCTGCCAGGAGACCCATACGCATGTCCGTCCATCCCGTCCGGCTCTTCGGCGACCCGGTCCTCCGGACCCCCGCCGACCCCGTCACCTCCTTCGACGACAGGCTGGCACGCACCGTGGCGGACCTCATGGACACCGTCGCGCACGAGGAGGGGGCCGGGCTCGCGGCGCCCCAGATCGGGTTGTCCACCCGTGTGTTCGTCTACAGCTGCGGCGGGCGGGAGGGCCACCTGGTCAATCCCGAGTGGGAGCCGATCGGCGAGGAGAAGACCCACGTCAACGAGGGCTGCCTGTCCATCCCCGGGGTCTCCCTGCCCACCGAGCGGTTCGCCCGCGTCCGGGCGCGCGGTGTCGACGTGCACGGCGAGCCCGTCAGCTTCGAGGCCGAGGGCATCCTCGCCCGCGCCGTCCAGCATGAGACCGACCACCTGGACGGGGTGCTGTTCCTGCAGCGCCTCACCCCGGAGCGCCGACGCGAGGCGATGGCCGAGATCCGCTCGGCCAGCTGGTTCGGCAGCGCGGCGGTCAGCGGCGGCGTCATCTATGACACGCTCTCCGACGCGATGGCGGTGAGGTGAGAAGTGCGTCTCGTCTTCGCCGGCACCCCGGAGGTCGCCGTCCCGTCCCTGCAGGCGCTGCTCGACAGTGACCGTCACGAGGTCGTCGCCGTCGTCTCGCGTCCCGACGCCCGCACCGGCCGCGGTCGGGGACTGTCCCGCAGCCCCGTGGCGGCCGCGGCCGACGCAGCGGGCATCGAGGTCCTCACCCCGCCGAACGCCCGCGACCCCGAGTTCGCGGAGCGACTGCGCACGCTGACACCCGACGCGGTTCCGGTGGTCGCCTACGGCCACCTCGTTCCGCGCCCCGTCCTCGACATCCCCACCCACGGGTGGATCAACCTGCACTTCTCCCTGCTCCCCGCATGGCGGGGAGCCGCCCCGGTCAACGCCGCCGTCGCCGCCGGTGACGAGATCACCGGCGCGACCACCTTCCTGCTGGACGAGGGCATGGACACCGGCCCGGTGCTGGGGACGATGACCGAGACCGTCCGGCCCCGCGACACGGCCGGTGACCTGCTCGGCCGACTCGCCGTGTCCGGCGCCGGGCTGCTGGCGGCGACACTGGACGGGATCGAGACGGGAGAGCTCCGCGCTGTTCCCCAACCGGCCGACGGCGCCTCCCATGCACCGAAGCTCACGGTCGACGACGCGCGGGTGCGATGGAGTGATCCCGCCCTGGCCGTCGACCGGCACATCCGGTCGGTCACCCCGGCGCCGGGGGCCTGGACGACCCTCGGCGGCGAACGGGTGAAGATCGGCTCGGCCCGCCCTGCCGAGGATCCACCCACGGACCTCGGGCCCGGCCTCATCTCGTGGGACAAGCGGTCGTTCCTCGTGGGCACCGCGACGGTACCGATGGCGATCGAGACCATCCAGCCCCCCGGCAAGAAGATGATGAACGCACTGGACTGGGTGCGCGGCGCCCGCCTCGACGAGGGCGCGGTGTTCGAGTGAGCGCCGACGACCGACAGGGCCGCGGACAGGGGCCCGATTCCCGCCGCGGGGGCGGACAGGGACGCCCGAAGAGCGGTGGAGGAAACCGCCCGCAGTCGGACCGCCGGCGACGTCCGGACTCCCGTCCGCAGAAACAGCAGAAGCAGCAGAAGCAGCCCCGTCCCGACGCCAGGACCGTCGCGCTGGCGGTCATGGCGGCCGTGCGGGAACGCGCCGCCTACGCCAACCTGGCCCTGCCGGCGGAACTGCGCCGCGCCAAGCTGGACACACGCGACGCGGCGCTGGCCACGGAGTTGACCTACGGCACGCTCCGCGCACAGGGACTGCTCGACCGGGTGATCGTGCTTGCGGCGTCCCGGCCCGTCGAGGAGATCGATCCGCCGGTCCTCGATCTCGTGCGGCTGGGCGCCTACCAGCTGCTGTTCACCCGGATCGGTGCGCACGCCGCCGTCGACACCGCCGTCGAGGCCGCGCGCACCGCCGGCCTGGGCCGGGCGGGCGGGTTCGTCAACGCGGTCCTCCGCAAGGTCGCCGCCCGCGACCTCGACTCCTGGGTCGACGCGCTGCGCGACGGTGTGACCGACCCCGTGGCCCGGATGGCCATCGGCACCGCGCACCCGGAGTGGATCGCCCGAGCGTTCGCGGACTCGCTCGGCGCCGCCGCCGGAGAGCTTCCCGAGTTGCTCGCCGCCGACGACGCCCGGCCGAAGGTCCACCTGGCCGCCCGCCCCGGTGCAATCACGGGCGAGGAACTGGCACTGATCACCGGCGGTACGGAGGGTGAGCTGTCCCCGTACGCGGTCCACCTGGACTCCGGGGACCCCGGAGCGCTCGACGCCGTACGAGAAGGGCTCGCGGCGGTCCAGGACGAGGGCAGCCAGCTCGTGGCGCTGGCCGCCGCCCGCGCCCCCCTGACCGGTCCGGACTCCGGGAGGTGGCTCGATCTGGCCGCCGGGCCCGGCGGGAAGGCGGTCCTGCTGGGCGCGCTGGCGGAGATCGAGCAGGCGACGCTCACCGGGGTGGAGATCTCCGAGCACCGCGCCGACCTGGTCCGCGGCGCGACCAAGGACCTGCCGGTGACCGTGCACACGGCAGACGGACGCGACCCGGGTCTGGAGCCGGGGTTCGACCGGGTATTACTCGACGCCCCGTGTTCCGGCCTCGGCGCACTCCGCCGTCGTCCCGAGGCGCGGTGGCGCAAGACCGCCGCCGACATCCCGGGCCTGGTCACGCTCCAGCGCGAACTCCTCGAGTCGGCCCTGCGTCTGGTCCGACCGGGCGGGGTGGTGCTGTACGCGACCTGCTCGCCCCACCTCTCGGAGACAGTGTCGGTCATCCGCGAAGCCGCCCGGCGTGACGACGTCGAACTCCTCGACGTGCGTGACATCCTCGCGGAGGTGGTCGGCCGTCCGGTCAACGGACTGGGCGACGGCCCGTGGGTGCAGCTGTGGCCGCACCGGCACGGCACAGACGCGATGTTCATGGCGGCACTACGACGGGGTCACGATGCGTGAGGATGCGCAGTTCAGCTCGCACGGGGTTCGGTGCTCGGCCTGGGTCTATCGCCCGGACGCGCCGTCGGACGGCCCTGCGAGCCCGGCACCTGCCATCGTCATGGCACACGGCTTCGGGTGCATCCGGGACCTGCGCCTACCCGCGTACGCCGAGCGATTCCGGGACGCGGGCTTCGTCGTGGTGGTCTTCGACTACCGGCATTTCGGAGCCAGCGACGGACAACCCCGGCAACTCCTCGACATCGGCCGCCAACTCGACGACTGGCGGTCCGCGCTGGCCTTCACCCGGTCGCTGCCCGGCGTCGATCCGGATCGCGTCATCGCGTGGGGCACGTCGTTCTCTGGAGGTCACGTCCTCACCCTCGCCGGCACGGGGGAGCGGCTGGCGGGAGTCATCGCCCAGGTCCCCCACGTGAGCGGTCCGGCCGCGGTCCGGGCGACGGGGCTCGCCGCGGCGCTCCGACTCGCCCCGGCCATCCTCGACGACCTGTGGCGCTCGCTCCGGCGCCGGGAACCGCGGTACGTCCCTCTGGTCGGGCGACCGGGGGACACGGCGGTCATGACGAGTCCGGACGCCGATCCCGCGGTGAATCGGCTCGCGGCCGACTCGGGACTGCGCCGCAGTGAATTCCGCGACGACGTCGCGGCACGGATCCTGGCACGGATCGGCTTCTACTCGCCGATGCGGCACACGCGGCGGATCACCTGCCCGACGCTGGTGCAGATCGCGACGGAGGACGCCATCACCCCCGCGGCGACCGCGCGTCGGGCCGCGGAGCGGATTCCGGGCGGCCTGTACCTGGAGTACCCGTGCGAACACTTCGACCCCTACGTCGAGCCGCACTTCGAGCGCATCATCGCCGACCAGCTCGAGTTCCTGACCTCGGTCACCGGCTCCGTCGACTGACCGGTCCGTGGGCCGCCGTCCCATGTCGGCGGAGCAGCCCGGACGGGCCCGCCTAGACTGGTCGTCATGTCGTACCAGCCGCTCATCGCGCCGTCGATCCTGTCCGCCGACTTCGCCCGTCTGGACCGCGAGATCGAGCGCATCCCGTCCGCCGACTGGATCCACGTGGACGTCATGGACGGTCACTTCGTGCCCAACCTGTCCTTCGGTGCGCCGGTCGCGAAGGCGGTCGGGAAGGTCACGGACAAGCCGATGGACTGCCATCTCATGATCACCGACCCGGCGCGCTGGGTCGATGACTACGTGGACGCCGGCGCGTTCAACGTCACCTTCCACGTGGAGGCCACCGACGACCCGAAGGCCGTCGCCGACCTGCTGCACGCCAGGGGGTGCAAGGCGGGTATCTCCATCAAGCCCGGGACCGCCGTCGAGCCGTACCTCGACCTGCTCGACCACGTGGACCTGGTCCTGGTGATGAGCGTCGAGCCCGGCTTCGGCGGCCAGAAGTTCATGCCCGGGGTGTTGGACAAGGTCCGCACGCTGCGCGCCGAGATCGACCGCCGTGGCCTCGACGTGCACATCCAGATCGACGGTGGCATCGACGCGGGGACGATCGCCGAGTGCGCGGCGGCGGGGTGCGACGTGTTCGTGGCCGGTTCGGCCGTCTACGGTGCCCCGGATCCCGACGCGATGATCGGGACCCTGCGCTCCGGGGCCCTCGCCGCGCGGGCGTGACGGTGCCGGACGTGCCGGAAGTGCCACAGGGCCCGAACGGGCCCGGGGTGCCGAGCGGGCCCGGGGTATCAGCGACGGGCGGGGCCGACCCCGCCGACCGTCGTCGCGAGCGGGACGCCCTGGCCCGGGCTATCGCCGTGTCCGCCTCCGCGTTGGGGGTGTGCACCCCCAACCCGCCGGTCGGTGCGGTGGTGCTCGACGCCGCCGGAGAGGTCGTGGGCATCGGCGCGACCGAGGCCCCGGGCGGACGGCACGCCGAGGTGGTGGCGCTGGACTCCGCCGGGGACCGCGCGCGCGGTGGGACGATCGTGGTCACCCTCGAGCCGTGTGACCACCACGGGCGCACCGGTCCGTGCACCTCCCGCATCGTCGCCGCCGGGCTCGCCCGCGTGGTCTACGCGGTGTCCGACCCCAATCCGGTGGCCTCCGGCGGAGCCGGGACCCTGCGGCGCGAGGGGATCGAGGTGGCACGAGCCGACGACGACGAGGTGGGCGCCGCCCGCAGTGGCCCGCTGAGGGCGTGGCTCCACCGTCAGGACCACGGCCGACCCCTCGTCACCTGGAAGTACGCGGCGAGCCTGGACGGCAGGGTCGCGGCCGCGGACGGGTCGAGCAAGTGGATCACCGGGCCGGTTTCGCGCCGCCACGCCCACGCCAGACGGCAGGAGATCGACGCCCTCGTCGTCGGCACCGGAACGTTGCGCGCCGACGACCCCGCGCTGACCGCCCGCACCGACGACGGCCGGCCCGCCCCCCGCCAGCCCCTCCGGGCGGTGATGGGGCTGAGCCCCGTGCCCGCGGACGCGACGGTGCGCGGCACCGACGGCCGGTTCCGACACCTGGCCACCCGCGATCCCGCCGAGGCGCTGGGACTTCTCGGCGAGGTCTCCCACGTCCTCGTCGAGGGCGGCCCCAGGCTGGCGGGGGCGTTCCTCGCCGCCGGACTCGTCGACGAGATCGACGCGTACCTCGCGCCCCTGGTGCTCGGCGCCGGGCGGTCGGCGGTCTCCGGAGCCGGGGTGGACACGCTCGCGGCCGCCCACGGTTTCCGGATCCGAGGGACCACCGTCCTCGGCGACGACGTCCACCTGCGCTTGACACGACCCGGCCTGACACGACCCGCCACCGCGACCACGCCGACCGCACCGACGAGAGGACCCCGCTGATGTTCACCGGAATCGTGGAGGAGCTCGGAACCCTCGACTCGGTCGAGACGACCGGCGACTCCGCGCGCCTGCGCATACGGGGGCCCCTGGTCACCTCGGACGCCCACCACGGTGACTCGATCGCCGTCAACGGGGTGTGCCTGACCGTCACCGGCTGGGAGCCGGGGGAGTACTTCGAGGTGGACGTGATGGCCGAGTCGCTCGACCGGACCGCACTCGGTGCACTGTCACCGGGCGACCCCGTCAACCTGGAACGCGCCATGCGCGCGGACGCCCGGTTCGGCGGTCACATCGTCCAGGGCCACGTCGACGGCACAGGCCACGTGATCAGCCGCGACGAGCACGAGCACTGGCACGTCGTGCGCATCTCGCTGCCGGGTGACCTCGCCCGGTACGTGGTCGAGAAGGGGTCGATCACCGTCTCCGGGACCTCGCTGACGGTCTCGGCGGTCAGTGCCGCGGACGAGCCGGAGCCGTGGTTCGAGGTGTCCCTCATCCCCACGACGCTCGCCGACACGATCCTCGGGGGACTGGGCGCGGGCGACCCCGTCAACCTGGAGGTCGACGTGCTGGCCAAGTACGTCGAGCGGCTGCTGGGCGGACGCGGTGGGGGGTCCCACTGACCCGATGCGCCATACTTGAACCCGCGCCCGCGGCCTCCGCCCGGGCCCGCCAGACCTAGGAGAACCCGCAGCAGTGACCACCTTTGACGGCATCGAGCGAGCCATCGCCGACATCGCGGCGGGACGGGCCGTCGTGGTGGTGGACAGTGAGGACCGCGAGAACGAGGGCGACCTGATCTTCGCCGCCGAACTCGCGACGCCCGAGCTGATGGGCTTCCTCGTGCGGTACTCCTCCGGTTACGTGTGCGTCGCGCTCGAGGCGGAGGACTGCCTTCGGCTGGACCTGCCGCCCATGCGCGCCATCAACGAGGACCGCCACGACACCGCGTACACCGTGACGGTCGACGCGCGCACGGGGGTCTCCACCGGCATCTCGGCCGCCGACCGCGCCCGCACCGCGAGGCTGCTCGCCGCCGACGACACCGTGCCCGGCGACTTCACCCGGCCCGGCCACGTGGTGCCCCTGCGCGCCCGGCCCGGCGGCGTGCTCACCCGGCCCGGCCACACCGAGTCCGCCGTCGACCTCGCCCGGTTGGCCGGTCTGCGCCCGGCGGGCGTCATCTGCGAGATCGTGTCCGAGGACGACCCCACGACCATGGCGCGCACCCCCGAACTCCGGCGGTTCGCCGACGAGCACGGGCTGGCGATGATCACCATCGAGGCGCTCCAGGCGTGGCGCCGCGCGAACGAGGTCCAGGTGGTGCACGAGGTCGCCGCCCGGATCCCCACGCCGGCCGGGACCATGACCGCCCACGGGTACCGCGACATCCTCCAGGGAGTCGAACACGTCGCCATGGTGGCCGGCGACATAGCGGGGGACGATCCGGTCTCCGTCCGCATCCACTCCGAGTGCCTGACCGGCGACGTGTTCCACTCGCTGCGCTGTGACTGCGGCCCGCAACTCGACGCTGCCGTCGCCGCGGTGTGCGAGGAGGGGCGCGGGGTCGTGCTGTACATGCGTGGGCACGAGGGCCGGGGGATCGGCCTGGTGCAGAAACTGCGCGCCTACCAACTGCAGGACTCCGGACGCGACACCGTCGACGCCAATCTCGACCTGGGCCTGCCCGCCGACGCCCGCGACTTCAGCCTGGCCGCACAGATGCTGCGCGACCTCGGAGTGACCCGGGTACGACTGATGACCAACAACCCCGCCAAGGCCGACGCCCTGCGCGCCGGTGGCGTGGAGGTGGTGGCCCGGGTGCCCATGCCGACGGCGGTCACGCCCGAGAACCTGCGGTACCTGCGCACCAAGCGCGACCGGATGGGCCACCTGCTCGAGGGGCTCGACGAGGGACCCGCCGGCCCGGCCGGCGCCGACGTGGACGTGGACGTGGACGTGGACGGAGAGGATCAGCCATGAGCGGCAGCGGTAGACCGGAACTGGTGATCCCCGACGCCCGCGGGCTGCGGCTCGGGGTGGTGGCCTCCACCTGGCACCAGGAGATCTGCGCCCAACTGCTGGACCGGGCCCTGGCCGTCGCCGACGCCTCCGGCGCGGTGGTGACCCTGGCCCGCGTGACCGGAGCCGTGGAGCTACCGGTGGTGGCCCAGGAGCTCGCACGGACCCATGACGCCGTCGTGGCGCTCGGCGTGGTGATCCGGGGTGCGACCCCGCACTTCGACTACGTCTGTCGCTCGGTGACCGACGGGCTCACCCGGATCGCCCTCGACGAGGCCACCCCTGTCGCCCACGGGGTGCTCACCACCGAGAACGAGGGCCAGGCCCGAGACCGCGACGGCCACGAGGGTGCCTCCGAGGACAAGGGGGGAGAGGCCGTCGCCGCCGTGCTCGGCGCCGCCATCGCCCTGCGCGACCTGAGGACCGGTCGATGAACGAGAACTGGGAGTTCGAGCACCGGCCCCGTCGGATGCGCACCACCGCGATCGCCGTGGCGGTGCTCATCGTCATCGTCCACGTGGTGTGGGCGGTGATCCTCGTCCGCGGTGACACCGGGGTGACGATCGGGATCGCCGATCAGTTCGCCTTCGTAGTGATCGGGTTCATCTTCGCCGGGGTGCTGCTGACCCTCCTGCGGATCCGCGTCCGGGTCGGGCAGCAGGGCGTCGAGCTCCGCGGGCCGCTGCGCGTCCGGACCTGGGGCTGGGACGACGTCGTCGGGCTGACGTTCCCGCGCTCCAGCTACTGGCCCCGGCTCGAACTCCCGGCCTACGAGCACGCGGGGATCTGGGCTATCCAGTCCATCGACGGCCAGCACGGGATCGACGGCATGGCGCGCCTGCGCGAGGCCGTCCGCACCCACAAGCCCTCGGCCGCCGATCCCGAGACCGTCGCCGACCGCTGACCCGCCGTGGCCGATCCGCGAACCTACCGCCCGGCCCCCGGCTCGATCCCGACGGAGCCGGGGGTCTACCGCTTCCGTGACGAGCACGGGCGCGTCATCTACGTCGGCAAGGCGAAGAACCTGCGGAGCCGGCTGAGCTCGTACTTCGCGGACCTGTCCCTCCTCCACCCCCGTACCCGGCGAATGGTTCTCGCCGCGGCCGGCGTGCAGTGGACGGTCGTGTCCACCGAGGTCGAGGCGCTCCAGCTCGAGTACACGTGGATCAAGAAGTACGACCCCCGGTTCAACGTCCGGTACCGCGACGACAAGACGTATCCGATGCTGGCGGTCACCGTGGGGGAGGAGTTCCCCCGTGCCTTCGTCTACCGGGGACCCCGGCGCCCGGGGACCCGCTACTTCGGGCCCTACTCACACGCGTGGGCCATCCGCGACACCCTCGACACTCTGCAGCGGGTGTTCCCCGTCCGCTCGTGCTCCGCCGGGGTGTTCAAGCGGCAGGCGCAGCTCGGCAGGCCCTGTCTGCTGGGATACATCGACAAGTGCGCCGCCCCCTGCATCGGACGGGTGACCCCGGACGAGCACCGCGCGATTGTCAACGAGCTCATCGACTTCCTGGCCGGACGTACCGATGCGATCATGCGCCGCATCGAGAAGCGGATGCTCGAGGCCTCCGCGGACCTCGACTTCGAACGGGCCGCGCGGCTGCGTGACGACCTCGGCTCCATGCGGCGTGCGATGGAGAAGCAGGCCGTCGTGCTGGGTGACGGCACCGACGCCGACGTGGTGGGCGTCGAGGTCGACGAACTGCAGGTCTCCGTCCAGGTGTTCCACGTGCGCGGGGGCCGCATCCGCGGTCAGCGCGGCTGGGTGGTCGAACACGCCCACGGCGTCGACGCCGACGGCGAGTTCGACGCGGCCCGTGCCGTGCCCGGGGTCGTCTCCGACTATCTCGCGCAGTTCTACGGGGGAGAGGCCGACCTCGCCGAGGCGGCCGAATCCGGCGACATCTCGGCTGCCGTACCCCGCGAGGTGCTGGTGCCCGCCCTGCCCGAGGACTCGGACGAGCTCGCGGAGTGGCTCTCGGCACTGCGCGGCTCCCGTGTGTCGCTCCGGGTACCCCAGCGGGGTGACAAGCGGGCCCTGGCGGAGACGGTCCACCGCAACGCCGTCGAGGCCCTGACGCAGCACAAACTCCGGCGCAGCGGCGACCTCACCGCCCGCTCCGCGGCGCTCCAGGAGATCCAGGAGACCCTCGAGCTGGACTCAGCGCCCCTGCGCATCGAGTGCGTGGACATCTCCCACACCCAGGGCACCGACGTCATGGCCTCCCTCGTCGTCTTCGAGGACGGCATCCCGCGCAAGAGCGACTACCGGCTCTACCGCATCCGCGACGCCGCGGGTGGCGGCCACTCCGACGACGTCGGCAGCATCGCCGAGGTCACGCGTCGTCGCTTCCGGCGTCACCACGAGGACCCCTCCGTCACCCCGGACGAGGTCGACGGGCCGGTCGACGACGACGCGGGAACGGGGGACGCCGCCCCCGCGTCCCGCCGGTTCGCCTACCCGCCACAGCTCTTCGTCGTCGACGGTGGTCGGCCCCAGGTCGAGGCGGCCGCCGAGGTCCTCTCCGAGCTGGGGGTCACCGACGTACCGGTGGTCGGGATCGCCAAGCGACTCGAGGAGATCTGGCTCCCGGGAGAGGAGTACCCCGTGATCTTCCCGCGCCACGGGGAGGGGCTGTTCCTGCTCCAGCGGCTCCGCGACGAGGCCCACCGGTTCGCCATCCGTGCCCACCGGAGCGCGCGGTCCAGGCGGATGACGGCCTCCGTGCTCGACGACGTCCCCGGCCTCGGGCCCACCCGTCGGGCGGCGTTGGTGGAGACGTTCCCGACCGTGTCCGCACTGCGCGCCGCGAGCGCGGACGAGCTGTGCGCCGTGCCGGGGATCGGTCCGGGGGTCGCCGCCGCGATCCGGGCGACTCTCGGTGGTGCCGAGCCCGCGGACGCGGCCGCCGCCGACGTGGGAGACTCGGGCGGGCAGCCCGACCGGGGACAGACCGACCCGGGACTGACCGATGACACGAGGTGAGACGATGGACGCAGGTGACGACGACGGCCACGCCGCGCGGGGGCGCGAGCTCCTCCTGATCAGCGGCATGTCCGGGGCGGGCAAGGGGACCGCGTCCAAGGTCCTCGAGGAATTCGGCTGGTATGTCGTCGACAACCTCCCGTTGACCTTCGTTGGCGACCTGCTCGCCCGGTTCGAGGAGTCCGACGACGAGCCCCTCCGCCTGGCGATCGTCGCCGACACCCGCAGCCTCGGGTTCGACGAACACCTCGGCGACCTCCTCGACCTGTTCGACCGGCGCCCGCAGGCACGGATCCTGTTCCTCGAGGCCTCGGACGAGGCGCTGGTCAGCAGGTTCAACAACGTCCGTCGCTCCCATCCGCTGCAGTCGGGTGGCGGCCTGATCGACGGCATCACCCGGGAGCGCAGGATCCTCGAGGGGCTGCGGGGGCGTGCCGACGTCGTCGTGGACACCTCGGCGCTCAGTGTCCACGACCTCCGCCACCGGCTGGAGACCCCCTTCGGTGACCTCGGGTTCGACTTCCACCTCACCGTCGAGTCGTTCGGGTTCAAGTACGGCGTCCCCGTGGACGTCGACATGCTGATGGACATGCGGTTCCTGCCCAACCCGCACTGGATCCCCGAGCTCCAGCCGCACACGGGGCGCGACAAGCCCGTCCAGGACTACGTCCTCGCCGACGAATCCATCGAGGAGTACCTGCGCGCGGCGGTGTCCATGATCCGCCTGGCCATGACCGGCTACCGGCGCGAGGGCAAGCGCTACATGACGATCGCGGTCGGCTGCACCGGGGGCAAGCACCGGAGCGTGGCCATCTCCGAGTCGCTCGCCGGCAGACTGTCCGGCCTCGACTCGGTCGAGGTCCACGTACGCCACCGCGACCTCGGGCGGGAATGAGGCCGGCCATGACACACGACAGCGGTATCCCGTCCCTCGTCGCCCTCGGCGGCGGCCACGGCCTGTCGGCGACCCTCCGGGCCGCACGCCTCGTCGCCGACCACGTCACCGCGGTGGTGACGGTCGCCGACGACGGCGGCTCCTCGGGGCGACTGCGGCGCGAGCTGGGCATCCTCCCACCGGGCGACCTACGGATGGCCCTGTGCGCCCTCGCCGCCGAAGACGACGAGAAGGCGCTGCTCACCCGACTCTTCCAGCACCGCTACGGCGGCACCGGGGCGCTGGCCGGACACGCGGTGGGCAACCTCGTCTTCGCCGGCCTGTGGGAGCTGCTCGGAGACCCGGTCGACGCACTCGACGCGGTCGGGTCGATCCTCGGTGTCACCGGCCGTGTCCTGCCGATGTCCCCGGTCGCCCTCGACATCGCCGCAGAGGTCGTCGGTCTGGAAGCGGACCCCCGCGTCGTGCGGACCATCATCGGACAGGTCGCCGTCGCGACCACACCGGGCAGCGTTCGCCGGGTCACCCTCATCCCGGCCGCTCCGCCCGCCGCGGAGGGCGTGGTGGAGGCGATCACCGGAGCCGACCTCGTGGTCCTCGGACCCGGATCGTGGTTCACCAGCGTGATCCCCAACGTGCTCGTGCCCGAGATCGCGACCGCGCTCAAGAGGACGGCCGCGACCAAGGCCCTCGTGCTCAACCTCGCACCCCAGCCGGGGGAGACCGCCGGGTTCTCCGCCGAGCAACACCTCCACGTGTTGCGTCAACACGCTCCCGAGGTCGACATCGACGTCCTGCTCGTGGACCCGAGGATGCCGCTGAGCGCCACCGAACGCGAGCATCTCGAACGGGCCGCGGCGGGACTGGGGGCACGCGTGATGACCGCGGAGATAGCGAAGACCGCCGAAGATGGGACGATGAGGCCTGTCCACGACCCCGCACTGCTGGCCTCGGCGCTCGCCGACTCGGTGCGATGAGGGCCGGGTCGATGAGCCGAGAACGAAGGAGCAGGGCGTGTCGCTGACCGCACAGGTCAAGTCCGAACTGGTGAGGGTCCCCGTGGGGAACTCCGAGACCAGGAGGGCCGAGGTGTCCGCCCTGCTGAGGTTCGCCGGCACCCTCCAGGTCCTGTCCAACCGACTCGTGATCGAAGCGGAGGTGGACTCCGGCGAGATCGCGGACCGTCTCGCCGGCGAACTCGACGCCCTGTTCTCCGTCCCCTGTGAGATCCACCCGATCGGGGGTTCGGGCGGACGTCCCGCCCGCAAGTTCGTCCTGCGGGTCATCGACCGGGGTGCGGACCTGGCCCGTCAGCTCGGGCTGGTCGACAACGCCGGCCGGACGGTCCGAGGACTGCCGGCCGCGGTCGTCGGCGGCTCGGTCGCCGCCTCCGAGGCGGCGTGGCGGGGCGCGTTCCTCGCCCACGGTTCGCTCACCAAGCCCGGCCGCTCCTCGGCGTTGGAGGTCACCGCCCCGGGGGCGGAGGCGGCGATGGCGCTCGTGGGTGCGGCCCGCAGGTTGGGAGTGACGGCCAAGGCCCGCGAGGTCCGGGGAGGGGACCGCGTGGTGATCCGCGACGCCGAGGCGATCGGGGTCCTCCTCGCTCGACTGGGCGCGTCCTCCACCAGGGACATCTGGGAGGAGCGCCGCTCCCGCGGCGAGGTCCGCGCCACCGCCAACCGGCTGGCCAACTTCGACGACGCCAACCTGCGGCGCTCGGCCCGGGCCGCCGTGGCCGCGGCCGCCCGTGTCCAGCGCGCCCTCGAGATCCTCGCCGAGGACGTGCCGGACCATCTGCTCGCCGCCGGCGAACTGCGCGTCCAGCACCGCCAGTCGTCGCTGGAGGAGCTCGGGCAGCTCGCGGACCCGCCCATGACCAAGGACGCGGTCGCGGGGCGCATCCGGAGACTGCTGTCCATGGCGGACCGCAAAGCCGCCGAGCTCGGGATCCCCGACACCGAGTCCGTGGTGACCGAGGACATGCTCGACGAAGGCTGATCCACCCCGGCAGCACCCTGCGCGGGAGCGGTCCACGCCGGGTAGTCTGGGTCACGTCCCGGGCTCCACCCGGCCCCGGTGACATCAAGCGTTCTCGCACCACCAATAAGGAGACAACACGTGACCGTGCGCGTAGGCATCAACGGATTCGGACGTATCGGCCGCAACTTCTACCGCGCGGTGGAGGCTCTCAAGGCCGAGGGCAAGACGGACATCGAGATCGTGGCCGTCAACGACCTGACCACGAACGACATGCTCGCTCACCTGCTCAAGTACGACTCCATCCTGGGTCGCCTGGGCAAGGAGGTCACGTTCGACGACTCGTCAATCACGGTCGGTGGGACCAAGATCGGCGCCCTCGCGGTCAAGGAGGGCCCCGCGTCCGTGCCGTGGGGAGACTACGGTGTCGACGTCGTCGTCGAGTCCACCGGCATCTTCACCGACGCCGAGAAGGCCAAGGGCCACCTCGAGGGTGGTGCCAAGAAGGTCATCATCTCGGCGCCGGCCAAGAACGAGGACATCACCATCGTCATGGGGGTCAACGACCACGAGTACGACGGCTCGCAGACGATCATCTCCAACGCCTCCTGCACCACCAACTGCCTCGCGCCGGTCGCCAAGGTCCTCTCCGACGAGTTCGGGATCGTCAAGGGCCTCATGACCACGATCCACGCCTACACGCAGGACCAGAACCTCCAGGACGCGCCCCACAGCGACATGCGCCGCGCCCGCGCCGCCGGCATCAACATGGTGCCCACCTCCACCGGTGCGGCCAAGGCCGTCGCGCTGGTCCTGCCCGAGCTCAAGGGTAAGTTCGACGGCTACGCCGTGCGCGTCCCGCTGCCCACCGGCTCGCTCACCGACCTCACGGTCGAGCTCGAGAAGAAGGCCTCGGTCGACGAGGTCAACGCCGCGGTCAAGGCCGCCGCCGAGGGCGCGATGAAGGGCATCCTCAAGTACACCGAGGATCCCATCGTCTCCTCCGACATCGTCGGTGACCCGCACTCGTCCATCTTCGACGCGCCGCTGACCAAGGCGATCGACGGCCAGATCAAGATCGCCTCCTGGTACGACAACGAGTGGGGCTACTCCAACCGCCTCGCCGACATCATCGGCTTGGTCGGCAAGTCGCTCTAAGACCCCTCGGGACTGACATCCCCAGTACGACGATCCGGGCCCGGTCCGGGAACGCCCACAGCGTCCCGGCCGGGCCCGGAGCACATGGACCGGCAGCACCACCCACCATCACCACCGTTCTTCCGACAGGAGTCCCACCACATGGCCGTGAGCACGCTCAACGACCTGCTCGATGCCGGCGTAGAGGGTCGCAAGATCCTCGTCCGCTGCGACCTCAACGTCCCGCTCGACGGCTCGACCATCACCGATGCGGGCCGGATCACCGCCTCGCTGCCCACGCTCAACGCTCTTCTCGACGCCGGTGCAGCGCTGGTGATCACCGCGCATCTCGGCCGCCCGAAGGGTGAGCCCGGCCCCGAGTTCTCCCTCGCCCCCGTGGCGGAGAAGCTGGGTGACGAGCTCGGGCGCTACGTCCAGCTCGCCGGTGACGTGGTGGGGTCGGACGCCCGCGAGCGAGCCAACGGCCTGACCGACGGGGACGTGCTCCTGGTGGAGAACGTGCGGTTCGACCCGCGCGAGACGAGCAAGGACGAGGCGCAGCGGGCCGAGTTCGCGGCCGAGCTGGCGAGCCTGGTGGGCGAGGACGGGGCGTTCGTCTCCAACGGTTTCGGGGTGGTCCACCGCGCGCAGGCGTCGGTGTACGACGTCGCCAAGGTCCTCCCGGCCTACGCCGGCGACCTCGTCCAGAGCGAGGTCGAGGTCCTCGCGAACCTCAGCGGCGACCCGGAGCACCCCTACGCGGTCGTCTTGGGCGGCTCCAAGGTGTCCGACAAGCTCGCCGTGATCGAGGCCCTGGCGCCCAAGGTCGACACCCTGATCATCGGCGGCGGCATGTGCTTCACCTTCCTCGCCGCTCAGGGCCATGAGGTCGGCTCCTCACTGCTGCAGGAGGAGATGATCGACACCTGCAAGGACCTGCTCGCCAAGTTCGGCGACGTGATCAGCCTGCCCGTGGACGTGGTCGCCGCCGACGGCTTCGCCGCCGACGCCGCGCACTCCACGGTCTCCGCCGAGGCCATCCCGGAGGGGAAGATGGGCCTGGACATCGGCCCCGAGTCGGTGAAGGCGTTCAGCGAGAAGCTCTCCGCCGCCAAGACCGTCTTCTGGAACGGCCCCATGGGCGTGTTCGAGTTCGAGGCGTTCTCCGCCGGGACGCGCGGTGTCGCCGAGGCCATCATCACCGCGACGAAGAACGGCGCGTTCTCGGTGGTCGGCGGCGGCGACTCCGCCGCCGCCGTCCGCACCCTGGGTCTCGGGGAGGAGAACTTCTCCCACATCTCCACCGGGGGTGGCGCCTCGCTGGAGTACCTGGAGGGCAAGGAGCTGCCCGGCGTCACCGCCCTCGAGCGCAGCAACTGAAGACCGACGAGACCACAGGAGAGAACATGGCACGCACCCCGCTCATCGCCGGCAACTGGAAGATGAACCTCAACCACCTCGAGGCCATCGCACTCGTCCAAAAGGTCGCCTTCGCACTCCCGGACAAGTACCTGGAGAAGGTGGACGTGGCGTTCATCCCCCCGTTCACGGACATCCGTGGCGTCCAGATCGTCATCGAGGGCGACAAGCTGGGCTTCGCCTACGGCGCGCAGGACGTCTCGGTCCACGAGTCCGGTGCCTACACCGGCGAGATCTCGGCGGGGATGCTCGCCAAGCTCGGCTGCACCTATGTCGTCGTGGGCCATTCCGAGCGCCGTGACTACCACGCGGAGTCCGACGAACTCGTCGCGGCCAAGGCCGCCGCCTGCCACCGGCACGGGTTGACGCCGATCGTGTGTGTCGGCGAGAAGCTCGAGGTGCGGGAGGCAGGGGACCACGTCGACTTCGTCGTGAACCAGCTCTCCGAATCGCTCGCGGGACTGTCCACGGACCAGCTGGCCTCCACCGTGATCGCCTACGAGCCCGTGTGGGCGATCGGGACCGGCAAGACCGCGTCCGCCGCCGATGCCCAGGAGGTCTGCGCCGCCATCCGTTCCACGTTGGCCGATCTGGCCGATGACGCGACGGCCGAGCAGATGCGGGTCCTGTACGGCGGCAGCGTCAACGCCTCGACGATCGGCGAGCTGCTCGACCAGCCCGATGTCGACGGTGGTCTGGTCGGAGGCGCGTCGCTCAAGCCGGACGAGTTCGCCCAGCTGTCGGCGATCGCCGCCGGTGGCCCGTTGCCCTGACACCGCCCACACCGGCGCGCCCGGCCCCGCGGGGTCGGGCGTGCCGGGATTCGCCGCGGACACCCGACCGGGTAGTCTGTAGCGGTCGCACCCGACCGCCCGACCCGACGTGAGGCACGATCCCTACATGAAGCTCGCCCTGGACATCTTCCTCATCACCACCAGCCTGCTGCTGATGCTGTTCATCCTGCTGCACCGCGGCAAGGGAGGCGGCCTGTCGTCGCTCTTCGGTGGCGGTGTCCAGTCCAGTCTCTCCGGGTCCAGCGTGGTCGAGCGGAACCTCGACCGGGTCACCGTGGTCGTCGCGATCCTCTGGGTCATCGCCATCGTGGCGGTCGGCCTCATGGTCCGGTTCGGCTGACCGACCGGTCCCCGGCGCGGCCCCACCGCCCGGGCGGACGACGGGGCGCGTCTCTTCCACCGAGTGGAAGGGACGCGCCCCGTTCCTGTTCTCAGAGCACCATCGAGGCGGCCGGTCCGTCCAGGTGATACGTGGTCGACTCGGTGCCCACGGCACCGGCGACGGGCCAGTCCGCGGGGTCCGCCCCGCCCAGGCCCCTGGCCACCGCCTCCGCCTTCCCGTCCCCGGCGGCCACGACGAGCACGTGCCTCGACCTGCGCACCGCCGGGAGGGTGAAGGTCAGTCGCTCCGGTGGCGGCTTGGGGCAGTCACGCACGCCCACCGCGAGCCGCTCGGTCTCGGCGACCGCCGGAGTGTGCGGGAAGATCGAGTTCATGTGCCCCTCGGGTCCCATGCCCAGGAGGGTGACGTCGAACAGCGGCTCGTCGCCCTGGGGCAGGTCCACCGCGGCGAGGAACGCCTCGGCCGCGGCGTCGACGTCCTCGAACTCCGGTCCGCGGGCCGGCCAGCGGTGGACGGTGGCGCGGTCGCCCACGGTGCGGAGCAGGACGTCGTCGAGCTGCCCGTCGTTGCGCTCGGGGTCGTCTGCCGGGACGAAGCGTTCGTCCCCCAGGTAGAAGGTCACGCGTGACCAGTCGACATCGGCCCCGGCGAGTGCGGCGGCGGTCTTCACCCCCACCGAGCCGCCCGTCAGGGACAGCGTCGCGGTCCCGGCGGTGGCGATCCGTTCGTTGAGGTGCCCGACGACGGCGAGGGCTGCCGCTTCGGCGAGGGTGTCCGCATCCGGGTGTACGAGATGGCGTGTGACTGACATCGGCGCTCCTGTGGTGGTGGTCCGGTGGGGAAGTGACGTCGACCTCGGGCCTCCGGCTCAGCGAACCGAGGCAGAGGTGTAGATGACACGGTCATGATTGGCCAACGCATCGGCGTACACGCCGTCGGTGTCCATCCGCCGTAGCTCCTCTGAGAGACAGTCGGCGACGCTGCGGCCGACGAGCGCCACCCGTGTGGGCGCCTGACCCGTGATGCGGAGCTCGGCGGAGGTCGCGCTGATCTGCTCGAGGACGATGGAGCCCGAGGCCCGCTCCAGGACGACCATCCTGGGGCCGACGGCCCGCAGAACGTCGATCCCGAGCCGGGACGCCAGCCATCCACCGGCCAGGTCCACCGACGCCGCCCGCTCCGGGCCGCACACCGTCGCCCCGGTGATGCGCTCGAAGGGCGGACGGTCCAGGGTCGCCGCGAGCAGGGAACGCCAGTGGGTGATGCGCGCCCACGCCAGATCGGTGTCGCCCGGGGAGTAGCCGGCCGCCCGTTTCGCCAGCGCATCGGTGGGATGGCCCTCCGCGTCGGAGTCGACGATCCGGCGCTTCGCGAGCCTGCCCACCCTGTCCTCGGACAACAACGTGGGGGAGTGGCGGGGCCACCACACGGCGAGCGGGGTGTCCGGCAGCAGCAACGGCGTGACGAGGGAGGCCGACTGGGAGGCCATCGCACCGGAGGTGCGCAGCACGACGACCTCCGCCGCCCCGGCGTCACCGCCGACGCGGATCTGACCGTCGAGCCTGTCGGCGTCCGCTCGAGGTCCGCGGATCACCACGATGACCCGGCACGGATGCTCCCGGCTGGCCTCGTTGGCCGCCCCGATCGCGGACTCGCTGCCGCGGACGTGATCGGTGATCACGATCAGCGTGAGCACCCGTCCGATCGTGCTCAGCCCGGCCTCCTCGCGGATCTGCACGAGCTTCTTGGCGATCCCGCGGGTGGAGGTGTCGGGTAGGTCGATGATCACGGTCGCCTCCATGCGCGGCCACTCCGGGCCAGAATCTCGTCGGCGCCCTTCGGCCCCCAGGTCCCGGCCTGGTACTGCTCCGGCGTCCCGGCCGACTCCCATTCCTGCAGGACCGGGTCGAGGAGCTGCCAGCTCAGCTCGACCTCGCGGGAGACCGGGAAGAGCGAGGGCTCGCCCAGCAGGACGTCGAGGATGAGACGTTCGTAGGCCTCGGGGGAGGATTCCGTGAACGCCTCACCGTAGGCGAAGTCCATGTTGACGTCGCGGACCTCCATGGCGGTGCCCGGGACCTTGGAGCCGAAGCGCAACGTGACACCCTCGTCGGGCTGGACCCGGATGACCAGCGCGTTCTGCCCCAGCTCCTGGGTCATGGTCGCGTCGAACGGCAGGTGCGGAGCGCGCCGGAAGACCACCGCGATCTCGGTGACCCGTCGTCCCAACCGCTTGCCGGTGCGGAGATAGAAGGGGACCCCCGCCCATCGGCGGTTGTGGACCTCGAGGGTGATCGCAGCGTAGGTCTCGGTGGCCGAGGAGGGGTCGTACCCCTCCTCATCCTTCAGCCCCACGACCTGCTCGGACCCCTGCCAGCCACCCGCGTACTGACCACGCGCGGCCGTCTCGGCAATCGGCAGTGCCAACGAGGTCGACTCGAGGACCTTGGTTTTCTCCGCCCGCAACGCGGCAGCGGAGAAATCGGTCGGTTCCTCCATCGCGACCAACGCCATCAACTGGATGAGGTGGTTCTGTATGACGTCGCGGGCCGCGCCGATGCCGTCGTAGTAGCCGGCCCGACCACCCAGTCCGATGTCCTCGGCCATGGTGATCTGCACGTGATCCACGTGGTTGGCGTTCCACACCGGTTCGAAGAGCTGGTTGGCGAAACGCAATGCGAGGATGTTCTGGACGGTCTCCTTGCCCAGGTAATGATCGATCCGGAAGACCGAGTCCTCGGGGAAGACCGCACCCACCACCGCGTTGAGTTCGCGGGCGCTCGCCAGGTCGTGCCCGAAGGGCTTCTCGATGACCACCCGGCGCCAGGACCCCTCCGGGCCGCGGGTGCACCCCGTGCGATCGAGGTGCCGGCAGACGGTCGGGAAGTCATCCGGGGGGATGGACAGGTAGAACGCGTAGTTGCCGGCGGTCCCACGGTCGGCCTCGAGTGCCCCCAGCTGGTCCGCCAGATCGTCGAAGCCCTCGTCGTCGTCGAATGTCCCGGTGACGAACCGCAGTCCGGCGGCGAGCTGCTCCCACACGTCCTCGCGGAACGGGGTCCGGCACCGTTCGCGGGCCTGCTCGCGGGCGAACGCGGCGAACTCGTCGTGGGTCCACCGTCGGCGGCCGAAGCCGATCAGGGAGAACCCCGGCGGGAGCAGGCCACGGTTGGCCAGGTCGTAGATCGCGGGGATGAGCTTCTTCTTGGACAGGTCGCCCGTCACACCGAAGATCACGAGACCGGACGGTCCCGCGATGCGGGGGAGCCGACGATCCCGGGGATCACGGAGCGGGTTGGCCCACCCCTCCGGGGCGCCGCCGGGGACCTCGACGACCGGTGTCGCCCCGTCGTCCGGGCCGATCACGACCCCGTCGGGATCTCGTCGATCCGCGTCCTCACCGTGTCCACCAGGTCGTCCCAGGCGGTCACGAACTTCTGCACACCCTGCTTCTCGAGGAGGCTGAAGACGTCGTCCAGGTCGATCCCCTCGGCGCGCAGTGCGTCGAGGGTGGCCCGGGACTCCTCGGCGGTGCCCCGGACCGTGTCGCCCTCGACGACGCCGTGGTCCGCGAACGCCTCGATGGTGCCGAACGGCATGGTGTTGACCGTCCCGTGGGTCACCAGACCGGTCACGTACAGCGTGTCGGGGTACGCCGGTTCCTTGACCCCCGTCGAGGCCCACAGGAGACGCTGGGGACGGGCTCCGCGATCGGCGAGTGCCCCGAAGCGTCCCTCGGGGTCGAACAGTTCCTCGTAGACCTCCTGACAGAGGCGCGCATTGGCCAGACCGGCCTTGCCCCGCAGCTCTGACGACTCCGGGAGTCGCGAGTCGATCTCGGTGTCGAGCCGGGAGACGAACACGGACGCCACGGAGTGGATGGTGGACAGGTCGTGACCGGCGGCAGCGGCCTGCTCGAGTCCGGTCAGGTACGCCTCCGCCACCGTGCGGTACTGGTCCGCCGAGAAGATCAGCGTGACGTTGACGTCGATGCCCTTGCCGATGACATCGGTGATGGCCGGCAGCCCCGCCGACGTCGCGGGGATCTTGATCATGACGTTCGGGCGGTCCACCACCTCGGAGAGCTCCACCGCCTGCGTCACGGTCGCCGCTGTGTCGTGGGCCAGGCCGGGATCCACCTCGAGGGAGACGCGGCCGTCCACCCCGTCCGTCGCGCGGTGGACGTCGGCCAGGACGTCACACGCGTCGCGGACGTCGGACGTGGTCAGGGCCCGCACGACGGAATCCACGTCACGGTCGGCGCGGACCGCCTCGGTGAGCGCGCTCTCGTAGGCCGTCGAGTCGGCCAGCGCCGACTGGAAGATGGCCGGGTTGGTCGTCACGCCGACGATCGAATAGGCGGACATCCGCTTCTCGAGTTCGCCGGAGGACAGGAGCTGTCGGGACAGGTCGTCGAGCCACACGGAGACGCCGGCGGCGCTCAGGGCAGCGAGATTGGCGTTGGTCATGATGCCTCCCCGGCAGCGGCCGCGAGGGATTCGCGGGCCGCGGAGACCACCGCGTCGGCGGTGATCCCGAACTCGGTGAACAGGGTCTGGTAGGGCGCCGAGGCGCCGAAGTGCTCGAGCGAGACGGCTCGGCCGGCGTCGCCGAGGAACCGGTGCCACGGCATCGCGATGCCGGCCTCGACGCTGACCCGCGCGCGGACGGAGCGGGGGAGCACCGACTCGCGGTACCCGGCGTCCTGCTGATCGAAGAACTCGACACAGGGCATCGAGACCACACGGGTCGCCACGCCCTCCGCCTCGAGGACCTCGCGGGCCTGCACGGCCAGCTGCACCTCGGACCCGGTGCCCATGAGGATCACCTCGGGGGTCCCGGTCGAGGCCTCGGCGAGGACATAGCCCCCGCGCTCGACCCCCTCGCGGGCGAGCTCCTTGGTGCCCTCGAGCACCGGGACGTCCTGACGGGTCAGGCACAGGCCCTTGGGCCCGTCGAGTGCCTCGAGCATGGCGCGCCACGACGCCGCGGTCTCGTTGGCGTCGGCCGGACGCAGGATCGCCAGACCCGGGATGGCGCGCAGCGCCGCCAACTGTTCGACCGGCTGATGGGTGGGGCCGTCCTCGCCGAGCCCGATCGAGTCGTGGGTCCACACGTAGTACGCGTTGCTCCCCTGGAGCGCGGCGAGCCGGACGGCCGGACGCATGTACTCGCTGAAGATCAGGAACGTCCCGCCGTAGGGCCGGGTGGGACCGTGGAGGGCGATGCCGTTGAGGATCGCGCCCATGGCGTGCTCACGAACGCCGAAGTGCAGGTTGCGTCCGTACGGGGACGCGGTCCACGTGTCGGTCGAGATGGAGGACGGGCCGAAGGAGTCCGCGCCCTTGATGGGCGTGTTGTTGGAGCCGGCCAGGTCCGCGGAGCCGCCCCACAACTCGGGGAGGGTGGCACCCAGGGCCTGGATTGCCTCGGCGGACGCCTTACGCGTGGCGACGCCCTTGGAATCGGCGTCCCACGTGGGGAGCCCGGCATCCCATCCGTCGGGGAGCTCGCCCGAGTACAGGCGATCGAACAGGGTCTTGCGCTCCGGGTTCGCCTCTGCCCAGGCGTGGAACATGTCGCTCCACTGCGCGTGGACGCGGGCACCCCTGTCACGGGCGGCCCGGGTGTGGGAGATCACCTCGTCCTCCACCGTGAACGGCTCGGTGCCGCCCATGCCGAGCGCCTCCTTCACGGCGTCGACCTCGTCCTGGCCGAGCGCCGCGCCGTGCGAGGCCCCGGTGTTCATCATGGTGGGCGCCGGGAAGGCGATGACGGTGCGCAGGACGATCAGCGACGGCTTGTCGGTGACCGCACGCGCGTCGGCGATAGCCTCCTCGATGGCGGCCACGTCCTCACCGCCGTTCACCGTCTGGACGTGCCAGCCGTACGCCTCGTAGCGCGCCGCGACGTCCTCGTTGAGGGCGATCCGGGTGTTGTCCTCGATCGAGATCTCGTTGTCGTCGTAGATCGCGATGAGATTGCCGAGCTGCTGGGTGCCCGCGAGCGAGGAGGCCTCGGCGGTGACACCCTCCTGCACGTCGCCGTCGGAGGCGATCACGTAGATGAAGTGGTCGAACGGACTCTTGCCCGACGGCGTCTCCGGATCGAACAGTCCGCGCTCGTAGCGCGCGGCCATCGCCATGCCCACCGCGGAGGCCAGCCCCTGACCCAGCGGGCCGGTGGTGATCTCCACGCCGTCGGTGTGCCGCCACTCCGGGTGTCCGGGGGTCTTGGATCCCCAGGTCCGGAGCGCCTTGAGGTCGTCCAGCTCCAGCCCGAAGCCGGCGAGGTACAGCTGGATGTACTGGGTGAGAGAGGTGTGTCCACAGGACAGCACGAAGCGGTCCCGTCCGACCCACGTGGGATCGGAGGGATCGTGTCGCATGATGCGCTGGTAGAGCGTGTAGGCGAGCGGCGCGAGGCTCATCGCGGTGCCCGGGTGGCCGCTACCGCAACGCTGCACGGCCTCGGCGGCGAGGACCCTCGCGGTGTCGACGGCGCGGGTGTCGAGTTCGGTCCAGTCGGACGGGTGGCGTGCAGTGGTGAGCTCGGTGATCTCCGACGCGCTGGTCACTTGTGGTTCTCCCGGGTCTGAGGGTGCGGCGCGGATCCGCGCGTATGTCGTGAACCACCTTAGTGGTCGCGGGGACAGCGGGGCGTGCGGTCCCCGCCCCCGCTCTTTCGCGGACCGTGCAGGGGGGACGTAGTATCGGCTCAGTAGTGCGTTGACGTCTGCTGCGAGGAGTTCCGGTGCACGATTCCACCCCGACCCGGAGTGGGGGGCCATCAGTCTCCCCTCCAGAGTCCACGGGGCGGCCGGCTCCGGCGAGCGGGCGAGCCCGCGCGGTCGACGTGGTGATGGCGTACATCGCCCTCACCAAGCCGCGCGTCATCGAGTTGCTGCTCGTCGCCGCCATCCCCGCCCTCCTCCAGGCCGACCGCGGCAACGTCCACCTCTCACTGGTTCTGCTCACCCTGGTGGGCGGTTGGCTGGGCGCGGCGAGCGCCAACTCGCTCAACATGGTCGTCGACGCCGACATCGACAAGGTCATGAAGCGGACCGAGCGTCGGCCGTTGGCGCGTCACGCGATCAGTACCCGGGCCGCACTGGTCTTCGGTCTGCTGCTCGGCGTCTCGAGCATGCTGTGGCTGGGTCTGCTGGCCGGGAGCTGGCTGGCCGCGTTCTTCATCCTGCTGACCATCTGTTTCTACGTGTTCGTCTACACGATGATCCTCAAGCGCCGCACGGCCCAGAACGTCGTATGGGGCGGGGCCGCGGGATGTATGCCGGTACTGGTGTCGTGGGCCGTGATCACCGATCATCTCCCCGAGGGGCAGGCGCACAACTGGTGGCAGGCGATCGTCCTGTTCCTCATCATCTTCTTCTGGACGCCACCGCACACCTGGGCGCTCGCGATGCGCTACAAGGAGGACTACGAGGCCGCCGGAGTGCCGATGCTGCCGGTCATCATGTCCGCCGAGGGGGTCACCCGGCGCATCACCATCTACACCTGGGTGACCGTCCTGTGCACCTTCGCCCTGATCCCCGCCGCCGGCTGGGTGTACGCGGCCGGCGCCCTCGGCTTCGGCGTGTGGTTCATCGTCATGGCACACCGCCTCGAGGCCGGTGTGCGGCGCGGGGTGGAGGTCAAGCCCCTCAAGTTGTTCATCCTGTCGAACAACTACCTGGCGGGGGTGTTCGTCGCACTGTCCGTCGACGCGGTCCTCGGACTCCAGACGATCGCGGAGATCCTCCCGATCGCCTGATCACCCACCCCCGCCCTCCTCAGCGGGCGGGGTCGAGGGCGCTCAGCGGGCGGGGTCGAGGGCGCTCAGCGGGCGGGGTCGAGGACGACCGAACCCGTGGTCTGCCGGGACTGCAACGCCCGGTGCGCATCCGCCGCCTCCGACAATCCGAACGTCGCGCCAACCGTCAACCGGAGCGAGCCGTCGACGATCCCCTCGAGGACCTCGCCGGCCCGCTCACGAAATTCCCCGGTGCCGGCGATGAAGTCACCCAGGCTCGGCCGGGTGAGGAAGACCGAGCCGGCCGCGTTGAGTCGTTGCGGGTCCACCGGCGGGACCGGACCGCTCGCCGCACCGAACAGCACCAGGGTCCCACGGCGGGCCAGCGAGGCCAGGCTGTCGTCGAAGGTGTCGCGGCCCACGCCGTCGAACACCACGGAGACACCGCCGTGGGATAGCTCGCGGATCCTCTCCGGGGTCGCGTCGGGATAGAGCAGCACGTGGTGCGCCCCCAGTTCGCGACACAGGTCCGCCTTCTCCTCGGTCGAGGTCGTGGTGATCACCCGGTGGCCGTGGGCGACGGCCAGTTGGATGAGCAGCTGCCCGACCCCGCCCGCACCCGCGGTGATCAGCACGGTGTCGCCGGGTAGGGCCCGGTGGGTGTCGGTGATGAGGTAATGCGCTGTGAGCCCCTGCAGCAGCATCGAGGCCGCCACCTCGTCGTCGATGCCCTCCGGCACCGTCACCAGCGACTCGGCGGGCGCGACGACGTACTGGGCGTACGACCCGGGAACCTGGCACCACGCCACCCGGTCGCCGACCATCAGGTCGGGCGCCCCCTCGCCGAGCACCTCGACCACTCCCGTCCCCTCGCTGCCGGGGACGAACGGCAGGTCCCGGGCGTAGGTGCCCTCGCGGAAGTAGGTGTCGATGTAGTTGACCCCGATCGCGGTGGTGCGGACGACCACGTCGCCCGGTCCGGGTGAGGGGACACCCGCCTCGACCGGTGTGAGCACCTCGGGTCCGCCGTGCCTGGAGATCTCTATGGCTCTCATGGCGCCCAGTATCCGGAAGTGTGTCGTCCGCCGCAGCCGGTGCCCGGACTCCGGTTCGCCGGTTCGCGGGAGTCCCGGCGGAAGCGGGGCGGGGGAGGCGATAGGCTACCCCCATGAGCCTGCAGATCCTTTCCCAGTACGCCGGGGGGCCGCGAGTCCGGGCGACCGGCTGGCCCGAGATCACCACCAGTGGGTCCGGGGCGGCGGCCGCACCCGCCCGAGCCGATGCGGTCACCGAGGAGGCGCCGGCGCCGTCCGCGCCTGACACGCAGGCGCAGGCGCCGGCGGGGGCTCCCGGGGCGACCGAACCCGTGCAGAAGACGCCTGCCGCGACGCAGGAGGCGCCCGCCGAGGCGCGGCAGACCCCGGCCCCGGCGGCCGCCGGCGGCGCGGGCGGGGGGATCACCCTCGGTCGGCGCGCCCCGCGCGCCCCGGGTGGAGGGGCCTCCACGCTGCACGGCTCCCGGATCACCGAGGTCGACGGTGGCGCTCCCGCGGCGCACGCATCGACGGCGCCGGCCGCGGAGGTTCCCGCTTCGCCCGAGGCCCCGTCCGAGCCCGCTGCAGAGCCGGCGCCCTCAGCCCAGCCCGAATCCACCGAGCCGAGCACGGCCGCGAAGTCGTCGGACGAGCCGGTGGCCGCTCAGGCACCGTCCGCCCCGACGGCGTCCGCCCCGGCGACCACGTCCGGCGGCGGACTGAAGCTCGGGGGTGGGTCCAAGGCCAAGGCTCCCGGCGGGGGGTCGGCGGGCAAGCTCGTCCTGGGTGGCGCGGCCGGTGCCGCGGCAGCCGCGGGTGCGGCTGCCGCCTCCGCTGGCGACGAGAAAGACGACTCCCCGTCCACCGCGGCGCCGGACGCAGCACCCGCAGCTCAGGCGGACGCCGCTCCGACGACCGGGGCAGGGTCCGAGCCGGGGGCCGACTCCACGTCCGACTCCGACGCCGACTCCGACTCCGCCTCCGATGCGCCCGCCGTGTCGACGGAGAAGAAGTCCGGTGGCCTGACGCTCGGCGGCGGGAGCAAGGCCAAGGCGCCCGGTGGCGGTAAGTCGGGTGGCCTGACCCTCGGCGGCGGGAGCAAGGCCAAGGCGCCGGGCGGGGGCAAGAGCGGTGGCCTGACACTGGGCGGCGCCGCCGCCACCACGGACTCTTCCACCACGGACTCCGCGGCCGAGTCGAAGAGCGACGAGCCGACGGCGGGGAAGGCCGCTCCGGCGCCGTCCGCGACCGACCGCCCGGCGGATGCGCCGGCCGCGTCCCAGCCGGCGGCGGTGCCCCCGGCCGACGAGCCCGCGGCGCAGGAGTCGGAGAAGCCGGCCGCCGCGGAGGTCCAGCCGACCGAGAAGGCACCCGCCGAGAAGATCGAAGCGGCGCCGGTGCCGGCGGGTCCCACCCCACCGGCCAAGACGGTGAAGTTCGTCGAGAAGTTCCTGTCCCGGCACGGCGGCGCGGCGGACGTCGTCCTCCAGCCCGTGGGCCGCTGCGGGGTCCGCGTCACCCTGGTCGGCGCCGACGGCGTGCTGGGGGACACGATGGTCGACAGCCTGTCGCAGGCCGAGGCGGTCCGCGACGGGATCTCCGGCCTCACCGGATCGGACTGGACGCGCGAGCTGGTCTCGCGTACGGATGTCCCCGCCGGACACTGGAAGCGCATGGCCGGATCGGGCTCCCTGGTCTGACCTCCCGCGCGACAACAGCGGCCCCGCCGATCGGCGGGGCCGCCGTTGCTTCTTCGGTCGGCCTGGTGCGCGCCCCGAAGGGACCGGAGAGGACGCGCACCGGGCCATCACCCGTACAGAGGCGACGCGTACCCCGCGACCCTACCGGGGTCGGCGACCCTGTCAGGCCGGCACGCGGTCCCGGATGACCCCCGCCGCCCACAGGGCGCCGGTGACGGCGGTGATCGCACCCGCCAGGGTCACGTGCGCCACGACCAGTAGCTCGGGCACCCCGAGCTGGTACTGGGTGATCCCGATGACCGCCTGCGCCGCGATGAGTCCGATGAGGATCGTGCTCCGCCGGATCGCGGGGCCCTCCGTCCGCAGCGCGACGAGCCCGGCCAGCAACCCGATGAGCAGGCAGACGTAACCCACCATGAGTTCGGCGTGGAAGTGGACGAGCCACTGGATGGGCATCTGGAGTCGATCTGCCGCGGTGATGCGCGCGTCGCCGGCATGGGGTCCGGCCCCTGTCACCATCGTCCCGGTGGTGAGGACGCCGGTGAGCAGGACGGCCGACAGCACGGTCAGCCACGTCATCGGCTTGGGCATGACCCGCCGGGGCGGCGCGGTGTCGGCCTCGCCGATGCGGACGAAGAGGACGGCGGCGAGCCAGGCGAGGATCATCGAGGGCAGCAGGTGCAGCGCGACGGTCCACCACGCGAGGCCGGCCAGGACGGTGATCCCGCCGATCACGGCCTGGGCGAGGATGCCCGCCGGCATGGCCCAGGCGAGGACCTTGAGGCCGCGGCGGCGCCCGGCGCGGTACACCGCGAGGAGCAGCGCCACGGCGACCGCCGCCAGGACGAAGGTGAGCAGGCGGTTGCCGAACTCGACCGCCTGGTGCAGCGCCGGTGCGGCGCCGGGGACGGGCACGAAACTGGCCTCGTTGCACTGCGGCCAGGTCTCGCAACCCAGACCGGAGGCGGTCACGCGCACGGTGACGCCGGTGGTCATGATGCCGATCTGGGCGATGACGTTGGCGAGCGCGACACCCTTCTGGACCCGGATCGACGGAACGGGAAGGCGGGACAACGGTCCGGTCGATCGCCCGGGGTCGCTCGCGGCCGGGGTTCCGGAGGTCGGGGCGTGCGATGTCGAGGTCACGGCCCCGATTCTAGGCCGCGGCGCGCCGGGGTCTGCTATCAGGTGAACGAGAAGTGACGCACGGCAAATCCGCCACACACGGCCGTCCAGAGGACCAGGGACAGCGCGGCCAGGGCGGGGACGCCGCCGGCGAGCGCCGTGCCCAGCGCGGAGGTCAGCGCGTAGGAGGGGACGACGACGAGGAGGTCGGCCACCGCGGAGGGGAGATCGACCACCCCGATCGCGAGTCCGGCGCCCCCAATGAGGACGAACCAGATGAGGTTGGCCAGGGCCAGGACGATCTCCGCACGCAGGGTGCCCCCGAGTAGGAGCCCCATGGCGGAGAACGCCACCGATCCCAGGGCGATCACGAGCGCCCCCAGCGCCAGCCCCGGGAGTTCGGGCCGCCATCCCAGCAGCGCCGCGATGACGCCGAGGACGACCGCCTGGCCGGCCACCAGCACGAGCGTCGCGAGGATCTTGCCGAGGATGATGACCGCCGGCGGCAGGGGGGTGCCCCCGAGACGTTTGAGGGCGCCGTACCGGCGGTCGAAGCCCACGGCGATCGCCTGGCCGGTGAAGGCTGTCCCCATGACGGAGATGGTCAGTACCGCGGTGATCGCGTGATCGACCCGCGGATCCGGTACCGCACCGAAGTCGATCGCGGTGAGGCCGAAGAGGATGGCGACGGGGATGACCAGGGCCACGAGGAGCTGTTCACCGTTGCGCAGGAACAGGGCCAGCTCCATACGGGTCTGGGCGGCGGTCATCCGGGCCGGGGACGCCGGCGCCGACGGGCGGGCGAAGGTGCCGGGGGCGAAGCGGTTGCCGCCGGTCTGGGTGTGGGTCATCGCAGTTCCCGTCCGGTCAGGTCGAGGAAGACCTCCTCGAGACTCCTGGTGCGGGTGGCCAGGGAGGTGAGTTGGACGCCGGCACGCTCGAGGGCTGCACACATGGCGGTCATGAGTTCGGGGGAGACCGGGCCGTGGACCTCGAGGACGCCGGCGGCGGTCCCCGCCGCGACCGTGTGCTCCCCACCGAAAACGCCGGCGAGCAGCGACGGGGACACCTCGCCGTCGACGACGAGGGTGACGCCCTCCGCGGTCCCGGCGCGTTCGAGTTCGGCGGGCGTCCCGGAGGCGACGCGTCGGCCGTGGTCGACGATCACGACCTCGTCGGCGAGCGAGGCCGCCTCGTCCATGAGGTGGGTGGTGAGCAGCACCGCGGCGCCGTCGCGACGCAGCGCGTGTACGAGGTCCCACACGGCCCGGCGTGACTGGGCGTCGAGGCCGGCGGTCGGCTCGTCGAGGAAGACCAGCTCCGGCCGGCCGATGACCGCGATCGCCAGGGACAGCCGCTGTTGTTGGCCGCCGGACAGGCGCCGGTACGGGGTCCGGACGTGCTCGGTGAGCCCGAGTTCGCCCAGCAACCAGTCCGGATCGAGGGGATCGGCGTAGTAGGACGCCACCAGCCGGAGCATCTCGCCCACCCTGGCGGCGGGGTAGGAGCCGCCGCCCTGGAGCATCATCCCGATGCGGCTGCGGACCCGCTGGCGATCGATGACCGGGTCCAGGCCCAGCACCCGCACGGTGCCCGCGTCGGGACGGGCGAATCCCTCGCAGATCTCGACCGTGGTGGTCTTGCCCGCCCCGTTGGGTCCCAGCAGGGCCATGACCTGCCCGCGCTCGAGTCGCAGGTCCAGGCCGGCGACGGCGGTGGTCGCCCCGAACCTCTTGACGAGCCCCTCGACGTGCAGCGCGGGCGTATCCGTCGGAGAGGTCACGGGATCCGAGTGTAGGCCGGTCCGGCTAGCGGAAGCGCAACAGCCCCGGCCACCGGAACAGTGCGACGAGCAGGACGGCGACCACCGCCACGGTCGCCGCCCAGGCCTGGACGGTCACGAACGGGGGCAGTCCCGCACCCGGCGGGAGGGTGAAGCAGGCCAGCACCGCGCTGACGGCGACCACCGGGAGGCGGAATTCCACCCGTGAGGCCCACGCGGCCAACGGGACCAGCGCCCACAGGACGTACCAGGGCTGCACGACGGGGAAACACAGGACGATCGCGGCCATGGACACCCCCAGCCCGCCGACCGGGTTGATCCGACCCGCCTGGACCGCGAACAGCATGCGGACGGTGAACGCGCCGGCCGCGACCAGGGCGGCGGTCTGCACCATGACGAGGATCTGTTCGGTGTGGTCCCCGAGCCCGAGATACTGTCCGATCCCGCCGACGATCACACCGAGCGCGGTGGGCGGGGAGAGCCAGCTGCGCAGCGAGGTGGCCGCCCCGAGTTTGGTGATCCAGCCGAGGCCGGACGAGGTGACAACCATCGCCGCCCCGGTGGTCACACCGCTCACCGCCACCATGACCGACGCCGCGCGCAGGGTGGCGGACCAGCTCGCACCCCACCGGCGCGCCAGGGCCATGCCGATGAACCCCAACGCCACCACGGTGGGGAGTTTGACCAGGGCCGACCCGGTGACCAGGACGGTGCCCAGGATGAACAGCGAGGTGGTGCGCCACCCGGATCCGGGGGCGTCCACCGCGCGGAGCGCCAGAACCAGTCCGACCGCCAGCAGGCCCATCATCAGCGCCTCGGAGTGGATGCCGGAGACGAGGTGGAACAGGACCAGGGGGTTGGCCACGGCCAGCCAGAGGGCGGCGACGTCGGACACGCCGCAGTACTCGGCGAGCCGTGGGACGGCCCAGCCCAGCATGAGGATCCCGATCACGGCCACGACCCGGTGCAGGATGGTCCCGGCCACCACGTCGTCGCCGGTGAGCCCGTGGATGACCTTCTGCACCCCCAGGAACAGCGGTCCGTACTGGTTGGGCGTATCGCGCCAGATGTCCGGGACGTTGATGGTGAGCGCGTGGGAGGTCCCCAGTGCAGGGACCGGTCCGAGTTCGTAGGGATCGTCGAGCTCGTTGCCGATCGCTCCCTGTGCCAGGTAGCTGTAGACGTCCCGGCTGAACATCGGCGGCGCCAGCGCGAGGGGGAGCGCCCATGACGCGATCACCCGGTCGAGCGTCGCGCGGTCGATCCGACCACTGATCCGGCCCCGCCGATCCCGCCCGAGCACGTACGGGGCGAGCAGCAGCCAACACAGGGTCACCGTGACCATCCCCGCCATGACGACCGTCATCGAGGACTGCTGCAGGCGCAGCCACAGGCCGAACAGTCGCTCGCCGGCGATCGGGTTCTGCAGGACGGGCAACGCGCCGGCCCCGAGCGCCCCGATCGCCATCGCCACGGCGGCGGTGGTGCCGATCAGACGGATGCGGCGCAGGCGGGCCATCTCCGCGGACAACGGGGACCCGGTGGACAGTTCCTGCGCGTGGAGGCGGGAGGTGACCGACCCGGCACCACGCCTGGGGTAATCGCGTGCCACAGTCCCGACCCTTCCTCCACCGCCGCTGTCGTCGCACACCTCACCCCGGCGGCGCGCCCGGGGGTGGGGGGAATATTTCCGAAACAGAAGTGTTGCGTAATATCAGGAGGTGCGTCCCGACCGGGCGCACCGAGCATAACCGGAAGGGAGTGGCGTATGAGCGTGCAGCACGTGTTCGAGAGCAGCACGCGGCCCGACACCCGCTCGTCGATCCGGGAACTCCTGTTGGAGCGCGGAGCACTCACCGCCGTCGAGATCGGACACGAGCTGGGGCTCACCGCCGCCGGTGTCCGGCGACACCTGGACCATCTGGTCGAGGCCGGCGAGGTGGAGGCCGTCCGTTCGCGGCCGGCGGGAACCCGCGGTCGCCCGGCCAAGGCGTTCCAGATGACCGTCTCCGGTCGCAGCACCGCCCGCCACGGGTACGACCACCTGGCGGTCGAGGCCCTGACCGCCCTGCGTCGAATCGGCGGCACGGCCGCGGTCACGGAGTTCGCCCGCGAGCGGGTGCGCTCGGTGATCGGTCACGTCCGTCCGGCCGAGGGCCCGCACGACGTCGAGCGCGCCGCCACGGACATCGCCACCGCGCTGTCCGGTGCCGGCTACGCGTCCTCCGTAGAGGAGGCGGGCACCGGCCTGCAGATCTGCCAGCACCACTGCCCGGTGTGGAACGTCGCCTCCCGGTTCCCCGAACTGTGCGCTACCGAGCAGGAGGTGGTGTCCGAGATAGTGGGCACCCACGTCCAGCGGCTCGCCACCATCGCGGGCGGAAACTGCGCCTGCACCACCAACATCCCGACCGGGACCGTGACCGTGAGTGACCTCGCGGCCACGATCCCTGCACCGGCCGACGCGTCCGCGTCGGCACCGACCGCCGAAAGGACAGTGCGATGACCATCACCCCCGATCAGGTGACGGCCGACGTCACGGAGCCGACCACCGATGAGGAACGAATCGCCTCCATCGGCCAGTACAACTACGGCTGGCACGACTCCGACGACGCCGGTGCCACCGCGCAGCGCGGCCTGTCCGAGGCGGTCGTGCGTGACATCTCCGCCAAGAAGAGCGAATCCGACTGGATGCTCTCCAAGCGGCTCAAGGCCCTGAAGATCTTCGACAAGAAGCCGATGCCCACCTGGGGTTCGGATCTGTCCGGTATCGACTTCGACAACATCAAGTACTTCGTCCGTTCCACGGAGAAGCAGGCCACCAGCTGGGAGGACCTGCCCGAGGACATCAAGAACACCTACGACAAGCTCGGCATCCCCGAGGCGGAGAAGCAGCGGCTCGTGGCCGGCGTCGCCGCGCAGTACGAGTCCGAGGTGGTCTACCACCAGATCCGTGAGGACCTGGAGAGCCAGGGTGTCATCTTCATGGACACCGACACGGCGCTCAAGGAGCATCCCGAGTACTTCGAGGAGTACTTCGGCTCGGTCATCCCCTCCGGTGACAACAAGTTCTCCGCCCTCAACACGGCCGTCTGGTCCGGTGGCTCGTTCATCTACGTCCCGCCGGGCGTGCAGGTGGACATCCCGCTGCAGGCGTACTTCCGGATCAACACCGAGAACATGGGCCAGTTCGAGCGGACGCTGATCATCGTCGACGAGGGCGCCTACGTCCACTACGTCGAGGGCTGCACCGCGCCGATCTACAAGTCGGACTCCCTGCACTCCGCGGTCGTCGAGATCGTCGTCAAGAAGGGCGGCCGGTGCCGCTACACGACCATCCAGAACTGGTCGAACAACGTCTACAACCTCGTCACCAAGCGTGCCCGTGCCGAAGAGGGCGCCACCATGGAGTGGATCGACGGCAACATCGGCTCCAAGGTGACGATGAAGTACCCGGCGGTCTGGCTGACCGGTGAGCACGCCAAGGGCGAGGTCCTCTCCGTGGCGTTCGCCGGTGAGGGCCAGCACCAGGACACCGGTTCCAAGATGCTGCACCTGGCGCCCAACACGTCCTCGAACATCGTCTCCAAGTCGGTGGCTCGGGGCGGCGGGCGGTCCGCGTACCGCGGTCTGGTCCAGATCAACGCCGGCGCGAAGGGCTCGAAGTCCAACGTCGAGTGCGACGCGTTGCTGGTCGACAACATCAGCCGGTCCGACACCTACCCCTACATCGACATCCGGGAGGATGACGTCACGCTGGGGCACGAGGCCACGGTCTCCAAGGTGAGCCAGGACCAGCTGTTCTACCTCATGAGCCGCGGCCTGGCCGAGGACGAGGCGATGGCCATGATCGTGCGTGGTTTCGTCGAGCCGATCGCCAAGGAACTCCCGATGGAGTACGCGCTCGAGCTCAACCGCCTGATCGAACTGCAGATGGAAGGATCGGTGGGCTGACCACCATGACCGACACCACCGCACCCGAGACCGGGTCCACCCCGGCACCCCTGACGGACCGCTACGGCGTCCCCGTCGACGCCACCAAGGGCGACCAGTTCTCGTCGTTCGACGTGGGCGCCTTCGAGGTACCCAGCCACAAGGACGAGATCTGGCGGTTCACCCCGCTGCGTCGTCTGCGCGGTATCCACGACGGCTCCAACATCACCGCGACCGGTCGCCTGCTGGCGTCCGTCGCCGAGCACGACGGTCTGACCGTCGAGACGGTCGCCATGGACGACAAGCGCGTCGGCGAGGCCGGGGCACCCCGCGACCGCGTCGCCGCACAGGCGTTCAGCTCCGCCTCCGAGGCCACCGTCATCACGGTCGCCAAGGAGACCGTGATCGACGAGCCCGTCTACGTGACCGTCGACGGCCCGGGCGAGGGCGAACTGGCCTACGGCCACACCCAGGTCCGCCTCGAGGCGTTCGCCAACGCCACGTTCGTCGTGGACCAGCGTGGCGGCGGAACGATCGCCGAGAACGTCGAGTTCATCGTCGGCGACTCCGCCCACCTCGAGATCGTGCTCATCCAGGACTGGGACGACGACGCCCTGCACCTCGCGGGTCACCACCTACAGGTCGGCCGCGACGCGACACTGACCTACACGACGGTGACGTTCGGTGGCGAGCTCGTGCGCGTCTCCCCGTTCGCACGGTTCACCGCCCCCGGCGGCACGGTCACCCTCAACGGCCTGTACTACGCCGACGACGGGCAGCACCTCGAGCACCGTCTTCTCGTGGACCACTCGGAGCCCAACTGCACCTCGCGGATCCTCTACAAGGGTGCGCTGCAGGGCGACGCCAAGTCGAGCCTGCCGGACGCACACACCGTGTGGATCGGTGACGTGCTGATCCGCGCCCGGGCCGTGGGCACCGACACGTATGAGATGAACCGCAACCTTGTACTCACCGACGGTGCCCGCGCCGACTCGGTCCCGAACCTGGAGATCGAGACCGGCGAGATCGCCGGTGCGGGCCACGCCAGCGCCGTGGGACGGTTCGACGAGGAGCAGTTGTTCTACCTCATGTCCCGGGGCATTCCCGAGGACGTCGCACGGCGACTCGTGATCCGCGGGTTCTTCGGCGAGGTGATCAACCGCATCGGCGTTCCGGAGGTGCGCGAGCGGATCACCGAGGCCGTCGAGTTGGAGCTGGAGTCCTCCGGCATCTGACGAGCCCCGCCAGTACATCCCCCACGACTTCTCACACAGATTGCGAGCACTACCCATGACCACTCTCGAGATCAAGGGCCTCACGGCCCGCGTCGCCGCGACCGAGGACTCTCCCGAGACCGTCGAGATCCTCAAGGGAGTCGACCTGACCATCGAGTCGGGCCAGACCCACGCCATCATGGGGCCGAACGGCTCCGGCAAGTCCACCCTCGCCTACGTCATCGCCGGCCACCCCAAGTACGAGGTCACCGGCGGCACCGTGACGCTCGACGGCGAGGACGTCCTGTCGATGGAGGTCGACGAGCGGGCCCGCGCCGGCCTGTTCCTGGCCATGCAGTACCCGACCGAGATCCCCGGGGTCTCCACCGCGAACTTCCTGCGCTCCGCGGCCACCGCCGTCCGCGGTGAGGCCCCCAAGCTCCGCCACTGGGTGAAGGAGGTCAAGGAGGCCATGTCCGACCTCGACTTCGACCCGGCGTTCTCCGAGCGCAGCGTCAACGAGGGATTCTCCGGCGGCGAGAAGAAGCGTCACGAGATCCTGCAGCTGGACCTGCTCAAGCCGAAGATCGCCGTGCTCGACGAGACCGACTCCGGCCTCGACGTGGACGCGCTTCGCGTGGTCTCCGAGGGTGTCAACCGCTACAAGGCGGAGGAGAACGGCGGCATCCTGCTCATCACGCACTACACCCGCATCCTGAAGTACATCACCCCCGACAAGGTCCACGTGTTCGTCGACGGCCGCGTCGCCGCCTCCGGTGGCGCAGAACTGGCCGACGAGCTCGAGGCGAACGGGTACGAGAAGTACCTGACGCCGGCGAACGCCTGACCGGACAGCTGGGAGAACATGACCTCGACCCTCGATCTCACCGCCGTGCGCTCGGATTTCCCGATCCTGCAGCGCACGGTCCGTGACGGAAAGCCCCTGGTCTACCTCGACTCCGGGGCGACCTCGCAGCGCCCGATGCAGGTGTTGGACGCGGAGCGGGACTTCCTGCTGCACTCCAACGCGGCGGTCCACCGCGGTGCGCACCAACTCGCCGAGGAGGCGACGGACGCCTACGAGGGCGCCCGTGCCGACATCGCGCGGTTCGTGGGTGCCGACGTCGACGAGCTGGTCTTCACCAAGAACGCCACCGAGGCGCTCAACCTCGTGGCCTTCGCCCTTGGTGACCAGCGCTTCGGCGAGTACGCGGTGGGCCCCGGGGACGAGGTCGTCATCAGCGAGCTCGAGCACCACGCGAACCTCGTGCCGTGGCAGGAGCTATGCCGACGCACCGGCGCCACACTGCGTTGGTACGGCATGACCGACGACGGTCGGATCGACCTCGACTCGCTCGAGCTCACCGACGCCGTCAAGGTCGTCGCACTGACCCACCAGTCCAACGTCACCGGCGCGGTGACGGACGTCGCCCGCGTGGTGGAGTCCGCCCGGGCCGTCGGCGCGCTCGTCGTGCTGGACGCCTGCCAGTCGGTGCCGCACATGGCGGTGGACTTCCACGCCCTCGGCGTCGACTTCGCGGCGTTCTCCGGCCATAAGATGCTCGGGCCCACCGGCATCGGCGTCCTCTACGGCCGGCGCGAGTTGCTGCAGGCCATGCCCCCGGTCCTCACCGGCGGGTCGATGATCTCCACCGTCACCATGGAGGAGACGACCTACGCCGACCCGCCCCAGCGATTCGAGGCCGGGGTGCCCATGGTGTCCCAGGCGGTCGGGCTCGCCGCGGCGGTGCGCTACCTCGAGCAGGTCGGGATGGAGACCATCGCCCGCCACGAGGAGTCCCTCACCGTGGCCGCGCTCGACGCCCTCGGCCAGATCCCGGGGATCCGGATCGTCGGCCCGACGGACATGGTCTCGCGCGGCGGCGCCGTCTCCTTCGTCGTGGACGGCATCCACGCCCACGACGTGAGCCAGGTGCTCGACGACGACGGTGTGGCCGTCAGAGTGGGGCACCACTGCGCGTGGCCGCTGCACCGGCGTCTCGGCGTGCAGTCCACCGTGCGGGCCTCGTTCGCGCTGTACAACACCCTCGACGAGGTCGAGGCTCTCGCGAGGTCCCTGCGCCGAGCCCAGCAGTTCTTCGGAGTGGAAGGGGCACTCACGTGAAACTCGAGCAGATGTACCAGGAGGTCATCCTCGACCACTACCGCCGTCCGCAGCACAGCGGACTGCGGGAGCCCTTCGGCGCCGAGGTGCACCACGTCAATCCCACCTGTGGCGACGAGCTGACACTGCGGTTGCGGTTGTCCGACGATCTCGCCACCGTGGAGGACGTGTCCTACGACGCGCAGGGATGTTCCATCAGCCAGGCCTCGACCTCGATGATGGCCGAGTTGCTGGTCGGCCGTCCCGTGGCGGAGTCGCTGGAGGTGGTCGACGCCTTCCAGGCGATGATCTCCTCCCGCGGACAGGACGAGGGCGACGAGGAGATCCTCGACGATGCCGTGGCGCTGGCCGGGGTGTCGAGGTACCCCGCGCGCGTCAAGTGCGCACTGCTGGGCTGGATGGCGTTCAAGGACGCCCTCGGCCGACAGACCGAACACCATCAGGAGTGAGTGACATGACCGAGCAGATGACCCCTGCCAACGATCCGTCGGTCGACGAGTCCGCGTCGACCGAGGAGAACGCCACCCCGGCCGGAACCGTCTACAACGGCGAGTTCCGCCCCGACCCCAACCGGCCGGAGCAGTCCGAGGAGGACCTGGCCCTCGTCGCGGACCTCGAGGAGGCCATGCGCGACGTGGTCGACCCCGAGCTCGGGATCAACGTGGTCGACCTCGGGCTGGTCTACGACATCTGGGTTCGCCCGGGTGAGACCGAGGGCTCGACGATCGCCCGCGTCGACATGACGTTGACCTCCGCGGCCTGCCCCCTGACGGACGTCATCGAGGATCAGGCCCGCAGCGCGACGATCGGCGCCGATCTCGTCAACGACCTCGAGCTCAACTGGGTCTGGATGCCGCCGTGGGGACCGCAGATGATCACCGACGACGGCCGCGAGCAGCTCCGCGCCATCGGCTTCACGGTGTAGCCGCGCCCCGGTCACGCGACAGAGCGCCCGCCCCCTCGAGAGGGGGCGGGCGCTCTTCGTGTCCGGGTCGTTCTTCCGGCTGGGGGCCAGACGACCTGATTGGCTGTTCCGTTCACCGGCCGTTTACGCTGAATACATGTCTCGCCCCGCTGACCGACCGTCAGACCGTCCGGTCGGCGGACCCTCCGGTGGCCCGATCGACACCCCGTCGGATGAGGACCGCGGCGCGGCGGACGCCGCGGCCGGTTCTCAGGACCGGGCCCGGGCCCGGACGATGAGTCTCACCAAGGCGACCGCGTGGGTGGTGCTGCCCCCGTCGATCCTGCTCGCGCCGCTGTCCGGCTTCCTGCTCCTCATGGTCCACCGCACGGGCAGCGACCAGCCCTGGCACACCTGGAACCTCCTGTGGACGGCCTTCGACATCGGCGCCGAGGGCAACATCGCGGTGTGGTTCGCCTCGACGATCTGGCTCCTCGTCGGTATCTTCGCCGCCCTCGCCGCTCTCACCGCCGACAGGTTCCGGAAGTCGTGGTGGCTCTTCGCCGCGGTCGGCGTCACCGCCTCGGTGGACGAGGCCTCCGCCCTGCACGAGCGATTGTTCGTGGTGGGGGACAGGATGGCCCCGTACCTGCCGTTCGACACCTTCTACAACTGGGTGATCCCCGGCGCGATCATCGCGCTGGTCGTCGGAGCGCTGCTGATCCGCCTCGTGTTGGCGCTGAAGCGTCGGGGGGTTCTCGCACTGATCCTCTCGGCCGTGGTCTTCCTGACCGGCGCGATCGTCATCGAGAGCCTGACCGGTCTCGTCCATCGCGCGGACGCCGGCATGTCGACGCCCTATCTCGTCCTGATGTACATCGAGGAGACCTTCGAACTCGTGGCCGTGGCCGTCGCGGCCGTGGCGCTGTCGACCATGTTCCACCTCTCGCGGCGTCCGGGCGGCCTGTCACTCACCTTCGACGGGTACCGTCCGCGTTCCGGCTGAGGTGATCGGTACACCCCCGCCCGACGTACGAGCCGACGGGCGCAGCACCGCCGCGGCCATCCCGGCCTTGCCACGGACGGGCATGGAGATCCACATGCCCCACATGGCGGCGGCCACCTGGTAGGAGGGGCTGGCGGCGTCGAGGAACCAGCGCTGACGGCGACCGTCGAGTCGACCGAAGGCGTTGAACAGCGCCCGCAGGGTGCGCTCATCAGCCCGCAGGAGGACGCGCAGTCCGACACCGTGGAGGGCCGTGCTCAGCGGCGACCGCGGTGCCGGCAACGGGTATCCCGCCTCGATCGCGTGCACCGCCGCCGGCACCGCCGCCAACATCGCCGCCACCGAGTACCCCGTCGCCGCGTGCCCGTGGCCACCGGCGGTGCCGAACGCCTCGACCCGCGGGTCCTCCGTTAGCTCGGCGCGGGGCAGGAGCGGGATCCGTACGCGCTCGACGGACAGCGGCGACGCGATCGCCGCGGGGGACACCCCCCGGCCCGCCAGTCTCGAGCGGAGCCGGCTCGCCAGGACGGCGGGATCCGGAGCGGGCAGGCCCGCCAGACACGTCTCCTCCAGCAGTACCCGGTCCGGTCCCACGGGGATCGCGTACAGGAAGCTGGGCCCGACCTCGTCGTCGTCGCTGTCGTCGTCGTTCCGGCCGCGGACATAGTCGGTCCGCCAGTCCATGAACAGGGCGTTCTCCCCGCACAGCGCCGGCGCCGCATCGGCCGCGTCCACGACGATCCCGTAGGCCGTCTGGAGGGGGCCCCGGTTGAGCCGGCCGCCGGCGCCGCGGCAGTCCACCACGCGGTGCGCGCGAGCGGTCAGGGCCTGGACCCCTGTGTCGTCGACCTCCGCGAGTTCGACGGTGACGCCGGGGCCGAGCGGAAGCGCGCGGCGCAGGGCCTCGTTGTCCAGCACGGCGTACTCACGGCGCAGCACGGCTCTGTCGGGCGCGTACAGGGCGGCGGCCGGCACGGTGTGGGCGAGCACGTCCACCCCGCACGCCTCGGGCCGGAGCCACGGGGGGATCTGGTCGGCCCACACCGAGAGGGTCTGGCGCCACGGCGCATCCGGGCGCGGGTCCAGCGCCAACACGGTGAGACCGGCTGCGGCACAGCGGGAGGCGAGCGCGCGGCCGGCGGGACCGAGCCCGACGACAGCGACGTCGTACAGACCGCCACCCGTAGCATTCATCAGGATCGACACTACCGCCCGCACGAGAGGGGACCCATGTCCGACGCGTTCTACCAGCAGGTCGACGAGGCCCGCTTCGAGTCCACGGCACTCACCGCCGGGCCGTGGTCCGCCGAGGCCCAGCACGCCGGCCCGCCGAGCGCGCTGCTGGTGCGGGCCATGGAACGGGCCGGCTCCGGCTCCGACTCCGCCCCGGACATGAGACTGGCGAGGGTGTCCGTCGACGTCCTGGGCCCCGTGCCGGTGGCGCCCCTGGACATCGAGGTGCGCACGATCCGACCCGGGCGCAGCGTGGAGCTGCTCGAGGCGACCGCGTCCGTGGGCGGCCGGTCGACGTTGGTCGCGCGCGGCTGGCTGATGCGGCGCACGTCCGCGGACTATCCCGTGGTGGGCGATCACGCGGCGCCGCCGGTGCCCGAGAAGCGCGAGCGCGATCCCATGATGAGTTTCGCCCACGCCGGCGGGTACCTCTCGGTGGTCGACTTCTCCTACGAATCCGGCGGCGGGGACGAACTGGGTCCGGCCCGGGCGTGGGGGCGGGCGCGGGTCGACCTGGTCGCCGGGGAGCGGATGACCGGGTGGCAGCACACCGTGGTGGTGGCCGACTCCGCGAGCGGCGTCTCCCTGGCCACCGACCCGGTCGACCACCCGACGATCAACTGCGACCTGGTGGTCTCCCTGCACCGCGAGCCCGAGCCCGGCTGGGTGCGCCTGGATTCGGAGACGATCGGCGGGCCCGGCCACGGGGCACTCACCGACACGCTGCTCTCGGACGACCACGGTCCGATCGGCCGCAGCGTGCAGAACCTGTACGGGCGCAGCGCGGGTTGAAGGCAGGCCGGGCGGGGTGGCCAGGCTCTTGCAGTCGCCCCTCACGATGGCGTCTGGCCTGCCCCGATGCGCAGGCGAGACGCCATCGTGAGGGGCGAGGAGGGCTGTCGTGGCCATCTGCAGAAGCGAGGCGCCAGGGCCAGGAGCGGCTGCAGACAGCGGTCGGCCCGCGGCCAGCAGGACGCGACGCCGCCAAGGCGCCGACCTCATCCGACGTACGCCAGTCAGGCCGCCCACAGGTCGCAGCGACCGACGCGCGGCAAGAGAATCCGCCGGAAGGCGAACTCGGCGCACGCTCTCTGGTCGCGGAGACCCACGTCACCGGACTCGTCGGCGCACTCGCGCCGCAGGTAGAGTGGCAGGTCGGCCCGGACTCGTCAGCGGGCGGGCCGCCGACTCTTCCCCGAACGCTACAGCGAGGTACCCGCGCACGTGATCACCATCGACGACCTTGAGGTGCGCGCCGGCGTGCGCACCCTGCTCCACATGGACGGGTCCTCGCTGCGGGTCCAGCCCGGCGACCGGATCGGCCTGGTGGGACGGAACGGCGCGGGTAAGACGACGACGATGAGGATCCTCGCCGGCGAAGGTGAACCCTACGCCGGGAAGGTCGTCCGGACCGGTGACCTGGGATATCTGCCGCAGGACCCGCGTGAGGGCAACATGGACCAGCTCGCGCGCAGCCGGGTCCTCTCCGCCCGCGGGCTGGACGTGATCATGGCCGACATGACCGCCGCCCAGGAGCAGATGGTCTCCGCACCGGACGACAAGGCCATGGACAAGGCCGTGCGTAAGTACGGGCGCCTCGAGGACGAGTTCTCCGCCCGCGGCGGTTACGAGGCCGAGAGCGAGGCCGCACGCATCTGCAACAGCCTGGGGCTGGAGGACCGGATCCTCACCCAGAATCTGGGCACCTTGTCCGGCGGTCAGCGCCGCCGCGTGGAGTTGGCGCGGATCCTGTTCGCCGCCTCCGACGGTGCCGGCAAATCGCAGACCATGCTGCTGCTCGACGAGCCCACCAACCACCTCGACGCCGACTCCATCACCTGGCTGCGCCAGTTCCTCGAGAAGCACGAGGGCGGGCTGATCATCATCTCCCACGATGTCGAGCTGCTCGAGGCCGTGGTGAACAAGGTGTGGTTCCTCGACGCCGTGCGCGGGGAGATCGACGCCTACAACATGGGGTGGAAGAAGTACCTCGACGCCCGCGCCACGGACGAGGCCCGGCGCCGACGTGAGAAGGCGAATGCGGAGAAGAAGGCCTCGCAGCTCAAGATGCAGGCCGCCAAGCTGGGCGCCAAGGCCACCAAGGCGGCCGCCGCCAAGCAGATGATCCGGCGTGCCGACGCCATGATCGACAATCTCGACGAGGTCCGCGTCGCCGACAAGGCTGCGCGGATCAAGTTTCCCACTCCCGCGGCCTGTGGCAAGACGCCGCTGTTCGCCAAGGGCCTGACCAAGATGTACGGCTCGCTCGAGGTGTTCGCCGGAGTCGACCTGGCGATCGACAAGGGCAGCCGCGTGGTGGTGCTGGGTTACAACGGTGCCGGAAAGACGACTCTGCTCAAGCTGCTCGCCGGTGTGGAACGCACCGACGGCGAGGGCGGCGTCGTCTCCGGGTACGGGCTCAAGATCGGCTACTTCGCCCAGGAGCACGACACCCTGGACATGGACGCCAGCGTGTGGGAGAACATCCGCCACGCTGCGCCGGACGCGGGGGAGCAGGAACTGCGCAGCCTGCTGGGGGCGTTCATGTTCACCGGCCCCCAACTCGAGCAGCCGACAGGCACGCTCTCCGGTGGTGAGCGCACGCGTCTGGCGCTGGCCGGGCTGGTGTCCTCGGCAGCCAACGTCCTCCTGCTCGACGAGCCCACGAACAACCTGGACCCGATCTCGCGCGAGCAGGTCCTCGACGCTCTACGGACGTATGAGGGTGCGGTCGTGCTGGTCACGCACGACCCCGGCGCCGTCGAGGCGTTGGAGCCGGAGCGGGTCATCATCCTGCCGGACGGCACGGAGGACCTATGGAGCCAGGAGTACATGGAGATCGTCGAACTCGCGTAACCCAGCGCAGCGAGGGCACGCGGACGTTCGCGCATGTGACCGTCGAACTCGCGTAACCTCACGGGACCTCTCCGGCAGGTCTACGGTGGAAGGTGTCGTCGGTGCACGACAGTCCGGGGCACCGTCGGCATCTCGCCGGAGGAGGACAGCTCATGGACACCAGGCCAGTAGTCGTCGGAGTCGACGGCGGACCGGATTCGCTACGGGCCCTGAAGTGGGCAGCCGAGTACGCGGCAGCGCTCGACGCGCCACTGATCGCCCTGACCGCGTACCAATTGCCAGCGGTCTACGGCCCGTATGCAATGGCTGGGTGGGAGGACTCCTCCGAGTTGGAGAGCAGCGCGCGCGAGATGCTCGCGGACGCGGTGCGCAACGCCCTGGGGGAGGACGCCTCGTACAAGCCGGCCGTCCTGCAGGGCCACGCGGCCGAAGCGTTGATCGCTGCATCCGGGGACGCCCGGCTCGTGGTGGTCGGTAGCCGCGGACGAGACGGGTTCACCGGGATGCTGCTCGGCTCGGTCAGTCAGCACGTCGTGGCGCACGCGCACTGCCCCGTGGCCGTCCTGCCGCACTCGAGCCACGAAACCGACTAGCGGCGCCACCCGCCGGGGGGCGTCACATGCAGCATCCACGCCCCACCGAGTCAAGCGTCACACAGGAGACCCTTACCTGCAATGCTGTCGCGCTGACCTGAGACAATTCGCCCCATGGACACTGTCATCCAGATCATCCTCATCCTGCACTTCATCGGTCTCGCCGGGATCATCGGTGGTTGGCTCGCCACCATCAAGGCGCCTTACATGGCGAAGGGCATCCTCCACGGCGCGATCCTCCAGGTGGTGACCGGACTGCTGCTCGTGGGCCTGCGCGAGATGCAGGACGCCGACCTCAACCACATGAAGATCGGTATCAAGCTGCTGGTCGCGATCGTCATCCTCGTCGTCGCGATCATCGGCGTCCGCAAGGAGGCCAAGGCCCAGGGCAGCACCGCGACCCTGACCCACGTCGCCGGTGTCCTGGGCATCGTCAACGTCGCGGTCGCGGTCCTCGTCTGAGGCGTCGCCCCGTATGCCGACCGCGCCCCCCGATCTCGAGTCGGGGGGCGCTTGTCGTATGGGCCGCTCACACTGGGATTAAGACCGCAACCCGGAGTGGAGGGCGAGTAGATGGATGACGCGACCCGCGATGTCCCTGGTGCACGAGTGGCCGCGCCGGAGCTCGAGGACAAGGCGGATGTGCTGGCGGATGTCGCCGATGCGATCGCGACCGTTGGGCTTGACGAAGGCAGTCGGATACTCCGCCTCCGCTACCCGTTCGTGCCCGTGGAGAAGACGTCCCGGAGTTACACGGAGCGGAGGTCATTGCGTCTCTTCTACCGCGACGGGTTCGTCGACCGCTACAGCGGGACGCGTCTGGTCAACCCCGGGGCCCTACGGCTGCTCTCCGTACTGCTTCCGGAGGACTTCCCCGCGGATCCGAACTGGGCGATGTCGCGATCGCACTTCGCGTTCTGGGAGCTGTTCCCGACCATCGACCACCTGCAGCCGGTGTCCCGTGGGGGAGAGGACACCGAGGCGAACTGGGTGACGACATCCATGCTGCGCAACTCCGCCAAAGCGCACTGGACGCTCACCGAACTGGGATGGGGACTCCATCCCCCGGGCGATCACGCCCAGTGGGACGGGTTGACCGACTGGTTCGTGCGGTACCTCCGGGCGAATCCCGCTCCTATCGCGGTGCCGTACATCGGTCGGTGGTTCCGGGCGTCTGCCGAGATCCAGGCGGAGTTCGCCTGAATCACTCCATCACCGTCACTCCATCACCGCCGCGAGGTAGGCGCGGACCAGGCGGCCGCCCACGCCGGCGGGCAGCCGCTCGATCGCCGCGAGGAGCGGCGCCATCCCCGCATCGCCGCCACCCTCGGCCCCGGCCTCGTCGTCGGCGAGGACGCCACCCACGAGCGCATGGACCTCGTCCTCCGACAGGGCGAGCAGGTCGGCGGGGGAGAGGGCCCCTGTCTCGAGCGCGTCGAGCACGTCGGCGAACCCCGTTGGAGGAACTGGATCAGGCTGCCCGCGGACCTCGTCTGCGGCCTCAAACGCCACGCGGAGGATCTCCTCGACGAGCCGTTCGGTCACCGGGGTGATGGTGAGGTGGGACGACGACGACAAGGTCCCTCGCTTCTGGCGGTAGGCGGGCTGCGCCTGGACGGCGATGCCCCTCCGGGCGCAGGCATCCGCCCAGAGGTGCGGGTGAACGCGCCGGCCGTCTCCGGCGGACTCGTCGGCGACGACCGCCAGCAGTGGGCCGGGATCGCGGTCGAGGACTCGTAGCCCCTCGATGCCGGACAACCCGTCGACCAACCGATCGGTCGCCCGGGCGGTCCGGGCGACCAGTTCACGCTGCCCGCCGTCGCCGAGCGCCTCGAGCACCGTCCACGCCGCCGCGGCGGGTTCGAGCGGTTTGGATCCGGCGAGCGTCGGGTTGACCACCGGGTAACCGGGCCAGTCGACGGTGGCGAACCATGCCGCCCGGTGGCGTTCGCGGCCCCGGCTGAGCAGCACCGACGTGCCCTTGGGTGCGAAACCGTACTTGTGTACGTCCGCCGAGATGCTGGTGACCCGCGCGACACGGAGGTCCCAGAGCGGCATCGGGTTCGGCTCGGTGGCGTCCGGACCGGCGGGGTCCGGACCGGGCCAGAACGGCAGCACTAGGCCGCCGAGACAGGCGTCGACGTGCAACCCGATGCGCGGATCGTGCACGGCCTCGAGCCCGGCGGCGACCTCGGCCACGGGGTCGATCACGCCGTTCGGGTAGGCGGGCGCCGAACACACCACCAGCACCGTGTCCCCATCGACCGCCGCGAGGAGCTCGGCGGCGGTCACCCGCCCCGTCCCGGGATCGACCTCGACGCCGACGAACCTCAGGCCCAGCAGGTGCGCGGCCTTGCGGAACGCCGCGTGCACCGTCACCGGCGCGACGATCGTTCCACCGTCGCCCGGCTGTCGACCGGAGACCTCGCGGGCGGCGAGGCAGGCGAGCATGCAGCTCTCGGTGCCACCGGACGTGACGTTCCCGTAGATGTCGCGGCCTCGCGCGTCACCACCCTCGCCCCCCTCGCCACCCGCGCCCGCGGACCGTCCACGGAGAATGTCGCGCACACGGTCGACTATGCCGCCGTGGATCCGGGCGACCGAGGAGTACACCGTGGGGTCGAGGCCGTTGACGCCATGGGCGAGACGAGCCGCGCGGGTCGCCAGTTCGTCGAGTTCGGCGAGCCCGGAATCGTAGACGTACGAGAGGACCCGGCCCCCGGTGGTCGGCGGGTCCTGCGCCCGCATCGCGGCGAGGCGGGCCAGCGCGTGTTCCCCGCGATCGGTGATCTCCAGGGCGAGGGGATCGGGGGTCATGTTCGCTCCGTCCATCGGGGATAGGACCGGCCGAGAGTCCGGATCAGCAGCAGGCTCGCGCCGGCGAGGAGCGCGGGAACCAGGGAGAACGCGAGGACGATGGCCCAGTGCGCCGTCCCGGGCTGATCGGACACCCCGCCGGAGCGGAAACCACCGAATGCCAACAGGGCGAGCACGACTACCGGGCCCAGGGCCATCGCGCCGGTCTCCGACGCCGTCCACAGGCCGCTCATCGCGCCACTTCGTCGTCGTCCCCCCAACGAGCGATCCAGGTCGGTGCAGTCGGGCAGCATCGACATCGGTAGAGCCTGCATTCCCGCGTACGCGACACCCGCCATCGCCACCGGGAGGTGGACCCACGCGCCGGGGGAGAAGCCGGCCGGGATGAGCAGCAGGGTCGCCACCGTGAACAGCGCCGTGGCCGCGGCCAGCGCCGGCACCTTCCCGCGGGCGTGCGCGAGACGGGTCCACAGCGGCATCACGAGTAGCGCAGGGCCCACCAGTGCGAGGAAGAGCCCGGTCAGAGCGGTCTCGTCACCCAGCACGTAGGTCGCCACGTACTGGCCGCCCGCGAGCATCACGGCCGTCGCGACAGCCTGCAGACAGAACACCGCGACGAGCAGCCGGAACGGCCGCGTGACCCGCAGCGCGTCGAGTCCGTCGCGATACTCGTGCGCGAGCCCACCGGCCGGCGCGTCGGCCCGCATGATCGTGCTGCGGCCCGCCACGAACGTCGACCACAGCATGCCCATGAGCATCAGCGCGGCGACCCCGACGGCCATCACCACGTATCCGGTGGGCCCGCCGCCGGCGGCGTCGCGCAGCGCCGGGCCCCCGCCCCCGGTGAGCAGGATCGCCGCGGCGAGAACGGCCACCCGCCACGCCAGCAGCGTCACCCGGGCGGCGGCGTCATCGGTGAGCTCGGCCGGCAGTGCCAGATACGGCACCTGGAAGCACGAATACGCGATCGAGGCCAGGAGGAAGAAGCCCATCACCCACACCCCGGCCGCGCCCGTGCTCCAGCCGGGCGGCGCCGAGAAGGTCGCCACGAACAGCAGCGGCAGGGCCAGCGCGCCGAACAGCATCAGGCCCGTGCGATAGCCGCTGCGGTGGGACGCCCTGTCCGAGATCGCGCCGATGAGCGGGTAGGCCAGGACGTCGATGACCTTGGGCACCAGCACGAGCACCGTCGCGACGGCCGCCGCCACCCCGATCGAGTCCGTGAGGTAGTACGCCAGCACCAAACCGGGCAGGGTGCCGAACGCACCCGTGCCGAGGCTGCCCGCCGCGTACGAGGCGAGGACCGGAGCCGTGGTGGACCGGTCGGTCACTGTCCGGCCCGGCGCGCCGCGGGGAGCCCCGCCCGCGCCGGGCTCCCCGCCCGTGTCCGCGGTGGTGGTCATGGACCGACTCTAGGGCGCTTGCGGCCCGTCGCGCCGTCGAAAAGAGCGTTCCGCACACCTACCTCTCGGCAAACGTGTGCGGAACTGTCTTGTCGACGGGGTTGGGCGACGGGGTCGGGAGCCGGGGTCTGGCGGTGGGGTCTGGCGGTGGGGTCAGCCGCGCCAGTCGAAGGTGTCCGGGTCCGGGCCCGAACGGGTGCCGTTGTGCAGCGCGGTGATGGAAGCCATCTGCTCGTCCGACAGCTCGAAGTCGAACACCTCGAGGTTCTCGCGCATGCGGGCCGGGCTCGAGGACTTGGGGAAGACGATGTCGCCCCGCTGCAGCACCCACCGGAGCACGACCTGGGACACCGTGCGCCCGACCTGCTCGGCGAGCGCCTGCAACTGGGGGTCACCGAAGACCGCGCCCTGGGCCAGCGGACTCCACGCCTCCACAGCGATGCCCCGCTCGACGCACGCCGCGCGCAGGTCGTCGTTGACGAAGTACGGGTTGGACTCGATCTGGTCGACCGTCGGGGTGCTCAGGCCGGCCTCCGCCAGTCGCGCGAGGTTCGCCGCGGTGAAGTTGGAGACGCCGATCGAGTCGACGGCCAGGTCGGAGCGGATCTCCTCCATCGTCTCCCACACGGTGGCGACGTCGTTGTGCATCGCCAGTGGCCAGTGCACGAGGTAGAGGTCGATGCGCCCGCCCAGAGCCTCGAGCGAACGCTCGGTGGCTTCACGGGCGGCGGTGCGCTCGTGGAAGGTGTTGTTGAGTTTGGTGGTGATCCAGAACTCGTCGCGCGGGATGCCGGACGCCGCGACGGCCCGGCCCACGCCCTCCTCGTTGCCGTACATCTGAGCGGTGTCGAGGTGGCGGTAACCGGCTTCGATCGCGTCGGTGACGACCTTCTCGGTGTCGGCGGGCGGGACCTGGAAGGTGCCGAATCCGACCTGGGGGATCGAGCGGCCGTCGTTCAGGGTGAGCTGGGGGATCTGCGTGTCAGGTGTGGACATGCGACCAACGTACGCGCCGTTCCCGTGGCCCCGCCGAGAAGAGGATCTCGTGCACGCTCACTCGACCGATACGCGCGTTTTCCTCTTCTCGGCGGGAACCTGCGGAGGCGGCGGAGGCGGCGGAGGCGGCGGAGGCGGCGGGAACCTGCGGAGGCGGCGGAGGCGGCGGGAACCTGCGGAGGCGGCGGAGGCGGCGGAGGCGGCAGGCCCGGCGGGAGACCGGCTCCGGGTCACCCCTGCCCGGTCCGCAGGGACGCCTCGACGAGGTCGAGCATCTCGCTGACGTGCTCGGTGCCGCGACCCGTCGCCAGGTGAGTGATGAGGCCATCGAGCACGATGTCGAGGTACACACGCAGCACGTCCGCGGGGATGTCGGTGCGCATCCTTCCGGACGCCTTCTGTTCGCGGAGGCGGGCCACGACCGCCGCGTCGACCTCCGCCTGTCGGTCCGTCCACCGTTCCCGGAAGTCCGGGTCGGTGCGGATCCGCCGGGCGATCTCCAGACGCGTCCCGAGCCAGGAGAACCCCTGGGGGTCGGCGAGGATCTCCCGCATCACCTGGACCAGACCCTGCGCGGCCACGGTGGCGGCCATCGCCGCCGCGTCGTCGTGCGCGAGTGCGAGGAAGAGCGCGTCCTTGTCGTCGAAGTGGTGGAAGATGGCACCCCGGCTCAGTCCGGTGGCCTCTTCCAGACGACGCACCGTGGCGCCCTCGAACCCGTACTCGGCGAAGCACTCACGTGCGCCTGACAGGATCTGGTGTCGCCGGGCGTCCATGTGGTCCTGACTGACCCTGGGCATCTCGCTACCTTCCTTCGGAAACACCGCGGCGGTGCGCAGCCACCGTGCCTGAGCAGGGGAAACCGCGCACCGCCGTTGATGTGGGAGGCCGATCAGCCCTTGATCATGTTCCGCAGGACGTACTGCAGGATGCCGCCGTTGCGGTAGTAGTCCGCCTCACCGGGGGTGTCGATGCGCACCTTGGCGTCGAACTCGACGACCTGGCCGTCCTCCTTGGTGGCGGTGACCTTGACCGTCTTGGGCGTGGTGCCGTTGTTCAGCTCCTCGATGCCGGAGATGTCGAAGGTCTCCGTGCCGTCGAGCCCGAGCGTCTCGTGGGACTCGCCCTCGGGGAACTGCAGCGGGATGACGCCCATGCCGATGAGGTTGGAGCGGTGGATGCGCTCGAACGACTCGGTGATCACGGCGCGGACGCCGAGCAGGCGCGTGCCCTTGGCGGCCCAGTCACGCGAGGAGCCGGTCCCGTACTCCTTGCCGCCGAGCACGACGAGTGGGGTGTTCTGCTCGGCGTAGTTCTGCGCGGCGTCGTAGATGAACGCCTGCGGCGCACCCTCCTGGGTGAAGTCCCGGGTGTATCCGCCCGTCACGCCGTCCAGCAGCTGGTTCTGCAGCCGGATGTTGGCGAACGTGCCGCGGATCATGACCTCGTGGTTGCCGCGGCGGGAGCCGAAGGAGTTGTAGTCTTTGCGCTCCACACCATTGGCGTCGAGGTACTGCGCCGCCGGGGTGCCCGGCTTGATGGTCGACGCCGGCGAGATGTGGTCGGTGGTGACCGAGTCGCCGAGCTTGGCCAGGACGCGGGCGCCCTTGATGTCGGTGACGGGCTCCGGCTCCATCTCCATGCCCTCGAAGTACGGGGCCTTGCGGACGTAGGTCGACTTCTGGTCCCACTCGAAGGTCTTGCCGTCCGGGGTGCTGAGACCGCGCCAGCGCTCGTCACCGGCGAACACGTCGGCGTACTTGGACTTGTACTCGTTGGACGAGATGGAGGCCTTGATGGTCTCCTCGATCTCCTCGGAGGTGGGCCAGATGTCCTTGAGGAAGACGTCGTTGCCCTCCTTGTCCTTGCCCAGCGAGTCGTTCTCGAAGTCGAAGTCCATCGAGCCGGCGATCGCGTAGGCGATGACCAGCGGCGGGGACGCCAGGTAGTTCATCTTGACGTCCTGGTTGATCCGGCCCTCGAAGTTGCGGTTACCGGACAGGACGGCGGTCGCGGTGAGGTCGTTCTCCTGGATCGCGGCGGAGATCTCCTCCGGCAGCGGACCGGAGTTGCCGATGCAGGTGGTGCAGCCGTAGCCGACGAGGTGGAAGCCGAGAGCCTCCAGGTCGGGCCAGAGACCGGCACGCTCGTAGTACTCGGTGACGACCTGCGAGCCCGGGGCCATGGAGGTCTTGACCCACGGCTTGGCCGTGAGGCCCTTCTCGTGCGCCTTGCGGGCGACGAGCCCGGCGCCGATCATCACCGACGGGTTGGAGGTGTTGGTGCACGAGGTGATCGACGCGATGGACACGATGCCGTGGTCCAGCACCATCTCCGTGTCGCCGACCTTGACCTCGACCGGCTTCGACGGGCGGCCCTCGGAACGCGTGGACGCGTCGGCGCGGACCGCGCCTTCCTCGGCATGGGCGAGGGTCACCTTGCCGGCGTTGTCCGACGGGGCACCGCCCTCGGACTGCATCCGGCCCTTCTCGGTGTCACCGAGCGGCTTGGCCTCGCCGTCCACGTAGTTGTGGATGTCCTTGCGGAACGCGCTCTTGGAATCGGAGAGCTCGATGCGGTCCTGGGGACGCTTCGGGCCGGCGATCGACGGGACGACGTCCCCGAGGTCCAGCTCCAGGTACTCGGAGAAGACGGGCTCCTCGGAGTCCGGGTGGAGCCACATGCCCTGCTCCTTGGCGTAGGCCTCGACGAGGGCGAGCTGCTCCTCGTCGCGGCCGGTCAGGCGCAGGTAATCGATGGTCTCGCCGTCGATCGGGAACATGGCGCAGGTGGAGCCGAACTCCGGGCTCATGTTGCCGATAGTGGCGCGGTTGGCCAGCGGCACGGCCGCGACACCGGCGCCGTAGAACTCGACGAACTTGCCGACGACGCCGTGCTTGCGCAGCATCTCGGTGATCGTCAGCACCACGTCGGTGGCGGTGACGCCCGGCTTGATCGCACCGGTGAGCTTGAAGCCCACGACGCGGGGGATGAGCATGGAGATCGGCTGACCGAGCATCGCGGCCTCGGCCTCGATGCCGCCGACGCCCCAGCCGAGGACGCCGAGACCGTTCTCCATGGTGGTGTGCGAGTCGGTACCGACACAGGTGTCGGGGTAGGCCTGGCCGTTGCGGACCATCACCGTGCGCGCCAGGTACTCGATGTTGACCTGGTGGACGATGCCGGTGCCCGGGGGGACGACCTTGAAGTCGTCGAACGCGCCCTGACCCCAGCGCAGGAACTGGTACCGCTCCTCGTTGCGCTCGTACTCGATCTCCACGTTCTTCTCGAACGAACTGGCCTGACCGAAGGACTCGATGATCACCGAGTGGTCGATGACCATCTCGGCGGGGGCGAGGGGGTTGACCTTGTCCGGGTCTCCACCGAGCTTCTCGACGGCCTCACGCATGGTGGCGAGGTCGACGATGCAGGGCACGCCTGTGAAGTCCTGCATGATCACGCGGGCCGGCGTGAACTGGATCTCGGTGTCGGGCTCGGCACTGGGGTCCCAGCTCGCCAGGGCCTCGATGTGCGCCTTAGTGACGTTCTTGCCGTCCTCGGTGCGCAGGAGGTTCTCGGTGAGGACCTTGAGCGAGTAAGGGAGCTTCTCGGCCCCCGGAACCGCCGACAGGCGGTAGATGTCGTAGGTCTCGTCGCCGACCTCAAGGGTCCCCTTGGCGCCGAAACTATCAATGCTTGCTGTCACGTCAGCTCCACTCGTGGTGCGAATGTCGGTTCGTCATCCCTCCCGGTGTCACCGCGTCTGTCTCGGGCGGCGGCGCCGGGGCGGACACAGCATCCATTGTGGACCCTGTGATCCGTCTTCGGCCGCCAATTTACCAGTACGCCCGTCCTGTATAGCCCCCGGCACGCCCGAACGTGGGCACGCGACTGCGGTTATCGCCGACGAGCGGCGCGTGGGTTCGTGGGCGACGACGGAGAGATGGCACCATGTCGCACGTGGACACTCCCTCCGATCCCGTGACGGTGCTCGCGTATGCGGCCGAGCCGATCATGTCGTTACGGGAGGACGAGGTCCCGCCCTGGCTGGACTACCAGGCCGTGGTCGCCGACCTCGCCGACGACGGGGTCTCCGCACCTGCACCGTTCGTCGAGGGCCTCCGGACCGTGGTGGACGAGGCCGGTGATCGCGGTCTGGACCTGAAGGTGGTCTATACCGAGGCGCCGGCGACCGTCTACACGGACGCCCGTGACCTCGCGGCGTTCCTGGGCGAGGAGTACGACGGCACGATCCTCGTGCGCACCCCGGTGTTCATCGGCAGCTCCAGCGACTCGATCCCGCGCCACCAACTCGAGGCCGGACAGGACGACGCCTGGGAGGAGTTCGACCCGGTGGCCTCCGCCGCGGTCTTCGCTCACAAGGTCACCGCCCCCGCTCCGCCATGGGGCACCCTGACCGCGGCCGCGATCGTGGTCACCGTGCTCGCGCTCGTCGCCTTCGCGATCGTCCTGCGACGTCGCTCACGCTGAGAAGACGCCGAAACGTCGCTTTTCCGACAACGGTGTCCAGTTCGCGACACGCCGCCCGTCCTGCTGTTATGCAAGTTACAGCAGTGTATTTTGCCGACCGATGTTTCACATGTGTTCCCTGTGACCTACGGTGCTAAAGGAACACTAGGTTCTACCGAGTCGTGTTGAGGCTCCAGTGGCGCAGGGGAAGGCATCACCGGCCGCCGACACCGCCTCGGTCTCGCGTCCCGCCGTGCGGGTCGCGCGGTCAGCCGCACCCCGGTGCGGTCAGCGGAAGGTGAAACGTGGAGCCTGACCATTCGTCGAACCGTGCCCGAGGGGCGCGCACACGCAGGTATCCCGGAAGGGCACCCGGGCGGGCGGCACTGGCCGCGGTGCTGGTCCTGGGAACAGCCGCCGGTGCGGTGCAGGCGCCGGTGGCCGGAGCCCAGCAGGTCACCGCGGTCGCGCCCGGCGACATCTCCGGCCTTATCCGTGCCGTCGCCGATGCCAGCGCCCGACTGGACCAGACCCGCGAGGAGATCGCGGTCAGCCGGGAGAGCGTCAACAAGAGCCTGGTCGACCTCCAGATGGCCCGGATCGAACTCGACCGGGCCATCGCCGAGGCAGACCGCACCTCCGCCGAACGCGAGCAGGCGGAGTCCGGCGTCGAGTCCGCGCGCGGCACCCTCGACGATTATTCACGGCTGTTGCACCGGCAGGGAACCGCACCGGGCGCGGCGTCGGCGATCCTCGATCCCGGCGGGCCGGCGGATGCCGGGCTGCGCCAGGAGTATCTCCAGCGAGCCGCGGCCGACCAGCGCACCGTGGTGGGGGAGATGGTGGCGGCCGCCGATGAGGCCGCCCGGCGCGAGTCCGAGGCAGTGGCCGCCCGCGACTCCGCCGAGCAGCGTTACTCGGACGCCGCCGAGCGTCGGGCCTCCGCCGAGGCGGAGGTCTCCAGGGTCGCGGGCGACGTCACCGCTCTGGAGGTCCGGGTCGTCGCGCTGACCCGTGAACTGGACGAGCACCGCGCCGCCCTCGCGGAGTCGGGTGCCACCCCGGCGGGCCCACGGGTCGACGCCGCGGACGCGGTCGACGCAGAGGCGATGCGCGCGGAGGCCCTCAGTGTCCTCGCGGGCCAGCCGGAGGCCGGGGAGCAGGCGGCCGACATCGCCTCCGCGCTCCCGTCGCATCTCGACCTGGGTGCGGTCCGGCAGTTCGCCGGGGGCTCTTCGGACGAGGCGACCCGCGCCATCGGAGGGACCATCGACGCCGGCAGCGTGGGCGCGGCCGTCGACGCCGGCATCAACGGTGACACCGAGGCGATCGTGCAGCAGGTCGCCGACGCGATCAGCCGGGCCGACTTCGGCTCGATCGCCCAGGGGCCGGCGGCGCCCGGGCCGGGCGCCGGCCAGGGCGGGAATGCCGGGACCCCCTCGAACAGTGCTCGCGTGGAGACCGTCGTCAACCGCGCCCTCTCCCAGCTCGGGATGCCGTACGCGTGGGGAGGCGGCGATGCCAACGGGCCCACCCGTGGCATCCGCGACGGCGGGGTCGCCGACTGGCACGGTGACTACAACAAGATCGGCTTCGACTGTTCCGGGTTGATGATCTACGCGTTCGCCGGGATCGGCAAGGCGCTCCCGCACTACACCGGCTACCAGTACACCGCCGGGCCGCAGTTCCCGGTGGCCACGCGACAGCGGGGCGACATGCTGTTCTGGCCCGGCCACGTGGCCCTGTACCTCGGCGACGGCAAGATGGTCGAGGCACCCCAATCCGGTGACGTCGTGAAGATCTCGCCGGTGCGGATGGCCGGGATCTCGCCGATGGTGGTCCGGTTGGTCTGACCGCGGCACCGGTACTGTCGTCCCCAACCCGTTCGGACGGCCCCGGCAGGGCGCCCGGAACACCCGACCACGCGAAGGAGCCCTCCGCGGTGAGCGATCCCCATCCCGAACAGTCGAGCCGTCCCGGCGAGCCCCCCGTGAGCGCGTCGACGGCCGCGGAGGACGCACGTCTCCTCGAGCGAGCGGTCTACGAGGTCAAGAAGGTCGTGGTGGGCCAGGACCGACTGATCGAGATGATCCTCGTCGGCCTCCTCTCGCGGGGTCACATCCTGCTCGAGGGCGTCCCGGGCGTGGCCAAGACCCTCACCGTGGAGACCTTCGCCACCGTGGTGGGGGGGAGTTTCCGGCGGCTCCAGTTCACCCCGGACCTCGTCCCCGCCGACATCGTCGGCACCCGCATCTACCGGCAGGGCCGCGAGGAGTTCGATGTCGAGCTCGGCCCCATCCTGGCGAACTTCGTGCTCGCGGACGAGATCAACCGTGCACCCGCCAAGGTCCAGTCCGCGCTGCTCGAGGTCATGGCCGAGGGGCACGTCTCGATCGGCGGTCAGACCTTCCCCATGCCCAGCCCGTTCCTCGTCATGGCCACGCAGAACCCCATCGAGAGCGAGGGTGTCTACCAGCTGCCGGAGGCACAACGGGACCGCTTCCTGTTCAAGCTCGTCATGGATTACCCCACCCCGGAGGAGGAACGCGAGATCGTCTACCGGATGGGCTCGACCCCGCCGGAACCCACGCGGGTCCTCGGCGTCGACGCCCTCATCCGGTTGCAGAAGGCCGTCCGCGAGGTGTTCGTCCATCACGCGTTGGTCGACTACGTCGTCCGCGTCACGGTGGCCACCCGCGAACCCGCACGGCACGGACTGGAGGACGTCGCGCGGTGGCTCTCCTACGGCGCCTCTCCCCGTGCGACGCTCGGGGCCGTCACCGCAGCCCGTGCGCTCGCCCTGGTGCGGGGACGCGACTACGTGGTGCCGCAGGACGTGATCGACGTCCTGCCGGCCGTCCTCCGGCACCGTCTCGTTCTGACCTATGACGCGCTGGCCGACGAGGTCACCGCCGACACCGTGGTGCGACGCGTGCTCGAAGCCGTACCGCTCCCACAGATCAGCGCGGTTCCCGCCCAGGCCGGCCCGCCGCCGTCACGGTGACCGCCGCGGACGAGGGCAGACGCGACGACCCCGTCGACGCGTCGTCCCGTGCGGCCCTGGCCCAGCTGGAACTGCTCGTCACGCGCCGTCTCGACGGGGTACTCAACGGCGACCACCGCGGACTGCTGCCCGGGCCGGGCACCGAGCCCGGGGAGGCGCGGGCCTACGAACCCGGGGACGACGTCCGAACGATGGACTGGTCCGTCACCGCCAGGACCACCGTCCCGCACATCCGTCAGACCATCGCCGACCGCGAGCTCGAGACGTGGCTGGTCGTCGACCTCTCGCCGAGTCTCGACGTGGAGGGCCGGCACGGAGCCAAGCGGCGACTGGTCGAGGCCGCCGTCGCCACCGTCGGCTTCCTCTCGGCGGGCGGTGGTAGCCGGGTCGGCATGGTCCTCACCGGGGACGGACGCCCACGCGTCCTGCGGGCGACCGGCGGACGGGACCACGTCCGACGCCTACTGGAGGAGGTGGCGCGGTCGACACCACGCGTCACGCCGGGGGGCTCGCTCGACGATTGCCTCCACGCCGTCCGGAACGCCGCTCGCCGGCACGGCCTGGTGGTGGTGATTTCCGACTTCCTGTCCGAGGTGGACTGGGAACGGTCGCTGCGCGTCCTGGGCACCCGCCACGAGTTCCTCGCCGTCCACGTGGCGGACCCACTCGACATCGCACTCCCGGCCGTGGGCGCCGCCCTGCTGCAGGATCCCGCCACCGGGGAGGTCCTCGAACTCGACGTCGACGACGCGCTCGCCGCCGACTACCGCCGAACCGCCGGTGAGCACCGCGACCGCGTCCACTCCGCGCTCCGGCGGTGCGGTGCACCCGTCCTCGCCCTGCGGACCGACCGTGACTGGATCCGTGACGTCATCGACTTCGTCGGTGTGCGCCGCCAGGGCGGCCTGCCGACCGGCGACAATCTCGTCCGCGACCTCCCCGACGACCGGCCCGGCACGCAGGAGGTGGCGACGCGATGAGCCTGTCCGAGTTCCAGCATCCGCTCTGGCTGATCCTGCTGGTCGTTCCACTGGCACTCGCCGTGGGATACGTCATCGCGCTGCGGTCCAAGAAGCGCCGGACCGTGCGGTTCGGCAACTTCGGGGTCCTCCGGACCGTCGATCGTCGAGGACGCCGCTGGTTCACGCACGTCCCGGCCGTGCTCCTGGTGCTGTCACTGCTCACCCTCGTGGTGGCCCTCGCCGGCCCACAGCGAGAACAGAAGGTTCCACGTAACCGGGCGACCGTCATGCTCGTCGTCGACGTGTCCCTGTCCATGGAGGCCACCGACGTCTCCCCGTCGCGACTCGAGGCCGCACAGCAGGCCGCCACGACCTTCGCGAACAACCTCACCCAGGGCGTCAACCTGGGCCTGGTCTCCTACGCGGGCACCGCCTCGATGCTCGTCGCCCCCACCACGGACCGGGGACCGGTGGTCCGCGCGGTCGAGCGACTCAGGCTCGACGAGCGCACCGCCACAGGGGAGGCCATCTACACCGCCACCCAGGCGATCACCACGTTCACCGAAAGCCTGGGCGGACCTGACCAGGCACCCCCGGCGAGAATCGTCCTGCTCTCCGACGGCAAGGAGACCGTCCCCGCCGACCCCACCGAGGAGCGGGGCGCGTTCACCGCCGCCGAACGGGCCTCGGAAGCCGGCATCCCCGTCTCCACCATCTCGTTCGGCACCCTGTACGGCACCGTCGACATCCAGGGCAGACCGCAGCCCGTGCCCGTCGACGACGCGTCCCTGCGACAGATCGCCGACATCTCCGGGGGCGACTTCTTCACCGCCTCCAGTCTCGAGGAGCTCGACTCCGTGTACCGCACCCTCGAGGAACAGATCGGCTACGAGTGGAAGAAGGCCGACGCCTCCCGGCCCTGGCTCGTCATCGGCACCCTGCTGGCCATGCTCGCGGCGGCCGGGTCACTGACCGCGCACCGGCGGATCCCGTGACACCGACCGGGACACGAGTGCGGACCAGCGCCGGACCGCCCGCCCCGGCTCGCTAGGGTGGGGGACATGGTTTCCGAGAGCACGCCCGGCACCACCCCCCGAACGGTCCTCGTGACCGGAGGTAACCGCGGGATCGGGCGGGCGGTGGCCGAGCGGCTCCATGCCGACGGCCACCGCGTCGCCGTCACCCACCGCGGGTCCGGGGCCCCCGAAGGGCTCTTCGGGGTGCAGTGCGATGTGACCGACTCCGACTCGGTCGACGCCGCCTTCACCGCCGTCGAGGCCGAGTACGGCCCGGTGGAGGTGGTGGTCTCCAACGCGGGGACCACCGATGACACCCTGCTCATGCGGATGAAGGACGAGCAGTTCACCAGCGTGGTGGACGCCAACCTCTCGGGCGCGTTCCGGGTGGCCAAGCGTGCCTCCCGCGGGATGTTGCGGGCCCGGTTCGGTCGCCTGATCTTCATCGGTTCGGTGGTCGGGCAGTCGGGCACCGCGGGGCAGGTGAACTACGCCTCGTCGAAGGCCGGGCTGGTCGGCATGGCGCGCTCGCTCACCCGCGAACTCGGGTCCCGCAGCATCACCGCGAACGTCGTGGCGCCGGGTTTCATCGACACCGACATGACCGCCGGGCTCGACGACAAGACGCAGGAGCAGGCGATCGCCGCGATCCCGCTCGGACGCAAGGGGTCGGCCGGAGACGTGGCCGGGATCGTGAGTTTTCTCGCCGGTGACGACGCCGGCTACATCTCCGGGGCCGTGATCCCGGTCGACGGCGGAATGGGAATGGGGCACTGACATGAGCCAGACCGACACGGGCGAGAAGGTGGAGACCAGCTCCGGGCTGCTCTCCGGTAAGACGATCCTCGTCACGGGCGTCATCACCGACGCCTCCATCGCCTTCCACATCGCCAAGCACTGCCAACTGCACGGTGCGCAGGTCATCCTCACGGCCTTCGGCCGCCCGTCGTTGGTCAGGGCCATCGCCAAGCGCCTGCCCGAACGTCCCCCGGTGATCGAGTTGGACGTCCAGAGTGAGGACGACCTGGCCGCGCTGGCCGACCGGGTGCGGGAGCACGCCGACTCGGTGGACGGCGTCGTGCACTCGATCGGATTCGCGCCGCCCAGTTGTCTCGGGGATCCCTTCCTCGACGCGCCCTGGAAAGACGTGGCCGTCGCGCTCGAGGTCTCCGCCTACTCCTACGCCTCGCTGGCCAAGGCGGTACGCCCCCTGCTGAACCGCGGTGCGTCGATCATCGGCCTGGACTTCGACCCGCGGTTCTCCATGCCGTTCTACAACTGGATGTCGGTCGCCAAGAACGCACTCGAGGCGGTCAATCGCTATGTCGCCCGCGACCTGGGTCCAGAGGGGATCCGCTCGAACCTCATCGCGGCCGGGCCCGTCAAGACGCTCGCGGCGAAGGCGATCGCGGGCGAGGCCCTCGGACCCGGTGGCGAACTGGACCAGATGCAGGACGAGTGGGACCGGCGGGCCCCGCTGGGATGGGACGTCGACGACCCCACCGCGGTGGCCACGACGGCCGTCGCCCTGCTCTCGGACCTCATGACCGCCACGACCGGCACGGTGATCTACGCGGACGGCGGCGCGGGGACGGTCTCGTTCAGCGGACAGGAGAAGTGACATGACCGGAGCGACGGACGACACCGTGGGGCAGGACGACACAGTGGGGCAGGTCGACGCCCTGCTCGTGCTCTCGTTCGGCGGGCCCGAGGGACAGGAGGACGTGATCCCGTTCCTGGAGAACGTCACCCGGGGCCGGGGGATCCCGCAGGAGCGCCTCGAGGAGGTGGCCACCCACTACCGCCACCTGGGCGGCCGCAGCCCGATCAACGACCTCAACCGCGAGATCATCGCGAATGTCGAGGCCGAACTGGCCCGCCGCGGCCGCGACCTGCCCGTTTACTTCGGCAACCGCAACTGGACCCCGTATCTCGAGGACACCGTCACGCGGATGCGTGATGACGGCGTCCGCACCGCGGCGGTGTTCGCCACCTCGGCGTGGGGTGGATACTCCGGGTGCGGGCAGTACCACGAGGACATCGAGCGGGCACGCGGCGCGGTCGAGAACGCTCCCACGCTCGTGCGCCTGGGACAGTTCCACGACCATCCGAAGTTCGTCGAGCGCTTCGCGTCCGACCTGTCGCGTGCCCTCGACGACGCCCGGCAGCTGGCCCGCGACGCCGACTCCGACGGTGCCGGGGTCGGTACGGGGGGAGAACCCCGACTGGTGTTCACCGCACACTCCGTCCCGACCACTGCCGACGCCACCGCCGGCCCCAAGAGACTCGGCGGTCACCTCTACAGCCGTCAGGTCAAGGACGCCGCGCGTCTCGTCGCCGCGGCGGCCGGGGTGGACGAGTACGACGTCGTGTGGCAGTCCCGGTCGGGGCCGCCGAGCGTGCCGTGGCTCGAACCGGACGTCGTGGACCACGTTCGGAACCTCGCGACGCATCAGGGGATACGTGACGTCGTCGTGTGCCCGGTCGGTTTCATCTCCGACCATGTCGAGGTGATCTGGGATCTCGACACCGAACTCGTCGAGGACACCGAGGACCTCGGGGTGCGCATCACCCGGTGCGCGACCCCGGGCCCGTCGCGCGAGTTCACCGAGTTGATCCTGCAGATGCTCGACGAGGTCGAGACGGGGGAGCGGATCGATCGGCTCGGTGAGGTGCCGTCCCTGGGTTGCACCCGGAACGGCGCCCGGTGCGCGGTCGACTGTTGCCCGGCACCCTCGCGGAGAGCGTGACCTGACGCGCCGCCGGTCCCGGTCCCCGGGCGTGGTCAGAAAGTTCTCAGCGCCCCCTCGCCGGCCGCGGCCACCGCGGACCGACGGGCGGCGTCCTTCACCGCGACGAGTCGCCGGAGGACCGGCTCGCGCGCGGCGGGGTCCACCCCGACCTCCGGCTGTGCCAGCGCGACGGAGGTGATCGCCTCGACCCGGTCGATCCTGTCCACCAGTTCGAGGACGCGGGACGGGAGCCCGGCCGGCAGGCGGGTGACGTGGGAACGGATGTCGATCCGGGCCACGTCGTTTGTGCGCACGGCGGTGCGTTCGATGAGGTCGGCGGCCTCCACGACGGCTCCGCCCAGGTCGGCGAGCGCCTCCGAGGGGCCGGCCGGTTGGGGTGCGACCGGGCAGTCATGTATCCCGCGCGCTCGCCACCGCAGCACATCCGGATGCGGTTCGACGCAGGTCAGGCACACGGCGTCGCGTGACTCGGGGGCGCGGACGAGGATCCCCCACCCGGCGTCGGCCACGTCCGCGCGGACCGCCGGGACCGGCGGCAGGCTCGAGGTGTCCCCGGGCGCCGTCGTCAGCAGGGACAACGCCTCCGGCGCCGGGTACGAACGCCCCGCGCGCCGCAGCGTCGTGACGAGCCCGGGCAGGAGTCCTGCCGGGCCGGCGGCGGGGGAGACCTCGGCGAGCATCGGGACCGGCGCTCCGACGATCTCCAGCAGGTGCGACTCCGCAAGGCCGGAGACGTACGAGGTCAACTCGTCGAACGGTTGATCCGCCCACGCGGTGCGCAGGAGGTACAGCGGCAGCGGCCACGCCGGGGACAGCGCGGTACTGCGGGTGAGGGGTCGGGACATGACGATCGATCCTACCGGCGGTGTGCCGCCAGCACCCCCGGCGCGGCGACGGCTACCGTGTCTGGCCATGGCAGACATGTACGGCTCCGACATCCTGTCCGGTACGGCGCGACGCCGCCGCCCGGAGGTCCCCGTCGTCGACGCCGAACGGGACCTGGTGGTGGAGGACGCCGAATCCGGGTTCTGCGGCGCCGTGGTGGGTTTCGACCGGTCCTACGACGGCGAGTTCGTCAAACTCGAGGACCGGCGCGGTCGGGTGCGCCTCTTCGCGATGACCCCCTCGGCGTTCCTCATCGACGGCTCCCCGGTCACCCTGCGCAAGCCGGCGCCGGCAGCGCGGCGGGGGCCCGCGGTCACCGCGTCGGGGTCGCGGAAGGTCGAGGGTCTGCGGGCCCGCACGGCCCGCGCGGGGCGCATCTGGGTCGAGGGCATCCACGACGCAGCGCTCGTGGAGAAGATCTGGGGCCACGATCTGCGGGTCGAGGGCGTGGTGGTCGAGCCGCTGCACGGGATCGACGACCTGCATGCACTGGTCACCGAGTTCGGCCCCACCCGTCGGGCGAGACTCGGCGTGTTGGTGGACCACCTCGTCGAGGGCAGCAAGGAATCGCGGATCGTCGCGGGGCTGGGGCAGGACGTCCTCGTGACCGGCCACCCGTACGTGGACATCTGGCAGGCGGTCAAACCCTCCGCCGTGGGGATCCGCGAATGGCCGGTGGTCCCCCGCGGCGAGGACTGGAAGACGGGGATCTGCCGGCGGCTGGGCTGGGGCGAACCCGTCGACGGGTTCCGCCACGTGCTGGCCTCCGTGAGCACCTACCGGGACATCGAACCCGCGTTGCTCGGAGCGGTGGAGAGGTTGGTCGACTTCGTCACGGAGCCGGCCTGACCGGCAGCTTGGCGTCGAGGACCATTCCCACCAGTCCGACCAGGGCGAACCCTGCTGTGGCCCACAGGGCGGCCGTGCCGTCACCCTCGGTCAGTGAATTCCCCAGGAGGACCGCGGCAACGGTCCCGGGTGCACTGCCGATGAGGGTGGCCAGCAGGAACTGCGGGTAGGAGATCGAGGTCAGCGCGGCGGCGTAGTTGACCACCGAGAACGGCACCGCCGGTACCAGCCGCAGACTGCCCACCGAGAGCCACCCGCGCCGACGCAGTCGTGCGTCGATCGAGGCCACCCGCGGATCCGCGCGCAGCGCGGCTGTCCGGTCGTGACCGAGGCGACGGACCCCGGCGAACGCCAGTGTCGCCGCGATGCCGGTGGCCACGAGAGTCCACGGGATGGCCACGGCCGGGGTGAACAGGACCGCGGCGGTGTAGGTGAAGGTCGACCGGGGGATGGGCGAGACCGTGACGAGCGCGTAGGCGGCGAAGAAGGCAACGGGGAACCACGGACCCAGTCGCGTGGCCCATTCACGGAACTGCTCCAGCCCCGGGGTCGGCACGAGGGTCGCGACCAGGACCACCAGCGCGACGGCCGCCACCCACGCCAACACCCGGTTCCGCACCGGGACGACTGTAGTTGCCGTGGTGCGGACGTCGTCCCCCACAGGTCCCCCTCGCCGCGAGGGCGTGTTCCGGCCCCGGTGGGGCTGGACTAGAGTCCGGGGGTGACCCCCTTCACTCCACACGAGAACGAGGTACCGGTGACCAGTTCGACCACAGGCCCAGACCTTCGCTCCTGGTACGCCTCTGTGGGAGCCGTCCTCGCGAAGGCCGCCCGCAAGGATCCCGCCGACATGCCCGAGGACGCCTGGCGCGCACTGGTCGCCACCACACGCGACGGCATCGAGATCAACCCGCTGTACACGCGGGAAGACGAGATCGCCGAGCGCCCCGCGCCCGGGCAGTTCCCGTACGTCCGCGGCGGGGGCCGGTCGGGGCTGCCCGAGAGCGGCTGGCACGTCAGCTCGCGCATCGCGGTCACGGGGGAGGCCTCCGAGGTCAACACCGAGATCCTGGACCTGTTGAACCAGGGGGTCTCGGCACTGTGGCTCACCGCCGAGCCCGCCGCGCTGGCAGCGGTCCTCAAGGACGTCTACCTGGATCTGGCCCCGGTCACCTTCGATTCCGGTGCCGGCCTGGTCGAGGTCGCCGAGTCGTTCCTCACCCTGCTCGACGAGCGCCGCGAGGCGGGTGACGGGGTCGTCGACCGCGCCGCCGTCGTCGCCGACCTGGGGGCCGCGCCCGTGACCGCCGCCTACGCGGGGACCGGCACGATCGAGCTCGACGCCGCGGTGCAGCTGGCCACGCGCGTCACCGAGCGCGAGGAGACCATCCGGACCTTCGTCGCCGACGGCACGGTCTTCCACGCCGACGGCGCCGGCGACGCCCAGGAGTTGGCCTACGCCGTGGCCGCCGGACTGGAGTACGTGCGGGCGCTGATGTCGGCGGGACTGTCCGCCGCCGCCGCGCTGCGCCAGATCTCGTTCCGGCTCGCCGCCACCGATGACCAGTTCGCGTCGATCGCCAAGTTCCGCGCGGGACGGCTCATGTGGGCCCGCGTCGCCGAACTCCTCGGCGCTCCCGAGGCCGGTGGCGCTCCGCAGCACGCGGTGACCTCCATGGCGATGATGTCGCGCCGGGACCCGTGGGTGAACATGCTCCGGACCACCCTCGCCGCGTTCGGCGCCGGGGTCGGCGGCGCCACCTCGGTGACGGTCCTCCCGTTCGATGCCTTGGTGCCGGGGGGCCTCGAGAGCACCTCCCATGCCTTCGCCGCGCGTATCGCCCGCAACACCCAGCTCCTGCTGCTCGAGGAGTCGCATCTCGGACACGTCGTGGACCCGGCCGGTGGCTCCTGGTACGTCGAGTCGCTCACCGACGCGCTCGCCGACGCCGCGTGGTCGGCGTTGCAGACGATCGAGGCGGAGGGCGGCCTGACCGCCGCGATCTCCTCGGGGACCGTCGCCGACGCCATCGCCCGCGTACGCGAGGCACGCGACGCCGACATCGCCCACCGCACGGCTCCGATCACCGGTGTGTCCGAATTCCCCAATCTCGACGAGCAGCCCCTCGACGCCTCCCGCCGTGGCGGCGACGACTACCGCTACGGCCGCGCGTTCGAGGACCTGCGGGACCGGTCCGACGCGCACCTGGAGGCCACCGGCTCCCGCCCGACCGTCCTGATCGCGGGCCTCGGCCCCCAGGCCGAGACGACTCCCCGCGTGACGTTCGTGGCCAACCTGCTCGCCGCCGGCGGCATCGAGGCACGCAATCCGGTCGTCACCGAGGCCGGGCAGTACGCCGGGGCGCACGAGGGCGAGCGGATCGCCGTGCTCTGCGGCGCGGACAAGCGCTACGCGACCGAGGGCGCCGACGCCGTCCGCGCGCTCCGGGACGCCGGGGTGTCGACGGTGTACCTCGCCGGCGCCGAGAAGGGCTTCCCCGCCGACGCCACCGACCGCCCGGACGGGTACCTGGCCCTCGGCATCGATGCCGTCGCCGCCCTGACCACCCTCCTCGACCAGCTGGGAGTGCAGTGACATGACGACCTTCCCCGATTTCAGCACCACCCCGTTGCGGGAGACCTCCGAGGGGACGCCCCTGCCGGACGGTGTCGAGACCACGGCCGACCACGAGGTGGGTCCCGGCGTCGACGCGGACCCGACGTGGGAGACGCCGGAGGGTATCGACGTCAAGCGCGTCTACACCAAGGCCGACCGTGACGCCGTGGAGGCGGGCACCGCCCCGACCGACGACGGCGAGGAGGTCACCCCCTTCCCGTTGGACACGGTGCCGGGTGCGGCACCCTTCCTCCGCGGGCCCTACCCGTCGATGTACGTCAACCAGCCGTGGACCATCCGCCAGTACGCGGGGTTCTCCACGGCCGCCGAGTCCAACGCCTTCTACCGGCGCAACCTCGCAGCCGGCCAGAAGGGCCTGTCGGTCGCGTTCGACCTGGCCACGCACCGTGGGTACGACTCCGATCACCCGCGGGTCGCCGGCGACGTCGGCATGGCCGGGGTGGCGATCGACTCCATCCTGGACATGCGCGAGTTGTTCGACGGCATCGACCTGTCGTCGGTGTCGGTGTCGATGACGATGAACGGCGCCGTCCTGCCGATCCTCGCGTTCTACGTGGTGGCGGCCGAGGAGCAGGGGGTGACGCCGGACCAGCTCGCGGGGACCATCCAGAACGACATCCTCAAGGAGTTCATGGTCCGCAACACCTACATCTATCCGCCCAAGCCCTCCATGCGGATCATCTCGGACATCTTCGCCTACACGTCGAAGATGATGCCGCGCTTCAACTCGATCTCCATCTCCGGTTACCACATCCAGGAGGCCGGTGCGACGGCCGATCTCGAGCTGGCGTACACGCTGGCCGACGGCGTGGAGTACCTCCGCGCCGGTCTGGACGCCGGGTTGGACATCGACAAGTTCGCGCCCCGCCTGTCGTTCTTCTGGGCCATCGGCATGAACTTCTCCATGGAGATCGCCAAGCTGCGCGCGGGGCGTCTGCTGTGGAGCGAGCTGGTCGAGAAGTTCGGGCCGAAGAACGCCAAGTCCAAGTCGCTGCGGACCCACTCGCAGACGTCGGGGTGGTCCCTGACCGCGCAGGACGTCTTCAACAACGTCGCGCGGACCTGCATCGAGGCCATGGCGTCCACCCAGGGTCACACGCAGTCGCTGCACACCAACGCCCTCGACGAGGCGCTGGCTCTGCCCACCGATTTCTCCGCGCGGATCGCCCGCAACACGCAGTTGCTCCTGCAGCAGGAGTCCGGGACCACGCGGCCGATCGACCCGTGGGCCGGCTCGTACTACATCGAGTGGCTCACCGCCCAGCTCGCCGACAAGGCCCGTCTGCACCTCCTCGAGATCGAGGAGGCCGGCGGCATGGCCCAGGCGATCGGGGAGGGCATCCCCAAGCTCCGCATCGAGGAGGCCGCCGCCCGGACCCAGGCGCGCATCGACTCCGGTCGTCAGCCCGTGATCGGCGTGAACAAGTACGTTGTGACCGAGGACCAGGAGATCGACGTCCTCAAGGTCGACAACTCCCGGGTCCGCACCGAGCAGCTGGCGAAACTGGACAAGCTGCGGGCGGAACGGGACGAGGACGCCTGCCAGGCAGCCCTCACCCGCCTGACCGAGGCCGCCTCCGGCGGGGCGGCCAGCGATATGGACAACAACCTCCTCGCCCTCGCGATCGACGCGGCCCGCGCGTACGCCAGCATCGGGGAGATCTCCGACGCGCTGGAGAAGGTCTACGGTCGTCACAAAGCGGAGATCAAGACCCTGTCCGGTGTATACCGGCAGGAGGTCACCAAGGAGGGCGCCGTGGACAACGTCACCCGGGCCATGCGGATGGCCGACGCGTTCGCCGAGCAGGAGGGGCGCCGTCCCCGCATCCTGCTGGCCAAGATGGGACAGGACGGCCACGACCGCGGTCAGAAGGTCGTGGGCACCGCGTTCGCCGACCTCGGGTTCGACGTCGACATGGGCCCGTTGTTCCAGACGCCGGAGGAGGTGGCCCAGCAGGCCGCCGACGCCGACGTGCACGTTGTGGGCGTGTCCTCCCTGGCCGCGGGTCACCTGACCCTGGTACCCGCACTGCGTTCGGCGCTCGCCGGGGTGGGTCGCGAGGACATCATGGTCACGGTCGGTGGCGTCATCCCGCCGGGTGACTTCCAGGAGCTCTACGATGCCGGGGCCGCCGCGATCTACCCGCCGGGCACCGTGATCGCCGAGGCCGCGATCGGGCTGCTCGACGCGCTCGCCGGCGAGCTCGGCCACGACCTCTCGTCGGCCGCCTCGGGTGAGGGGGCCGGCTCGGAGGTGACGTCCTGACCCGCCTCGGCTCCGGACCCGACCCGGCCGGTTCGGGCAACCTGTCGGGCAGTCTGTCGACCACTGCCGGTACCGGCTCGGTGCGTGGCCCGGTGCCCTCGGCCACCGGGCCGCGTCCGCGGCGCGAGATCGATGTCGACGCACTGCTCGCCGGCGTGCTCGAAGACCACCGCCCGGTCCTTGCCCGCGCGATCACACTGCTGGAGTCCACGAACCCGGCGCACCGGGAGAAGGCCCAACAGCTCCTGTTGGGCGCGCTGCCGCACGCCGGTGGGGCGCTGCGGATCGGCATCACCGGGGTGCCGGGGGTCGGCAAGTCGACGTTCATCGAGTCCTTCGGCCTGTACCTGGTGGAGCAGGGCCTCAAGGTCGCGGTCCTCGCCGTCGACCCGTCGTCCACCCGCACCGGCGGCTCGATCCTCGGCGACAAGACCCGCATGGCCACCCTGTCCACGGAACCGAGGGCCTACATCCGGCCCTCGCCCACGTCCGGCACGCTCGGGGGCGTGGCCAAGGCCACGCGGGAGACGATGGTCCTGCTCGAGGCCGCCGGGTTCGACGTGATCCTCGTGGAGACCGTCGGCGTCGGCCAGTCCGAGGTGACGGTGGCCGGGATGGTCGACTGCTTCACGTTCCTCACCCTCGCCCGCACCGGCGACCAGCTGCAGGGCATCAAGAAGGGTGTCCTCGAGTTGGCGGACATCGTCGCGGTGAACAAAGCTGACGGCCCGCACGTCAAGGACGCCTCGCGGGCCGCCCGCGAACTCGGGGCCGCCCTACGGTTGGTGCGTCCTGCCGACGCGGTGTGGAAGGTGCCCGTCCTGACCATGTCGGGACTGGAGGCCGAGGGACTGGACCGCTTCTGGGACGCCGTCCGCTCGCATCAGGACACGATGAACGGGATCGGCGAGGTGGAGGCGCGGAGGGCGCGTCAGCAGGTGGACTGGACGTGGTCCATGGTCCACGACACGCTGATGGCCCGGCTGGCCGCCGATCCGGAGGTGCGCAGGATCGCCCCGGAAGTGGAGCAGCAGGTCCGCGAGGGCACGCTCACCGCGGCCCTCGCTGCGCAGGCGATCATCGACGCCTTCGACTCCTGAGCCCCGCCGGGCACCGCCTTGCGCAGTGCGCAGGCCGCGCACCCCCGGCCTGCCCCGGCGAGATCCGCTACTCTCCCTACCCGTTCGCTACCCCGATTCGGATAGCGGATCCGGAGGGAGAGTAGCGGATTTCGTGTGCCGCGGCGTGGTCAGCGTTTGCGCAGTACGAACCCGACCGCGCTCATGTGCTGGTCGTGCGCGACGAAGGTCCTGCGCATGGCGAGAACTCGTCGGCGGGCGTCCGCGTCGCGGAGGAGGTTTCGGACGATCCGGGCCACGCCGACGATGCCCTCGTCGGCGAGGACACGGCGGGGCTGGAGCAACGCCATCGGGCGGAGTTCGGTGCTCTCGACCTCGAAGCCGGCCTCGTCGAACAGGTGGGTCCACTCCGCTACGGTCAGTGGCCGCGCGTTCACTCGGATCGAACGGGCGAGGTCCTTGCGGATACCCGTCTTGATCTCGTCGTCCAGGGTGTCGGGGACCAGGCACAGTTCGTGGACCAGGTACCGCCCGTCCGTCCCGAGCACCCGGCTGGCCTCGGCCACGATCTGCCGCTTGGCGGAGTCGCCTTGCATGGTGAGCATGGCCTCGCCCACGACGATGTCGGCGGACGCGGTCTCCAGACCGGTTTCCTGGGCAGTCGCCACCACCAGTTCACCCCGGCCTCCGATTGCGTGGCGCGCGACCGCGACGGCGTCGGCATCCGAGTCCACGCCCACATACGAGGCCGGGCTCTCGTCGAGCAGCAGTGTCGCTGTCAACCCCAGTCCGGGAGCGAACTCCACTACGCGTTTGCCCGTCACGGTGGTGGCCGAGACGAGCCAGCCGGACAGTTCCTTACCGCCCGGACGAAGGACCTTCTTGCCCATACGCGCCAGGAGCCAGTGCCCGGCGACGGACTCGGGGTCCCGGTCGTGCTGGGGGAGCGGACTGGCGGTCATGTGGGAACCTCCTCGGGGATGCGGCGCCGACACCTAAAGGTCGCGGCGTGAGGTTAGCCTAACCTGCCTTGGGTCGAGGGGGAAGGGAAGGCGAGTCGAGCTACGCGACGCACGAGCTTCAGGCGTCCCACCAGCGCTGCAGGAGGTAGTCACGCTCGGCGTCGTTGCGGGCGAGTGCATGGGCGCGGACCCACGCCCGGCGCGCCTCCTCCGGACGCCCGAGCAACTCCAGGGTGACCGCCCTCGCCTCGTGGAACGGGTGGTGCTCGGCGAGCGCCGGGTCCGCGGACAACTCGTCCAGGTGGGCGATCCCCACCTCCGGCCCGTCTCGTCGTCCGATGGCCACCGCCCGCGCCATACGGACCACCGGGCCGGGAGCGAGGATCACGAGCACATCGTAGAGGGCCACGATCTGCCGCCAGTCCGTCGACGCGAAGTCCGGGGCCTCGGCGTGCACGGCGGCGATGGCGGCCTGAACGGAGTACGGGCCCGGGCCGCCCGCGGCAGCCTGCTCTGCGAGCGACAGGCCTTCCTCGAGCAGAAGACGGTCCCACGTGCGGCGGTCCTGGTCCGGCAGAGGAACGGGCATCCCGTCGCGACCGGTCCGTGCGGACGCCCGTGCCTCGATCAGCACCATCAACGCCAGCAACCCGGTGACCTCCGACTGCGTGGGCATCAACCGGTGGACGATGCGGGCCAGCCGGATCGCCTCCTGCGTCAGATCCGTCCTCAGGTGACTAGCCCCCTCGGTCGCGGCATACCCCTCGGAGAAGACGAGGTAGATCACGGTGAGAACGGCCGAGAGCCGGTCGGGAAGCTCCGCGCTCCCGGGCACCCGCACCGGGATCCGGGTGACCCGCATCCGCTTCTTCGCCCTGACCAGCCGCTGCTGCATCGTGGGCACCGGCACCAGGAACGCCTGGGCGATCTCGGCGGTGGTCAGCCCCGCCACGCACCGGAGCGTGAGCACGACCTGCTCCTCGACCTTCAGGGTGGGGTGGCAGCAGGCGAAGAACAGCTCGAGACGCTCATCCGGAATCTCGTCCGGGTCCGCGGGCGAGACCTCCACCGCACGGGCCGCCCGGTGTTCCTGCTCGACGTGCAGCCGGGCCAACCGCTCCGTCAGAGCCCGCTGTCGCCGGAGTCGGTCGATCGCCTTCCGCGCCGCGGTGGTCATGAGCCAGGCCAGGGGCTTGTCCGGCACACCGGTGACCGGCCACTTCTCCAGCGCGGCCGCGAAGGCGTCCTGCGTCGCGTCCTCCGCGAGGTCGAGGTCGCCGAACCGCGCCAAGAGAGCCGCGAGCAGTCGCGAGCGGTCCTCCCGGCGCAGCGCGCCGAGCACGTCGCGAACCGCCAGACCCGGGGCCGCGCTCTCGCACTCCCCGGGTCGGCGGTCACCGGGCGCCCCGCGCTCGGTGCCCACGGCGTCTCCTGGTCCCTCGGTCACCGGTGCCCGGCGTCCGTCAGTACTCTGCGATGGCCCGGACCTCGACCCGGCCACCATGCACTCCCGGGCATCGCCGCGCCCACGCGAGCGCCGCGTCGATGTCGGGCACGTCGATGATGATCGTGCCCCCGACGAACTCGCGGCTCTCCGCGAACGGACCCGAGGTGATGACGGGGTCGCCGCCACCGGCGGGGGCCGCGAGACTGACCGCGGTCTCCGGGTCGTGCAGGGCGAAACCGCCGGCGAGGACCCCCGCGGCCTCGAGTTCGGCATCGAACGCCATGAACGCCTCCGGTCCGGGCCCCTCGACGGCCCCCTCCGGCCCGGCCTCCCCGCACCGGACGTCGTCGATGTTGCCGAAGAGTAGAAGCACGTACTTCATGTCGATCTCCTGACTGTGACTGGTGGATGCCGGCCGCGGTGAAGTGCGCCGACACCTTCATGACGAACGGGCGCCCGAAGATCGACAGGTCCGCGGAAGGAATCTCCGCGCTCACGGATTCCGCTCCCGGGGCATCCGCGCAGGAGACGTCGCCCGCGGCTGTCTCAGAGGCCGCGCGACTTCACTCTCGCGGGCATACGAGGCTCACAGCCGTCAGGGTCGGATGCACACGCCGGCATGCTCACCCACACGCGACAGCTCGTCTGTGAACGACGCGGACGCGAATGGAGTCAGACAGGAGACGACGGGGGAGACGACAGATGCCGACTCCGAGCCCGCCGACGCTCCGGTTCAGTACCGTTCGTCCGGCACCCGACGGCTCCGCGAGCGCATCGCGAACAGCAGACCGATCACAAAGAGCACCACACCGGCCACCATCAGGATCACCGCGAGGGTGTTCGCGTCGATACCCGGAATGCTGATCTCGACCGCGTACATGAGTATCGCGCCGAGCACCACGAGGACCACTCCGCCGCCGATGTAACCCATAGCTGTTCTCCTTCGTCGTGAGCGTGCGCGTGTCCGCGCTTGTGCGCTCACCCTACGAGAACCCGGCGCCGAATTCAGGCGTGCGGGGAGAGCAGCTTTCGTGCCGGTTCCTCGATGAACCGGTGGCTCGCTGCGCCCGCGGCCAGCGAGCCGGCCACGGTGACGGGCCAGATGACCCCCATCCGCTGGTCCCATAACCGCGTGCGGGTGAGGGGGAACGCGGCGTGCAGGACGAGCTGATGCCACAGGAAGATTCCGTACGACCAGGTGCCGACCTTCTGCAACGGCGCGGACTCCAGGACCGGGAACCGCGTGCCCTCCGGGGCGAGGACCACCGGGGCCAGGACGAGGAACGCCATCGTGCCCGCCAGACCGGTCCGGGCCGCGAACTCGACGGGGCCCGGGTGGACGAATCCCTCGGAGAACCATCCGGGAACGGTGGTGGCGACCAGGGCAGCGCCGCCGGCGAGCCACCACCCCCACCTCGCGAGTCGATCGCGACACATCCGGGCGAGCGTGCCGGGGGGCGCGGTGACGACCTCGGCCAGCAGCATCCCCGCGGCGAACCAGGCGGCGAACGACGGCGGGAGGATCTGGACGTTGACGTCGGCCGGCAGGATGCCGAGGGCGTGCCACGGGAGCATCGGGAACACGAGACCCGAGGCACCGAACGCGGCGATCGCCGGGATACGCCACCGGGCGGAGTCGCCGCGCAGGTCCTTCATCGCGGTCCACAGCAGCGGGAAGGCGAGGTAGTACGCCATCTCCACGGCCAGCGACCACGCGTGCGTCAGCCCGGCGACGAGGAAGTTCGACGTGTAGATCTGCGTGAGGGTCAGGTTGGCGATCCAGGAATCCGGGCCGTTGACGTGGTTCTGCTCGAGCAGCAGCATCGCGGCGGCGACCAGCACCGCGTACGACGGCAGGATCCGCACGAGACGCGAGCGGAGGTACTCGCGGGTCGGCCGGGCGGTTCCCGGCTCGTCCCTGCGCGCGTGGGCGGCGTGGGCTCGCCACAGCAGGAACCCGGATTTGGCGAAGAAGACGGCGACCGCCAGGTCGAGTCGCCCGAACAGCCGTTTGACGGGTGACCCGGTGGACGCGCGGGTGACGAAGGCGACGTGGGTGGTCAGCACCCCGACGGCCGCGAGGCCACGGATCCCCTCGAGGGCGGGGACGAATCCCCGGGCCCCGGCGAGTCGGCGTGGCGCCGAGCCGGCCGAAGTCGCGTCCCTGCCCGCCGGGTATCCCGAACGGGTGGCCGTCGCGTGGCCCGCACCCTCGGAGGACGCCGCACCGGGGCCTGCCGCCGGTACGGTCACCTCGGCGCGTTGCCGGATCCGCCTACGCACGGTCTCGCGCGCGGTGGCCACGGCGTTCCGGACGGTGGCCACCGCAGGCTCGGCCTCGCCGGAGGCCACCGCTGCGCGACGTGCGGAGACCCCGGCGACGACCGCCCCGCCCGCGACGACGATCAGGGCGGTGGCGACAGACCTCATGGACTCTCCCGGGGCGGTGAGGTGGGATGACGGCGGTGTCCGGGAGGGCCCAGAGGCCGCCCGGAACATCCGGAGGAGCCTAACACCGGTTCTAGTTCCGTCCCTCGACCGCCCGCGCCTCCGTGTCCGATCACTCCGGGGGCGGGCCGGTGGTCGGTCGGCACCGGTTTTCGTAGGGTGGCATCACCCGTTTCCCGATCGGAGAGCCATGACCGACGCCCCCACCGACCCCGGGTCCGACGCCGTGGACGACCACCCGCCGGAGGCCGTGGACGTCCTGGTGATCGGCGGGGGCCCGGCGGGCCTGTCGGCCGCCACCTGGGTCGGCCGGTATCAGCGCTCCACCCTGCTCGTCGACGCCGGGTGCCAGCGCAATCTCGCGGCGCAGCGGATCCACGGCATGCTCGGCACCGGCCCCACCACACCCGCCGAGTTCTACGCCGACGTCGACGAGGGTCTTCGCGAGTACCCGACCGTCCGACGACTCGGTGGAGTCGTCACCGACCTGGTCAGGGAATCCGACGACCGGTTCGTCGCCCGAATCGCACCCGGCGCCACAACGGATGGTGGTGACGAGAACCCCGTCACGGTCACCGCCAGGCGGATCATCCTCGCCACCGGCGTGCGCGACCGGCTACCCGACCTCGCGGGGATCAACGACCACTACGGGGTCGACGTGCACCACTGTCCCGCCTGCGACGGCCTCACCGCCGCCGGCCGGCGGATCATCGTGCTCGGCGTGGGCGCGCACGTGCCCGCCTACGCGTCCGAATTGCTGGACTGGGCGTCGGAGGTGGTCATCGTCACCGAGAGCGACTCCGACCCGGCCTTCGACGACGACCAGCGGGCCGCCTGCGCCGAGCACGACATCGAGGTGGTCGACGGGGTCGCCCGGGAGCTCGTCGGCGACCCCGGCCAGCTGGAGGGGGTCCGGCTCGCGGACGGGAGGGTGATCGCGGGGTCGAAGGTGTTCTTCTCCTACGCGCACCACCCGACGAACGAGCTCGCGACGTCCCTGGGCTGCGAGCTGGACGACGAGGGCGGTCTCACCGTCAACGCGATGCAGCTGACCAGCGTCGACGGCGTGTACGCCGCCGGCGACATCGTGACCGGCCTGCAGCTCGTGCCGATCGCCGTGGGCACCGGCGCCGCGGCCGGCGTGGCGTGCGCGACCTCGCTGCGCGGGCACGCCACCGCCGAGTGCGTTCCCGACCCGGCACCGCCGACCCGGAACTTCACGCGGCCGGACAACTAGCCGGGCCGGCCCGCCACCGAGACGATCGCCGCGCAGATCTCGTCCAGGACCGCATCCGGCCCGCCCGGCACCAGCACGTCGGTCGCGATGCGGGCGTTGTCCACGCGGCGCCGGTGCCCGCGGACGTCCGCCACCGTCATGCCGCGAGTGTGCTCGCCCGAGCACTCGACCCGTACGTTCGCCGGCGCGGCCACCACCGCCTCCGGGTGCAGGGCCATCCACGCGACGAACGGGTCGTGGACCTGCGCCAGGTATCCCTCCCCGACGGAGTCGTGGAACTCGAAGTAGAACCGCAGGGCCTCGGTCAGCCGCCGCGCCAGCGGGGAATCCGTGGCCTCGAGGAGCCACTCCGACCGCTCGGGGGTCCATACCGCGCGTTCGGTGAAGTTCAACCCGCACCACAGCGGGGTCGGCACCGCGGGATCGGCGGTGCGCGCGTCCTCCCACGCCCGGCACACGCGGTCGGCGGCTTCGGGGTCCACGTCGACGTTCCATTCGCTGACCGGCGTGGTGTTGCCCGGATGCCCACGGAACGTCCCGCCCATCACCACCAGCCCGCCCAGCAACCGGGGGAGTGCGGGGTCGAGTGCCAGGGCATGGGCCAGCGTGGACGAGGGACCGGTCACGATCCCCACCAGCTCACCGGGGTGGGCGCGCGCCGCGTCCACCCAGAGTCGCGCACCGTCGCGCGGATCGACCGACCTCGTCGTCGTCGCCCTCGTCGTCGTCAGTTCGGCGTACCCGGCCCCGCGGGGGCCGTGCGTCTCGGGGGTGAGCACGTGGGGCACGGCGATCGGGCCGGGCGCGCCGGCGGCCACCGGGAGCCCCGGCGCGCCCGCGAGGTCCAGCCACGCACACGCGTTGGCGACCGTGTCCTCCGACCCGACGTTGCCGGCCGTGCACACCACGCCGGTCAGGTCGGTCCGCCCGGCACGGTGCTCGGCCACCAGGTAGGCGATCGCCAGGGCGTCGTCGATGCCCGGGTCGCAGTCGAGCAGCACCGGGGTGCGGCTCACCGCGAGCGGCCCCGGGACAGCAGGACGTCGCGGGTCAGTTGCAGCTGGCCGGTGTGGGCGGCGACCTCGTGCAGGATGTGGCCCACGACCCACTCCGGGGTGAAGGTCCCCGCCCGGCGCGCGGCGTCGACGTCGACCGTGGTCCCGGCGGGAGTGGCCAGATCGCCCCGTCCGACCGCCGCGGTGACCCACCCGGGAAGTCGGTCGATCAGGGCGCCAAGCCGGTCGAGCTCCGGCCCCACCGGTCCGGTGAAGGCGAACTCGGCGTCACGATCCCGGACGATGTCCTCACCACCCAGGCTGGCCGCACCCCAGGAGGCGAGCACCCCGCACAGGTGGTGGACGAGCGCGGCGGCGGAGTTGGTGGGCCACTCGGACCCCTCGTCGGTGGGCCGCGAGTGCACCAGCGTGTCGGGCCCGTCGCCGCCGAGATCGGCCACCGCGGCGCGGATCGTGGGCAGCAGCTCGTCGGCGAGTATCCGGCGGGCGGCGTCGACATTCACCACGGGCTGGGCTCGAAGTCCTTGAGGAAGCAGCCGTAGAGGTCCTCGCCGGCCTCGCCGCGGACGATCGGGTCCACCACGCGGGCGGCGCCGTCGACGAGGTCCAGGGGCGCGTGGAAGCCCTCCTCGTGCAGCCGGACCTTGGTGGTGTGCGGGCGCTCGTCGGTGATCCAGCCGGTGTCCACGGCGGTCATGAGGATGCCGTGTTCGGTGAACATCTCCTCGGCCGAGGTGCGCGTGAGCATGTTGAGGCCCGCCTTGGCCATGTTGGTGTGCGGGTGGCCGGCGCCCTTGTAGCGCCGCGAGAACTGTCCCTCCATGGCGGAGACGTTGACGACGTACTTGCGGCGCGCCTTCGAGGCCGCCATGGCGGGGCGCAGGCGGGAGACGAGGATGAACGGCGCCACCGAGTTGGCGAGCTGCACCTCGAGCATCTCCATCGGCTCGACCTGCTCGACCGTGGCCACCCAGCTGTTGTGGTCCACCACGTCCGGCAGCAGCCCGCCGGCGTCGATGGCGGTCCCGGCGGCCATCCGCTCCAGCGAGGACGAGCCGGCCTGCAGCGCCAGGGTCGCGATGTGGTCGGCCTCGCGCTCGGCCTCCTCGGACCCGATCAGCGCGGACTCGCCGCCCATGAGCGCGGCCGGGTGCAGTTCGGAGGTGCGGCCCATGGTGACCACGGGGATGTCGGCGGCGCGGCCGGTGAGGGCGGCCGACTCGCCCTCGACGAGCCCGGAGTACGACCCGGGGGAGCGGCGCACGGTCTGGGCCGCGTTGTTGATGAGGATGTCCAGCGGGCCGCCGGCGGCGACCTCGTCGGCCAGCGCCACGACCTGGGCGGGGTCGCGCAGGTCCACGCCGATCACGTGCACGCGGTCGGCCCACTCGGAGTGGTCGTCCATCGAGGCGAACCGGCGGGCGGCGTCGCGGGGGAAGCGGGTGGTGATGGTGACGTCGGCGCCGGCGCGCAGCAGCATCAGGGCGATGTACATGCCGATCTTCGCGCGGCCGCCGGTGAGCAGGGCCCGCCGGCCGGTCAGGTCCATCTCGGGATCCCGCCGGGCCCGGTTGAGCGCGGCGCACCTCGGGCACAGCTGGTGGTAGAAGGCGTCGACCTGGGTGAAGCGCTGCTTGCAGACGTAGCACGCCATCGCGCGCTGGAGGTGGCCGGCGACGGCGCCCGGAGTGGTGGAGACCAGTCGGATGCCGGCGGTCTCGTCGTCGATCCGGGTGGGTGAGCCGGTCGCGGTGGCCTCGATGACAGCCTTGTCCGCCTCCTGGCGGGCGCGACGCACCTCGGCGCGGCGCGTCTTCTTGAGGAGCTTGAACATGTGGCCGACCGACCGCTGCACCCGGATGGAGTCGGGGTGGTCCTCGCCGAGCGCGGCGGCCTGGTCGAGGACGCGCAGGCAGATCTCGAGGTCGCCCGGGTCGATACCGCTCGGGTCGATACCGCCTGGATCGAAACTGTCTGGGTCGATGCCGGTCACCCCGATACGGTACGACGACGAGGTGGTCAGCCCCTAAACCGTCCGCCCCCGCAGGGTGGACACGTCGCCGGCACGCAACCCGGTGAGCACGTGCTCCACCGCCCGCAGGTGATGGTCCCGCCCGGAGAGGACGGCGGTGGGGGCGAAGCCGTGGCCCGCGGCGTACGCCTCGGACACCAGCTGGGCGTGGGCCTCCACGGGCAGCACGCCCGGGCCCTGGCCGGCGGGGGCGTCGTGGGCGCCGCGGGCGAATGCCGCCCGCCAGTCGTAGGCGCGCCGGCCCAGGCGGATCTGCTCGCTCAACGCCCGCACCACGTAGCGCGGGCCGAGGTACCGGCCCTGCCAGATGTGGGTCAGTTCGTGCACCAGGGTCGGGGTGGCCCGTGGCCGCGTGGGGCCGGGGTCGGTCATGACCACGATCCCGGGGTCGGCGCCGAGATAGATCAGGCCCGGCAGCGCAAACGCACGCCGGTGTGGGACTCCCGGAACGTGGCCGCGGCGGATCACGACCGGCGTGGGGTCGATCGTGCCCGCGAAGAACCCGTCGAGATCGGCGCGGACCTCCGACGGCAGGTCCAGGGGCGGCGGAGCCAGCCCCAGGGCGTCCAGGCCCCGGTCTGCGGCGCGGGCGGCAGCTGCCAGGGCCCGTCCCGCCGCATCGCCCGGTCGGCCGGCGCTCGCCCTCACGGCGTCCCGCCGGTGACCGAACGGTTGTACTCCAGGGCCGGCGCGAGCCACCCGGCCAACTGATCGTCCGTCGCGATCGACGACGGCTCCACGGTAATCCACCCGGGCCCCATGTCCCGCCCGGCGCCCATCTCGGCCCGGATCGCGCCGGGCAGGGCCATGAGCTCATCGTGCCGGTCGGGGGAGACCCTCACGAGCAGTGACCCGTCCCGTCCGGCGCTGACCGCGATCCTCTCGGAAACCATGACGCAGTGGCCGCCGAACATCGACACCTCGCGGGTCACCGGCTCATCGACGAGGAGTTCGCGCAGGCGGTCGATGAGCTGCTGCTGAGCGGGGGGCGGTGTGCGGGGTGTGCGGGCCATCGGGCGACCTCCCCAGCAAAACTCACCCAGAAACAAGTGGGCCCCGGATCCTCACGGATCCGGGGCCACTTCTACTGTCTCGACACAGTGTGCGCGAGGGGGGACTTGAACCCCCACGTCCGTTAATAGGACACTAGCACCTCAAGCTAGCGCGTCTGCCATTCCGCCACTCGCGCTCGCACACTGGTGACCTCCACCGGCTCGTGTCCGGCTTGGTCGTGCGAGGAATGACATTAGCCGATGCCCGAACCGTGGACCAAATCGGGGTCCCGCCGCGGCTCCCACCGCCGGGTCATCGCTGGTAGACAGGGCTGGTAGACAGGGACGTGACCGGATGGAGGACCACTCCACACCGCCACGATCGCAGGAGGATGACGATGACCGACTTCCGTGTGCCCGACCCCTACGCCGCACTCCCGGATCTACCGGCCCTCGAGGTGACGAGCGAGTCGTTCACCGAGGGTGCCACCCTGTCGGCCGCGCAGCTCGGCGGGAAGATGGGTGTCGAGGGCGGCGAGGACAGGTCGCCACAGGTGAGCTGGAGCGCGGGTCCGGAGGGTACGAGGACCTACGTGGTCACCGTCTTCGACCCGGACGCCCCCACCGCGTCGGGCTTCTGGCACTGGTCGGTGGCCAACATCCCGGCAGAGGTGACCTCACTGCCCGAGGGCGCGTGCACGGGCGACGACACCTCGGGCCTCCCCGAGGGCGCGGTCGTGGTCCGCAACGACGCCGGCTTCAAGGGCTTCGTGGGCGCGGCCCCGCCGGCGGGCCACGGGCCGCACCGCTACATCCTCGCCGTCCACGCGGTGGGCGACGAGATCGAGCTCGGTGACGACGCCTCGTGCGCGTTCGTCGGGTTCAACCTGTTCGGCCAGGGCCTGGCCCGCGGCACGGTGACGGGGATCTTCGAGCAGTAGCGCTCAGTAGCGCTCAGCGCACCGCCGAGCCGACGGCCTCCGCCAGGGACCCGAACCCGCCCTGGCGGAGGCGCTTGGCCACCAACCGGTTGGTGCCGCGCAGGAGCGTGGGTCCGGTGAAGATGAACCCGGTGTAGGTCTGGACGAGGTTCGCGCCGTGGGTGATGCGGTCCCAGACGTCCTCGGGCGTCTCGATGCCACCGACGGAGATGATGACGATGCGGCCGCCTGCGCGTCCGTGGATCCGCGAGAGGACCTCCCGCGACCGGGCGGCGACCGGCGCGCCGGAGATGCCCCCGGCGCCCAGTGCCTCGACCGCCGCGGCGGGGGTCCGCAGTCCGTCACGCGAAATGGTGGTGTTGGTGGCGACGATGCCCGCCAGCCCCAGTTCCAGCACGAGGTCCGTCACCGCGTCGATGTCCGCGTCGTCCAGGTCGGGCGCGATCTTCACCAGGACGGGGATCGTGGCCACGTCCCGCACCGCCGCGAGGATGGGCCGGAGCGATTCGACGGCCTGCAGATCCCGTAGTCCCGGGGTGTTGGGGGAGCTGACGTTGACGACGAGGTAGTCGGCGAGACCCGTGAGCATCGTCGCCGAGGCAACGTAGTCGCGGACCGCGTCCTCCGCAGGGACCACCTTGGTCTTGCCGATGTTGATACCCACCGGGTCACTGCTGCGGCGCCGACGGAGGTTGTTGGCCGCGTTACCGGCCCCGTGGTTGTTGAACCCCATCCGGTTGAGGATCGCCCGGTCCTCGACGAGCCGGAACAGGCGTGGGGTGGGATTGCCCGGTTGGGGAGAGGCGGTCACGGTGCCCACCTCGCTGAACCCGAAGCCGATCGCGCCCCACGAGTCCACGGCGGCGGCGTTCTTGTCGAACCCGGCCGCCAACCCGAGCGGGCCGGGGAAGGTACGACCGAGCACCTCCTGGGCGAGCACGGGGTCCCGCACACCCAGGATCCGGCGAGCCACGGCACCGAGCGGGGGCACCAGGGTCAGGAGCTTGAGCAGGCCGAACACCAGGTGGTGGATCCGCTCCGCGGGAAAGCGGAACAGCACCTTCTTGAGCAGTGCGTACACGGTCCTCCTCGGTGAACGTCCCCGGGCGGGACGTGGGTCTTCTGGGCGATCAGCTCGCCGGCTCGGTGAGGGTCGGTCGGATGAGGTGCAGGCCCGCCCCATCCGCGGAACCGACCACCACCGTCCCCGAGTCGGTGACCGCCAGCGAGTCGGGCTGGCGCACCGTCGGGATGTCCGCGCGCTGGATACCGACGCCGTCGCCGAGATCGTACGCCTGGACGGTGTTCGTCCCCGTGGAGGTGACCCAGACGAGTCCTCTGGACGTGTCCTCCGCCACCGCCCACGGGGCCGCGGCGACGGGGAACTGCTGATGCAGCCGGACGGGCGAGGTCGAGTACACCAGCAGGGTCCCGCCGACCGTGTCGCTGGCCACCACGGAACGCTCGCCGAACTCGTCGAGCTGACCCGCCCCCTTGCCGGCACGCAGGAGCGGCCCGGCGTTGTCCGAGTCGAGGTCGATGCTGGCGATGACGGTGTCGGGGCGGCTCAGGGCCGTCACCGAGCCGTCCCGGGCGACGCTGATCCGGTCCACGGCGGTCAGCCCGCCGATGCGACGCTGCTCGGCACCGTCGGCGTCGCGCACGACGATCTCGCCCTCCGGGGTGCCGGTCAGTAGTCGACCGTCCGTGGTCAGCGCGGCCGCGGTGACCGGGCCCAGCCCGGTGATCTCACGGACCTGCCCGGTGGCCGACACCAGGACGACGCCGTCGGAGTGGGGGACCAGCACCGTGCCGTCGTGCGCGGCCGAGGCATCGCCGGCACCCGGGGGCAGCGGCACGGAGTCCTCCTCCACCCAGCGGGTGCCGTCGATTCGACCGATCTCCAGCGACGGCGGGTCGTCGACCCGGGCGATGACCCGGTCACCCACCGCGACGAGGGAGCGGACCGAGCCGGGAACCGGGATCACGTCACCCCCGGCGGGGTCGGAGACCTGCGGCGACTCCGCGGGGGAGGCGTTGCCCTGGGCGATTCTGTTCTGCTCCTCGAGCTCCGCGGTGGGCGAGGAGCAGGCGGTCAGTGCGATCGCCAGGGCGAGGAGGGCGGCGGGCATGCCGGAACGGTGGAGGACACGTCGGTGCACGGTGTTCCTTTCGACTGCCCGCCATTGTCCACCACGCGGGTGCTCGGGCACCGTCCAGGTCCGGGCGACTACTCTCGCTGGGTGCGGTGACGCGATCCGCGTCCGATCCGCCGGAACCCGAGAGGAAACAGCGCACGTGAACACATCGGTCCTCGCCGCGCCCACCGCGGAAGGGATGTCCTGGCTCCAGGTCGTCGTGCTCTCGGTGCTCCAGGGCCTCACCGAGTTCCTGCCGGTGTCGTCGTCCGGCCACCTACGGATCTTCTCCACCTGGTTCTTCGGCGAGGACGCAGGCGCGTCCTTCACCGCCGTGGTCCAGCTGGGCACCGAGGCCGCGGTGCTGGTGTTCTTCTTCAAGGACATCGTGCGCATCCTCGTCGCCTGGTTCCGGGGCGTGTTCGACTCCGAGCACCGCGCCGACCCGGATTACCGCCTGGGGTGGTTCGTCATCGTCGGCTCGGTTCCGATCGCGCTCATCGGTTTCGTCGGCAAGGACTTCATCCGTGACGCCGCGCGGAATCTCTGGATCACCGCCATCGTGCTCATCGTCTTCTCCTTCGTGTTCCTGCTCGCCGAGAGGTTCGGCCGGCAGGACCGCCCCGTCGACGCCAAATCGCTCGAGGGTCTGACGATGAAGGACGCGATCGTCATGGGGCTGGCCCAGTGTCTGGCGCTCATCCCGGGCGTGAGCCGCTCCGGGGGCACGATCTCCGCCGGCCTGTTCCTCAACATGTCGCGCGAGGCCGCGGCGCGGTTCTCGTTCCTGCTGGCCATCCCCGCAGTCCTCGCCTCGGGCCTGTTCAGCCTCCCCGACGCGTTCGAACCGTCGGTGGGGCAGTCGGCGAGCGGATTCCAGCTCCTCGTGGGGTCGGCGATCGCGTTCGTCATCGGGTACGCGGCCATCGCCTGGCTTCTGAGGTTCGTGCAGAACCACTCGCTCGCCTGGTTCGCCGGGTACCGCATCCTCCTCGGCGCCCTGGTGATGATCCTGCTCGGCACCGGCACGATCCCCGCGACCTGACCGGGGCCGCCGCCCGGCCGGTGACCGACCCGGCGGGCCGTCGGTAATCTTCCCGTATGACCGTCATCCTGCTCCGGCACGGCCGATCCACCGCCAACACCGCCCTCACGTTGGCAGGCCGTACACCGGGGGTCGGCCTCGACGACACCGGCCACGCCCAGGCCGCGGAACTCGGCCGTCGGCTCGGGGAACTGCCCGTCGAGGCGGTCGTCCGGTCGCCCCTCATGCGGTGCCGTCAGACGGTCGAACCCCTAGCGCGGTCGCTGGGCGTGGAGCCGCTGGTCGACGAGGGGCTGGTCGAGGTCGACTACGGCTCGTGGACGGGCCGGCCGCTCAAGGACCTCGCCTCCGAGCACCTGTGGTCGGTGGTCCAGCAGCACCCCTCGTCGGCGGTCTTCCCGGACGGAGAGTCCCTGGCCGGGATGGCCGGTCGGGCGGTGACCGCCATCCGTCGCCACGATCAGCGCCTGGCGGACGAGGCGGATCGCGACGTGCTGTGGGTGGCGTGTAGCCACGGCGACGTCATCAAGGCGGTGATCGCGGACGCCTACGGGATGCACCTGGACCAGTTCCAGCGGATCGTGGTGGAACCCGCATCGGTGTCCGTGGTGCGGTACACGCCACACCGCCCGTTCGTGCTCCGGGTCAACGACACCGGCGGCGACCTGGCGGGTCTCCGCGGGGACCCGGCCGGCCGGGTCGGCGACGCCACGGCGGGGCACGGCAGCTCGGACGCCGTCCCCGGCGGGAACGTAGCCTGATGATCCGCACCACCATCCACCCCACGAGGAGACCACCCGCATGAGCAGGGCAGTGCACGAGTTCCGCGACCCGACCCGGTTCGTGGTGGGCACGGTCGGTCAGCCGGGCGAGCGCGTCTTCTTCGTCCAGGCCACCGAGGCGGGCCGGACCATATCAGTGCGGTGCGAGAAGCAGCAGGCCCAGATCCTGTCCGAGAGGATGGGCGACCTGCTCGACGAGATCGCCGACAAGTCCGACGTCCCGATCCCGCCCGCCGGCGGCGTCGTGGATGATCTCGACCCGCTCGAGATGCCGGTCGACGCCGAGTTCCAGGTGGGCACCATGGGGCTCGGCTGGGACGGGGAGCACTCCAAGATCGTGGTGGAGTTGTTGGCGATGGACCCGTCCGCCACAGACGAGTCGGTGGTGCTGTCGGACGCCGAGGACGCGCCGGACGCGCTGCGTGTCTTCCTCACCCCACAGCGCGCCCGGCAGTTCGTGCTCCGCAGCGAGAAGGTCGTCTCCGCCGGGCGTGCCCCGTGCCCGCTGTGCGGCGAACCGATCGACACCACCGGTCACCTGTGCGTCCGCCTCAACGGTTATCTCCCGCGGTCCGGTGAGACGCTCACCGACCTCATCGACCCGTGACCGACCGCCCGGTCAGCCCCGAACTCACCGTGCTGTACCGGATCCCGTCCGGCAGCAACGCGGTCTACCACTGTGTGGACGCCCACGGGGACAGCTGGGTCTACAAACCGTCGGCGGGCGAGCGGCCGCTGATGGACTTCCCCGACGGCAGCCTCGCCGCGCGGGAGATCGCCGCACACGCGGTCTCCGAGGCGTTGGGCTGGGACCTCGTGCCACAGACCGTGTCCGCGCACGGCCCGGGAGGGCCGGGGATGGCCCAGCGCTGGATCGAGGAGGTCGATCGCGAGCAACGCTCCGGGCACGACCCGATCGACGTCCACCCCGCCGACGCCGTCCCGGGCGGTCGGGCAGTCGTGCTTCGGGGGGAGGGCGCGCGGGGAGAGGACGTGGTGGTCGCCCACGGCACCGACGACCGGCTGCGCCGGATCGCGGTGTTCGACCACGTGGTCAACAACGCCGACCGCAAGGGCGGACACGTCCTCGTCGACGCCGCGGGGGTCGTCTGGGCGATCGACCACGGCCTGTCCTTCCACACCGAGCCCAAGGTGCGCACCGTCCTGTGGGGGTGGGCGGGTCAACCCCTCACCGCCGACGACGTGGCGGGGTTGGAGCGTCTCCGGCGCGACCTGGCAGAGGGCGGCACCCTCGGCGCGGCCCTGTCCGACCTGCTCTCCTCCGCCGAGGTCGAGGCTCTCACCGATCGCGTCGACGCCCTCCTGGCGACGCGGGTGTTCCCCGTTCCCGGCCCCGGGTACCCCTTACCCTGGCCGCTCTTCTGACCGCGTGGTCTCTAGACTCGGCCGCATGCACTCGTGGTCCACGCCTGTCGTCCCCTCGGTCCCCGGCGACGGCGCCCCCCTGAGGTTGTTCGACACGGCCGGCGGGGAGGCCCGCGAGGTGGCGCCGGGGCCCGTCGCACGCATGTACGTCTGCGGGATCACCCCGTACGACACCACCCATCTCGGTCACGCGGCCACCTATCTCACGTTCGACCTCGTCTACCGTCAGCTGCTCGACGCCGGGCACGAGGTTCACTACGTCCAGAACACCACCGATGTCGACGACCCGCTGTTCGAGCGGGCAGAGCGAGACGGCGTCGACTGGCAGGAGCTGGGGGACCGCGAGACCGATCGGTTCCGCGGGGACATGGAGGCGCTCCGGGTCCTCCCGCCGCGTGACTACGTCGCGGCCACCGAGACCATCGACGAGGTCGTGGAGATGGTGGCCGAGCTCCTCGAGCGTGGTCACGCCTACTGCATCGACCCCGCCGTCGACGGCTACTCCGACGTCTACTACCGCCACCGCGCGACCGAGGAGTTCGGGTACGAGTCGGGCTACGACGACGACGAGATGGCCGTCGCCTTCGCCGAGCGCGGTGGCGACCCTGACCGAACCGGCAAGGAACACCCGCTGGATGCGCTGCTGTGGCGTGTCAATCGTCCCGGCGAACCGTCCTGGCCCTCCCCCTGGGGGGCGGGCCGACCCGGGTGGCACATCGAGTGCTCCGCGATCGCCCGCAACCGCCTGGGGATGGAGTTCGACATCCAGGGTGGCGGCAGCGACCTGGCCTTCCCCCACCACGAGTTCTCCGCCGCCCACGCCGAGGCGGCCACGGGGGAGGCGCCCTTCGCCCGTTTCTACGTCCACGCCGCGATGATCGGGCTCGACGGCGTGAAGATGAGCAAGTCGCTCGGCAACCTGGTGCGCGTGCAGGCGCTGCGGGAGGAGGGCGTCGACCCGGCGCTCATCAGGCTCGGCCTGTTCGCCGGGCACTACCGCGTGGACCGGTCCTGGTCCGGGGAGCTCCTCGAGGCCGCCCGTCTCCGGTACGACACGTGGAACCGGGCCGTCGCCCGCGGCGCCGGTGCGGACTCGGCGGCCGCGATCACGGCTCTGCGCGAGCGCCTCGCGGACGACCTGGACACGCCCGGCGCGTTGGCCGTGATCGACGCGTGGGCGGAGGCGACGCTGGGCGGTGACGAGGCGGACCCGGGCGCCGGTGTCGCGGTCGCGACCGCCCTGGACGCTCTTCTCGGCATCCCGTCGACCGCCGCCTGACCGGCCGGGCCGGCTGACCTGCTGACCGGCGGGGCCGCCTGGCCGGCGGCACACGCCTGCCTGCGGGACGCGCGTGCCGCGACCCGGCCGGCCGCGGGTCACCCGGCGTCGGGCTCGTCCCGCTCGCCCCGTAGGAAGCGCTCGAACTCGGCCGCGATCGCATCGCCGTCGACCAGCGGCATGGCCTCCCCACCCGACGCGCGGCCGCGGTCGGGCTCCGGGTCGACCCCCGGGGTCACCCCGGAGTCCTCGTCCATCCGGTCCTCGAGGGACTGGATGTAGTCGCGGAGGTCCTCATCCTCGCCCGCGGCGGCGTCGACACGGTCGGCCCACGTCCGCGCCTGCACGCGCAGCGCGTCCATCGGCACCGCCATGCCCAGGTTCTCCGCGATCCAGGACAGCATCGCCTCGGTACCGCGGGGGTTCGGCGGCGAGGCCACGTAGTGGGGGACCCCCGCGAACACGCTCAGCGTGGGCACCCCCGCCTCCGTGAGGAGTTGTTGGAGCACCCCGGACATCCCGGTGGGCCCCTCGTAGTCCGACGGTTCGACGCCCATCGTCGCCATCCGCTGCCGGCTGAACGCCGCGCCGGTGAGCGGGACCGGACGGGTGTGCGGCACGTCGGCGAGGTAGGCCCCCAGCAGGATCACCTGGGACACCCCGAGGGTGTCGACCAGGTCGACGAACTCCGAGGCGAACCGGCGCCACTTCAGGGCCGGCTCGGGCCCCCGCACCAACAACACGTCCGCGGCGAACCCGTCCGGTCGACACGCCGACACCACCACCCGGGGCCACTCGACCGAGCGGGACACCCCACCCGAGATCCGGACGACGGGCCGCTGGTCCAGGTAGTCGAAGAACTCGTCACCGCCGACCTCGGCGATCTGGCGGGCCTCCCAGTTCAGGGCGAGGTGTTCGATGGTGCCGGTCGCCACGTCCGCGGCGTCGTTCCAGCCCTCGAAGGCCACGATCATCACCGGGCTCTCCAGATCGAGATGCCCGTCGGGACTCCATTGGACAGTCATTAGTACAGCCTACGTTCGTCCGGTTGTTCCCCACCCATACACTGGGGCCATGTCTGTCGATTTCGATTCGCCCTTATTGGATGCCGCCCGTCGGCGAGTACTGATCGGTGACGGGGCGATGGGCACGATGTTGCAGGCCGTCGACCTTGATGTGGACGCGGACTTCCTGGGCCTGGAGGGCTGCAACGAGATCCTCAACGCCACGCGTCCGGACGTCGTGGAGGACATCCACCGGGCGTTCTTCACCGCTGGCGCCGATCTGGTGGAGACCAACACCTTCGGCTGCAACCTGTCCAACCTGGGCGACTACGACATCGTCGACCGGATCGGTGAGCTCGCGGAGAAGGGCGCGGCGATCGCCCGCAAGGTCGCCGACGAGATGGGTCCGTCCCAGGACGGGACCCCCCGGATGGTGCTGGGTTCCCTCGGGCCGGGCACCAAGTTGCCCTCCCTGGGGCAGACCACCTTCGAGGAAATGCGGGACGCCTACGCCCAGGCCGCCGAGGGGCTGGCACGCGGTGGCGCGGACGCCTACCTCATCGAGACGAGCCAGGACCTGCTCCAGGTCAAGGCCGCGGTGCTCGGGTGCCAGGACGGGATGGCCGCCGCCGACAGGCGGCTGCCGATCATCTCCCACGTCACCATCGAGACCACGGGCACCATGCTGCTCGGCTCGGACATCGGCGCGGCCCTGACCGCGTTGGAGCCGCTGGGCATCGACATGATCGGCCTCAACTGCGCCACGGGTCCGGCCGAGATGATCGAGCATTTGCGGTTCCTGTCCCGGCACGCCGGGATCCCCGTGTCGGTCATGCCCAACGCGGGACTGCCGGAGCTCGGTGAGCACGGCGCCGTCTACCCCCTGGGCGCCGACGCGTTCGCGCCGCAGGTGGCCGATTTCGTCTCCGAGTTCGGCCTGTCGATGGTGGGCGGGTGCTGCGGCACCACCCCCGAGCACATCACCCGCCTGCGCGACGAGGTCCTGGGCCGCGAGAAGGCCGAGCGTCGGGTGGAGCCCGTCAACGCGGTCGCCTCGCTGTACAGCTCGACCCCCCTGCGCGCCGACGCCGGGATCCTCATGATCGGTGAGCGCACCAACGCCAACGGTTCCAAGCGGTTCCGCGAGGCCATGCTCGCCGGCGACTGGGACACCTGCATGGACATCGCCAAGGAGCAGATGCGCGACGGTGCGCAGATGGTCGACCTCTGCGTGGACTACGTCGGCCGGGACGGCTCCGACGACATGAAGGAGTTGGCCGGCCGGCTCGCGACCTCCTCGACGCTGCCGATCATGCTCGACTCGACCGAGCCCGGTGTCATCGAGGCCGGTCTGGAGAAGCTGGGTGGCCGCTGCGCGGTCAACTCGGTCAACTACGAGGACGGCGACGGGCCGGAGTCCCGTTTCCAGCGGATCATGCAGCTGGTCTCCCGCCACGGCGCGGCTGTGGTCGGGCTGACCATCGACGAGGAGGGCCAGGCCCGGACCGCGGATCGCAAGGTCGAGATCGCCGAGCGGCTCATCTCCGACCTCACCGGTAACTGGGGGGTGGCGGAGGAGGACATCATCATCGACTGTCTGACCTTCCCCATCTCGACCGGCCAGGAGGAGGTCCGCCGCGACGGCATCGAGACAATCGAGGCCATCCGCCGGCTCACCGGGTCACACCCGAAGATCCACACCACGCTCGGCTTGTCGAACATCTCGTTCGGCCTCAACCCGGCCGCCCGCCAGGTGCTCAACTCGGTGTTCCTGCACGAGTGCATCCAGGCGGGTCTGGACACCGCGATCGCGCACAGTTCCAAGATCCTGCCCATGAGCAAGATCGACGAGCGGCAGCGGGAGGTCGCCCTCGACCTGGTCTACGACCGTCGCGGTGAGGGATATGACCCCCTCCAGGTGTTCATGGAGCTGTTCGAGGGCGTGTCCGCGGCCGGCGCCAAGGACGCGCGCGCGGCCGAGCTCGCCGCGATGCCGCTCATGGAGCGGCTGTCGGCCAGGATCGTCGACGGCGAGCGCAAGGGACTCGAGGCGGACCTCGACGCCGCGATGGCGGAGATCCCCCCTCTGGAGATCATCAACACCCACCTGCTCGGCGGGATGAAGACCGTGGGTGAGCTCTTCGGGTCCGGCCAGATGCAGCTGCCGTTCGTCCTGCAGTCGGCGGAGACCATGAAGGCCGCGGTCGCCCACCTCGAGCCCCACATGGAGGCCAGCGACGAGGACGGCAAGGGCCGCATCGTCCTGGCCACGGTCAAGGGCGATGTGCACGACATCGGCAAGAACCTCGTGGACATCATTCTGTCCAACAACGGTTACGACGTGGTCAACATCGGCATCAAGCAGCCGATCTCGGAGATCATCTCCGCGGCCCGCGAGCACAAGGCCGACGTGATCGGCATGTCCGGCCTGCTGGTGAAGTCCACCGTCGTGATGAAGGACAACCTCGCCGAGCTCAATTCGGAGGGGATCGCCGGGGAGTTCCCGGTCCTGCTCGGCGGTGCCGCGCTGACCCGGTCCTACGTCGAGGTCGATCTCGCCGGGATGTACCAGGGTGAGGTGTTCTACGCGCGGGACGCGTTCGAGGGCCTGCGGCTCATGGACGAGGTGATGACGTCCAAACGGACCGGGGTCCCGATGTCCCAGTCGTCGGAGTCCGCAGCCAAGGCAGAAGAACGCCGCGAGCGCCGCGCTCGCAGTGAGCGGATCGCCGCCAAACGAGCGGCCGAGGCCGAGCCCGTCGTGGTCCCCGAGCGGTCGGACGTCGCGGCCGACCAGCCGATCGCGACCCCTCCGTTCTGGGGGACCCGGATCGCCAAGGGGATCCCGGTTGCGGACTACGCCGGTCACCTGGACGAGCGTGCCCTGTTCTTCGGCCAGTGGGGCCTGCGGGGCACCCGCAGCGGCGACGGGCCGGACTACGAGGAGCTCGTGGCCACCGAGGGCAGGCCCCGCCTGCGTTCGTGGATCGACCGGCTGACCACCGAGAACATCCTGTCCCACTCGGCCGTCGTGTACGGCTACTTCCCGGCCTACTCGGTGGGCGAGGAGATCTGGGTGCTCGCCGAACCGCGCCCGGACGCCGAGGTGCTCCACAAGATCGCGTTCCCGCGCCAGCAGCGACCGCGCTTCCTGGCCATCCCCGACTTCCTGGCCTCCAAGGAGCGCTGCGAGGCCGAGGGAGTGGTGGACGTCCTGCCGTTCCAGCTGGTCACCATGGGCACGCCCATCGCGGACTTCGCCAACGAGCTGTTCGCCGCGGACAACTACCGGGACTACCTCGAGGTGCACGGCCTGTCCGTGCAGCTCACCGAGGCCCTCGCCGAGTTCTGGCACCGGCGGGTCCGCGACGAACTCCGCCTGCCCGAGGGCACGGTCTCCGACGAGGACCCGGACAGCATCGAGGAGTACTTCAACCTCAAGTACCGGGGTGCCCGGTACAGCTTCGGCTACGGCGCCTGCCCCGACCTGGAGTCCCGCAAGGTGGTCGTCGATCTGCTCGAGCCCGAGCGCATCGGCGTCGAACTCTCCGAGGAACTGCAGTTGCATCCCGAGCAGTCGACCGACGCGTTCGTGCTGTACCACCCGGAGGCGAAGTACTTCAACGTCTGAGGGGGCACGCAGGACAGCCTGTCCTTGCTGGTAGAGGACATACCCGACGGCGGATGATGAAGTCATGCACACCATCGGGCACCGATCTGGCGGTGAATCCACCAGCCCCGCGTCGGCATCGACGCGGGGCCGGGCGGACGGGCCACTCCGCACCTTCGTCGGCTCTCGCCAGGGGGTACTCGCGATGGCCACCGTCCTGGCCATCGCGATCCACCTCGTGTCGCGCGCGGTCACCGGTCCCGGCGTCTCCACGACGGTCGAGTGGTCGATCCGGGCGCCCCTGGTCGCGGTGGTCGTGGTCGGCGGGGTCCCACTCATCCTCGAGGTACTGCGCTCGGCGGTGAGGAGCGCGGGTGGGGCGGACATGCTCGCCGCCATCTCGATCATCACGGCGGTCGCTCTCGACGAGTGGCTGGTCGCCGCGATCGTCGTCCTCATGCTGTCCGGCGGCGAGGCGCTCGAGGCCGCGGCGTCGCGGAGGGCATCGGCCACCCTCGACGCCCTCGCGCGGCGCAGTCCCACGATCGCGCATCGACTCCGCGGGGACTCTACGGCCGCGGGCGTGGACGACATCCGCGCCGAGGAGGTCCGCGTGGATGACCTCCTCCTCGTCCTGCCTCATGAACTGTGCCCCGTCGACGGCGAGGTCGTGGGTGGCGACGGCGCCATGGACGAGTCGTTCCTGACCGGCGAACCGTACGTCGTGCCGAAGTCACCCGGCTCCCAGGTGCTCTCCGGGGCCGTCAACGGCGAGGTGGCGTTGACCGTCCGGGCCGAACGCCGGGCGGCAGACTCCCGGTACGCGCAGATCGTCGGCGTCCTGCGGGAGGCGGAGGAACACCGGCCCCCGATGCGTCGCCTGGCCGACCGTCTCGGCGCCTGGTACACGCTGGTCGCACTTGCCCTCGGCGTCCTCGGCTGGGTCATCTCGGGCGACCCGACCCGCTTCCTCGCCGTGGTGGTCGTCGCGACCCCGTGTCCACTGCTCATCGGCGTACCGGTCGCCATCATCGGCGCCATCTCGCTGTCCGCCAAGCGTGGGATCATCATCCGGAACCCGGCAATGCTCGAGAACGTCAGCCGGATCGAGACGATGATGTTCGACAAGACGGGCACACTGACCTACGGTCGCCCCGTCCTGACCGAGATCATTCCTCGACCGGGCACCGATCCGGATGGCGTGCTGGCGACCGCAGCAGCGGTCGAGGTCTACTCCCGTCATCCTCTTGCCCGAGCTGTCGTCGACGCCGCCACCGAACGAGGTCTCGCCATACCACCACTCAGCTCGGTCGCCGAGAAACCCGGCGCCGGACTGGTCGGTGAGGTGGGCGGCCACAGCCTTCGCCTGACCAACCGTCGTGGACTCGCCGCGGTCGACCCCGACGCCGTCGACCTCCTCCCGGGGACGGAGGCCGGTCTGGAATCGATCGTCCTCCTGGACGACCGGTACGCCGCCACCCTCCGGTTCCGGGACGAACCGCGGGCGACCGCAGGCGACTTCATCGCACATCTGCCGCGCTCGCACGGCGTCAAGCACATGATGATCATCTCGGGTGACCGCGAGACCGAGGTCCGCCGGTTGGCGGACCGGGTGGGCATCAGTGAGGTGCACGGCGGGGTCGGCCCCGAGGGCAAACTCGCGATCGTCCGCGAACGCACTGCCGCGGGGCCGACGCTGTTCCTCGGGGACGGCATCAACGACGCCCCGGCGATGACGGCCGCGACCGCAGGAGTCGCGTTCGGTGCCACCTCCGACGTGACGTCCGAGGCCGCCGACGCCGTGGTGCTGGATTCCTCACTGGAGCGCCTCGACGACCTGCTCCATATCGGAGCGCGTATGCGTCGGATCGCCCTGCAGTCAGCGGTGGGCGGGATGGCCGCCTCCGTGATCGGGATGCTCCTCGCCGTCTTCGGGTTGCTGAGCCCTCTCGCGGGGGCGATCGCGCAGGAGGTCATCGATGTGCTGGCGATCCTCAACTCGGCGCGCGTCGTGATGGCGCCACGGAAGCTCAGCGACTTCGATGCGATCCCGTCGCCATCGGCGCCTCGGGTCACCCCCGGTTCACCTGACTCGGGTAGACAGTAGTCCGTGACCAGCAATTCCTCCGACCGTGTTCCGTCCGCCGTCTGTCTCGACATGGACGGCACCCTCGTCGACACCGAGCGACTGTGGGACATCGCCGTGTACGAGCTCGCCGAGCACCTGGGGCGCCCCCTCGACGAGACGACGCGCGAGAGGACGCTGGGCAACTCCCTCCACGGGTTCTTCGAGATCCTCGGCGAGTACACGGGTCGCCGGATCGTGGGCGAGGAGTTCGACCGCCTCGCCCACCGCTTGAACTCCCGGGTCACCGAGTTGATGCGAACTGATATGAGGTGGCGGCCGGGCGCCGAGGATCTCCTCGCCGATATCGCGTCGACGAGGACTCCGGTCGCGTTGGTCACCAACACCACCGCCGATGTCGCGGTGGTGCCCCTCGAGTTCATCGACCGCTCCCGCTTCGACGTGGTGGTCACCGGGTGCATGGTCACCGAGGCCAAGCCCGCCCCGGACCCGTATCTCCTCGCGTGTGCCCGGCTCGGGGTGGAGCCCGGCTCGGCGGTGGCGGTGGAGGATTCCGTCACCGGCGCGACCGCGGCGGTCGCCGCCGGATGCCGGGTGCTGTACATCCCGTCGACCGACGGCCAGCCCGGCGTCGTCGGGGCCCACACCCACGACACCCTGGAGGGCATCGACACCGCGGCGCTCCACGGGCTCACCTCCGGCACACCCGTGGGTGCGGCTATGGGACAATCGAGCGTGTGAAGACCTTCGACTCGCTGTTCACCGAGCTGTCCGAGCGCATTACCGCGCGCCCCGAGGGGTCCGGCACCGTCGCCGCGTTCGACAAGGGTGTGCATCATCTGGGCAAGAAGGTCGTCGAAGAAGCCGGAGAGGTGTGGATCGCCGCCGAGTACCAGTCCGACGAGGAACTGGCGGAGGAGATCTCGCAGCTCCTGTACTGGACCCAGGTCATGATGCTCAGGCGCGGACTCGGCCTCGAGGACGTCTACCGACATCTCTAGACCCCGCCCCGCGTCCACCCTCACGCTCACAGATCCCGGAGCCCCCGTCATGCTGCGCGTCGCACTGCCCAACAAGGGCGCCCTGTCCGAGTCCGCCTCCGAGATGCTCGCCGAGGCGGGGTACCGTCGTCGGCACGAGGGGAGCAAAGACCTCACGCTGATCGACCCGGACAACGACGTCGAGTTCTTCTTCCTCCGTCCCAAGGACATCGCCGTCTATGTGGGCTCCGGCCGCCTCGAGATGGGCATCACCGGCCGGGATCTGGCCGCGGATTCCATGGCCGAGGTCGATGAGCTCCTCGATCTGGGCTTCGGCCACTCCACCTTCCGCTACGCCGGTCCCGCCGGGGCGGGATGGTCCACCGACCGGCTCGCCGGCGCGCGGATCGCGACCTCGTACCCCAATATCGTGCGTCGGGACCTCCAGCAGCGGGGGGTCGAGGCAGAGGTCATCCGCCTCGACGGCGCCGTGGAGATCTCGATCCAACTGGGAGTGGCCGACTGCATCGCCGACGTCGTGGGGTCCGGACGGACGCTCAAGGTCCACGGCCTGGAGGCGTTCGGCGACATCCTGTGCGACTCCTCGGGCGTGCTGATCTCCCGGGCGGACGCCGAGGTGTCCGCGGCGATGGCACAGCTCAGGGCGCGCCTGCAGGGCGTGGTGTTCGCCCAGCAGTACATGATGCTCGACTACAACTGCCCCAAGGATCTGCTCGACGAGGTCTCGGCGATCACGCCGGGCATCGAGTCGCCCACGGTCTCGCCGATGGCGGACCCGGCGTGGATCGCCGTCCGGTCGATGGTGCCGCGCAAGCGGGTCAATTCGATCATGGACGAGCTCGCCGCGTCCGGCGCGAAGTCGGTCATCGCGACCGACATCCGCTCCTGCCGGATGGGCTGACAACCAGAAGATCCGCTACCCTCCCTTCGAATCCGCTACCCGAACAGGGGTAGCGGATCCGCAGTCGGAGTAGCGGATCCTCGGGCTGGGACCGCGCCCGATCAGACCCGCTCGACCAGCAACGCCTGCAGGGTGTGGCCGATCGCGCCGACCTCGTCGAAGAGCGTTCCGGTGGTCGCGCCCACCCCGTCGGGACCGATCGAGGCCCGCGCTGTCACCCCGATCCACTGCCCGACGGGCCGGCGGTGCAGGTGCGTGACCACGTCGGTGTTGAGGAATCGCCACTCGTGGGGCTCGAGGACCGCTCCGACACCGTTGGCGATGTCCGCCACGCACATCACGTGCTCGGCGGGGGTCGTCTCCTCACCTGCCACCAGCGGCAGGGTGGGCCGCGCCCACACGGTGCCGTCCTCGGCACCCCGGATCTCGAGCGAGTCGATGTAGCCGCTGGTCCAGCGGTTGAAGAAATCACTGTTGTGATCAGCTCCCGGCAACTCGCGGGGCTGATCCAGCGTCTGCTCGACCTCCGCGGTGTCGCTGACGAGCATCCGCCACGCGCTCGCCCGGGCGACGATCCGTCCCCGCGCCTCGAGCTCGGACTCGACCAGCTGGATCCGCCGGCCCGGTCGGGTCACGCGCGCCCGCGTCCGCAACTCGCCCAGCGGGACCGGACCCAGCAGGTCGACCGCCACCCGCGCGATCCGCGTCTCCTCGGACGGGTCCAGCCGATCCATGGCCCGGGTGAGGATGGCAGAAGGCGGGGCCCCGTGCTGCAGGTCGGGGCCCCAGGCGCTCACGGTGTGCGGCGTTGCTCGGAAGACCTCCCAGCCGTCGTCGGTACCCAGCGGCTCGAAGTAGGCCTCCGTCATCACGTTCTCCTCGGTTCTCCCTGACCTGACAGCAGAGTGTCCGTCCCGGCTGGTACCACCCGCGTCCCGGGCCACCCCGGGTACTCCGGCGGGGTACCGCCGTACGCCGGACACAGGGCCTGATGATTGCACCAGTCGCACAGGCGGGACGTACGGGGGCGGAAGTCCCCGCTCTCCCCGGCCCGCTCGATCTCCGACCAGAGCGAGTCGAGGGACGCCTCGGTCTCACCGAGGGATGCATGATCCGGGGTGAGGGTGAGCCAGCTGCCGTTCTTGAGGTAGATGAGTTTGAGCTGCGCGGGGAGCACCCCGTGGACGCGGTGGTACATCAGGGCGTAGAAGCGCATCTGGAACATCGCCTGGTGCTGGTACCGCGGGTTCGGGGGTTTGCCGGTCTTGTAGTCGACGACCCTGACCTCGCCGGTCGGCGCCACGTCGACCCGGTCGAGGTAGCCGTGGAGCGGGGTCCCCGACTGAGTGGCCGTGAGCAGGTACTGCTCGCACGAGGCGGGGGAGAAGCGCTGCGGGTCCTCGACGCCGTAGAGGGCCGAGACCAGGCCCGCGACCTCGGCCTCGAACCCGGGGCGTTCGGCCACAGGTACCACGTCGGCGCCGTCCTCCGCCGCGTAGAAGTTCTCGACGGCGGCGGGGACGAGGTCCGCGGCGCGCTGCGGCGCCCGATCGGACTGCTCGAGGCCGTAGAGCTCCTCGAGCACCGAGTGGACGACGGTGCCCGTCACCTGGGCGCGTGTCTTGGGCTCCGGGATCCGGTCGATGGTGCGCAGGCGGTACAGCAGCGGGCACTGCCGGAAGTCCGCCGCGCGCGAGGCGGACAGGGCGAGGGGTTTGCGTTCCGGCAGGGGTACGTCGACCGCTGCCGGGATGCCGCCGATTTCCAGGGGATCCGTCACACCTGGCAGGGTAGACAACCGGTCGGACAACCGGCCCGTATGTCCCCCTGGAGGTCCCGTGCAGCGATCCGGTCCGTTCGTCGTGGGCGACCGCGTCCAACTCACCGACACCAAGGGGCGCAAGTACACGGTCGTCCTCGTCGAGGGCGCCGAGTTCTTCACCCACCACGGGGCCGTCCGCCATGACGACCTGATCGGTGCGCCGGAGGGGTCGATCGTCACCTCGACCAAGGACTCCCACTACCTCGCGCTCCGGCCGCTCCTCACCGACTACGTGCTGTCCATGCCGCGCGGCGCCCAGGTGATCTACCCCAAGGACGCCGCGCAGATCGTGCACGAGGGTGACGTGTTCCCCGGCGCCCGCGTCCTGGAGGCCGGTGCCGGTTCCGGCGCGCTGACCTGCTCGCTGCTCCGGGCCGTGGGCCCCGAGGGGCGGGTGTTCTCCTACGAGATCCGTGAGGACCACGCCGAGCACGCCGAGCGCAACGTCCGTACGTTCTACGGCGAGCACCCCGAGAACTGGGACCTGCGCGTCGCGGACCTGGCCGAGACCTCCGTGGAGGCGCTGGGGGGCCAGGTCGACCGCGTGGTGCTGGACATGCTCGCGCCCTGGGAGTGCCTGCCCACGGTGAGCGACGTGTTGGTGCCCGGCGGGGTGCTGGTCGCCTACGTGGCCACCACGACCCAGCTGTCGGACGTCGTGGAGGCCCTGCGGCGTCAGCAGTGCTGGACCGAGCCCCGGGCGTGGGAGTCGATCAACCGCGGCTGGCACGTGGTCGGCCTGGCCGTGCGTCCGGAGCACCGCATGCAGGGCCACACGGCGTTCCTCGTGACCGCCCGCCGGCTCGCCGAGGGCGTGACCACCCTCAAGCCCAAGCGGCGCAGCGGAAAGGGCTGACCGGCGGACTCGCAGGGACCTGCGCCCGCGTCCGCCGATAGGGTGGAGGGGACGACGACGAGGTGACTCGTCGACGACCAGGAGGGCAGGTGATCGCGTGACCGAGGGACGATCCCCGGCCGGCGACGGGCAGGACCGGGTCGCCATCGACCGGGCCGAGCTCGCACGGCTGCGCAAGGCCGTGGACGAGGGGGCCCGTTCGGACCGCGAGAAGACGATCAAGATCGACGCCCTCGGCGCCCGCAACGTCCGGCTCGCGGACCTGCTCAAGGACTCGCGCGACCAGCTCGAGGCGCTCAAGAGTGAGGTCGAACGACTCGGCACCCCGCCCAGCACCTACGGCGTGGTCCTGGCCCGACCCTCCGGCCCGGACACCGTGGAGGTCATGGCCGCGGGTAGGCGGATGCGCCTCGCGATCGCCCCGGGGGTGGACCCTGCCGAACTCACCGCCGGTACGACGGTGCGTCTCAACGAGGCCTTGACCGTGCTCGAGGTCTCCGGAGAGCTGCCCGTCACGGGCGTCACCGCCATGTTCCGTGACGTACTCGCCGACGGCGTCCGCGCCCGCGTCGTGATGGGCAACGACGAGGAGCACATCGTCGTGCTGGCCGCCGCGCTGCGGGGCGGTCGGACCGCCGAGCACCCCGCCCCGGTCCGTCCGGGCGACGCGGTGCTGGTCGACCCCAAGGCGGGCGTGGCGTATGAGGTCGTGCCCAAGGCCGAGGTCGACGAGCTCCTGCTCGAGGAGATCCCGATGGTGGAGTACTCCGACATCGGTGGACTCGGACCGCAGATCGAGCAGATCCGCGACGCCATCGAGCTGCCCTTCATCCACCACGACCTCTACCGCGAGTTCCACCTGGCCCCACCCAAGGGCGTCCTGCTCTACGGGCCCCCCGGCTGCGGCAAGACCCTCATCGCCAAGGCCGTCGCGCACTCATTGGCCCGCGCGTCGGCGGTCTCCCGGGGCGACGACGTCTCCGACGGTCGCTATCCCAACTCGTACTTCCTGTCCATCAAGGGCCCGGAACTGCTCAACAAGTACGTCGGCGAGACCGAGCGGCACATCCGCTCCATCTTCGAGCGGGCGCGTGAGAAGGCGACCGAGGGCAACCCGGTCATCGTGTTCTTCGACGAGATGGACTCGATCTTCCGCACCCGCGGTTCCGGTGTCTCCTCGGACATGGAGACCACGATCGTGCCCCAGCTACTCGCGGAGATCGACGGCGTGGAGGACCTGCGCAACGTCATCGTGATCGGCGCCTCCAACCGCGAGGACATGATCGACCCGGCCATCCTGCGCCCCGGCCGGCTCGACCTGAAGATCCGCATCGACCGGCCCGACCGCGACGCCGCGACCGATATCCTGGCGAAATACATCACCCCCGACCTGCGCTTCGACCCGGAGGAGGTCGGGGACGCGGACGAGCAGACGCACGTGGCGGACCTCATCGACCGGATCGTCGACAGGCTCTACACGCGCGACGCGTCCACCACGTACGTGCACCTGGTGTACGCCTCGGGCCGCCGATCCTCCCTGTACCTGGCCGACCTCACCTCCGGGGCGATGCTGCGCAACATCGTGGACCGGGCCAAGAAGCTGGCGATCAAGGACATCGTCCACGGCACCGGGCAGGGCCTGACCACAGACGACTTCCTCGACGCTGTCGACGCCGAGTTCGCCGAGAGCGCGGACCTGCCCAACACCTCCAACCCGCAGGAATGGGCGCGGCTGACCGGTGTCCGCGGTGAGCGCGTCGTCGACGTCTCCATCCCCAACAAGGGCGTGGACCAGTGACCCCTCCCGTTCGGAACGCGTCGGGTGAGGTCGGGCGAGGCCGGATCATCGGCACCGAGATCGAGTTCGGCATCGTCGCGGTCGGGCAGCCCCTGCTCAGCTCGGTGGTCACCTCCACCCAGGTGATCAAGGCCTACACCGACCCCGGGGAGTCCGCCGGCGGCGCCGACGAGACCCGCTGGGACTACGAGTCGGAATCGCCCCTGCGCGACGCCCGCGGTTTCGACCTGGGAGCCGTGCGCGCCTACGACCCCGGCGAGTTCGGGGTGACCAACCGGGTGCTGACCAACGGCGCGCGCTTCTACGTCGACCACGCGCACCCCGAGTACTCCGCGCCGGAGGTCGACTCCCCGCGCGACGCGGTGATCTGGGACAAGGCCGGCGAGCTCGTCATGCACCGCGCCGGGGTCGAGTCCTCGGCGACCGAGGGCAACGCCGAACTCAAGCTGTACAAGAACAACGTCGACGGTAAGGGCGCCTCGTACGGCGCGCACGAAAACTACCTCGTCCGCCGCGACGTCGACTTCGACGCCCTGACCCTGAGCCTGGCACCGCACCTGCTGTCCCGGCAGGTGTTCTGCGGCGCCGGACGCGTGGGGATCGGGCAGTCCGGCGAGACGGCCGGCTTCCAGCTCTCCCAGCGCGCCGACTACATCGAGGTGCTCACCGGGCTCGAGACGACCCTGCGTCGCGGGATCATCAACACCCGCGACGAGCCGCACGCGTCCGACGAGACGTGGCGCCGACTGCACGTGATCATCGGCGACGCGAACATGTCCGAACTGGCGACGTACCTCAAGATCGGCACCACGTGCCTGGTCCTGGACGCCATCGAGGAGGGCGTCGACTTCTCCGATCTCCTGCCCGTCGACCCCGTGGAGGCGGTGCACGTCATCAGTCACGACACGTCGCTGACCGCCACGGTGCCGCTGCCCGACGGCCGCGCACTGACCGGGATCGGTCTCCAACGCGAGATCCTGGACCGGGTCGCCGACCTCGTCGGCGACGGACCCGGCCGACCGGACTGGGCCACCGAGGTCCTCGCCGAATGGCGGGAGATCCTCGAGGCCCTCGAGCAGAATCCCATGTCGTGCGCCGACCGCCTGGACTGGCCCGCCAAGCTGCGTCTGCTAGAGGGATTCCGCGCCCGCGACGCGCTGGACTGGGACCACGCGCGGCTCGCGCTCATCGACTTCCAGTACCACGACATCGATCCGGAACGCGGCCTCTACACCCGTCTAGTGGCGAAGGGCGCGATGCGCCGACTGACCACCCCAGACGAGGTCGAGGCCGCCGTCACGACCCCGCCCGCCCGGACGCGGGCCTGGGCCAGGGGACGCTTCCTCGCGGAACTCGGAGACAGCATCCACTCCGCCGGATGGGACCTCGTCGTCGTCGTCGACTCACGCGGCCACCAGCGCCACGTCGACCTCACCGACCCGTACACCGGGACCCGGGAGTACTGCGAGGCGCACCCGGACTTCCTCACCACCGACGGACCGTCACCGTGGTGACCGCACCGACACGCACCTCCGACCACCGAACCTCCCACCGTTAAGGAGAAGTCCATGTCCCGGATCCAGAAGAACGCCGGCGGCCCCGCCGACGGTGACGACGAGGCCGGCCAGGTCGCCAAGGCCGCCGACACCACCTCCGCCGACTCGCTGCTCGACGAGATCGACGACATCCTCGAGACCAACGCCGAGGAGTTCGTGAAGTCCTACGTCCAGAAGGGCGGGCAGTAGACCGCCATGATCCGTCGCATCGTCGGGATCGAGACGGAGTTCGGGATCACCAGCGTCGGCGGTGACGGCGCGCGGTCCCTCGGCGCCGACGAGATCGCCCGCTACTTCTTCCGGCCCGTCGTGCAGCGGTGGCGCAGCTCCAACGTCTTCCTGGAGAACGGCTCCCGCCTCTACCTCGACGTGGGCTCCCACCCCGAGTACGCGACCGCCGAATGCGACGGCCTGCGCCAGCTCGTCGCGCACGACAGGGCGGGGGAGCGGATCGTCGACGACCTCGCCCTGCAGGCCGAGCAGGCACTCGCCGCCGAGGGGATCGACGTCAACGTCTATCTGTTCAAGAACAACACCGACTCGGTGGGCAACTCCTACGGGTGCCACGAGAACTACCTGCTCGACCGGGCCACCCAGGTCCGCAGCATCGCCACCACACTGTTGCCGTTCCTCGTGAGCCGGCAGCTCCTCTGCGGCGCCGGCAAGATCCTGCCCGGCACCCCGGCGGGCGTGGGACTCGGCGAGACGGAGGAACCGACGTTCTGCTTCTCCCAGCGCGCCGAACACATGTGGGACGGCGTCTCGTCCGCCACCACCCGGTCGCGACCGCTCATCAACACCCGAGACGAGCCGCACGCCGACTCGACCCGGTTCCGGCGCATGCACGTGATCGTGGGCGACTCCAACATGATCGAGACCACCACGCTGCTCAAGATCGCCAGCACCCGGCTCGTGCTGGAGATGCTCGAGGCGGGCGTCGAGCTGCGCCCGATGGCGGTGGCGCACCCGGTTCGGGCCATCCGGGAGATCAGCCGCGACCTCACCGGCACGCGGCCCGTCGCGATGACCGACGGCACCACCATGACGGCGCTGGAGATCCAGCGGGAGTTCCTCGCCGGGGTCCACCGCTACCTCGACAGCGGCGGCTGGGAGCGCGACGATCGCCCCGACATCGAGCGGTGCGTGGCCCTGTGGGAGCGGGTGCTCGACGCCGTCGAGTCCGGGGACCACGAGTCGATCGCCGCCGACATCGACTGGGCCGCCAAACTGCGGCTCATCCGGCAGGTCCAGGACAAGACCGGCGTCGACCTCGACCACCCGAGGCTGTCCCAGATCGACCTGACCTACCACGACGTGCGGCCCGGACGCGGGCTCCACTCGGTCCTCGAACGCCGCGGGCTCGTCTCCCGCGTCGTGGACGACGCCGAGGTGGAGCGGGCCCGCACCGTCGCCCCCGAGACCACCCGCGCCGCGCTGCGTGGCAGGTTCATCACGGCCGCCCGGGACGCCGAGCGCGACTTCACCGTGGACTGGGTCCACCTCAAGGTCTCCGACGGCACCCTGCCCACCGTCGCGCTGACGGACCCGTTCGCCCACGAGGACCCGCGTGTCGACGAACTCGTCGCCGCGCTCGGACGATAGCGTCTCCAGGCGTGCCCACCTCGAAGTCCCAACGTCTGGTCAACCTCGTGATCTGTCTGAGGTCGACCAACGCGTTCCTGTCGGCGGGGGAGATCCGCAGGATGGTCCAGGGGTACGACGACGCCGAGAACGACGCCGCCTACCTGCGGATGTTCGAACGGGACAAGCGGGAGCTACGCGACGCCGGGGTCCCGCTCGAACAGGGCGCCTCGCTGGCCCCCGGATCGCCGGCCGGGTACCGCATCCCCGCCCACGGGTACGAGCTGCCCGACATCACCCTCACGCCCCAGCAGGCCGGCGTGCTCGCCGTCGCGGCCGAGGTGTGGCGCGAGGGGGAGCGGGCCGCGCGCGCCGACGGGGCGCTGGCCAAACTCACCGCCGCGGGGATCGAGCCCGCGCACGACGCCGGCGCGACCGTGTCCGTAACCGACCCCGCCGAGCTCGCGACCGCCGCCCTGGTCGCCGAGGCGATCGCCGAGGGATCCACGGTCACCTTCTCGCACACCCCCGCGGGCGCCGCCGAACCCACCTCCCGGCGGGTCGAGCCCTGGTGGACCGGATCCCGCCACGGCCACTGGTACCTCGTCGGTCACGATCTCGACCGAGGCGAACCCCGGACGTTCCGGCTCGTCCGCATCTCCGACGTCCGGCTCGGGCGCGCCGCCCGGACCGTCCCCGTCCCGCCGACCGAGCAGGTCCTCGCGTTGCTGGACGGCGCCGTCTCCCGGCTCAACCCCCTGGTGGAGGCCACGGTCTGGGCCGCCGACGGCAGAGCCGCCGAGCTGCGCGCCATGGCCCGGTCCCAGAGCCCCGCCCGGCGATTCGGCAGGGACGGGGTCGACCTCGAGGTCGCCGCGCCGCTCGGTGAACTGTCCGCGCTCGTGGCCGCCCAGGGTGCCGACGCCGTGGCCCTGCGCCCGGCCGAGCTCCGCGTCCGGGTCGTGACGATCCTCACCGCCGCCGAGGAGGCCGCCCGATGAGCGCCCGCGCCGTCCCGCTGGCCACGTTGCTCAGCGTGGTCCCGTACTTCCACACCCGGGGCGCCGTCCCCGTGGCCGACGCGGCCCGCGACCTCGGGTTGACCGAGAAGCAACTCCGGGCCGCCCTGTGGCAACTGTGGTCCTGCGGTCTGCCCGGGTACGGCCCCGGTGACCTGATCGACCTCGCCTTCTCCTCCGAGGACCTCGACGACGCCGATCTCGTGGAGGTGACCTTCACCGCCGGGATCGACCGCCCGGTCCGCCTGACCGCCGCGGAGGCGGTCACGCTCGAGACCGGGCTGGCGGTGTTCCTCGACCAGCCGGAGGTGATCGACCAGGGCGCGCTGCGCGACCTGCTGTCGACGCTCCGGACCGCCACCGGCGCCGACGTGCACGCCGGGGGGCTCGACGCCCGACGCGAGACGGCCGACTCGGACGCGGACGTCGTGCGCACGGCCGTCCACGACGGTCGGGCGCTGCGCTTCGTCTACCACTCGGCCAGCTCCGACACCTCCACCACCCGGGTCGTGGACCCCGCACGCCTGTCCGTCGCCGACGGCCATTCCTACGTCCACGGGGTGGACCGTGAGTCGGGTCAGTGGCGGACGTTCCGCACCGACCGGATGAGCGGGGTCGAGGAGGTGGGGCCGCGCCGCGCGCTGGGACCCCGACCCCAGGACGACGGCGAGGGCGACGTCCGACTGGAGTCCGCCCGTGTCCCCGCCGCCGCGGCCTGGTTCCTCGACGAGTTCCGGTTCCACAGCGTGGTCCGCCGCCCGGACGGCGACCTGGAGGTGGAGATCGCCTACCACGACCGGGCCTGGCTCCTGCGCTTCCTGCTCGGTCATGCGGACGTCGTGCGGGCCGCCGATCCCGAACTGTCCGCCGAGGTGGCGGGCCGCGCCGTCGAGGGGCTGGAGGCGTACTCGGCGGAGCCGGGGAAGACCTCCGTGACGGAATCGTGAATTCTCGGTAAATAACCAGGTAGCAGCCGGTTTCGGGGAGCGCTCGAGTGACGCCGCCCGGTGTGGGTGCGCTAGCATGGGCACGTTGTCAGACAAACGGAGGTTGACATGGGTGCGTTGAGCATCTGGCACTGGCTCATCGTCCTCGCGGTGGTGCTCCTGCTGTTCGGTTCGAAGAAGCTCCCGGACGCCGCCCGCGGCCTCGGACGGTCGATGCGCATCTTCAAGTCCGAGATCAAGGAGATGCAGAACGACGACAAGCCGGTCGAGGACCCCGCGCCGCAGGCTCTCACCCAGGCGCAGCCGAACGCCGCCCAGTACGCGCAGCCGCAGGCACAGCAGTCCGCCCAGCCCCAGCCGCAGCAGTACCAGCCGCAGCAGTACCAGCCGCAGGCACCCCAGCAGTACCAGCCGCAGGGGCAGCCGAATGCCCAGGGGCAGGGTTACCCGCAGGCACCCCAGCAGCCGTACCAGCCACAGGGGCAGCAGCAGTACACCGACCCCACCGCCCCATACCACGGCGGTCAGGGTCAGCAGGGGCAGTAGGCCGACCCCTCCATGACGCAGACCGACACCGCGGACACCGGCGCCACCCGCAAGGGTGGCGCCGGTCGCCTGCTGACCAGACGCCGCCGCAGGCCCCGCAACCCGGACGGCACCATGCCGTTGATCGAGCACATCTACGAGCTCCGCAACCGCGTGCTCATCGCGATGGCGGCGATCATCGTGACGTTGGGCTTCGGATTCTGGTGGTACGGCAGCGGCTTCTTCGGCATCCCGTCGTTGGGCGGGATCCTCACCGGCCCCTACTGCGACATCCCCCCGGGGGCGCGCCTACAGCTCGGTGACGACGGCGACGAGTGTCGCCTGCTCGCCACCGGACCGTTCGAGCAGTTCATGCTCCGGCTCAAGGTGTCCGCCACCGCCGGCATCGTGTTGGCCAGCCCGGTCTGGCTGTACCAGCTGTGGGCGTTCATCACGCCCGGCCTGCACAAGAACGAGAAGCGCTACGGGGTCGTCTTCACCATCCTGGCCGCGGTGCTGTTCATCGGCGGCGCGGTGCTCGCCTACGTCGTGATCGTCCACGCGTTGGAGTTCCTGCTCTCGATCGGCGACAACGTCCAGACCACCGCGTTGTCCGGCACGCAGTACTTCACGTTCCTCATCCAGCTCATCCTCATCTTCGGCGTGAGCTTCGAGATCCCGCTCCTGATCGCGATGCTCAACGTCGCCGGGGTCGTGAGCTACGAGGTTCTCGCCAAGTCGCGCCGCGGGATCATCATGGGCATCTTCGTCTTCGCGGCCGTGGCCTCGCCCGGCCAGGACCCGTTCTCGATGCTCGCCCTCGCACTGGCGGTGACCATCCTCGTCGAGGGCGCGATCCAGTTCGCCCGCCTGCATGACAAGCGCAAGAACAAGTCCCGCGCCGACTGGCTCGAGGTCGACGACGAATCCGCCTCGCCCCTCGGCCCCGCCGACGACCTCGGCGGATCCGGCCCACTCGAGCGGCCCGCCCCTCTGACCACCCCGGCCCCGGACACCGGCACCCGAACGCCCGGCGACACCCGACCGCTCCAGGCCCCGGCCGGTGGCGGTTCACTCTATGACGACATCACCTGACCGTCCCCGGACCGATCACCTGCTCGAGGACTTCCTCACCGGGGAGGGGTTCTCGCCTGACCCCTTCCAACTGGAGGCGTTCTCCGCCCTCGACGCGGGACGCAACCTGCTCGTCTCGGCGCCCACCGGGTCCGGCAAGACCCTCGTCGGCGAATACGCGGCTCACCGGGCGCTCGCCGGGGGAGGGCGCTGCTTCTACACCACCCCGATCAAGGCGCTGAGCAACCAGAAGTTCCGGCAGTTCCGCACGCGCTTCGGCCCCGAGAACGTGGGGCTGCTCACCGGCGACCACTCGATCGACGCGGACGCGCCCATCGTGGTGATGACCACCGAGGTCCTGCGGAACATGATCTACAGCGGCTCGTCGGCGCTCCACGACCTGGACTGCGTGGTGATGGACGAGATCCACTACCTCGGGGACCGCTCGAGGGGCGTCGTGTGGGAGGAGATCATCCTCACGCTCGATCCGGCCGTCCGCCTGGTCGGGCTGTCCGCCACCCTGAGCAACACCGACGAGCTGGGCGACTGGATCACCGAGATCCGTGGCGACACCGCGGTGGTGCTGTCCGAGCACCGTCCCGTGCCGCTGGCCCACATGCTCTACACCGATGGGGACCTGATCCCCATCCGGGCCGCTGCCGACCAGCGCAGACGGTCCCGGAGCGGCTACCACGAGGAGCGGGTCACGGCCCGGCCCCGAGCGCAGTGGGCCAGACGCCAGGACGTCATCGAGAAGCTCGACGACGAGCGACTCCTGCCGGCCATCTACTTCGTGTTCTCCCGGGCGGGGTGCGACGGCGCGGTCGCTCAGATGCGTCGCGCCCGCCTCCGGCTCACCACCGGGGAGGAGGCCCGGCGTATTGCCTCACACGTGGACGCCGCCTGCGCCGAGGTCCCACAACACGACCTCGACGCCCTCGATTTCACCTCGTTCCGCGCCGGGCTGGTCAACGGGCTCGCCGCCCATCACGCCGGGATGCTCCCGCTCTTCCGCACCATCGTGGAGGAGCTGTTCTCCGCAGGGCTGATCAAGGTCGTGTTCGCGACCGAGACCCTGGCGCTGGGCATCCACATGCCGGCTCGCGCGGTGGTGCTGGAGAAGACGACCAAGTTCAACGGCGACACCCACGCGATGCTCACCTCCGCGGAGTACTCACAGATCACGGGCCGGGCCGGCAGACGGGGCATCGACACCAAGGGCACGGCAGTCGTGCTCGACCAGCCGGACCTCGACCTGGACGCCCTGTCCGCGCTCGTCGACACCCCGCGGTTCCCATTGCACAGTGCCTTCGCTCCCGACTATTCGATGGCGGTCAACCTCGTCGAGCAGCTCGGCGTCGAGGAGGCCACCATCCTGATCGGCCGGTCGTTCGCCCAGTTCCAGACCGACCGCACCCTGGTGTCCCGGTCCCGCGCCATCGAGCGCCGGTCCGATGAGCGCGACCGCATGCGGGCGTCGCTCGAGGAGGCCGGGGGAGACGAGGACCTCGACGAGTACATGGGGTTGCGCGCCGAGCTCAGCCGTCTCGAACGCAAGGCCGAGAAGTCGAACCGGGACGACCGGCTGGCGTCCGTGCGCGCGGCCATGCTCAAGCAGACCGCCGGCTCCGTGATCACCGTGGGCCGCAAACGATTCGGCATGGTGGCGACCGTGCTGCAGGTCCGGACCGACATCCAGTCCGACCCCGCGCTGCTCTGTCTCACCGACACCGGGTGGACCGGCTGGTTACGCCAGAACGACTTCGCCTCGCCCCCGATCCCCGTGGGTCGGGTCGACCTGCCCAAGGGCCGCCGCAAGCTCGACGGGCGCGCCAAGCGGGCTCTGGTCCAGCGGATGGAGCACCTGCGGGGCAAGGCGAAGGGTCGGATGAAGAACGCCGGCGGTAAGCCGGTCCGCAAGGACCCGCGGATCGCCGCGGCGCGCCGGGCACTCCGGCAGCACCCGCTGCACGAGGACCCCCGGATGGACAAGCTCGCCCGCCTCCACGAGCGCTGGGCCCACGCCGACGCCGACGTGGCCGCGCTCACCGCCGAGGTCGACGCCGACGCCGATTCGCTGGCCCGCCGCTTCCGCCGCATCGTCGACCTGCTCCGGCACCTCGGTTATCTCGAGAAGGTGGACGGCGTACTCCGTGCCACCGACGCCGGGCGGCTCCTGGCCGGGGTACACACCGAGCAGGACCTGTTCGTCGCTGAATGTCTGCGGCGGGGAGTGTGGCGCGGGCTCGATGCCGCCGGCCTCGCGGCGGTCGTCACCACGGTCGTGGCCCACCCGCGGACGGACTCCGCGGTCCGCGAACCCTCCGACGACACCCTGCGCGCCGCCCTCGCCGAGACGGAGCGGGTGGCCGGTGACGTCGCCGAGATCGAACGCGCGCACCGCCTGCCCACCACCCCGGACCTGGACGCCGGCCTCGCGCCCGTGATGCACCACTGGGTCTCCGGCGGGGCGCTGGCCTCGATCCTCGCCGCCTCGTGGCAGGAGGGCGTCGAACTCACCGCCGGCGACTTCGTCCGCTCCGCCCGCCTCGTGGTGGACGTCCTCGCCCAGGTCGGTCAGGTCGCCGAACCGGAGCTCGCCCGCACCGCCCGGTCCGCCGTGGGGTCACTGCGCCGCGGTGTGGTGCTCGACCACATGGCCTGAGCCGACGCGGACGAGCGGCGACGGGAACGGGGCGACGGGCGCCTGCCCGGCTCAGACCGCGTCGAGCCCCTCGGTCGCCTCGACGAGCCGGCCGATCGCGCGGGCCTGCCCGGTCGATTCGCCCAGCGCCTCGAGGCGGTCGGAATCCACGGCGCCACGGCGTCCGTCGACGTCGCCCTCGAACCGTACGTCGAACGCCCGGCCGCCCAGGCGGACGACCCCGCGCGCGGCGGAGAGGTAGTCGGCCCCCTCGGTGATCGCCGTGCGCTGGCGGGCGGTGAGCGCCGACCCCGGATCGCCGGCGGCGGCGACGATGCCGTCGAGGTCGCCGTATTCGCGCAGCAGGGCCGCGGCGGTCTTCGCACCGACCCCCGCCACGCCGGGCAACCCGTCCGACGCGTCGCCGACCAGCACCGCGTAGTCCGCGTACACGCGGGCGTCGTCACCAGCGGGCAGATCGAAGCGCTCCGCCACGACCTCCGGGGTGTACGCCAGACGCTTCTTCATCCCCGCTCCCACGTACACCACGGTGGTGCTCGCCGATGCCAGCTGGAACAGGTCGCGGTCGCCCGTCACGACCAGCACCTCGCGATCCCGGGCGGCCAGCGCGGCCAGCACGTCGTCGGCCTCCGCGTCCTCCGCCCACGCCTGGGCGATGCCCGCCGCCCCGAGGATTCCGCGGATCGACTCGACCTGCGGGCCCAGTGACGCGGGGGCGTCCTCCTCGCCGTCGTCACCCACGCGGTGCGCCTTGTACGAGGGCAACAACTCCACCCGCCAGTCCGGACGCCACGCGCGGTCGAGGCCGGCCACCAGGCCGGTCGGGGAGTACTCGTCCACGAGCACGGCCACCATGTCGCAGAAGCCGCGCACGGCGTTGGCGGGGGAGCCGTCCGGGCCGGTGATCTTCTCGGGCACGGAGTGGAACGCGCGGAACCACAAGCCGGCGCTGTCGAGAACCATGAGCGGGCCCTGGGACACCGCGCCTCCTTGATGTCGTCGGGTCGGGAGCGAGTACCTGCCGTCAGGCTAGTCGGCTCCGGCCCACTGCGGCCCCGGCCTACTGTGGAGGACATGAACAGCCCCACTACGCAGATCCACTCGCACCGTCTGGCAGCCGTCCGCGATCGCGCGCGGGACCTCGGGATCGACCACGTGGTGGTGTATTCCGGCGAGGACATGTCCTACCTCACCGGTGAGCGCATGGACTCGCACGAGCGGCTCACCGCGCTGGTCGTGCCCGTGGACGGGGCAGAGCCACTGCTGGTGCTGCCGTCGCTCGAACTCACCGACGTCACCCGGCGAGCCGCCGACCGCGTGGGCGCGAGGATCCACCCGTGGGCGGACGGGACCGACGCCATCGCGCTCGTCACCGGGTCGGTCGCCGGGCGGGTGGCGGTGTCCACCGCCCTGCCGGCGTTGCACCTGGTGCCGCTCCAGGACGGGGTCGACGGCGAGGTGGTCCTCGCCTCGGAGGTGATCGACCACGTGCGGGCCGTGAAGACCGCGCACGAGGTGGGCGAGCTCGCCGAGGCCGCCCGTCGCATCGATGCAGTGCATGCCCGGATGGGGGAGTTCCTGCAGGTGGGCCGGACCGAGGCGGAGGTGGGCGAGCTCATCACCGCCGCCATCGAGGCCGAGGGGCTCACGCGCGCCGAGTTCGTGATCGTCGGCTCGGGCCCGAACGGCGCCGACCCGCACCACGGGGTGTCCGACCGGGTGGTCGAGACCGGCGACATCGTGGTGGTGGACATCGGCGGGCCGCTGCCCAGCGGCTATCACTCCGACTGCACCCGGACCTACTCGATGGGCCAGCCCTCCGCCGAGGTCGCCAAGACGTACGCGGTGCTGGAGGAGGCGCAGCGCCTGGCACGCGAGTCCGTCCGACCGGGGATCGCGATCGGCGAGGTCGATGCCGCCGCACGCGAGCACCTCGCCGCGGCCGGGCTCGGGGAGTTGTTCATCCACCGCACCGGGCACGGGATCGGCCTGGGACTGCACGAGCCGCCGTTCGTCGCACCCGGAGCCGATACCGTGCTGGAGGAAGGGATGACCTTCTCGGTCGAGCCCGGCGTCTACACGACCGGGTCGTGGGGCGCGCGGCTCGAGGACATCGTGGCCGTCACCGCCGATGGCCGCCGCGACCTCAACGACGGCGAGCGCGGCCTGCGCGTCCTCTAGAGTCGGCGGACGCCAGCCTGCCCGCATCCGCTCCCGCCCCTGGCGCCTCGCCCCCCGCCCCTGCACGCGTCCGCCACAGCCGCCCCCGGGCATGTCGTCCGGCCTGCGCCTCGGCTCACGCGAGACGCCATGGCGGCGGGCGGCTATGACCGAGCAGGCGAACCCGGGAGATTCCTCTGATTCCGTCCGGCAGGCCGCGGCCCGGCGCGCACCCAGCGCGCACCCGCCGAGCGCCCGGCCGCGGTGTCAGTCGCCGGTGAACATCTGCTTGGAGCCCAGGACGCGATCCACCTCTATCGCCAACACCACCCGCTCGGGGTTCGGACTCGGCTCGCGGTACCGCAGCGCGTAGCGGCGCTCGCCCTCGCGGACCGAGTCGGGATCCTCGAGGAGGCGGATGGTGCCCTCGAAGGTGAGCCACCGTCCGCGGTCGACGTGCGAGACCGCCGCGCGGCCGCCACGCCGGGCGTTGGCCGCCTTCTGCGATCCCCGCCGGGTGATGACGCGCGCCAGCCCGCCCTCCACGTCGATCGTGAAGCCCACGGCGACCACGTGGGGCGAACCGTCGCGCCGGAGTGTGGTCAGGCTGCCGAGGTGGTATTCGGACAGGAACCGGTGTGCCTCGTCAGAGAGTTCTGCCATCGAGTGGGCCATGACGCCGAGCCTGCCACAGTGAACCGACTGCAGTGAGCCGGCCGCAGTGAGCGGACCGCAGTAAGCCGACGCAGAGCGCGACGCGGTACGTGGGACACTGGGCCCATGCCCACATCCGCAACCCCGTCGTCCCGGTCCGAATCCGGCGGTGAGGTCGTGGTGGTCTTCGGTGGCCGCAGCGAGATCGGTCTGGCCGTCGCCCACCGCCTCGCACCCGGCCGCACCGTCGTGCTCGCGAGCCGCCCCGGTGGCGACGTCTCCGCGCTCGAGGCCCCACTCCGGACCGCGGGCGCCGTCGCGGTGGAGCTCGTGGACTTCGACGCCGACGACCTCGACTCGCACGCCGCGATCGTGGCGGACATCGAGACCCGGGTCGGGGAGATCGACATCGCCGTCCTGACGTTCGGCATCCTGGGCGACCAGGAGGTGGCCGAGCGCGATTCCCGGGCCGCGGCCCGCATCCTGCACACCGACTTCGTGGCGCAGGCCGCGCTTCTCACGGTCCTCGCCGAGCGGATGAAGCCCCGTCGCCGCGGGGTTCTCGTGGCGTTCTCCTCGGTCGCCGGGCAGCGGGTCAGGCGCGCCAACTACGTGTACGGCTCGGCCAAGGCGGGACTCGACGGGTTCGCCTCCGGCATGGCCGACGCCCTGCACGGCACGGGCGTCACGCTGGTGATCCCGCGTCCGGGCTTCGTGATCGGCCGGATGACCGAGGGCATGGACCCCGCACCGTTCTCGTCCACGCCGGACCAGGTGGCGGACGCGGTGGTCGACCGGGTGGAGTCGCGCACGGCGGGTGTGGTGTGGATCCCGTGGCAGCTGCGCGTGATGTTCGCCGTCGCACGGCTCGTCCCGCAGCCGATCTGGAGGCGGATGCCGCGGTGAGCGCTCCACCCCGGTCGGGCGCCGACCCGGCCGCCGTACACCTTGTCGGCACCGGTCCCGGCCCCGTCGATCTGCTCACCGTCCGCGCCTCCCGACTCATCGCCATGAGCGGCACCGTCCTGGCGGAGCCGGGTCCGGTCGGCCCTGGGGCGCTGGGACTGTGCCCGTCGACGGCCCTGGTCATCGACGCCTCCGAGCTGTCGCCGACAGACGCCGCCGCGAGGATGTGTGAGGCCGTCGACCGCGGCGACCGGGTCGTCCGGCTCTATCCGGGCGATCCCACGGACCACCCCGAGCTGCCGGCCCACACCGGCGCCCTCGACGCCGAGGGGATCAGCTGGGAACTCGTGCCCGGCATTCGTTCCGGCGCCCCTGTCGAGGCCCACCGGGACGCGCGGCCCGCGCCCGCCCCGGAGGCCCCTCGGTCTCAGCCCGTCGCCCCGTCCGCGACCGCGATGCCGGGAGGCTCGCCCGGCCTGATCCTGGTGCTAGGGGGCACGGGCGAGGCCCGTCGACTCGCCGACCTCATGGTCACCGCCGGGCTGGACGTCGTCACCTCGCTGGCGGGCAAGGTCACGCGGCCGAGACTCCCCCGTGGGGAGGTGCGGATCGGTGGCTTCGGAGGTGCGGAGGGATTAACGCACTGGATGCGCGAGAACGGCGTCAGCGCCGTCATCGACGCGACCGACCCGTTCGCCGACCAGATCTCGGTGTCCGCGGTCCACGCCGCGCGCGAGACGGCCACGCCGCTGCTCCGCCTGCACCGCCCGCCGTGGACCGAGCAGGCGGGCGACGAGTGGATCCGCGTCCCGAACATGCAGACCGCGGCCCACGTGGTGCGGGAGCGTTTCCGCCGGCCGATGCTCACGGTCGGCAAGCAGGGCGCGTCCGCGTTCGCCGGGGACACCCGGGGGTCGTATCTCATCCGGTGCTCCGAGCCGCCCCCCGGGGCGCTGCCGCACCGCTACCTGCTGGTATTGGACCGGGGCCCCTTCGGGGTGGAGTCCGAGCGGACGCTAATGTCCCGCCACCGGATCGACGTGCTGGTCACCCGCAACAGCGGCGGAGCCACCTCCGAGGCCAAGCTCGCCGCCGCCCGCGACCTGCGCATACCGGTGGTGATGGTGGACCGGCCCGAGACCCCGCAGGCCCCTCGGGTCCCTGAGACCGTGCACTCCGTCGAGGACGCCGCCCGCTGGCTGGTCGAGCGGTTCGGCGCGCGCTGAGCCTGCCCAACTGCTGAGCCGACCTCACCACAGAACCGACCTCACGGGAAAGCCGTCACCCAGGGCGATTCGGCGTCGAAGATCATCCCCATCGGTGCCAGCACCCGCACCACCTGCTCCGCCATCGGTTCGGTGAGTTCGTGCAGGCCGATGACCCGGTCGGCCGAGACGGTGGTCGGACGCTCCACCGCGCCGAGAAATTCGGCGAGTCGGGCGGGAACGACGCCGTCGGGCACCACGGCGAGCAGGCTCACCAGCCCGTCGGCGGTGTCGATCCAGCCCACCCTCGGCACGTCTACATCGGTAGCAGGAGGGGACGTCGGGTCGACGGGAGCGGGGATGGTCCGGGGGTGGGATCCCAGGGCGTCGACGACGAGCTGGTGCAGGTCGCCGGACCCGGGCACTCGCGTCGGTCCCGCCGAACCGGTGAGCTTCACGGCCGCGTCGACCAGCACGGTGGCGGCGTCGGCCACCGCGACCCGGAGCGGGACGGGGTGACCGGCGACGTGGACCCGCGCGCCGCCGTCGGACCCGTCCACCGCCACCGCCAGGTCGGGGGAGTGCGCCAGGACGTCGCCCGACCCGTCGTCGATCCCGAACAGCACCTGCCCGTGCAGGGCGTCAGCCGCGTCGCGGGCGAGCAGCGCGGCCCCGAGCCCCGTCGGCAGGTCGCCGACGTCGTGATGCCCGCCGAGCCGGCCGGCCAGAGGAGAGGCGATGATGTCGCGTCCCCTGGGGTGGGCGACTGCCTCGGGCAGGCCCGCGGCCTCGAGGTCCCGCACCGCGAGATCGATCGGATCCCGGTCCGCGCCCACGATCCGGGCTGCGCCCCTGGCCGTGAGCTGGATGCCGCCGCGATGTCCGGCCGCGAGCTCCGCCAGGGCGGTCCAGTGCTCGGGGCGCAGCCGGCCGCCGGGAAAGCGCAGGGTGTCCCCGGGTCGGGACGACCCGGCCGCGTGGTGGGAGTCGTTCATGAGCACCCAGCGTAGGCGCGGGGGGTGGGCGGCCGGGCCGCCGGTCGGTGCTCGGGGATAATCGCCCGCATGACCGCTTTCCTGGCTACCGGGGGCCGGGTGCTCACGCCCGCCTCACGAGACGCAACCGCCCTGGCACACGAGAACGGGCTCATCGTGTGGGCCGGCTCGGATGCCCCGGGCCCCGCCCTGTTCCGGGGTGCCGAGCAGGTCGACCTGGAGGGGGACTGGGTGGCCCCGGCGTTCGTCGAGTGCCTCCCCGACGGCCTCGACCCGGCGGTTGCGGCCGCCGGCGGCGTGGTGCCCGCCGGTCTGCCGCGCGCACACGGGCTCGAGGAGGTCGAGGAGCGGGTGCGTGCGGGGGAGCGGGTGGTGCTCGACGACACCGTCGACCCGGCGCGCCTCGCGACCGAACTCACCCGCCTCGCCACCGAACTCGGCGGGCCGGCGGTCGCCCGGTGCATCCCGGTCCTCGTCGGCGGGGCCGGGGCTGGGAACGCGGACGGCGACACGCTCGCCGCCCTGGCCGCCGTGGGCACGGTGAGCCTGTTGCGCCCACTCGTCGATGACCTGACGGGGATCGACCTCGTGCGCATCGCCGCCTCCGGCGTGGCGCTGGCCGCGTCCACCCGGGCCGGTGACGAGGTCCGGCCGTGGGACGCCCTGCGGGCCCTGACCTCCGTCGAGGGCGGCCGTGGCCTGTCCCCGCGGGCGGCGTTCACCGCGACCACCCGGGGCGCACACCGGGCGGCCGGCGCGCGCGACGGCACGGCGGGCACCCTCACCCCGGGCACGGCGGCCACCTTCGCGAGGTGGCGGACCGGGGAGCTGGCCGTGATCGCCGCGGACGACGCCGTCCAGCGGTGGTCCACGGACCCGCGCTCCGGAGTTCCTCCGATGCCGGATCTCACCGGACCCGACCCCGTTCTGCGCGCGCTCGTCGTGGACGGCCTGCCCGCCGGCCCCGCGACCTGATGCCCCTGCTCACCAGGCTGGCCTTCGCGGCTGCCGCCGGGGCGCTGCTGGCGGCCTCGTTCCCCCCGGTGGGTCTGTGGTGGACGGCGCTTCCCGCGATCGCCGTCCTCGTCGTCGTCCTGTCCCCGTCCGGCGCCTCCACGGTCCGGCCGCGCACCGGCGCGCTCCTCGGGTTCACCTCCGGCCTGGTCTTCTTCCTCCTCCTGGTGCCGTGGGTGGGCCTGTACGTGGGCGCCTACGCCTCGTGGGGCCTGTCGGTGGTCGAGGCGCTGTACCTCGCCGCGTTCGGCGCCGGCGCCGCGGTCATCCTCCGGGCCGGCCTGGACCCCGGCAACCGGCGCGGCCCGCGTGCGGTCGGCGCCGTGCTCGGGGTGGCCGGCTGGTGGTCCCTGTGGGAGTGGGTCCGCTCGTCCTGGCCCTGGGGCGGCTTCCCGTGGGGACGGCTGGCGTTCGGCCAGGCCGACGGGCCGCTGCTGCCGCTGGCGTCACTGGGCGGCACCCCACTGGTCGGGTTCGCGGTGGCGTCGGTGGGGGCGGCGATCGGCGTCGCCGTCCTGCTCCTCGCGCGCCGTGACCGACCCGTCCGCGCCGCCGCCGGCCTGCTCACGGTGCCCCTGGTGACCGCGGGCCTGGTCGCCGTCGCGGCCCTCGCCCCGACCGGCGGCGAGCCCACCGACACCGTCGAGGTCGCCGTGATCCAGGGCAACGTCCCGCGCCTCGGCCTGGACTTCAACGCCCAACGCCGCGCGGTGCTCGAGAACCACCTGCGCGTCACCGCCGAGTACGCCGACGATGTCGAGGCCGGCACCGAGGCCCCGCCGGATTTCGTGCTGTGGCCGGAGAACGCCTCCGACATCTCGCCGCTGGCCGACCAGCTCGCCGCCGCCCAGATCACCGCCCTGTCCCGCCGTCTGGAGGCACCGATCCTCGTGGGCACCGTCCTGCCCACCGGCGAGGGCCGCGAAGCGCACAACTCTTATCTCGTGTGGGACGGCCGTTCCTCTGGCCCCGCCGAGGGCCCGGTGGTCGACCGCCACGACAAGAAGTACATCCAGCCGTTCGGGGAGTGGCTCCCGCTGCGCGAGCCGCTCGAGGCGCTGTTCCCGATCGCCCGGACCGCCGGGCACTTCATCCCCGGCGACGGCGACCACGTCGTCACCGCGGGCGGGGTGGACCTGGGCGTGGCCATCTGCTTCGAGGTCGCCTTCGACGCCGCCGCCCGCGAGCCCGTCTCCCGCGGCGCGCAGATCCTCACCGTCCCCACCAACAACGCCACCTTCGGCCGCTCACCCATGACGTACCAACAACTCGCGATGTCCCGGGTGCGGGCCGTGGAGCACGACGTGCCCGTGCTGATCGCCGCGACCAGCGGGGTCAGCGCCGTCATCGGCCCCGACGGCGACGTCCGCGCCGAGAGCGGCATCTTCGAGCCCGCGGTGCTGGCGGCGCAGGTCGAGGTGGGCGGGGCCGGTACGATGGCAACCCGACTGGGTGGCATCCCGCAGGCGGTGAGCTGCCTCATCGGGCTCGTCGCACTGGCATGGGCGCTGGTCCGCACCCGGCAACGAGCCGCGACCCGAACCGAGGAGAAGTAAGTGACCGATCCGACGACGCCGGGCCGACACGCGCCGTCCGCGCGCACCCTGGTGATCATCCCGACCTACGACGAGCGGGACAACCTGCCCGGCGTGGTGGAGCGGTTGCTGGCCGCGGCCCCCGAGGTGTCGGTCCTCATCGCCGACGACAACAGCCCCGACGGCACCGGCGAGGTCGCCGACCGGCTCGCCACCGAGGACCCGCGCGGGCGCATCACCGTGATGCACCGCGAGGGCAAGCAGGGGCTCGGGGCCGCGTACATCGCCGGGTTCCGCTGGGGTCTCGAGCGCGGGTACACCGTGCTCGTGGAAATGGACGCCGACGGCAGCCACCCGCCCGAGCGGCTCCCCGCGATGCTCGCCGCCGTCGACGGGGGCGCCGACCTGGCGATCGGCTCCCGCTACGTCCCCGGCGGCTCGGTGGTCAACTGGCCGTGGCAGCGCCACGTCATCTCCCGCGGCGGCAACGTCTACTCCCGGGTCATGCTGGGCGTGGGCATCAAGGACATCACCGCCGGCTACCGCGCCTACCGGGCCGACGCCCTGGCCGAGCTGGACCTCGACGCCATCGAGTCCAAGGGCTACTGCTTCCAGATCGACATGACGTGGCGCCTGCTGAACAACGGGCGCCGGGTCACGGAGGTGCCCATCACCTTCACCGAGCGCACCGTCGGTCAGTCCAAGATGAGCGAGTCGATCTTCCGCGAGGCCGCGGTCAACGTGGCCCGCTGGGGCTGGGAGAAGCGTCGACACCAGCTCAAGGGCCTCGTCGGCCGCTGACCCGGTGCGCGCCGGCTCCGGCCGCACACCGACCCCGGATACAGGAGAACGCCCCGGCCCTGCGGGGCCGGGGCGTTCCGGTGCCACCGGGTGATATCCGGTGACCGCTCGGTACTACCTACCGCGCACCGGCGCGGCGCCGCTTCTTGAGCAGGTCCATCCGCTCCTTGAGCAGCTCCTCGAGCTCCTCCAGGGAGCGACGCTCGAGCAGCATGTCCCAGTGGGTACGCGGCGGCTTGCCCTTCTTGACCTCGACCGCGGGGCCGTCGATGAGCTGGCCCTCCTGGCCGTTCTTGCACATCCAGGCGCCGGGGATCTCGGCGTCATCGGCGAACGGGACCTCGTAGACCTCGCCATTGGGGGTCTGGTACCGCGCCATGCGGCGCGGCGCGAGGTCGGTGTCCCGGTCGGTCTCGTAGCTCACCGCACCGAGGCGGCTGCCCCTGAGGACTCGATCTGCCATGCGAACTCCTTCTGCCGTGTTCGTCTGCGTCAATTCATGCGGATCGACACGACGCTGCGTGGTTCCTGCTTGTGTCAACGCCAGGGGAACCCCCAAATGTTCCCACGTCCCGACACCACGGGCCACCGCGGGGGCGCCGCTGGGTAACCTCACACCCGTGGAACCCGACGCCCGACCCGAGCCGACCGCGCCCCGGAGGGGCGAGGCCTCGTGCGCCTGGTGCGGTCGCCCCGTGGACGAGGGCGGGACCGGGCGCCGGCGCCGCTACTGCCGGCGGTCCTGCCGGCAGCGGGCCTATGAGCAGCGCCGGTCGCTCCGGATGCAGGACCTGCCCGAGGGCACGGTCGTGCTCACCGAGGCCGAATCGACCGACCTGATGGACCGCATGTTCCAGCTGCGCTGCGCCTGCGAGGATCTGCGGACCGCCATCGCCGAGGGCGAGGACCCCGCCGAGCTGGCCCGCATGTCCGAGGACCTGGTGGCGGCGGCGAGACGGGCCGAGCGCCTGCGGTGAGCGAGGACGGAGAGGCCGGTCGGCCGACAGCGGGGACCACGCCCGTCGCCGCGCTCCGGACGTGGTGGGAACGCTGGCGCCCCTCGGTCACCGGCCTCATCGTGGCCGCGCTGGCGGCGTGGGTCTCGCTCATGCCGTCCCTGCTGCCGCGGGCCTGGTACTACCAGGGGGTGGTCACCGGCGTGTCGATGCTGGTGGGCTACGGGGTCGGCGTCGCTCTGAGGACCCTCTGGCTGCGGGTCGTGGCGCCCCGCATCACCCTCCACCCCGACCTCCTCGCGTTCGGTGACCGTCTCCTGACCTTCGCCCGTCTGTCCGCCCCGTACATCCTGGTGGTCTACCTCATCACGGCCACGGCCACGGCGATCCGCTGGCAGGACCAGGTCTCCGATCTGGTGCGCTCACCCCGCCCGCCCTGGGCGGACTACATGAAGATCCCGTGGGTCGCCCTGGCGATCTTCCTGGGGCTCCTCATCGCAGCCCGCGGCATCCGGGCGGGGTACCGGTGGTCGGCCCGCGCGGTGGGCCGCAGGTTCGGCGTGGAGGAGTACACCGCCCGGCTCACGGGCGTCGTGATGGTGGCCGTCCTCGCACTCGGCGTGGTGCAAGGTGTGGTGCCGCGCCTGTTCTTCGGCGGCGCCAACCGTATCTTCAGCGGGCAGAACAACGAGGACCTCCCCGGCGCGCGACCGCCGACGGCGCCCGAGCGATCCGGGTCCCCGGACTCCGTCGTGGACTTCGGGGACCTGGGCCTGCAGGGCCGACGGTTCGTGAGCGGCGGCCTCGACGGGCAGCACCTGGGGGATCTGTTGGGCGAAGACGCGCCCGAGCCGATCCGGGCGTACGCCGGTCTGGAGTCCGCACCGACCGACGACGAGCGTTCCGCCCTGGTGGTGGAGGAGCTGGAGCGGACCCGGGCCTGGGAACGTGAGTCGGTGGTGATCGCCCCGACCACCGGCACCGGGTGGATCAACCCCCACGCGGCTCAGGCCATCGAACTGCTCTCCGGTGGCGACGTGGCGATCGTGGGCACCCAGTACTCGTACCTGCCCAGCTGGATCTCGTTCCTCGCCGACCGCGAGAAGGCGGAGGTGGCGGGCCGGTCACTGATCGAGGCGGTGGTGACCTGGCGCGACTCCCTCCCACCGGGTCGGCCGCAGCCGAAGCTGTACGTCTACGGCGAGAGTTTGGGCACCCAGGCCGGCGAGGCGGCGTTCTCGGGGATCCGCGATATCCGGGCGACGGTGGACGGGGTGCTCTGGGTCGGCCCGCCCAATTCCAACCACATCTGGCACGCGCTCGTACAGCGACGCGACCCCGGTACCCCGGTCACCGAGCCGGTGTACGCGGACGGCCTGCTGGTGAGGTTCTCGGAGGATCCCGCGGAGTTCCGCGACGACGACACCCCGTGGATCCCGCCGCACGTCCTGTACGTCCAGCACGCGACCGACCCGGTGGTGTGGTGGACCCCGGATCTGCTGTTCGACCGCCCCGCGTGGCTGGCCGAACCGCCCGGCAAGGGCCGACATCCGGGCATGTTCTACATGCCCGTGTTGACCCTGTTCCAGGTGACCGCGGACCTCGGAAACGCGATCGGCGGGTCGCAGGGCTACGGCCACCTGTACGACCATCAGATCCTCGACGGATGGGCGGCCGCGACGGGACGCGAGGGATGGGACGACGACGAGTTCCAGCGGTTCGCCCGACTGCACGCCACCGCGATGGAGCAGCAGGACCGCGGCTGACGCCCTTTCCCGCCGGGGGCCCGCGGTCTAACGTTGCCGCTGAGCGGACAGGCTGAGGAGACCCGGGATGAGCGCCCACACGGCAGACACGCACGACACCATCCGCGTCCTCGGCGCGCGGGAGAACAACCTCCGGTCGATCGACGTGGATCTGCCCAAGCGGCGGCTCACGGTGTTCACCGGCGTCTCCGGATCCGGCAAGAGCTCGCTGGTGTTCTCGACCATCGCGGCGGAGTCGCAGCGGATGATCAACGAGACCTACAGCGCGTTCCTCCAGGGCTTCATGCCCACCCTGGCGCGGCCGGACGTGGACGTGCTGGAGGGGTTGACCACGGCGATCGTCGTGGACCAGGAGCGGATGGGCTCCGACCCCCGCTCCACGGTCGGCACCGCCACGGACACCGGGGCGATGCTGCGGATCCTGTTCAGCCGTCTCGCGCAGCCGAGGATCGGCGGCCCCAAGGCGTACTCCTTCAACGTCGCGTCCGCCTCCGGGGTCGGCACACTGAAGAAGGCCGACGGAACCCGGCAGAAGGCCGAGTTCTCCATCACCGGCGGGATGTGCGTCCGCTGCGAGGGTCGCGGATCAGTCTCCGATTTCGACGTCGACGCGCTGGTGGACCGCTCCAAGTCCCTGTCCGAGGGCGCGATCACCGTCCCCGGATACTCGATGGACGGCTGGTACGGCCGCATCTACTCCGGCTCCGGGTTCTTCGACATGGACAAACCGGTGGGGGAGTTCACCGATCGGGAGATGCACGACCTGCTGCGTAAGGAGCCGGTCAAGGTCAAGGCCGACGGCATCAACGTCACCTTCGAGGGCCTGATCCCCAAGATCCAGAAGTCGATGCTGTCCAAGGACGTCGAGGCGATGCAGCCCCACATCCGCGCGTTCGTCGAGCGGGCCGTTGTCTTCACCCCCTGCCCCGAGTGCGACGGCACCCGGCTCAACGAGGGGGCCCGGTCCTCCCGGATCGGGGAGAGAAACATCGCCGACGTCTCGGCGATGCAGATCACCGATCTGGCCGAGTGGCTGCGCGGTCTCGACGAACCGTCGGTCACGCCGCTACTGGATGCGCTGCAGCACACGCTCGACTCATTCGTGGAGATCGGCCTGGGGTACCTGTCGCTCGACCGCCCCGCGGGCACTTTGTCAGGCGGCGAGGCACAGCGGGTCAAGATGATCCGCCACCTCGGTTCCGCCCTGACCGACGTCACCTACGTGTTCGACGAGCCGTCGATCGGCCTGCACCCCCACGACATCCAACGCATGAACGGGCTGCTCCTGCGGCTGCGCGACAAGGGCAACACGGTCCTGGTGGTGGAGCACAAGCCGGAGACCATCGCGATCGCCGACCACGTCGTCGACCTCGGACCCGGCGCCGGCTCCGAAGGCGGTCGGATCTGCTTCGAGGGATCGGTCAGCGGGCTCCGCGGGAGCGACACCGTCACCGGCCGGCATCTCGACGACCGCGCCGCGCTGAAGAACAGCGTGCGGGCGGCCACCGGGCGGATCGAGGTGCGTGGTGCGACAGCCCACAACGTGCGAGGCGTGGATGTGGACATCCCCCTCGGGGTGCTGTGCGTGGTGACCGGTGTGGCGGGGTCGGGCAAGAGTTCGCTCATCCACGGCTCGGTGTCGCCTCGCGACGGGGTGGTGGCGATCGACCAGGCCGCCATCCGCGGGTCGCGGCGCAGTAATCCGGCGACCTACACGGGACTCCTCGAACCCATCAGGAAGGCGTTCGCCAAGGCCAACGGCGTCAAGCCGGCGCTGTTCAGCCCGAACTCCGAGGGCGCGTGTCCCACCTGCAAGGGCGCGGGCGTTATCTACAGCGACCTGGCCATGATTGCCGGCGTCGCGACGACGTGCGACGACTGCGAGGGCAGGCGCTTTCAGGCCGAGGTGCTCGAGTACCGGTTCGGTGGCCGGAACATCGGCGAGGTGCTGGCGATGTCCGTCGCCACGGCCGAGGAGTTCTTCGCCGGGGGAGAGGCGCGGATCCCCGCCGCGCACAAGATCCTCGCCCGGCTCCGCGATGTCGGCCTGGGCTACATCCGGCTCGGTCAGCCCCTGACCACGCTGTCCGGTGGCGAGCGTCAGCGGCTCAAGCTGGCCGCCCAGATGGCCGACAAGGCCGAGGTCTACGTGCTGGACGAGCCGACCACGGGCCTGCACCTGGCCGACGTCGCGACCCTGCTGGCGATGCTCGACCGGCTGGTCGATGCCGGGAAGTCGGTGATCGTGATCGAGCACCATCAGGCCGTGATGGCCCACGCGGACTGGATCATCGACCTCGGTCCCGGCGCCGGTCACGACGGCGGCCGGATCGTGTTCGAGGGCACCCCGGCCGAACTCGTCGCCGGTGCCTCCACTCTCACCGGCGAGCACCTGGCGAGGTACGTGGCTGCGGCGACCTAGCCGGAACCAGCAGCGGGTAGAAAGAGCGGATGACCGATTCCGGCGGGTTCCCTGATGCCAACTCCTCCGACGCCAGCGTCTTCGTCCGGGCGTCCGGGCTCGTCGTCGACGAGGTGACCACCACCTCGCTGCGCGGCCACGCGGACCTGGGGGAGGGGCACGTCACGGCGTGGGGGACGGTCCACGGCGGCGTCTACGCGAGCATCGTGGAGTCCGCCGGCGGTGCGGGAGCCGGATTTGCGGTCGCTGACCGGGGGCAGATCGCGGTCGGCGTCCACAACGGCACCGACTTCCTCCGGCCATCCACCGGCGGGCGGGTCGAGGTCTCCGCGCATGCCCTGTTCCAGGGCCGCAGCCAGCAGCTGTGGGATGTCGTGATCAGCCAGGCCGAGGGTGGAACCGTGCTCGCGCGGGGCCAACTCCGGCTGCAGAACGTGCCCAGGCCGGACACCGCCGCCACGCCCGGACGCTGAGTACTCAGCGGAGCTGCGCTGCCCTGCGTGTGCCCTCGTCACCGAGACGCATGCCACCGGGATGGTCGGCATCATGCCCGGTCAGGCGGTCCGTCCGAATCTCTTGTGCAGCGCCTGTGTGCTGACACCGAGCACCATGCCGATCTCCGCCCAGCTCATGCCCTGCAGCCTGGCGTGCCGCACCGCAACCTATATTGACGACCATGGCAGCCAACCACTACCCGGGAATCGCGTACGGACCGGCGGTGAGGGCCCGGCAGAACGCCGTGGGGGTCACCCTCCCCGTCGCCACCGGTGACTTCGCCCTCGAGGGCACCGATGTCGCACTGATCCGGAGCGCCGACCACTTCTCCCTCTCGACCGTCACCGAGTCGGGCTGGCCGTACACGCAGCACCGCGGCGGCCCGGCGGGATTCGTGCACGTGGTCGACGACACGACCCTCGCCTGGGCCGAGTTCCCGGGCAACCACCAGTACGTCTCCACGGGCAACGTGGATCACGACGGACGCGTCTGCCTGCTCTTCGTCGACTATCCGACCCGACGGCGGTTGAAGGTCTTCGGTCACGCGCGCACGGTCGAGCCGGACAGCGACCCCGACCTGATCGACCGGCTCCGGGCCATGGGGGAGAAGCGGTACTCCGGCCGCGTGGAGCGCGCGATCGTGGTGGACGTCGTGGCCGCTGACGCCAACTGCAGCAAGCACATCACCCCACGGTGGAATCGCCGGTACATCGACGAGTTGACCGCGGTGTACAAACGCCGGATCGCCGAACTCCAGGCCGGATCGGCGTAGCCTGCTGCCATGGTCGGTGACCCGCCCAACTTCGACATCAAACGCGAGCGCAGGGACCTCTACAGCGGCAAGGCCGGCAGAGTCGACCTGGTCGAGGTGCCCCCGATGGACTTCCTCATGGTCGACGGGCAGGGGGATCCCGATACCGCGCCGGAGTACAGGGCCGCCGTCGAGGCGCTGTACGCCACGTCCTACGCCGTGCGCGCCGCCGCCCGGGCCGCGCTGGGACGGGTCCACACGGTGGGCCCGCTCGAGGGCCTCTGGTACGCCGACGACCCGCGGGTGTTCACGGCCCGCGACAAGGACGCCTGGAGTTGGACGATGATGATCTGGCAGCCGGACTGGGTCACCCCGGACATCCTGTCCGCCGCCATGGAGAAAGTGACGACGACGACGGTGCCGGACGCGCACGAGCGGGTGCGGTTCGACGGGTACGCCGAGGGGTCGGCGGTGCAGACGCTGCACGTGGGCCCCTACGACGACGAGGGCCCGATCATCGCGCGGATGCACGAGGAGATCATCCCCTCACACGGGGCGACCCCGTCGGGCCACCACCACGAGATCTACCTCTCGGACCCCCGTAGGTCCGATCCCGCCAGACTCAGGACGATCCTGCGTCAGCCGATCACGATCGGCTGACGCTACTGATCGCCGCGATCGACTCCTTCGAGCGAGGTCACGAGACGCTGGGCCAGGGTCCGCAGCTGGACGAGGTCCTCCTGCGGCATGTCCACCCTGTCCAGCAGGGAACACTGGATCGTCTCGGCTTCGGCGCGCAGCCGCCCGCCGGCCTCGGTGAGGTGCACGTGGACACTCCTCCCGTCGCCGACGGAGCGGGACCGCTCGACCAGTCCGGCATGCTCCAGCCGTGCGAGCAGAGGGGAGAGGGTGCCCGAGTCGAGGAGTAGTCGGTCGCCCAACTGGCGGACCGTCAGCCCGTCCTCCTCCCACAACACGAGCAGGGCGAGGTACTGCGGATAGGTGAGGCCGACCGACGCCAGGGCGTGGCGGTAGGCCGACGTCGAGGCGCGGGAGGCGGCGTAGAGGGCGAAGCAGACTTGCTCTTCCAGTCGGAGATCGGGATCCATCACCCGAGTATCGCCCATTTTTAGGTTGCGCTCAATTAAGTTGTGCGCAACACTACCCCCATGGACAAACTGGACCGGCCCCTGAAGAACTCGCGATCCCGCACACCGGTGCGCCGCCGCAGTGCGGGGGAGGTGGTCCGACATCTCGGACGATGGGCCCTCGGCGCCGCCCTTCTCGGGGCGGGGACCGGGCACCTGACCACCATGCGCGAGGAGTTCCAGGCACAGGTCCCGACGTGGGTCCCACTCGACCCGGACTTCGTGGTCGTCGCCTCCGGCGTGGTGGAACTCGGACTCGGCGCGGCGCTCATCCTCGCACCGGCGCGATACCGGCCGGCGGTGGGCGGCGTGACGGCGGCGTTCTTCGTCGCGATCTTCCCCGGCAACATCTCTCAGTACGTGACGGGCACGGACGCGTTCGGACTCGACAGCGACCGCGCACGCCTCGTGCGGTTGTTCTTCCAGCCCGTCCTCGTCGCGTGGGCCCTGTGGTCCACGGGCGCCTGGCGCGCCTGGCGGAACCGGAACAATCGCTGATCGCGCTGCGTAGACTCCGGCCCCATGCGCTTTGACGAGTTCCGAAGTCACGATGCCCTCGGTCTCGCCGCCCTCGTGCGGCAGGGCGAGGTCACCCCGGGCGACCTGCTCGACGCGTCGATCCAGCGCGCCGACGGTGTCAATCCGCGACTCAACGCGATCGTGCGCCGGCTGGACGGGCCGGCTCGCGCCCGGGCGACCGAGGAACTGTCGGGCCCGTTCGCCGGGGTGCCGTTCCTCCTCAAAGATCTCGGTCAGGACTACCGGGGAACACCCACCAGTGGCGGGTCGCGTCCACTGGCCGACGTACCGGCGACCGAGCACGCGACCGTGGTCCGGCGGTGGTTGGACGCGGGCCTGGTGGTCTTCGGCAAGACCAACACCCCGGAGTTTGGGGCCAAGGGAATCACGGAGCCCGAACTGTTCGGCCCCGCCAGGAACCCATGGGACACCAGCCGCAGCCCCGGGGGCTCCTCGGGCGGGTCCGCCGCCGCGGTCGCGGCCGGCATCGTCCCGGTCGCCGGGGCGAGCGACGGCGGCGGTTCGATCCGCATCCCGGCCGCGTGCTGCGGGCTCGTCGGCCTCAAACCCGGCCGCGGACTGGTCCCGATGGGGCCCGCGCGCGGCGAGGCGATGCACGGCGCGGCCACCAATGGCGTCATCTCGCGGTCGGTTCGCGACTCGGCTGCGATGCTGGACGTCCTGATGGGAGGGGAGCCGGGCGGGCCGTACGTCCCGGCCACCCCGTCGGAGTCGTTCCGGTCCCAGGTGGGGGCGGACCCCGGACGTCTGCGGATCGGCGTGTGCACCGCGTCCTCGATCAATTCCTCACCCCACCCTCAGGCTCTCGCCGCTGTGGAGACCGCTGCCAGAGCGCTCGAGGATCTCGGCCACCACGTCGACATCCTCGAGTCACAACCCGTGGACGACCTGGCTCTGGCCCGCGATTTCCTCACCAGCTGGTTCGCCTACCTCGCGTGGTCGGTCGAGGACACCAAGCGCCGGACGGGGTGCGCCGACCGGGACTTCGAGACGGACACGCGGATCGTGGCGGCACTCGGCCGGGCGCAGAGCAGCGTGGACTATCTCGATGCCGTGATGCGGCGGGATCAGTACGTCGGCGAACTCACCAGCTTCTTCGAGGGCTACGACTTGCTCATGACGCCGACGCTCGCAGATCTCCCGCCGCACATCGGCGCCCTGGACACGCCGCCGCTCGCGCGTCGCGCGGCGACCGCTTTGCTCGCGACGCGCACAGCTCCGCTGTTGCGACACTCGGGATTCGTGGAGTCGCTCATCGACGCCAACCTGAGCTGGGTGCCGTACACCCAGCTGGGCAACCTGACCGGTCGGCCGGCGCTGTCGCTTCCGCTGCACTGGACGCCCGAGGGCGTCCCCATGGGGGTGCACTTCACCGCCGGACTCGGGGGCGAGTCGATGCTGCTGCGTCTGGCCGGCCAGCTGGAGCAGGCACTGCCGTGGACTGACAGGCAGCCGGCGGCTCTGGGCGGATGACCCCGCAGGCGTACTGCGTCGGGGACACCCACCCCCGAAACGTCACAGTGTCGAATCGGAGCTGACTGGCGGGACCACCGGCAACAGTGGCGGATAGATGCCGCGGGGCCCACGTGCGGATTCGCACGGTAAACCGACGATGTCCACGACCCGGGGCCTCGCAACGAACGACGGCGACGGATCGCCGCCGGGGAACTCAGGCCATTGCAGAACTCAGGTCATGTCCGCGGGGAGGACACTGAGGAGCCACTGGTAGAGATCCACCAGAGGGTTGTGGATGAGCATGAAAGCGTTCTCGACTGATCCGCGCATGATGTCGCACCTTTCTCTACCGAGCGACACGGTGTCGCCTCAGTGACCATTCGTGGCAGTGTGCACGGCGGATGGTGACGAACTCCGGAAGCTTCTCACCGGACCACCCACTCCCGAAGTGCCGATAATCTACATTATGTAAAGTTCGAATACCGCTGTCCCATCCCCATCGGCGCGGTGGTCACATGCCACCGTCCTGCTGCGCGATCCACGCCGACGCCTCTCAGTGAGCTCGTTCGACTGAGATCCGTTCGATGCGCGTCAGCGCGATGGCGAGCACCGGCAGGTATCCCGCCGCCCAGACCGGAGCACCGAAGCTGAGGACACAGCCACCCGGTACCTCGATCACCTCGTGCCGGGTAGCGCTCACTCCTGCCACCTTCCACGCCCAGAGCCGCCCCTCCACGAACTCGGTGATCTCGAAGGGCAGGGACAGCCCCACCGCGGTCCTGACAGTCCCTCGCGTACCGGCCCTCAAGCCGGAGTCACCGTCGATCCGCGCCCCCGAGACGGTGGGCCCCCATCGCGGCCAGGTCTGCACATCGGTGATGACTGACCACACCGTCTCCGCATCCACGTGCATCCGCAGTTCGGTCGTCCACATCCCTCGGCGGAACGTACTTCGCATTCTCAGTACCGAACTCAGCGCAGCGGAACTCAGTGCAGCCGAACTCAATGCAGCCGAACTCAGTGCAGTGGCGGACGCGAGGTGTTTCATCGTCCGGCCCGGCTGTCCGGCTCCCGGGCTTCTCCGCCCTCGCCACGCGGTGGGCTACTCCACCACGTTGATGGCGGTCTCCCCCGGTCGCGGGTGTGACGGATCATCAGCCCATGGTGGCAGAGCATCGTGCGGGCGCAACCGCCCATGGTGGTCATGACGCCACGACGGCGGTATGCGCCGGGTCAGCTGGTCCGGTCCAGGATGAGCCGAGCCGCTTCCCGGGGCGCGTCCCATTGCGGGAAGTGACCGCACCTATCGAACCAGTGCAGTGTCGCGTCGGGGAACGCGCGGGCGGCTCGCCGGGCCTGGGCCGGGAGTGTCACCAGATCGCGACGCCCCCACCCGATGGTGACCCGTCCCGGGACCGTGCCCGCGGGGGCACCCTGCTGCGGGGGGCCCTTCGTGAGCGCGTCCATCGCCGGGCCCGTCGCCGGTGCGTCCGCCAGCCCGGCCACGTCAGGCAGCACGGTCTGTGCCGACAGCGCCCATGGCCGCGCCGACAACTGCGCCAGCACGGCGGTCCGACTCATCGGATTGCCCAGGAGTGCCGGGAGCGCTCCGCGCACAGCGCTGACCAGGGCGATCGACGGCCGCAGGGTGGCGCTGAAGATCGCCAGCTCGCGATCACTCCAGAATCCGCCGGGGTCCAGCGCCACGGTGTCGCCACCGACGCCGCGCCGGGCCAGCTCGAGAACGATCCGCCCACCCATCGACTGTCCGGCCGTGGACACCCCGTCCAGACCCGTCTCCTCGATGAACCGGGCGACGGCGTCAGCCAGCGCCGCTATGGACACCTCACCCTCCAGCGGTGGGGACTCACCGAAACCCGGCAGGTCGACCGCGATGACCTCGCGACGCGCCGCCAGATCGTCGATGATGGGTTCCCACGATCGCCACCCCGCGCCGAGTCCGTGCACGAGAAGTAGAGGGCTCCCCTGCCCGCGTCGAACATGATGCAACGTCATGGGACAAGCCTACGGAGCGCGCGCGGAGGAGAGCGCGCGCGACGTGTCACGATCGGGGCCCGTGTCCGAGGTGGCCGGCCGTCGTCAACAGATGGGACGATGGCGCCATGCGCACCCCACCCGGCATGGACCGTGATCGCGACGAAGACGGCCGCGCGCGCAATTCGCGCCCTCGCGATGAACTCGGTCGGCCGTTGCCGATCGGCAGCGTCGGTGTCGAGCGTATCCCCGAGGATCTCGATCTGCCCCCCGCCCGATCGCTGGAATGGGCACAGGATCTGCTGGACCGCGGCCTCGCGTTCAATGCCCACGAAGTTCTCGAGGGTGCCTGGAAGGCCAGTCCCGATGACGAGCGCATGCTCTGGCAGGGCCTGGCCCAGTTGGCGGTCGGCATCACCCATATCCAGCGCGGCAACACCAAGGGGGCATTGTCGCTGCTCGCCCGTGCCGCCGAACGTATTGGCCACGGCGGCGGCCCCGCGCCTCACGGGATCGATGCGACCGGGTTGATTTCCCACGCTGACGCACTCATCGCCACCGTCGAGGGGGGCGACGAGCCCTCTCCGGATCAGCTGACGCCGCGGCTGCGCGTCCCGTCAGCTCTCCCCTGACCTCCGCCAGACACTCCTCCCCTCGGGTCTCCCTGCGCTCGTGCGGTGATGCGCTCTGATCAGTGTTCGCCGACGGCGCGGGCGTGTCCGACCGCGGCGTCGACTCCGTGGGTCCAGGGGTCCCCGTGGCCGGGCAGGACGGTCGAGGCCCCGGTGGCGGCGACCGGGCCGAGAGACTCCATCGCGCGGGCGGTGTCGGCCGTGGCCGCCGAGGCGACGATCTGCGGTCCCGTGGCGCCGGTGTACGGGTCCAGGGTGACCAGGGCGTCCCCGCTGATGACCGTGTCCCGGTCGGGTAGGTGCAGGATGCAGTGTCCTCCGGTGTGCCCGGGGGCGAACATCGCCACGGGACGACCCGGGACGTCGAGAGCGGGACCCACCGGTAGCTCCTCGGTGTCCTCGACCCCCTTGATCGTGAGAGCGCCGGCCATGGCCATCCTTCCGAGCACGGGAAGCGACCGGGGATGGGTGAACGGGTACAGGAAGCGGTTGCGCTGGGGTGTGTAGCTGTAGGGGTGCGCGGCCAGGTGTCCGTCCGCGGGGTGCACCAGCACCGGCACCTCCAGCTCGACCCGGGCGCGCCGTGCGAAGCCGACGTGGTCGAAGTGCCCGTGGGTGAGTACGAGAGCCCGCACGTCGGCGGGACCACGGCCCAGCCGACGGAGTGTCTCGGTCATGAGGTCCCACATGCTCGGCAGGCCGGCGTCGACGAGGGTCACCCCGTCATCGTCCTCCACGAGATAACAGTTGACGTGGGCATGCGCCAGGCGGTGGACCCGGTCGGCGACTTCGGTGGCGTCCACGGTGCTCCTCTCCGTCGGTGTCTCGGGCGGTCGACCGCGGATCGCGTCGACGTCTCACCCGCCCGCGGTTGCGCCCGCAGTTGTGTGACGAGGCTGCTCGCCGTCCGGCGCTCTCGCAACCGCTGGCCCCGGGCCACCTGGGTAGGTTGGGTGCAGTGAGCGCTCTCGTGCAGACCGGCGCCGCCGTCGCGCCGGTCGTGGTGGTCCTGGCCCTGTTGGCGCTCCGCTCCCCCTCTCTCCTGGCGGGAAGCGCCGGCCTGGTGGCCGCGCTCGTCGGTGCGATCACCGTTTTCCGGCCCGACGACGACGAGGTCCTCGCCTCACTGGCGCAACTCGGGCCGACGGTCCTCGAGGTCGCTCTCATCCTCCTCGGCGGCGTCCTGGTGGCCACCGCCCTGTCGGCGACCGGGAGCAGGGATCACATCGCCGGATGGCTCGAACGAGTCGGCTCCGGCGACGACCGGGTGCCCGCGATCCTGCTGCTGGTCTTCGGGTTGACCCCGTTCATGGAGTCGGTCACCGGCTTCGGACTCGGCGTGGTGATCACCGCCCCGCTTCTCGTCCGGATGGGACTGTCGCCGGTGAAGGCCGTCGTCACGGGGTTGCTCGGGTTGGTCCTGGTCCCGTGGGGCTCCCTCGGCCCCGGCACCCTCGTGGCCGCGGAGCTCGGCGGTCAGGACGTCGCGGAACTCGGATACTGGTCGGCTCTCCTGACCCTGCCGGTCCTCCTCGTGAGCATGACGACCGTCCTCGTCGTCGTCTCCACCCGGCCCTCCGCGCGCCACGTGGTTCTCGGCGCCGCCGTCGTCGTGACCCAGTGGGCCGCCCTCGTCGCGGCCAACGCGGCGGTCGGCGTCCCCCCGTCGGGCATCCTCGCCTCGACCGCCGTGATCGCCCTCCTCCTGGGGGTCGGGCGCGCCCGGCACGGCGTTCTCCCCGCGGTCACCGCCGAGCTCGGGCGCGCACTCATCCCGTTCGCGGTCCTGCTCGCGGGGATCCTCGGCGCCAGCGCCGTGCTCGCCCTCGCCGGCGCCCCGGCCGGGACGGGATGGCTCACCTCCCCCGCCCTCTGGGTGAACGTCGCGGCCCTCGTCGCGCTCCGCGTCTACACCACACCGGGCCCGCCCGTGACAAACCTGGTCCGGACGGCGCTGGCGACGTGGGTCCCCGTAGCGGGCAACGCCATCGTGTTCATGTCCATCGGCGTCGTCATGGCCGCCGCCGGGATGGCCGCCCACCTCGCCGATCTCGCGTCCGGGTTCGGACCTGCGTCACTGGCCGGCATCCCGGCCATCGGGGCGCTGGGCGGCTACCTCACCGGCACCAACACCGGCGCGGCGGCCATGTTCTCCTCCGCCACCTCCGGCGCCGCGACCGGGCTGGGAGCCGACAGCCTCGTCACTCTCGCCGGCCAGAACGTCGGCGGGTCGTTCGCCATCATCGTCTCGCCCCCGCGCGTCGCCCTGGCCGTCGGCGTGGTCATGGCCGGACACACCCGGCTCCCCGGCGCCGCCACCCGGACGCTGGCCACCGCCGTCGTGGCCGCCACGATCATGCTCTGCGCGGCGGTCGCCGTCCTGGCGTAGGGTGCGGACCACGCGACCCAAGAGGCAGTTCACACCGAGAGGCAGTGAGTTCCACCATGAACCATGTGACCGAGACCGCCGACCGCATCCTCGCCCGCGCGAAGGAGTCCGCACACGGACGCCACGCCGAGATCCTCGTTCGCGAGGGGCCGCTCCGGCAGTCCCTGCTCGCGCTGACGGAGGGCACCGAACTCGAGGAGCACAACTCTCCCCCGGCCGCGAGCCTCTACCTCCTCCAGGGCGCCGTCCGCGTCACGGGCGAGGGGGACACCGACATCGCCGCTGGCGAACTGCACACACTCACCCACCACCGCCACGCCGTCACCGCGCTCGCCGATTCCGTCTTCCTCCTGACGACGGTCACCAGCATCGCCGGCCAGGGCAGCTACGACGAACCCGCCACTCCCTGACCACCCGCGCCACATCCCGACCACCCGCGCCACAGTCTGACCACTTTGCCTCTGCTGCACCCTGGCGCGGACGGCGGACGCGGCGGATACTCGTCCCATGCGCACCCGGCACCTGGGCGTGGTCATCCGCCGCTCCCCCGACGAGGTCTACGCCCTCGCCGCCGACCCCGCCCACCTGCCGTCGTGGGCGGCCGGACTCGCGGCGGGTGAGGTGCGATCCGACGGCGATACCGTCGTCGTCGACTCCCCCATGGGCGAGGTCCGGGTCCGGTTCGCGCCCACCAACGCGTTCGGTGTCCTGGACCACGAGGTCACACTCCCCGACGGGACGGTCACCCTCAACCCGCTGCGGGTCCTCCCCCACCCAGACGGGAGCGAAGTGGTGTTCACCCTGCGCGGAGCCGACGGCGGCGACGACGAGGACGACGTCGAACGGGACGCCGCCGCCGTGGCCGAGGACCTCGACCGCCTGCGCCAGTTACTCGACACGACCGCTCCACCCGTAGAGGACAGTGCGCAGTCCCCGGTAGGTCCTGCCGAACCGGCGGAGATCCGCATGGCCACGCCCGCGGACGCGGAGTCACTGGGGCGCCTGCTGTTCGACTTCAACACCGAATTCGGCGCGCAGACCCCGGACGGCCCCACCGCCGCCGCCCGATTCGAGTACCTGCTGCGCCGGGACGACGTCCTGGCGGTCCTCGCTCGAGTCGGCTCGGATATCGGCGGCGAGAACACGGCGGACATCGGGTTCGCGTTCCTCACCCTGCGCCCCACCCCCCTGTGGGTCGGTCCGCTGGCACAGCTCGAGGAACTCTACGTCCGTCGAGACCGTCGCGGGAGCGGGGTGGGCGCCGCGCTACTGGCCCGTGCCGTCGATGAGGTCCGCTCCCGGGGCGGCGAGGAGCTGCTCATCAACGTGGACGCCGATGACGTCGACGCCAGGCGGTTCTACGAACGGCACGGGTTCTCCGACCGCGACCCCGACACGGGCTCCGGTATGCGGTGCTACTTACGGCAGCTCACGGTCGGACGGTGAGCGACTGGGCGACGGTCCCCAACGGCCCGGCCTCATCGTGGATCACGCTCGATGTCAGCCCCAGCCCGCCGGGCCCGAAGGTCACGCGTGTGTCGAACCCCAACCACTCGCCTGCCGGCGGGCGGGTGAGATGCGCGGTGAGGTCGATGTTCGGATAGTGCACCGACGTCGGATCGGCCCGGACCGCCATCCCGTTGGCGATGTCGAACAGCCCGGCCATCCGCGCCAGTGGGCTCACGTCCTCGCCGGCCAGGAGCGGGACGTCGGTACGGACCCAGTACCGCGACCGGCCGGGGCCGTCGCTGATCCGCCGGACCTCGACCGAGGCGAGGTACCCCCCGCGCCAGATCGTAGTGGGGTCCCACGGCTCCATCCGCTCCGGCGGCGGGATCGGATCGAATCCGTCGCCCGCGATCGCCTCGGTATCGCGGGGCTGCTGCAGCCACGCCCGCAGTCGGATGCCGGTGCGCTCGCCGTGCCCACAGGTGGCCTCGACCAACTCGATGGTGCGCCCCGGTCGGACGACCTCCACCCGGATGTCCATGATGTCCATCGGCACCACACCGAGCAGTTCGTAGGACAGGCGGGACACCACCATGGGATCGTCGCGACGAGCGGCCAGGTCGAGCTCGACGGCGTGGACGAGCAGACCGAGTGCGGGCCCGATGTGCTGCGTTGACTCGTCCCACGCTCCGCTCACGTGCTCGGTCGGGCGGAATCTTCCCGGCCCGAGACGATCGAAGTACGCCATCTCCGTCCTCCAGTCGGTGAGTGGTGATTAACTAAAAAGCGTACACACCGACGTGGGAGAGACGATGCAGGACGAGACGTACGACGAGTTCACCGCCCCGATCGACGACAGGTACCTCGAGGACTACACCGAGGGCGCGAGGTACCGGTTCGGTGAGGAGTCGGTCGACGCCGACGAGATCATGGAGTTCGCGCGTCGGTACGACCCGCAGAGCATCCACACCGATCCCGAGGCGGCCGCCGCCGGCCCGTTCGGCGGACTCATCGCCAGCGGGTGGCAGACCGCCGCACTGATGATGCGGCTGTTCGCGGACAACTACCTGACCAGCGTGGCGAGCCTGGCCTCCCCCGGCATCGACGAACTGAGGTGGGTGCGGCCGTTGCGCCCGGGCGACCGCCTGACCCTGATCTGCGAGACCACCGGGGTACGCCTCTCCCGGACCAGGCCGGACCGGGGCGTGCTCACCACCGACATCACGGTGGTCAACCAGGACGGGGACGCGGTCCTGACCGCCACCGCGATGAACATGGTCGCCCGGCGCGGATGACACGGGCCGGGCGGCGCGGACGTGACCGGATCGCCCGCGCCGCTCCCACGAGACCCGCGCTCCCGCGATTACAGGCGGGGCGTGAGGTGGAAGACGGGCAGTTCGCGGCTGGTGCGCCGGGCGTAGATCTCGTAGTTCGGCCAGACACGGGCCGCCGCCGACCATGCCGAGTCCCGGTCGTCACCGGTCAGTTCGCGGACGTCGACGACCAGCCTCGCGCCGTAGACCGAGATCTCGACCTCGCCCTCGGCGGCGGCCCGGAGATTGTGGACCCAGGCCGGGGTCTTCTGCCCGCCCCAGTTCGAGCCGACGACGACCAGCCCGTTCCCCCAGGACGCACACAGGAGCGGCGTGCTGCGCGGTGCGCCGCTCCTGCGACCAGCGACGTGCAGGGTCAGAGTCGGCAGCCCCGCGACCCGGAGAAGCGGCACCCGTCCGCGCGTGACCCGGTCGAGCCACCGGTCCACCGTCACGACCAGGTGGGAGTTCTCCCGGGTGGCGTCCTGTCGGCCGAACCACACGGCGATCGGGGTGAGGATGTTGCCCATGGGGCAAACCCTATGTCGTGGGCCCGTCCGCGCGCCGCCGGACCGCCTCACCGGCTGTCGCGAGCAGCTGAACCGACTCGACCCATCCCCTGCGGAGCCCCGTCTCCATCGCCGCCAGGTGGAACGACCACATCCGTCGGTAGACGGCGTCGAACCCCAGCGCGGCGGCATCGCGGCCGCGCTGCGCGAACGTCTCCGACCACAGGCGCACGGTCTCCGCATGATGAGCGGTGATCTCCACCCGCCCCCGGAGCGTCAGACAGGGCGCCCGGTCGACCATCTCGACGAGTTCCGACCACGCCACCGGGGGCCCCGCCTCGGACACGTACCGGGACTCCCACGCGGCCAGCTCCACGACCGCCGGGGTGGGCCGACCCGGTGAGACCGTCGTCTGGAGGGCGAGACGGCCCCCCGGGCCGAGAAGCCGGGCGGCCACGGCGAGGACCTCGGCGTGCCCGGCGGATCCGGCGGTGATGCCGGGGTCCACCGCGACGACGGCGTCGACCGCGCCCGCGACCTCCGATGGCGCTCCGAGGAACAGCGAGATCTCCTCGTCGAGACCTGCCGCGGTGAACCTCGACCCGAGCGTCGCCAGTCTCTCCGTCGACGATGTCATGGTTCGGACGTGCGCCCCGCGCTCGGCAGCCCTCATGGGCAGTTCGCCCCACCCCGGTGTGGCGACCAGGGCACGGGTCCCCTCCCCGATCCCGGCCAGCGTCAACAGGGTGTCCGCGGCCCGGCGTTGGGCGTCGCCGAGGTCGGTGCGGCGGGGCGCAGCCGCCGGCGCTTCGAGGTGTACGACCTCGGTCCCGTCGTCCAACCGGGCACGGGTGCGCGCTCCGGAAGCGAACACCGCGCCCGCGGTCGACATCGTCTCGTCCGTGTACAACGAGGTCAGCGCGCCGGGGACCGAGTCCTCCAGTTCCACGGCGACCGGCCCGCCACGCCGACGACCGCCGCCGGCGGGGCCGCGACCCTCCCGGCCGTACGCGCGTTCACCAGGGTGCGCGCAGTCGGCGTTCGAGGCGATCCACGGGGCCAGCACCGCGATGGCGGCACACAGGTCCGGAGTGGCCCAGTCGCCCGCCATGAACGACTCGCCGAGCCCCACCACGCCGGCGTCCGCCAGCCGGGCCCAGAAGTGATCGGGTTCGCGCAGTACCACGCGCACCGGGGCGTCGTACTCCCCGGCCGCCGACGAATCGGGGTAGTCGATCCGCACCCCGAGCTCGCGCGCCGACCGCCGGAGCGCCTGGGCGACGAGCGCCGAGGGCTGTCCCCCCGGTCCGGACGGTGGCGCGAGCGCGGGCCAGCGCTCGAGGTCGACGGTCTGCGGTTCGACTCTGACCACCCTGTCCCTCCCTCCGGGGCTCTCGTCAGGTGGACGGTACCGTCGCCTGCGCGTCCGCCCGGTCAGGCGCGGCGGGGGGCCACCCACCCGCGTGCGGTGCGGCTACCTGTGCACGGGGTCAGGCGGAGCACTATCCTGGGGACCCGTGCCCGGCGTCATCCCGCGCGGGCCCCAGACCGACGAGGCCACCGAGCCCCTCAACCCAGACCAGCCTCATCAGGAGCCGCCATGACCGAGCCCGCAACCGACCAGGTCACAGCCACCGCACCGGCCGGCCGCCGGCACCGCGTCGTCATCGTCGGCTCCGGCTTCGGCGGTCTGTTCGCCGCGCAGCAGCTCGCCAAAGCGGACGTCGACGTGACCCTGGTGGCCAGGACCGGCCACCACCTGTTCCAGCCCCTGCTGTACCAGGTGGCCACCGGCATCCTCTCCGTGGGCGAGATCGCCCCGCCGACGCGACTCATCCTGAGGGATCAGAAGAACGCCACCGTGGTCCTGGGTGATGTCGACACGATCGACGTGGCCGGGAAGAGGATCCACGCCTCGGCAGGACACATCGACTTCGATCTCGAGTACGACAGCCTGGTCGTCGCCGCGGGGGCCAACCAGTCCTACTTCGGGAACGACCACTTCGAGCGGTGGGCGCCGGGGATGAAGACCGTCGACGATGCGCTCGAGTTGCGCAGCCGCATCCTCGGCTGCTTCGAGCAGGCCGAGGTCATCGACGACGAGGAGGAGCGCCGCCGGCTGCTGACCTTCATCATCGTCGGGGCCGGCCCGACCGGGGTCGAGATGGCGGGTCAGGTCGCCGAGCTCGCCCAGCACACCCTGAAGGACAGCTTCCGCCGCATCGATCCGGCGTCCGCACGCGTGATCCTCCTCGACGCCGCCCCGGCCGTGTTGCCCCCGTTCGGCAACAACCTCGGCAACGCGGCCCGCGCTCGGCTGGAGAAGATGGGCGTCGAGATCCAGCTCAACGCCATGGTCACCAACGTCGACTACCAGGGCATCGAGGTCAAGGACCCGGACGATTCGGTCCGCCGGATCGACGCCTCGTGCAAGATCTGGTCCGCGGGCGTCAAGGCCAGCCCGCTCGGCAAGCAACTCGCCGACCAGACGGATGCGGAGATCGACCGTGCCGGGCGCGTGCTGGTCAACAAGGACCTCTCACTGCCCGGTCACCCGGAGATCTTCGTCGTGGGCGACATGATGAGCCTCGACGGATTGCCCGGTGTCGCGCAGGTCGCCATCCAGGGCGGCAAATATGCGGCCAAGCAGATCATGGCCGAGGTGGAGAAGGGCCGGACCCCAGCCGAGCGGAAGCCGTTCAAGTACTTCGACAAGGGGTCCATGGCCACGGTGTCGCGCTACAGCGCAGTCGTGAAGATGGGACCGATCGAGATCTCGGGCTTCATCGCCTGGGTCATGTGGCTGGTGGTCCACCTCGCCTACCTGATCGGCTTCAAGAACCGGATCACCACCATGTTCTCGTGGGGCATGCACATGGGCGGCGACCACCGGTCGCAGCTGACCTCCACCAAGCAGTGGGTCTACGCGCGCCAGGCCATCGAGCGGGTGGCTGCGGACGAGGCGGCCGCACTCCAGTCGGCCGAGCGGTCCCGCGTCGAGGCGCAGCAGTCGGCGTCCGCCTCGGCCACGACCGACTGACCGGGGCGAGACGGCGACGCGCCCGGCGGGATCCACCCGCCGGGCGCGTCTTTCTCTCTGCCAGGGAGTTCTCCCGGTCTCAGACGCTTCCCTGCCCGCTTACTGGAGATTCGCGAGCCGTACCTGCCCGACCGCTGCGGTGCGCCCCCGGTCGTCCTCGATCTCGACCCGCCAGAGTTGCTGTGAGCGGCCGCGGTGGACGGGCGTGCCCGTCGCCGTGAGGGTGCCCTCCGTGACGGCGCGCAGGAAGTCGGTGGAGTTGTTGACACCGACCACCTTGCCCTCGCCACCGAGCCACACCGCGCCGGCGATACTCGCGACCTCCTCCGCGATCGCGCAGTACACACCGCCATGGACGATCCCGTAGGGCTGGTGGAGATGCGGCCCCACCGTCACCGTGACGACCACCTTGTCGGGCGTCACCTCGGTGTATTCCATCCCGATCCCGCCGCCGAACCCGGTCCCGGAATGGGAACGGATCATGTCGATGAATTCGCTACGAGCCGCCTCGGACATCCGACCTCTTTCCCCGGCCCGGCGTGCCCGGGCGTCCGGGACGGAACGTTACCCGCGGGGACGGGCGCCCGTCGCGACTCCCTCGACGCGCAGCGCGCCTACGACGCTCAGCGGACCGATCGCCAACCGCGGTCCCGCACGGGGATCGGCCCGGCACCGGGGGTGCGTGGGAGCCGGCTCCGTCGCCGGACCGCCAGGCCCGAGTCGTGGAGAGCCTGCAGGACCATCTGCCCGCGACGGTAGCCGGTCTCCTGACTGGTCTCCGCGAACGTGGGGACGATCGTCGCGGCGCCGAGGACGCACTCGCCCGCCATCGACCACAGCGTCTCCACACTGCAGTTGCTCACCGCCGACAGCCCCTCGAACACCGTCGTCAGTGTCGCGCGCGACCGGCAGGCGAGCCACTGCGCCAATGCCTGCTCGCAGGGCAGGATCACGGTGCCGGGCGAACCCGCGACGGGGTCGTCGGGCAGCACCCTCAGGGTGGTGTCGCGGACGCCCGCCCAGTCCAGGCCGCCCTCGATGTCGGTTCGCACGGCCATGTTCTCGGCGCCGGTGTCCCACACCCTGCCGATGGTGACGAAACTGGCCACGGCCCTGCCGAGGACGCCGTGGGTGAATGCCTCCGCCACGAGATAGGTCGAGAAACGGATATCGCCGGACTCCGCGAAGTGGTTGCGGAACATGAGTTCCACCCGCCCGCTGTCGACCGCCTGCTCGAGCGGCACCCACCGACGTCGCGACTGCGTGCCCAGATCAGCGATCGAGTAGAACTTGGGATAGCCCGCGCGAAAGCCGCCGAGCGCCTCGACCGTGTCGTCGAACACGGTGCGTGTCCCCATCAACTGCGTGGGCAGCGTTGAGCCGGTCATGTCTGGTCTTCCCCCTAGTCGGTTCCTCTACACGGCCGGTCCGTCCCTACGAAGTACGTCCCGGCACCGCGATCCGACCCCCCGATCCGCAGTGGCCCAGGTCATCCGGCCGGTATTAAGTGTTACAACAGACACCCGTCCGTAACCAAGGGATTTCGCCCGGTTCGGCCAAACGGTGCACTCAGTGCACGTCTGATCTGTCAGCAAGAACACAGGTGGTGTTCAGCCACGCGGTGAGTGTCGGTACCCATCACCGCAGGTCCGACCGGCCGGGGGGCGTCGACTACTCTGAACACCATGAGTACTGAACGCGAAGGCGCGACGCCCACCTCCGACACTGCCGGAACCGCCGATATCGGTGTGACCGGTCTCGCCGTCATGGGCTCGAACATCGCCCGCAACTTCGCCCGGCACGGGTACACGGTCGCCGTCCACAACCGCTCCGCGGGGAAGACCGACGCACTGCTCGGCGCGCACGGCGATGACGGGGACTTCGTCCGCACCGAGACGATCGAGGAGTTCGCGGCAGCGCTGCGTTCCCCCCGTCGGGCACTGGTCATGGTCCAGGCCGGCGCACCCACCGATGCAGTGATCGACGCGCTCGCCGATGCCTTCGACGAGGGCGACATCATCATCGATGGTGGCAACTCCCTGTACACGGACACCATCCGGCGCGAGAAGGCCATGGCCGCGCGCGGAATCCGGTTCATCGGTGCCGGGATCTCCGGCGGCGAGGAAGGGGCCCTGGAGGGACCGTCCATCATGCCGGGCGGCCCGGCCTCCAGCTATGAGGTCGTCGGGCCGATGCTCGAGGACATCTCGGCGAAGGTCGACGGCATCCCCTGCTGTACCCATGTCGGCGAGGACGGCTCGGGGCACTTCGTCAAGATGGTCCACAACGGCATCGAATACTCGGACATGCAGCTCATCGGCGAGGCCTACCATCTCCTCCGGGGCGTGGCCGGGATCGAGCCGGCCGCCATGGCCGATACATTCCGCGACTGGAACACAGGCGAACTCGACTCCTACCTCATCGAGATCACCGCCGAGGTCCTCGCCCAGGTGGACGCCGAGACCGGCGCCCCCCTGGTGGACGTGATCGTGGATCGGGCCGGACAGAAGGGCACCGGTCGCTGGACCGTCAAGTCCGCTCTCGACCTGGGCGTCCCCGTCACCGGTATCGCCGAGGCGGTGTTCGCGCGAGCCCTCTCGAGCTCGGTTCCGCAGCGCGAAGCCGGTCGGGCCCTGCCCGCGGGCTCCGTATCCACTCCCGCCGGGATCGGCCCCGATTTCGTGGAGGACGTGCGCAAGGCGCTCTACGCGTCCAAGGTCATCGCCTACGCCCAGGGGTTCGATCAGATCACCGCTGCCAACGCCGAGCACGGCTGGGACGTGGCGCGCGGTGACCTCGCCACCATCTGGCGCGGGGGTTGCATCATCCGCGCCACGTTCCTCGACCGCATCCGCGAGGCGTACGCCGAGAACGGCGATCTCCCCTCACTCCTCGCCGCGCCGTACTTCGCCGAGGCCCTGTCCGACTGCGTGGACAGTTGGCGCCGGGTCGTGACGACCGCGGTGACCGCAGGGATCCCCGCACCCGGGTTCTCCGCCGCCCTGGCCTACTACGACGGCCTCCGGACCGAACGCCTGCCGGCCGCGCTCATCCAGGGCCAGCGTGACTTCTTCGGCGCGCACACCTACCAGCGCACCGATCGAGAGGGGAGCTACCACACCCTCTGGAGCGGCGACCGTTCAGAGGTGCGGGCCTGACCGGCCCGCGGCCCGGGGAACTGGGCCGCCTGCTCGAGGAGTTGGGAGTCGCGGTCCCGATCCGGCACGCCGTGTCGGGTCTGGTTCCGGGGACGCCCACCCCGATCCAGGCCGCCGCCCTCGCGGATGCCGTCGGGGGCGCGAACCTCCTGGCCGTCGCCCCCACCGGATCGGGCAAGACGTTGGTGTTCGCCATCGCGGTGGCCCACCGCCTCGCCGGGTCACCGAGCCTGACCGGCCGGCCCCGCGCCCTGGTCGTCGCCCCCACTCGCGAACTGGCCGAGCAGAACGCCGAGGTCCTCGCCGCGGTGGGCGCGGGCGCCGGGCTGAAGATCGCCTCGTTCGTCGGGGGACAACCCCTCAAACGGGACCGGCGCGCGCTCATAGCTCCGGTCGACGTGGCCGTCGGGACCCCCGGGCGTCTCGCCGACCTGGTCCGCGCCTCGGCCCTGTCCCTGGACGGTGTGGACCTGGTGGTGCTCGACGAAGCCGATCAACTGCTGGGTCCGTCCTTCGCCGAGCAGACAGAGGCCCTTCTCGCCGACTGCGTCGGCGCGGGCCTCGTGGCGACCACCGCCACGGCCGACGACGACATCGAGTCGATTCTGGAACGCACACGCCCGGGACTCCGGGTGCACCGCGTGGAGCACTCACCGCTCCCGTCGTCGGCCCCCACCCGCGGCGACTCCGAGGCGGCCGGGGCACCTCGTCGACTGGTGGTGCTCTCGACCCCGGACCCGGACCGTCTGGTGGTCCGCCTGGCGGCACGGTGCACCCGTGGCCTGTTCTTCGTCCCCAGACGGGACGCCGTGGAGCCCCTGCGTTCGGCAATCGCCGACACCGGCGTCACCGCTGCCGGGGTCGCGGGGTCCGCCTCCCCCACCCGCCGGGCGGCCGCGTTCGCCGATCTGGCATCGGGCGCGGTGAGGGTCCTGGTGAGCACCGACCTGGCGGGGCGGGGCCTCGACATCGACAGCATCGGACACGTGGTGCACGTGGGCCCACCGCACTCGATGGACGACCTCGTCCACCGCTCCGGGAGAACCGGTCGAGGCGACGCCCGGGCCGGCGTCGTCGCCGCGGTTCTCCGTCCCTTCGAGGTCGCCAAGGTCGCCGACCAGGCACGTTCGGCCGGCATGACGGTCGAGATCGTCGACACCTCCCGGTCCGACGCGGAGCGGGTCATCGACGCGCTGTTCGGCCCGGAGATCGTCCTGCCACGTACCCGCAGGGCACCCGCACCGTCGGAGCGGTCCCGCCGCCCCTCGCAACCCCGACGTCCGACGCAGTCCCGGGTTCACCGCCCCAAACGGAAGAAACGCTCGTGACCTCGGCGCGGCGACGGAACCGTCATCGAGTCGGTGCCCCGGTCGTCGTTCCCGAAGAGCTGTGGCGCGTTCGCGAACAGCGACACCACGACAGGGTCGACCGTCTCACCACCGACCACCTGGAGCGACGTCGCAGGGGCGAGCAACACCCGGTCGTCGACTTCCTCTTCACGTACTACCGGACCAGCGTCGCCACCGTCCGACGGTGGCACCCGGGCCCGGGTGTCCTACTGGAGAACGCCCACCTGACCGAACGTCAGGACTGGCGCCACTACCGCCGGGAGAGTGTGGCCGGCCGAGAGGGGCTCGTGGTCGACGCACCCTCGGTGTGGCGACGCGCCGGCGGCAGGATCACACGGGCACGTGACGTGATCGCGTCCACCGCGTCCCGCCGGGGCGCCACCGGATGCTTCGGTCTGCACGAATGGGCGATGCTGTACGAGACCGGACAGGGGGACGTCCGGCACGGCCGGGTACCCCTGCGGCTCCCACACGAGCGGATCGACGAGGTCGTCCGAGGTTCCCGCCTGCGGTGCACGCACTTCGACGCTTTCCGCTTCTTCACCGATGCCGCCGTCCCCCGCAACCAGGATCCGCTGACCCGGGACGACCAACTCCGACTGGAGCAGCCTGCCTGTCTCCACGCCGGAATGGACATCTACGCCCACACCGCGACGGTGGAGGCGGGAGCACCGGGGGAACTCCTCCTGGACTCCCTCGCGGCGGCATTCGACGCGCGGGAGGTGGACATGCGGTCCTCCCCCTACGATCTCTCCTCCTGGGGGCTCCGACCGATCCGGGTGGAGACCAGCGAGGGTCGGGCCGAGTTCGTCGCGTTCCAGAAGAAGTGGACGGAGCGCACACAGGGCCTCAGGTCGAGATTCCTCGCCGCCGTCGACACACTGGAGGACCTGGCGTCCCCCGTGGGCGATCTAGTGACCTGAGGACGTGAGCTGAGGGCGTGAGCTGAGGACTCGTCACACCGGGGTCGCGTCGAACTGGTCGACGGCCACCTCGGCGACGACTCTGCCGAACTCGCCATAGGCTTCCGCTCCCGCGGTGGCGCTGCGCAGTACCAATCCGATCGTGCGACCCGGGACGGGATCCGCGAACCTCGCGACCGCGATCCCCGGATCCCGGGTCTCGGGACCGACCGCGGACTCGGGGACGAGCGCCACTCCCAGACCACCTGCCACACACCGAACCGCGGTGGTCAGCGATGCGGCTCGGGACTCCCCCCTGCCCAACACGGGGGCGGACACCCGGCGGCACAGTTCCACCGTCTGTTCGCGCAGACAGTGCCCCTCGTCGAGCATCAGCAGCGGTTGGTCGACGAGGATCTCCAATGGCAACCCCTCTCTGCCTGCGAGTTCGTGATCCGCGGGCACGAGGAGCGCGAAGGGTTCGCTGTACAGCGGCGTGGCGGCCACCCCCACAGCGTCCGTGGGGACGGCCATGATCGCCAGGTCGATCACGCCGCTCCGGAGTCCGTCCAGGAGCCTGGCCGTCTGATCCTCGACGACCCTCGGTCGCAGGTCCGGGAACCGCTCCCCCAGTGCGGGCAGCAGCCCGGGCAAGAGATAGGGAGCCACCGTCGGGATGACCCCGATGCGCAGCGAGCCGAACAACGGGCCGTCGCTTCCCGCCGCCGCGTCCGCCACCGCGTCCATCGCGGTCACCGCGGCCCGGGCGTACGGCAGGAGCCGGTGCCCCGCGGGGGTGACGAGGACGGAGCGGGTGCTGCGCTCGACCAGGTGGAGACCGAGCCCGTCCTCCAGCGTCGCCAGGGCCTGGGACAGCGAGGGCTGGCTCATGCCGAGGTCCTCCGCGGCGCTACGAAAGTGCAGTCGCTCCGCCACCGCGAGGAACACCCGGAGCTGCATGAGGCTCGGAACGAACCGATGATCGGCCATGTCGATGAGTCTATGCCCGGCGATAACCAGAAGTCGATGATTATTTGCACAATCCTATGAGTGATCTACCTCTCATCGACTTTACCTCTCACAGGAAGTGGGGCATAGTCGGGGTCGTCCGTCCGACACAGGCACATCCTCAGGAGGATCACATGGCTATTCTCACCATCGGCGACCAGTTCCCCGATTTCGAACTCACTGCGCTCAAGGGCGGTGACCTGCAGGCGGTCAACGCCCAGCAGCCGGAGGACTACTTCGAGACCGTCACCAACCAGTCCTACGAGGGCAAGTGGCGCGTGATCTTCTTCTACCCGAAGGACTTCACCTTCGTCTGCCCCACGGAGATCGCCGCGTTCGGCAAGCTCGACGAGGACTTCCAGGACCGCGACACGCAGATCCTCGGCGGCTCCATCGACAACGAGTTCGCGCACTTCAACTGGCGTGCGACCAACGATGAGCTCAAGACCGTGCCGTTCCCGCTGCTGTCGGACATCAAGCACGAGCTCATCCGCGCTCTCGGCGTGGAGAACGCCGACGGTGTCGCCGATCGTGCCACCTTCATCGTCGACCCGGACAACGTCATCCAGTTCGTCTCGGTCACCCCGGACGCTGTCGGCCGCAACGTGGACGAGGTTCTCCGCGTCCTCGACGCCCTCCAGTCGTCCGAGGTCTGCGCCTGCAACTGGCAGAAGAACGACCCGACGAAGAACATCAACAAGATGGACATGCTGCAGGAGGGCATCAAGTGAGCATTGAGAACCTGAAGTCCGGACTCCCCGAGTTCGCCAAGGATCTCAAGCTGAACCTGGGTTCGCTCGCGCGATCCACCGAGCTGAACCAGCAGCAGCTCTGGGGGACGTTCCTCGCCACCGCCGCTGCGACCAAGTCGGCGACCGTCCTGTCAGAGATCGCGGACGAGGCCCGCCAGCACCTGTCGGACGAGGCGTTCAACGCCGCCCTCGGCGCCGCCTCGATCATGGGGATGAACAACGTGGCCTACCGCGCCAAGGAGTTCCTGGGCGATGACTACACCCAGGTCCGCATGGGCCTGCGGATGAACATCATCGCCAACCCGGGCGTGGAGAAGGCCGACTTCGAGCTGTGGTCGATGGCCGTCTCCACGATCAACGGCTGCGAGAACTGTACTGCCGCTCACGATGCCGTCATCCGCAAGGAGGGCATCACCAAGGAGCAGGCCTGGGAGGCGGTGAAGATCGCCGGCACCGTCGCCGGCGTCGCACAGGCCGTCGAGATCGACGCAAACATCTGATCCTCACCCTCCCCCGGTGAACACGGGCCCCGCTGACCGCGCGTCAGCGGGGCCCTGTCGTCTCTTCCGGTTGCGGGCGCGCGGCGAGTTGCCCCTCCCGCAAAGCACTCCCCGGCACTAGGTTCGTATGTAGAGCCGGGGAAATCCTTCGCGGCGCACCTAGCGATCTGGAGACGTCATGACTACCGGAGGTACCCCGTCAGGGGACGGCTTTCCGAACGATCCGTCCAACTCCGGCCCGGGCGAGCCGAACTGGGGCCGGGGTTACGGGGAACAGGGCCACGGGAACCAGAATTACGGCCCGACGCAGGGTCAGGAGCCCTACCCGGGGCAGGGTTACGGCCAGGAGCCCTACCCGGGGCAGGGTCAAGGTCACGAGCCCTACCCCGGCCAGGCATACGGGCAACAGGGCTACGGCCAGCAGAATTATGGCCACCAGTCCTTCGGCGATCCCGCCTACGGCGGTGCGTACGGGCAGAGCGGTCCGGGCGGCGGCCCGGTCATGACGGGCAAGGTGTCCGCGACCGACGCGGTCAGTGCCGGCTGGCAGCTGTTCAAGAACAACCCGCTGCCCTGGGTTCTCATCACCCTGGCGAGCGTGGTGGTCGGCAGTATCGCGGGGCAGCTCGCGAACTCCGAGTCTCTCGCGGTGGTGTTCCTGGCCCAGATCATCTCCTTCGTCGTCGGACTGCTGTTCCAGGCGTTCATCCTGCGCGGCGCCCTGCTCGAGGTGGACGGACACAGGCCCGCTATCGGCGACTTCTTCAAACTGCACAACTTCGGCTGGTTCGTCGTCGCGGCGATCCTCGTCGGGATCGCGACGTTCGTCGGGCTCATCGGCTTCATCATCGGCGCGTTCGTCGTGGCGTTCTTCCTGTACTGGACGCAGTACTTCGTCGTCGACCGCAACATGACCGCCACCGACGCGATCGTCTCGAGCTTCAACGCGATCAAGTCGGACGCCGGCAACCTCTTCGCACTCGCCCTCCTCAACGTCCTCATCCTCGTGGTGGGCGCGCTGGCACTGCTCGTCGGCCTGTTCGTGGCGATTCCGGTCACCACACTCGCCTCGGTCTACGCCTACCGGGCGATCACCGGGCCGAGCGACTTCTCCCGCGCGGCGACCGCGGCGGTCTGACCTCCCGTCGACGTCGTCCATCGCTCGCGAAGCAACGGGACAGCCCCGGCGACCATCCGGTCGCCGGGGCTGTCCCGTCCCGCGGAGCGGAGTGTCAGGCGCCGCCGGTCTCGTCCTCGGGTGACGCCGGGGCCCCGGTGTCCGAGTCAGCCTCGTGCAGCATCTCCTTCTCGTGCGTCGAGGCCCGTCGGACCGCCCAGACGGTTCCCAGGAAGGCCACGAGTGCCAACGGCCATCCCATGCCGATGCGCGCGGCACCGAGCCAGGTGACCTCGTCATTGAGGTACAGCGCGTATTGCAGGACGGCTCGGATGGCGAACAGTCCGGCCCAGAACGACGTCGCGACCGTATACCACCGCCGGGCCGCCGGAATCCGGCGCCAGGCCATCCCCCTGCCGTCGAGGAATCCCCAGATCACTCCGACCAGAGGCCAGCGGACGAGCGCGGAGATCGCGAACGCCGCGCCGTACACGGCCTGGGTGATGATCCCGTAGAGGAAGTAACCCTTGGCGTCCCCGGTCCGCCAGGCGATGAAGACGCAGATGGCGACACCGATGAAACCCGAGATCGCGGGCTGCGGGTTCTCTCGACGCCCCAGTGACCACGCCAGCATCGCCACGGCGACGCCCAGCGCACCCCAGATCGCGACGGTCAGCCCCCAGATCCCGTTGAGGGGGACGAACGTGAGAATCGGGATCGACGAGTACACCAGCCCGCGGATCCCGCCCATCTGATCGATCAGGGACGCGTCGGGGTCCCCGAAGGACGATCTCCGGCGCGTCGCACCGGTCGCCTGCGGGGTCGCCCGTTCAGACTCGGTCACGCGACTCCTCCACGGCGGTGCGGGGCTGCTCGTCCAGTAGCTCATATCGCGGGTTGAACATGATCTTGTGTCCGTGCCGGACGCCGACCCGTCCGGTGACACGGAGGCACCGGCCGGTGTCGATGCCCGGAACGGTGCGTCGCCCGAGCCAACACACCTCGACCGCGCCCGTACCGTCGAAGACCTCGGCGGTGAGACCGAGGAAGTCCTCTCCCCCACATGTCAGGACGGTGCGGACACGCCCCGTCAGGGTCACGTGATCCCCACGCGACACAGTCGCGACATGCGAGCATCCGGTACGGTGCACCCGGCCGGCGAGGTCAGCCGCGTCGAGCATTTCCACCGGATCGGTGAGCCGGGCGGTCAATGCCCGGAGCGTTCGGGGGAACGGCACGGTCACCCCCCCGCTCGCTGGTCGGGAAACCTCACAGGTCGTCGTCTCCGTCACGGAGCCTGTCCATCGCGCTACCGTCTCTCCGCGGCGCCCTGGGGGCACTGTCCGGCGCGGGCGACGCCGCGGGAGCGGCAGGCTGCGCCTGGGGGTTCCGGGATGCCCGAGCCTCCTGCGATGCCGGCGACTGGGCCGGAGCCTGGCCGGCAGGGCCTGGCTGGCGCGTCTGGCCGGCATTGCCGGGCTGGCCGGTCCGGCCTGCCGCCATCTGCTGCTGGTACGCCTGGGCCTGCTGCTGTGCGGCCAGCTGGGACTGCGCCTGCGTCAGTGCTTGTTGGATCTCGTCCGGAATGGTGAGCGGTAGCTGCTCACGAACCGGCATGGGGCCGTCCCCGCGATGGATGAGCAGGTGCTGGAAGACCTCGCGGCCCTCCTCCGCAGCCTGGTCCGCCAGCTCGGGGGTGGCCATGATCCGCACCTCGGCGGTCCAACGGTGGCCGTCAACCCCGATCGCGCGGAAAACGGCTCCCGGCATCACCGCCACCAGTTCACGCCCCCACGGCCCGTCCTCGACGGAGACGTCCGCGCCCTGTTGCTCGAGCTGCTCGCGCATTCCCGTCACCATCGTCCGCCACTGACCCGCGGACTTGGGCGCGGCGAACGCGCGTGGGATGACCCTCGAGACCTGGGTGACCACATGGAACTCGGGCTGACCGTTGGGGTCCAGTGCGACGTTCAGGTCACGTCCCTTGGGAACTCCGATGACCAGCGAACCGAGATCGATGTGGCCGTAGCCGAGCGAGGTGTAGTACCCGGGCACGTCACCGACGGACGAGCGGTCATGAGGCCCCGTCGTGGAAGGGGGCTGCGACTCCTGCTCGGTGGCCGTGGTGGCGTCGCGGGCCCCGGTCACCGGCTTCTTTCGTCCGAACATGGTGGAAATCCTCTCCCCGTGCGACCCGGCCCCGAACGGGACCGTCTCGGGTCGACGCTACCCAACGAGGTGGACGCCGGTCAGGTCAGGCGGTGGTGCCCGCCCGTCGACCCGTGGCCGCCCTCACCCCGGTCGGTCTCGCCGAGCTCGTCGACCTCCACCACATCCCACAGTTCGACGCGCTGGACCAGGAGCTGGGCGATGCGGTCACCTCGTCCGATACGGACCGGCTCCGTGGGGTCCAGGTTGACGAGGTTGACCTTGATCTCCCCCCGGTAGCCGGCGTCGACCGTCCCCGGGGCGTTGACGATCGACAGACCCGCCCGTGCCGCGAGGCCGGACCGCGGATGGACCAGGCCCACGTAGCCCGCGGGGACCGCCACCGCCACCCCCGTGCCCACCAGGGCCCGGTGCCCCGGCGCCAGCTCACAGTCGTGCGCGGCGTGCAGATCGATCCCCGCATCCGTGGCGTGTGCCCGGACCGGAAGGGGAAGCCCACGGTCCAGACGGCGTACCCGTAGCACCCCGCCGGTGCCGTTCTCGTCGTCCGGATTGCTCATGGCCTCTCGCCCTCCTGCCGGGCCTGGCCCGGTTGCTCGATAGTCTTGACGTCGTGACCGACGAAGATCTCCGCCCGCCGCCCGATCGCGCTCCGCGCCCGGTTCACTCGGAAACCCTCCGGGTCCCGGCATGGTGGTGGGTCGTCCTCGCCGTGATCACCGTCGTGGTGGTCGCCCAGGCGCTCGTTATCGGAGCGCGGTGGTGGCTGTGGCTGCTGGCCGTCGTGGTCCCCGTCCTGCTCGCCTGGCTGTTCATCTCCGTCGGCCGGGTGAAGATCGAGGTCGAGTCCGACGGCCAGGGAGGGGGGACCCTCTATGCGGGCAACGCCCGCCTGCCCTTCGACGCCATCGCCCGCAGCGCCGTCGTGCCCGCCACCGCCAAGCAGGCCGCGATGGGGCGGCAGCTCGACCCCGAGGCCTTCGTGGTCCACAGGGGATACATCCCCACGATGGTGATCATCGTCCTCGACGACCCGATGGATCCCACCCCGTACTGGCTCATCAGCACGCGGGACCCCGAAGGCCTCGCAGCGGCGCTTCCGGACAACCACTACAGCTGACCGGCCGAGCCGCGGCGGAGTAGCCGGCGGTCGATCAGCCGGCGCAGTCCACGCAGATCGGCATCCCGTCCCGCTCCTCGGCGAAACGGCTGCGGTGATGCACCAGGAAGCACTCACCACAGGTGAACTCGTTGTCCTGCTCCGGCACGACACGCACCGTGAGCTCCTCGCCGGACAGGTCGGCGCCCGGCAGTTCGTAGGACTCGGCGGTGTCCGTCTCGTCGACGTCGACCTCGCCGGTCGCTCCCTCTGCGCGCCGGGCCTTCAGCTCCTCCAGCGAATCGCCGGTGAGCTCGTCGGCCTCGGTGCGGCGGGGGGCGTCGTAGTCGGTTGCCATGAGTCTCATTTCTGCGGGTCTGTGTGGGGGGCGCGCGGACCGGTCGTGTCGCGACCAGCGCACGCATAGTAACGGAATTAATCGGCATTTTCATCCGCGGCATCCGCCAGTGCGGCGACCGGGCCGACAGACGCCGGGCGTTTACAGTGATGGGTCAGGGCCCGGAGGGGCTCTCACTCCGTCCACCTGCAGGAAAGGACCTCATGGTCGTCCACCTCAGCACCCAGGCGACACCGAGTCCGACCCCCACCCGGGGGATACACCGTCTGCGTTCCGCCTACGTCCTGTTCGTAGTGGTGGCGCTGGTGCTGGGAGCACTCGTCTGGGCCACCGCACTGCGGGGAAATGACGCCGCCACACAGGCCGCGGCGTGTCCGGTACCCCCCGCGGCCGAGGACGCGGGCCTCCGTGACCAGCCCGCGGACGCCCTCGACGGGGTCGAGCCGGCACTACTGGACGAGACCCGCGTCCGCGTGCTGAACGCGAACGGGCAGAGCGGCCAGGCCGGAGCCGTGGCCGCTCAACTCGCCGAACGCGGATTCCAGCCCGCCGGCTCGAACGCCATCGGCAACGACCCGATCTACGGGCAGGCCCTCGAGTGCCACGGACAGATCCGCTACGGCGACGCGGGGCAGGCGGCCGCGCGGTCACTCTCGCTCGCGGCGCCGTGCATGCAACTGGTGAGGGACGGCCGTGAGGACGACACGGTCGACCTCGCACTGGGCACGATCTTCTCGCGGTTGTCCGACTCGACGGAGGCGGTGGGGGCACTCGACGAACTCGAGGTCGGGCGTCAGCCCATCTCCGCCGAACTCGACGCGGCCCGCATGGTCAGCTGTTGACCCCGGCCGACAGGTGGTCGAGCGCACCGAGGAAGTCCTCCGCCACGCCGGGCGATGCAGCGGTCGTCGGCACCGCGGGGTCGTCCGACACGGTTACCATCGCACCGGCTTCGCCCGCGACGAGGGCCCCGGCAGCGTAGTCCCACGGCTTCAACCCGCGCTCGTAGTAGGCATCCAGCCGGCCACCGGCGACCATGCACAGATCCAGTGCCGCCGACCCACACCTCCGGATGTCCCGTACGCGCGGCAGCAGGCCCGCGACCACCCGACCCTGCTCGGCCCGGATCCCGGCGTCGTAGGAGAAGCCGGTACCGACCAGTGACAGGGACAGGTCCACGCACGCCGAGGTCCGCAGCGCCCTCGACGTGCCGTCGGCCTCCCGCAGGGTCGCCCCGCGGCCGAGGCCTGCCGACCACGTCTCACGGGTGACGATGTTGTGCACCGCCCCCGCCACCACGACGCCGTCCACCTCCGCGGCCACCGAGACCGCCGTGAACGGGATGCAATAGAGCAGGTTGACGGTCCCGTCGACCGGGTCGACGATCCAGCGCACGCCTCCCCGGCCACCCGGGGCGTCGGCCGAACCGGACTCCTCGCCGCCCTCCTCGCCCAGCACCCGGTCACCCGGACGGCTGGACTCGATCTCCCCGCGCAGATGCTGCTCCACCGAGGTGTCGATGACGGTCACCGGATCCGTGGCCGAGGTCTTGGAGCGCGAGTCCAGACCAGACGTGTCGAACTCGGCCAGCATTCGCCGCGCCACGTCACCGCCGGAAGAGGCGAACCGCAGCGCGAGGGCCAGCAAGTCGTCGATGAACTCCGGGCCCGGTCGGCCGACCGCCGCGTTTGTCCCCCGCCCCGTCATGTGCGTCTCCTCGTCGTCGTATCCCACATGGTCGTATCCCACATGTTCGTATCCCACATCGTCCTCACCCACTGTCGTCACCCGGTGCCCCTCCGGCGATGATCCCGCCCGGCGGCGCGACCGACGGATACCCTGGCGGGCGCCCCACGCCCATCGTGCCCCGACGACGCGGGCGCCCGACGACCCACGCCGCGCCCGTGTACGTCCCGCCACCCAGGAGCCCGACATGTCCGTCCCCACCCCCGCAGCGACCGACCTCCCACCGGGCACCCCGGGCACTCCCACAGGCCTCGGCGTCGATGTGGGCGGCACCGGGATCAAAGTGGGGCTCGTCGACCTCGCACGCGGCGAACTCATCGGGGACAGAGTCGTGCGGGGCACCCCCCAGCCCGCCACGCCCGACGCGATCGCGCAGAGCATCCGCGAGATGACCGAGGAGTTCGATTGGACGGGCCCGGTCGGGGTCGCCCTGCCCAGCGTCATCCACGAGGGGGTGGCGCGGATCGCCCACAACATCGACAAATCGTGGATCGGGTGCGACGTGGCGGAGCTGTTCGACCGGCATCTCCCCGGCCGCACCGTGCTCATGCTCAACGATGCCGACGCCGCCGGTCTCACCGAGGTGCACTACGGCGCCGGCGAGGGAATCGACGGGCTGGTGATCCTCCTGACCTTCGGTACGGGCATCGGCTCCGCCCTCCTGCTCGACGGGAGACTGCTGCCGAACTCCGAGTTCGGTCACGTGATCGTCGAGGACATCGCCGGACGCGGATTCGACGAGGCCGAGCACCTGGCCTCCGCCGCGGTCCGGTCCCGCGACGGCCTGAGCTTCGCCGAATGGGCCCCCCACGTGTCCAACGTGCTGCGCTCGATCGAGGACCTCCTGTGGCCCCGCGCCTTCGTCCTGGGCGGCGGGGTCAGCGAGGTCGCCGACGAGTGGTTCCCTCTCCTCGAGAACCGGACCCCGGTGCGGGCCGCGGTCCGGCGCGGCGACGCCGGGATCATCGGCGCAGCGCTGTACGCGGCCGGCCATTCGGGCGTTCTCGACCTCGGCGGGGCACTACCAGACGACGAGGACTGACGCGGACCAACCCCGCCGGATGCGACCCCCCGACCAGAATCTCGTTACAATGGCCCACGCCGGGAACACGTACCGGCCGGGGACGGGCCCGGTACCGCAAGGCGGACGGCTCGAGTGTCTGCAGAAGGCGGCATCGATCCCCGATTCCCATCAAGTAACCGGTTGTGAAGGGGCGTTTGTGGCAGCCACGAAGACCACCAGTTCGGATTCCGCGGCGAGCGGCGATCCGTTGGACAGCGAGGTCGCTGGCGAGGCCCCCGCCAAGAAGACCGCCGCGCGCAAGGCGCCCGCGAAGAAGACGGCGGCCAAGAAGACCGCCGCCAAGAAGGCCCCGGCGAAGAAGGCGGCCGCCAAGAAGACCGCGGCCAAGAAGACGGCGGCCAAGAATACCGCCGCCCCGACGAAGCCCGAGGGCGTCGACGGCGACCAGGTCGACGAAGAGCCGACCGATGCTCCCGAGGCCGAGCCGGACACCTCCGAGCTGGAGGACGTCGAGGTCGACGTCGAGGACGTCGAAGCGGACGAGGAGACCAAGGAAGAGCCCACCGCCAAGGACAAGGCGTCGGGCGATTTCGTCTGGGACGAGGACGAGTCGGAGGCCCTGCGCCAGGCGCGCAAGGACGCCGAGCTGACCGCCTCCGCCGACTCCGTACGCGCGTACCTCAAGCAGATCGGCAAGGTCGCCCTCCTCAACGCCGAGGAGGAGGTCGAGCTGGCCAAGCGCATCGAGGCCGGCCTGTACGCCACCTGGTTCCAGGCGCAGGTCGCCGAGCGCGGGGAGAAGCTCACCACCGCGCAGAAGCGTGATTACCGATGGATCGAGCGCGACGGCGTCCGCGCCAAGAACCACCTGCTTGAGGCCAACCTGCGACTCGTCGTCTCGCTGGCCAAGCGCTACACCGGCCGCGGCATGGCGTTCCTGGACCTCATCCAGGAGGGCAACCTCGGTCTGATCCGCGCGGTCGAGAAGTTCGACTACACCAAGGGCTACAAGTTCTCGACCTACGCCACCTGGTGGATCCGGCAGGCCATCACCCGCGCGATGGCCGACCAGGCCCGCACCATCCGTATCCCGGTGCACATGGTCGAGGTCATCAACAAGCTCGGGCGTATCCAGCGTGAGCTGCTCCAGGACCTGGGCCGCGAGCCCACCCCCGAGGAGCTCGCCAAGGAGATGGACATCACGCCGGAGAAGGTGCTGGAGATCCAGCAGTACGCCCGGGAGCCGATCTCGCTCGACCAGACCATCGGCGACGAGGGCGACTCGCAGCTCGGTGACTTCATCGAGGACTCCGAGGCCGTGGTGGCCGTGGACGCCGTGAGCTTCACACTCCTGCAGGACCAGCTCCGTTCCGTCCTCGACACGCTGTCCGAGCGTGAGGCGGGCGTGGTGCGGCTGCGCTTCGGCCTCACCGACGGGCTGCCGCGCACCCTCGACGAGATCGGGCAGGTCTACGGGGTCACACGCGAGCGGATCCGGCAGATCGAGTCCAAGACGATGTCGAAGCTGCGCCACCCGTCGCGGTCCCAGGTGCTGCGCGACTACCTGGACTGAGTCGACCGCGAACAGCGGGCCCCCGCCGAGATCTCGGCGGGGGCCCGCTGTCGTCTGTCAGCCGGGGTCCGGACGTCACCAGCTCCGCAGGAGGGTGATCCTCTCGCGGATCTGCTCGGCGGAGGCCATCGGCACGGGCGGGCCGCCGCACGCATTGCGGAGCTGCGTGTGGATCGCCCCGTGCGACTTGCCCAGGCGACCCGAGTACACCGACACGAGGGTGTTGAGCTGACGCCGCAGGTCCTTGAGCTCGGCGGCGGAGGCGACCCGCTCGGCAGCCGCGCCGGCATGCGCGCCGGGTCCGGCGGCGTTGCCGGGGATGGTCGCCCCGGACACCGCCGGGTCGGCACCCACGACCGCGACCGACCCCGCCCCGGAGGCGGACTGGGCGGACGTGCGCTTGATCTGCTCCTTCTCGCGCTGCCGCAGCAGGGCTTTGACGTCGTCGGCACCCAACAGTCCGGGTAGCCCGATGTAGTCGGCCTCCTCCTCGCTGCCGGCGAATGTGGCCGTGCCGTAGGACGACCCCTCGTACACGATCTGGTCGAGCTCGGCGTCGGCGCCGAGGGAGATGTAACCGCGGTCCTCGTCGTCCTCGGTGTTCTCGTCCTGCTGCTGGTTCGCCTGGGCGAGAAACTGGTCCTCCAGCCCCTCCTCCCGGTGGGGCTTGCCCAGGACGTGGTCGCGCTGCGCCTCCATCTGCGAAGCCAGTTGCAGCAGCACGGGTACGGACGGGAGGAACACCGACGCGGTCTCCCCGGGCCGACGGGACCGGACGAACCGCCCGATCGCCTGCGCGAAGTACAGGGGTGTCGAGGCACTGGTGGCGTACACGCCGACGCTCAGTCGTGGCACGTCGACGCCCTCGGAGACCATCCGGACCGCGACCATCCACTCGTCGGTGGAGTCGGAGAAGGTACCGATCCGACTCGATGCGGTCGGGTCGTCGGAGAGGACGACGGTCGGCGGGGTACCGGTGATCTCCGTCAGGAGCGCCGCGTACTCGCGGGCGCGCTCCTGGTCGGTGGCGATCACCAGACCGCCGGCGTCGGGCACTCCGCCGGCGCGGATCTGCCGGAGCCGGGTGTGCGCCGCCTGGAGCACGGCGGGCATCCAGTCACCGTGGGGGTCAAGGGCGACGCGCCAGGCACGGGACGTCTGGTCGGCACTCAGCGGCTCGCCGAGGCGGGCCGAGAACTCCTCGCCGGCGTTGCTGCGCCACCGGGCCTCGCCCGAGTAGGCGAGGAACACCACGGGGCGGACGACGCCGTCGGCCAGAGCATCGGCGTAGCCGTAGGAATGGTCGGCCTTGGAGCGCTGGTGTCCCTGCCCGTCGGGCTCGTAGGTGACGAACGGGATGGGACTGTCGTCGGACCGGAACGGGGTGCCGGTCAACGACAAGCGGCGCTCCGCGTCCTCGAACGCCTCGCGGATCGCGTCGCCCCAGCTCTTGGTGTCACCACCGTGGTGGATCTCGTCGAGGATCACCAGGGTGCGCCGGGACGCGGTGCGTTCCCGATGCTTGAACGGGTGCGCGGCCACCTGGGCGTATGTCACCACCACGCCGTGGTATTCCGGGGCGAGCGCGCCCGAGGTGTTGGAGTACTCGGGGTCGAGAGCGATGCCGGCGCGCGCGGCCGAGGCGGCCCACTGGTACTTGAGGTGTTCGGTGGGGGCCACCACGGTGATCGCGTCGACCGTGCGGTCGGCGAGCAGTTCGGAGGCGACTCTCAGGCCGAACGTCGTCTTGCCGGCGCCCGGGGTCGCCACGGCGAGGAAGTCCTTCGGCCGCGCCATGAGGTACTTGCGCAGCGCGGTGCGCTGCCAGGCGCGCAGCGACGCACCCCCGGCCGGCGGGGTGGAGTGTTCTGCGGTCTGTTCGTCTGGGCCCGGGACCGCGCCGGGATCACTCACCAGGCTTCAGGGTCTCGTAGACGCGCTTGCACTCCGGGCACACCGGCGATCCGGGCTTCGCGGATCGGGTGACCGGGAAGACCTCACCGCACAGGGCGATCACGTAGGAACCCATGACCGCGCTCTCGGCGATCTTGCTCTTGTCCACATAGTGGAAGAACTTGGGTGCGTCGTCCTGCGTCTCCTCGGTCGTCGTGACCTCGGGACGCTCGAGTGTCTTCGTCCGGGTGGTACTCACCCCCTCATGATGCCGCACCCGGGCGTCGCGGCGCCAACGCCGGAGTACCTTGGGCCCCATGGCACCCGACTTCCGCCGTCAGCGATCCGGGGAACGGGACGACACCTCGAGGCCCGTTCTCATCACGGGCGCGCGCGAGTCGTACCACGACGAGCTGGCGGCCCGGAAGAAGCGCTACTTCCTGCTGATGAGTATCCGGATCCCCGCGCTCTTCCTGGCGGCGGGGTCGCTGGCCCTCTGGAACAACCCGTGGATCGCCCTGGCGATCGTGGCGGGGTCCATCCCGATCCCGTGGATCGCCGTCATCGGGGCCAATGACCGGCCTCCCCTGCCCAAGGGACAGGCCCGCACCTACACCGCGGGGCGGCTCTCGTCGAACATCCCGTACGCGTTGCCACCCGGGCTCACCGGGACCGACTCACCGCCCCGGGGCACGAGTGCCCCCGACGCCGCACCCGATCCCACCCCGTCCGCCGACGAGAGCGACCTCGACACGTGAGCAGCCCGAACCCGACCCTCGCCGAACTCGCGCCCGCGCTGGCCGAGGCGTTCCGGCGGCACGACTACACGGTGGAGGGACTGGAGCGCGCGCTGGGGCCCGAGGCGGTCTCGGCCCTGGACAGATCGGATGCCGCGACGGTCCGCCGTCACGCGCGTGACGCGAGGGGGGTCGGGACCCTGGTGCGGCTGTTCGTCCTGGGCGATCCGCTCCCCCGCTCCGAGGTCGCCGCGACCCTGCCCGGGGTCGACGTGCGGGACGGCGTCGCTGCCGGATTGTGGACCGCGATCGACGACGGTGCCTCCCTGCGTGCGGAGATCGACCTGCGTCCGGTCGACACCGGGCACGGGACCCGCTGGGTGTTCGCGGACGTCGACGGGTCGATGGTCCACACCACGACCCGGCCGGACCACGTCCTGGGGGTCGGGCAGGCGACGCTCTCGCTGCTGCGTGTCACGCCCTCGTCCACCACCGGGTCGGTCCTGGATCTCGGCACCGGGTGTGGGATCCAGATGGTCCACGCGTCGGGGTCCGCCCGAACCGTCACCGGGACCGATATCACCCCTCGGTGCCTCGAGTTGGCGGCCGCCACCCTGGCGATCAACGGCCAGCGTGCGGAGCTCCTGCACGGTCCGTGGTTCGAGCCCGTGGCGGGGCGCCGGTTCGACCGTATCGTCGCCAATCCCCCGTTCGTGGTGGGCCCGCCCGAGACCGGGCACTCCTACCGCGAGTCCGGCCTGAAGCTCGACGGTGCCAGTCGGACGGTCGTGTCGGGCGCGCCGCAGCATCTGGCCGACGGTGGCACCGCGGTTTTGCTGGCGTCCTGGGTGGAGCGGGAGGACTCGGACTGGCGGGCCCACGTGTCGTCGTGGGTGCCGGCCGAGGGCGTCGACGCATGGATCGTGCGGCGGGACGTCTCCGACCCCGGCCTCTACGTGTGGACCTGGCTCACCGACGAGGGCATGGACCCACGCGACGAGGCCACCACGAGGGCCGCGGACGCCTGGTTGGACCACTTCGCCGAGGAGGGTGTGGCCGGGATCGGGTTCGGCTACGTCTACCTCCGGCGGATCGACGGGCCGTCGTCCGTCCTGTGCGAGGACCTCACGCACCCGCTCGGCGACGGCCTCGGTGACGAGGCGGAGGCCTACTTCGCGCGCACGGCGTGGCTGCGGGAGGCCGCGGAGCAACACGGCGGACAGGAGCGCGCCCTCGATGCCACGGTCTTCACAGTGTCGCCGGACGTCCACCTCCACCTCTCCGAATCCCTCGCCCCCGCCGGGCCGGACGAGGTCGGCTCCCCCGGTCCGTCCACCGTCGTGGTGGAGCGGGTCACCGGCGCCCGGTGGCGCCACGAGATCGATCCGCTCACCGCGAGCGTCCTGCGTGGGGCGCGGACGGGCGCGCTGCAGTTGGAGGACCTGGTGGTGCTCGCCGCGGTCGGTGCCGGGGAGGATCCCGACGCCCTCGCCGGCCCCGTCCGCCGGGTGGTCGCCGACCTGTTCCTCCACGGGTTCGTCGTCCCGGCGGGGATGCCAGGCCTCCTGCCCCCGGGGGTCGCCGCGGCCGTGGCCGCAGGGGCGGCGGGATGAGGGCCGTCGTCTCCCGGGTCACCGAGGCGTCGGTGACGGTGGACGGTGAGGTCGTCGGGGCCCTGTCACGCCCCGGGCTGCTGGTCCTGTTGGGGGTGTCGGACGACGACGACGAGACCGACGTCGCCACGATGGTCCGCAAGATCTCGGACCTGCGGATCCTGCGGGAGGAACGCAGCGCCGCGGAGGTGGGCGCCCCCGTCCTGGTCGTCAGCCAGTTCACGCTCATGGGGTCGACCGCGAAGGGCAGGCGGCCGTCGTGGTCGAGAGCGGCTCGGGGCGAGGTGGCCGAACCCGTGGTGGACGCCGTGGTCCACGGTCTGCGCGAACGCGGCCTCGAGGTGGCCACGGGAGTCTTCGGCGCGATGATGCAGGTCCATTCGGTCAACGACGGCCCGTTCACGCTGCTGGTGGAGACCCCCGGCTCGGGCTGAGCGGGTTTCCTCGACGGATCGTGACCGACATCATCGGCGCGGGAACATTCCCGGTACCCCCGTCGTTGTAGAGGTACGTGACCGTGACCCGGCCACGCGCCTGATCCGTCCACCAGCAACCGAACGCCGGCCTCGTCACATGGCCAGGCAGGAGGAGGAGACATGACGTCAGCCACCACCCGATCGGACCGTCGGACGGAGGCGGGGCCGGACGGCCAGAGCCCGAGCGCTGACCTCGTCCGTGTCTACCTCAACGGGATCGGCAAGACGGCACTGCTCAACGCTGAGGACGAGGTCGAGCTCTCCAAGCGGATCGAGGCCGGTCTCTACGCCAAGCACGTGCTGGAGACCAGGAAGCGTCTGGGTCCGGTCCGCAAGGCCGACCTCAAGGCGATCGTCGCGGAAGGTGAGGCCGCCCGCGCCCATCTGCTGGAGGCCAACCTGCGCCTGGTGGTGTCGCTGGCCAAGCGCTACACGGGCCGCGGCATGCCGTTGCTGGACCTCATCCAGGAGGGCAACCTGGGCCTGATCCGTGCGATGGAGAAGTTCGACTACGCGAAGGGCTTCAAGTTCTCCACCTATGCCACCTGGTGGATCCGTCAGGCGATCACCCGCGGAATGGCCGATCAATCCCGCACCATCCGTCTGCCGGTCCACCTGGTCGAGCAGGTCAACAAGCTCGCCCGGATCAAGCGTGAACTCCACCAGCAGCTCGGCCGTGAGGCCTCCCTCGAGGAACTCGCCGAGGAGTCGGGCATCCCCGCGCACAAGATCGAGGAGCTGCTGGACCATTCGCGTGACCCGGTGAGCCTCGACATGCCGGTCGGCGCGGACGAGGAGGCACCGCTCGGTGACTTCATCGAGGACGCCGAGGCCACCAGTGCCGAGAACACCGTGGTGACCAATGTGATGCACTCCGACGTGCGCGCGGTCCTGGCCACCCTCGAGGAGCGCGAGCAGCAGGTCATCACGCTGCGTTTCGGTCTCGACGACGGCCAGCCTCGCACCCTCGACCAGATCGGCAAGCGTTTCGGACTGTCGCGCGAGCGGGTCCGCCAGATCGAGCGCGAGGTCATGGCCAAGCTCCGCGAGGGTCGTCGCGCGGACAAGCTCCGCTCCTACGCCGTCTGACCGGACGCCGGATCGCACGCCGCACGATCAGACGCTGCCCGATCGGACGCCGCCCGATCAGACGCGAGCCGGGTTCCCCGGAGCCCTTCACACCGTGAGGTCGCAATCCCAGGGCCCCGCCTCCCCCGATCGGGAGGGGCGGGGCCTTCGCGGTGCCGTCCAGGGCCGACCACAGCGCCTAGCGCAGCCGGCGGGGCCCCTCGTCGGCGCTGAACCTGGGGGGCGGCCCCAGCCGGACCGTTGCGTAGAGCACCGCGAGACCGTCGGGTCCGGCGAGCGCCGGGTCCACCGACAGGCGCCGCATCTCCGGCACGTCCTCTACCAGGCATGAAACCCGCCCCATGAGCTCCACCAACGCGTCACGGTCCACAGGCGCGTCCCCGGCATACCCGTCGAGGAGCGCTGCGGCCCGGGGCCGGTCGAGCAGGGCGGCCGCCTCGCGGGGTGAGATCGGCAGCGTGCTGAACGCGCGGTCGGCCAGCAGATCCGACAACATCCCGGACAGTCCGAACGAGATGAGGGTGCCGAAGATCGGGTGATCGGCGACCCGGATGGTCACGGCGACCCCCTTGGTCGCCATCTTCTGCACGTGCAGGGAACGTGAGCCCGTCGTGGACTGGAGGAACGCGAAGGCATGCCGCACCGCGGCAGAGTCGACGAGGTCGAGTCGCACCCCGGACTGATCGCTGCGGGTCCGCCACCGGTCACTCATCGCCTTGACCGCCACCGGGTAGCCCAACTCGTCGGCGGCCATCACGGCCTGGTCGACATCCGTCACGACGCGGTAGTCGACGATGTCGATCCCGTAGCACTCCAACAGGGCCCGGACCTGGCCCTGCGTGAGCTCGAACGACTCGGTTCCGGCGTGGAGCTGGCAGAGCGAGTCCACGAGCTCCCGCGCGCGTGCGCGGTCGATGTCCTCGTACTCGGCGGGCTCCTCGGCCGGCTTGTCGAGCCACTCGGCGTACCGGCGGGCGCGCACCAGTGCGGACACCGCTCGTTCGGGATACGGGTAGGAGGGTATCGAGCCCCGCGCCGCCACCCCGGACTCGTCGGTCACCGTCAGTCCCTCCGGCAGCCCTTCCCCCGCGAGGAAGGTACTCACCACGGGCTTGCTGCTCTCGCCCGCGGCGGTACGGATCGCCTCGGCATAGGCGTCGGGTTCCGTCGCGACCGGAGGGACGAACACCGTCAGGACCGAGTCGACCTCGTCACGTGCGAGGACGTCCGCGATCGCCTCGCGGAACTCCTCCGGGGACGCGCCGGCACCCAGATCGACCGAATGCGCCACGGTGAAGCCCTGTTGACGCGCGGAGTCCCCGCCGAGGCGTCCGACCGCGGAGGAGTTGCCGACGATGCCGAGGCGACCTCCCGTGGGCAGCGGTTGGTAGGCCAGGAGCGTGGCGGTGTCGAACATGTCCGTGATGGAATCCACCTGGATGAGGCCGGAGTCGCGGAACAGTCCACCGATGGCGTTCGCCGTCAGCCCCTCGACGCCCGACTCCAGATCGTCGGCCGCTCGGCGGACCACCACCACCGGCTTGTTGCGCGCCACGCGCCGGGCGATCCGGGAGAACTTGCGGGCGTTACCGAAGCTCTCCAGGTAGAGCAGCACCACCTCGGTGGCGGTGTCGGTGTCCCAGTACTGCAGCAGGTCGTTGCCGGAGACGTCGGCGCGGTTACCGGCGGAGACGAACGTGGACAGCCCGAGCCTACGTCGGGCCGCGGCGGCGAGGATGGCGATCCCGAGCGCACCCGACTGGCAGAAGAACCCCGTGCGGCCGGGTCCCGGAACGACTTCTGCGAGGGTCGCGTTGAGCTGCACGTCGGGTGAGGTGTTGATCACCCCGAGCGCGTTGGGGCCGACCACGCGCATCCCGTGGGCGCGGGCCTCGCTGACCAGACGCCGTTCGGAGACGACGCCGGCGCTGCCGACGTCCGAGAACCCGGCGGAGATGACGACGAGGGTCGACACGCCCTTCGACAGGCAGTCGTCGAGGACTTCCGACATGGACGCCGCCGGTACTGCCACTACCGCGAGGTCCACGGGATCCGGGATGTCCCTGACGCTCGGATAGGCGCGCACGGACTGCACCGACGTGGCATCGGAATTGACGGGGTACACGGGACCGGAGAACCCGTTGCCGATGAGGTTGCGCAGTACCGTGTGCCCGATCTTGCCCACCTGGTCCGAGGCGCCGATCACGGCGACGGAACTGGGGTTGAGCACACGCGCCAGACTCCGTGCCTCCGCCGCCGCCTCCCGCGAGTTCCGGACATTGGTCAGGGCCTCGGATGGGTCGATCGCGAACTCCAGGTGGAGAGTGGACCCATCGAACGAACGGGAGATCTCGTACCCGGCCCGCCGGAACACCTGGATCATCGACCGGTTCTCGGAGAGCACCTCGGCCTCGAAGTGGTCGATCCCGCATTCGGCCGCGGCGCCGGCCAGGTGCTCGAGGAAGATCGACCCCAGCCCACGCCCCTGATGCTGGTCGGAGATGGTGAACGCGACCTCGGCGAAGGTCGAGTTCGGCAGTCGCTCGTAGATCGCCATGCCGATGACCTCCGCGCCCAACTCGGCGACGAACGCCATCCGGTCGCGGTAGTCGACGTTGGTCATCCGGGCGAGTTCACGGTCGGACAGCACATCGTGCGATCCGAAGTAACGCAGGTAGCGGGTGCGCTCGGACAGGCTGGTGTGGAACCGGGAGATCTTCTCGGCGTCGTTGGGCAGGATCGGCCGCACGCGCACGGCCCGCCCGTCGGATCCGAGTACGTCCGCAGCCCACTCGTGGGGATAGCCCTCCGGGTACTCGTCGACGGAGGTGTCGGTCGACGCGTGCTCGGGTGGGTCCACCGCCGGGGTGGCGTCGGTCGGGTTCTCGGTCACCGTGTCAACGGTCTCGCGGTCGCCGGGGTGCGCCATGGGGTCCTCCAGGGACTGGGGGGTAGGGGGTCGATGAGTCTGTTGCAGCGCCGCCGGTCAGTCACGGGGATCGTCCGGGTCGAGTCCGAGCAGGGGGTAGACCGAGCGGCGGGTGTCGAGGATCGACTGGTCGAGTCGGGCGAGCGAACGATCCATCTCCACCCCCCGATCGGATCCCGCGGGCTCCCACGGGGTGTAGCCGGGGGTCTCCCCGTCCCCCATCGTCTGCGGGACGCGGTCGGGGACGGTGAACCTGCCGGCCGCGGCCCGCCACTGGTCCGGGATCGCGGTCGCCGGGTCGAGCGGGACCCCCAGCACGGCAGCGATGAGGTGGGTCCACGACCGCGGGACCACCCGCACCAGTTCGTAGCCGCCCCCGCCGATCGCGATGAGTCTCCCTTCGCAGAGTTCGTCAGCCAGCGCCACGACCTCCAGATACGACTGCCGGTGACCGTCGACGGTCAACGAGAGGTCGGCGAGCGGGTCTTCACGGTGCGAGTCGCACCCGGCCTGCATGACGATGATCTGGGGTTCGAACGTCCGCAGCACTCCGGGGACCACGGCGTGGAAGCCCCGCAGCCAGAGATCATCGGTGACCGCGGGGAGGTACGCCAGGTTGACGGCGGTGCCCTCCGCGCGGCCGACACCGGTCTCCGACGCCCAGCCGGTGGACGGCCACAGGGTGGCTGGGTGCTGGTGCAGGGACACCGTCAGGACCCGCGGGTCCTCGTAGAACGCGGTCTGGACGCCGTCCCCGTGGTGGACGTCGATGTCGACGTAGGCGACGCGGTCGTACCCGTTGTCGAGCAACCAGCTGATCGCCACCGCCGCGTCGTTGTAGACGCAGAACCCGGCGGCGGCAGCGGGCATGGCGTGGTGCATCCCCCCGGCGACGGAGACCGCACGCGTCGCGGCCCCGCTGGCGATGGCCCGGGCGGCCGTCAGCGTGCCGCCCGCGACCGCCGCGCTGGCCTCGTGCATCGCCGGGAACGTCGGGTTGTCGGCCGTCCCGAGCCCGTGGCTCATCCCGACATGCTCACCGGGCGGCAGGTCGCCGGCGGCCTTGACGGCGTCGATGTAGCGGGAGGTGTGGACCCTCAGTAGCTCGTCCTCGCTGGCCGACCCGGGGTCCAGCAGCTCGACACCCTGCAGGACGCCGAGCTCGGTCGCGAGCGACATGGTCAGATCGAGCCGCCGTGGACTCATCGGGTGGTCAGCGGAATGTCGATACTCCAGCAATGACGGACTCCACACGACCTTCGCCGCGACGCCGTCCCCGATCCCGGCCATAGCCACCGTCCTCCCGTGGGCCGGGTCGTTCCCGGCCCGAGCACCCCGAGCGAGCAGTGGGGCACGTCACCCGTGAATCTACGCGTGTGGCACCGGGCCCGGCCCCCGATTGTCCGCTCTCCACCCCGGTCGGTGGCCCGACGGTAGTCTCGGAGGCAGAACCCTGACGGCGCCCGCGCCTGCGGGGAGTCGCACACCTATCGACGATCCGACCGTGGAGGACTGCAGCGTGAAGGACCTGGTGGACACCACCGAGATGTACCTCCGCACCATTTACGAACTCGAGGAGGAAGGCGTGATCCCGCTGCGGGCGAGGATCGCCGAGCGCCTCGAGCAGAGCGGGCCGACCGTGAGCCAGACCGTCGCGCGGATGGAGCGCGACGGGTTGGTCCTCGTGGCCCCCGACCGGCATCTCCAGCTCACCGCCACGGGCAGGGAACTCGCGGTGGGTGTGATGCGTAAGCACCGCCTCGCCGAGCGTCTCCTGGTCGACGTGATCGGACTGGAGCTCGAGAAGGTCCACGCCGAGGCGTGCCGCTGGGAGCACGTGATGAGCGACGACGTCGAGCGGCGGCTCATCGAGGTCCTCGATGACCCCCGGACCTCTCCCTACGGCAACCCGATCCCCGGGCTGGAGCGGATCGGGTACCCCGCCTCCGCCCTCGACGACCCCAACCAGATCAGGCTCTCGGCGCTGGAGAGCGACGTGGCCCACCGGGTCCGGATCCGGGCGATCGGTGAGAACGTGCAGATCGACACGGAACTGATCTCCGAGCTCCGGGCCGTGGGCGTCGAACCGCTCAGAACCGTCACCGCCACCCGCCGCGGGCACCTCGTCGAGCTCGACTCCGGTGAGGGGCGCACGGTGGAACTCGACGGCGACCACGCCCACGCGATCCAGGTCGAGATCGTCTCGTGAAGCTGCTCGTCACCGGCGGCGCCGGGTATGTCGGCGGGGTCTGCGCGACGGTCCTGATCGAGCGCGGTCACGAGGTGGTGGTGCTCGACGACCTGTCCACGGGTAACCGGGACGGGGTTCCCGAGGGGGCGACGTTCGTCGAGGGGGACGTGGCCGTACGCGCGCCGGAGGTTCTCGACTCCTCGTTCGACGGTGTCCTGCACTTCGCCGCGCGTTCCCTCGTCGGCGAGTCCGTCGAGAAGCCCGGGGAGTACTGGCAGGGCAACGTCGTCACGTCCCTGGCCCTCCTCGACGCGATGCGTGAGTCCGGGGTGGGCAACCTGGTGTTCTCCTCCACCGCCGCCACCTACGGCGAGCCCGAGCAGGTCCCCATCACCGAGGACATGCCCACGCGTCCGACCAACACCTACGGGGCCACCAAACTCGCGATCGATCACGCCATCACGTCGTACGCCACCGCGTACGGTCTCGCCGCGACCAGCCTGCGCTACTTCAACGTCGCCGGGGCCTATCACGGTGCGGGCGAGAACCGGGTCGTGGAGACCCACCTCATCCCCCTCGTGCTGCAGGTCGCGCTCGGCCATCGCGCCGATATCAAGGTCTTCGGTGACGACTGGCCCACCCCCGATGGCACGTGCATCCGCGACTACATCCACGTCGCCGACCTCGCCGACGCCCATCTGCTGGCGCTGGAGACCAACACTCCTGGCACCCACCGGGTGCTCAACCTGGGCAGCGGTGAGGGGTTCTCCGTCCGTGAGGTCATCGACGTGTGCCGGGAGGTCACCGGACATCCCATCCCCGACGTCGTCGCCCCACGTCGCGCCGGCGACCCGGCGGTGCTCGTGGCCTCCAGCGCCCGGGCGATCGCCGAACTCGGGTGGAACCCCTCCCGCACCGACCTGCGTACGGTCGTCGAGGACGCCTGGGCGTTCACCGAGGCGCTCGGCGACCGCGCGCACTCGGCTCCGCGCTGACCCGGAGCGGCTCAGGCGGCCGCGGCCACCTGCCTGAGCCGTTCCGGAGACAGGCCCGCGTGCAGGCTGTCGATCAGGAGCCGGGCGAGGGAGTTGCCGGCGTCGGCGTCCAGGGCCGCCGACAGGGCCGACCAGGCGTGCACCCCGCTACCGTCGAAGTAGGCCGCGGCGCCGAGTAGCAGGAGCGCCACCGAGCGTTCGCGCCCCGGCCTCCGGCGCGCGACCGCCCACCACACGAGACGTCGGCCGTCGCCGTCGCCCAGACCCCGCTGGGCCAGCCGCCGGTAGATCTCGTCCCGAACCGCGATGACGAGCAGGTCCCGGCCGATTCCGGCGAGCTCGTCGTCGTCGACACTCTCCCCCACCTCCAGTCGACGTGCGGCGTCGTCGTGACGCTCGACCGCCTCGGCCACCACCGCCTCCGCCACCCGACGGGCCCCGTCCACCCGCGGCGGCCCCGACTCGTGGGGATCCTCGTCGCAGGCGTCCGCGTCCCGCACGAGGTACATCCGGTCTATCTCGTCCCGCGAGCCGGCCCGGACCCGGCCACCGTACGCGTGGACCGCGGCGATCTGCGTCGAGTCGGGATCGAGTTGGACCCCACGGACCATCCCGAACAGGTCCACCCACGGTGCGCCCTCGGCGAACTCGCCGACGCCGTAGGCCGCCGCGACCTCTGTGCCCGCGACACCCAGCCAGTACTCGAACGCCGATGCGGCGTCCTCCGCCCGCAAGCCCGCGTGGTAGTCCTCCACGCAGTCCTCGTGCACCACGACCAGATGCACCGACCCGATCCCCTCCCGCGCGCAGAACTGCGCCAACCCGCGCGCGGGACCGGGATCGACAGCCGGGTTCGAGCGCCCCACGGAAGCGTCGTCGGGACCGCCGTCGTGATAACCGTCCACGTCGTCGTCACCGTCGAGCAACTCGTCGTCATCGGGGTCGCCCCGTCCCGCCCCCAGCAACCCGTCGACATCCATACGGACCACCGGCCCCTGCCCGCCGTCGGCCGTCTCGCCGCACAGCACCACCACCGACCCCCGGCCCGGTGGGAACCCGAGCATCGCCGGTATGGAGGCGATCAACTCCTCCGGCGAGGAGATCACCACCGTCGCCCGTCCGTCCGCCCCGTCATCGTCGATCATCTCGCCGGTCGTCATCGCCCTCATCCGTCTCCTGTCTCGCGCGTCCTGGGCCCCGCCCGGGTCCCGGCCCGCAGGTGCCGTGCACCGGTCTCACCATCGGGCACGTGGTCGGCCACCGGAGGCCTGCGGGCGTCCTGTCGCGCCCCGCCTGTGGAGAGGGGGACGACCTGTGGGGAACGGCAGGGGCACCGCCACCGGGGAATCAACCCGGGCGCGGTGTCGTTGTCACAGTTGTGAACCCCGTCCCGGATGGACGACCGGGCGACCCCGTACTCCCGACGGACGGGGTGTGGTGACGAGAGGAGTCGACATGGCCAGGCACAGCGATCTGTACCGAATGATCGAACCCGTTCCCGACCTGCGTTCTGAGGACGGCCGCGGGCCGGTCCTCGTGCACGGACTCGAGGGGTTCTCGGATGCCGGCCAGGCGATCCAGGGCGTGGCCGAACACCTCCGCGAAACCCTGGACTCGCAGCTGATCGTCGAGTTCGACGTCGACGAGCTGGTGGACTACCGGTCCCGCCGCCCCCACCTGAAATACTCGTTCGATCGGTTCTCCGAGTACGACCAGCCGACGATCCAACTGCACGCCGTCAAGGCCACCGACGGCACGTCGTTCCTGTTGCTCTCGGGCCTCGAACCCGACCTGAAGTGGGACGGTTTCACCAACTCCGTGATCGATCTGGCCGCCACCTTCGGCGTCCGCATGTCGATCGGACTCGGGGCAATGCCGCTGGGCGTGCCGCACACCCGGCCGACCAACTCCAGCGCCCACGCCAGTGATGTGGACCTCATCCAGGGGTTCACCGCCTGGCCCGGCGAGTTCTCCGTGCCCGGCAACGTGACCTCACTGCTCGAGCTGCGGATGGCCGAGCACGGGATCCCGTCCGCGGGCTTCACCGTGCACGTCCCCCAGTACCTGTCCCAGACCGCGTACCCCGCGGCGGTGCTCAACCTCGTCGACAACGTCTCGCGGCTCGCGGACCTCGAGCTGCCGACCACCGGACTGGAGAAGGCCGCCGAGGAGTTCACCGCGCAGGTCAACGCGCAGATCGAGAACAACCACGAGGTCCTCACCGCCGTCGAGCTCATGGAGAAGCAGTACGACCAGTTCATGGAGACGCGGCTGGGCTCCGATTCACTCAACCCCGGCGGCAAGCCGTTGCCCTCCGGCGACGAGATCGGTGCCGAGTTCGAGCGGTTCCTGGCCCAGCAGGCCGAGGACGACGGGTCGGGCCGGGGCCCGGAGATGAACGGCTGACCGACCCCGGCGACTAGGCTCGGACCGGTGCATCTGCCCCACCTCCTCGCCGACCTCGACGACGTCCCCGCCGACCTGCACGACGAGGCGGTGTTCGACGCGTTCGTGGCGTGGGCCGCCGACCGGGGGCTGACGCCGTACCCGGCGCAGGAGGAAGCCGTCCTCGAGATCGCCGCCGGCAGCCACGTGATCCTGGCCACCCCCACAGGCTCCGGCAAGTCCCTCGTGGCACTGGGGGCCCACTTCTCGGCGATGGCACGAGGTGTCCGCAGCTACTACACCGCCCCCATCAAGGCGCTCGTCAGCGAGAAGTTCTTCGCCCTGTGCGAGGTCTTCGGCGCCGAGAACGTGGGCATGCTCACCGGCGACGCCTCGGTCAACGCCGACGCCCCCATCGTCTGCGCCACCGCCGAGATCGTCGCCAACATCGCCCTGCGAGAGGGGTCGGCCGCCGACATCGGCCAGGTGGTGATGGACGAGTTCCACTACTACTCCGAGCCGGACCGCGGGTGGGCCTGGCAGGTGCCGCTCATCGAACTGCCCGACACGCAGTTTCTGCTCATGTCCGCGACCCTCGGGGACGTCGACTGGTTGCGGGAGGACCTGCGTCGGCGCACGGGTCGGGAGTGCGTGCACATCGGCGGCACCGAACGCCCCGTCCCCCTGTCGTTCGAGTACGAGCTCAGCGGCGTCCACGAGACGGTGGAACTGCTCCTCCGTGACGGCAAGGCCCCCGTCTACATCGTCCACTTCACCCAGGCCGCCGCACTCGAACAGGCCCAGGCGTTGACCTCGCTCTCGGTGGCGACCAAGGAGCGCAAGGCCGCGGTCTCCGAGGAGATCGGCGGGTTCCGGTTCAGCACCGCGTTCGGCCGCACCCTGCGCAAACTCCTGCTCCACGGGATCGGCGTCCACCACGCGGGCATGCTCCCCAAATACCGGCGGCTGGTGGAGCGGCTGGCGCAGGACGGCCTGCTCACCGTCATCTGCGGTACGGACACCCTCGGCGTCGGGATCAACGTGCCCATCCGGACCGTGCTGTTCACCGGCCTGACCAAGTTCGACGGCCGTCGTCAGCGGGTCCTCAAGGCCCGCGAGTTCCACCAGATCGCGGGCCGTGCCGGTCGGGCCGGGTTCGACACCGAGGGGTTCGTGGTGGTGCTCGCCCCCGAGCACGAGATCGAGAACGCCAAGGCCGCCGCGAAGGCCGCCGCCAACCCCAAGAAGAAGGCCAAGGCGGGCAAGAAGAAGCCCCCCGAGGGGTTCGTCAACTGGTCCCGGTCGACCTTCGACAAGCTCGTCGGCGCGCAGCCGGAGCAACTGACCAGTCGCTTCGAGGTGAGCAACTCGATGCTGCTCAACATCATCTCCCGACCCGGCAGTTGCTACGACCACATGCGGCACCTGCTGTTGTCCTCGCACGAGACCCGCGCGCGGGTACGTCGGCACGTGCTCCGCGCGATCGAGCTGTTCCGCGGACTGGAGGCCGCCGGGATCGTGGAACGGCTCCCGGAGCCCGACGGCGACGGGCGGCACGTCCGGCTGACGGTGGACCTCCAACGGGATTTCGCGCTGAACCAGCCGCTGGCGCCGTTCGCGATCGCTGCGATGGAGGTGCTCGACCCGGAGTCCCCCACCCCCGAGCTGGACCTGGTCTCGGTGATCGAGGCCGTGCTCGACGATCCCCGGCCGATCCTGTACGCCCAGCAGCGCCAGGCCCGTGGGGAGGCGATCGGGGCGCTCAAGGCCGACGGGGTCGAGTACTCCGAGCGCATGGAGTTGGTCGAGGACATCTCGTGGCCCAAGCCGCTCGGGGACCTCATCGCCGACGCCTACGACGCCTACCGCGCAGGGCATCCGTGGGTCGCCGGGATCGAACCGTCACCGAAATCGGTCATCCGGGAGATGGTCGAACGGGGCATGACGTTCTCGGACCTCGTCTCGGCCTACGGGCTCGGCCGCTCCGAGGGAGCCGTCCTGCGCTACCTCACCGACGCCTACCGGGCACTGCGCCAGACCGTCCCCGCCGACCGACGCTCCGAGGAGTTCGAGGACCTGGTCGAGTGGCTGGGCGAACTGGTCCGACAGGTGGACTCGAGCCTGCTGGACGAGTGGGAGCTCCTCACCGACCCGGATGTGTCGTCCGCCCAGGTCGCGGAGCTCGCGTTCGGTGAGTCCGCCGGGAACACCAGGCCCGTCACCGCGAACAGGCGCGCGTTCCGCGTGATGGTGCGCAACGCGATGTTCCGCCGCGTCGAACTGCTCTCGCGCGACGACATCGAGCGGTTGGCGGAACTTGACGCCGACGTGCCCGACCACCCCGACTGGGACTCGGAGATCGACGCCTACTGGGACGAGTACGACGCCATCGGAACCGGTCCGGCGGCCCGTGGCCCGGCGCTGTTCACGGTCACCGAGTCGGGCCCCGGCGTGGAGACCAATACGTGGCGGGTCCGGCAGGTGCTCGACGACCCGGAGGGCGACCACGGTTGGGCGATCGAGGGTGTGGTGGACCTGGCGGCCTGCGACGAGGCGGGCGAGGTGCGTTTCGCCTCACTCGCCCTCCACGGGTGAACCCGCCCCCGACCTGGAACCTACCCGCGCGGCCCGGGTCCGTAGCATGTGCGACGAACCCCGACCCGATCGATGGAGGACAGTTGTGACCCCCCGCATCCTGTACAAGAGACTCGCGCTCGCGGAGGTGGTCACCTGGACGCTCCTGATCCTGGGCATGATCGGCAAGTACGGCTTGGGATTCGACTGGGCGACCATGGTCGGCGGCAGCGTCCACGGGTTCGTGTTCCTCTGCTACGCGGTGGCCACCGTCGCGGTCTGGACCGACAAGCGGTGGACCGCAGGGACCGGTGTCCTCGGTCTGGCCTCCGCCGTGATCCCCTATGCAACCGTCCCGTTCGAGCGGTCGGTGGAGCGTCGTGGACTGCTCGACGGCCCGTGGCGGGTCGGCCCGGAGGGCGACGCCCCGCGTACGCTCCCGGAGCGCGTTCTGGCCTTCGCGGTGCGGTCGCCCGCCCTCGCGTTGGTGGCGACGCTCGTCGTGGTGGCGATCGTGTTCTCGCTGTTGCTGATGGCCGGCCCGCCGACCGAGTGGTTCTCGTGACCCCCACCCGCGAACCCGGCCGCCGGGAGTTGAACAAGGCCGACAAGCAGCGGCGCATCCACGCGGCCGCCCGCGACCTGTTCACCCGTCGCGGCTACTCCTCGGTGACCACCCAGGAGGTCGCCGATCTGGCCGAGGTCGGGACGGGGACGCTGTTCCGGTACGCGCAGTCCAAGGGCGAACTGTTGTGCATGGTCGCCAACGACGAGTTCCGCGCGATGGTCGAGACCGTCCCGGCCACCGGCGACCCGGTGAACGATCTCGTCACCCTGTGCGAACCTCTCCTGGTGGCGCTCGACAGGCAGCCGGAGAACATCGCGGCGTACCACCGCGAGACGCTGTTCGGGGAGCCCGGGCCGCACCGCGCGGAGGCGCAACGCATCCTCGGAGAGCTTCGCGACCTCATCGCCGGCGTCCTCGCAGGTCACTCGGGCACCTCCGCGACCGCGGACGACCTCGCCGGTCCGGCCCAGACCGTGTTCGACGTGCTCTACATGACCATCGTGCGGTGCGGGGTGGAGCGCTCCCCCGTCAGCGACAGCCGCGGGACTGTCACCGAGCAGGTCCGCCACGTGCTCTACGGCGTCCTGCCTCCGGCCGCCACGGGTTCCGACCGACCACACCCACCCCGGTGTGCGGCGCGCCACCGCGTCGGGCGAGACTGACAGCATGACCGAGGTTGACCAGAGCACCGCCCGCCCCGTCAAGGACGCCTCCACCGTGATGGTGATCCGCGATTCCACCGCCGGCCCGGAGGTGTTCGTCGCCCGCCGCGTCAAGGGTATGGCGTTCGCCGGTGGGATGACCGTCTTCCCGGGTGGAGGGGTGGACGCCGCCGACGACGACCCCGACCTCGCGTGGACGGGCCCGGCCCCCACCTGGTGGGCCGAGCGCCTCGGGTGCGACGAGCCGCGGGCCCGCCGGCTGGTCTGCGCCGCCGCCCGGGAGACGTTCGAGGAGTGCGGTGTCCTGTTGGCGGATCACCTCGACGGAGCCGCGGTCTCGGATGCCGGCAGGTACCACTCGGCCCGGGCCGAGCTCGAAGCCCACGAATTGTCGTTCAGCGGCTTCTTGGAGCGGGAGGAGCTCTCGCTGGCCGCCGGCCGTCTCCGTCCGTTCGACCACTGGATCACTCCCGAGGTCGAGAAGCGCCGGTACGACACCCGGTTCTTCCTCGCCGCACTGCCGGGCGGGCAGGAGCCGGACGACCTGACCACCGAGGTGGACCTGACCATGTGGGCCCGCCCCGTGGACCTGCTGGCGGACTTCCGTACGGGCCACTCGATGCTGCTGCCGCCCACCTGGACCCAGCTACGCCACCTCGCCGAGTTCGCGGACGTCGACTCCGCACTGGCCGCGTCCCGGACCATCGCGCCGATCCAACCGGAGATCATCGAGCACCGCGGCGGCATCAGGGTCGGGTTCGACGGCTCCGACGAGTACTGGTCGGACTATCAGGCAGGGCATCCGCCGACCGGGAACTGATCGGCGCGCGCCGGGACCCGTGCGCCGGACCCTGTCGAACCGCTCACGGAGACGGTGGCTCGGTGGTTGACTGCCTTGCATGCCGGCATTCGAGTTCGACGTGGACGCGTCGATCGCGGCCGGGTGGGACCGTTTCGCCTCCCACCTGGCCGATCTCCTGCGCGACCTGGTCCCCGGCGCGATCTTCGACCTGGCGGTACCCGTCCTCGGTGCGCCCTCCGCGCACACGCCGTACATCCGGTTCACCGCCGTCGCCTCCGGGCGGGTCGACGCCGAGGTCTCCGGCGGCGGTTCTGAGGACACCCCCACCCCCCTGAGCCCCGCGCAACTGGCGCAGCTCTCGGCCCTCGGATGGCAGGCCGCCGACACGGGTCGTGAACCGGATCCCGCCGCCGGCCCCCGTGTCAGCCTGACGACGGACCGGGCCCGCGAGCTGTCCCACCTCGTCGCCGGGACCCTGGAACAGGTGTTCGGGATCCGACACCCGGTGTTCCTGCACGATGTCACCGACTCCGATCCGGATGACCTCGTCGGCGCGCGTCCGGTCGAGCCCGGGCCTCCGGACGGGGACCCGGACGGGGACCCGTCCGACGCCGTGAGCCCCCCGGGCGGCGAGGACGACTTCCGCCCGCAGCCGATCACCGATCCGGACCAGGCGACCCGGGCTGTGGAAGCCGCCCTCACCGAGGTCTACCGGCGGCGCGTCCGGGCCGACGAGCACGATGTCTTCACCGTCCCCGCCGGGTGCGTCCTGCTCTTCGTGCGCGCGCACCGTTCCCTGCCGCTCATCGTGTTCCGCAGTCCGCTGGTGTCGGCGGTGGAGGACGCGGCCGCCGCGGAGACCGAGGTCGCGATCCTCAACCGCGACTCCTTGTGGTGCCGGTACGTCTTCGACGGCGAGGCGATCACCGCCGAGTCGGAGTTCGTCGACCGGGTGTTCGTGCCGGTCAACTTCAAGATCCAGCTGGCCGAGATCTCCGCGGAGCTCGATGACGTCTACCCGGACCTCGTACGCCGGGTCGCGGGCAAACACTCGCGGGACCTGCGAGCCTCCGATGACCCCGGCCCCGACGGGCCGTAGGATCAGGGACTGCCGGGACCGGCCCGGCGCACGATCCCGCCACAGGAGCGCCCCTATGCGTCGCGCCGCCCTCGCCGCCGTGGTCACGGCGGCGACCGTGTTGACCAGTGCCTGCTCTCCGTCGCTCCTCGGCGACGACGACGAACGCGCCGTGCCCGCCCCCACCGCGGAGCCCAGCGGCCCGCTGCCCTCATCCCAGCAGTTCGACCGCCCGTTCCCCGTCTCGGGCGATCTGTGGGACGCCACCGTCACCGTGTCGAACCTGCGGATCGAGCAGTCCTCCGCGTACTCGGACGCCGTGCTGGTGGTGGATGTCCGTGCCGTGCAGTCGTCCGGGCAGCCCGAGTTGGGTCCGGCCGACTTCTCCGCCTTCGACCCCTCGGGACGACCCTTCGAGCGGATCCAGAACCCCGCGGGAATCGTCGACGACCCGCTGGTCCCCTCGGTCCTGGCCACCCCCGGCGAGGAGATCCGGGGAATGGTGGCCTGGACGGTGCCCCGCGGTGTCAGGATCGGCCGGATCGATGTGACCACCCCCGGCACGATCGGTTCGTTCATCGTGACCCGCCAGCCGGACGACCCCGCCCGGTCCTAGTCGCCCGCGGGATCCGACCCCGTCAGGTACGTCCAGCGCCCGCCCCTGCGCTCGAACAGCGACCGTTCCCGCATCACGGTCGGGCCCTCCGGGCCGGTGTACCGCGCTTCGAACTCGACCACCCCGTCGTCGTCGCCCTCATCTCCGGCGACCACCTCCACGACGGTGAGCCCGGTCCACTCCACGTCGGATGCCTCGACCGTCGGCGGCCTGGTCCGGGGATGCCACGTGCGCCAGAGATGGTCCGTGTGCCCCAGCACGAACGCCGTGTACCGCGACCGCATCAGCCGCTCGGCCGTGCGCGCGGGTAGGCCGTCCTCGACGATCGGACCGCAGCACGTCCCGAACCCGTCCCCACTGCCACACGGGCATGCGCTCATCGGTCCACTCCGTTCCCCCTGCGATCCGATCCCCTCAGGCTACCGCCGCCGCACCGGGCGGCCACCGACCCGCCCAGCCCCGCCACCGGACGCCGCCCGCCTACCCCCGGCCTTCCCGGCGGTCTATCCTCGCTGGTGACATGACTGGTTTCGCTTCCCTCCGCTCGCTCACGCGACGCCGCCCGGACCCCGACCTCGCACCCCTTCGCGTGCGCTCCTGCCGCGACCTGTGCAATTGGAACGAGACCCCGGTCGAACGTCGGGGAGAGCCGCTGTTCGCGTGCCGCGGATGCGGATCCCAGTGGGTCCCGAGTGAACCGTGGACCCCGCGCGAGGCCACCGGGGAGATCCCCCGGGCCGTCCTGGACCTCCTCCGGTCCGGCGACTGACCACCCGGGGTACGACGTCACCGTCCGCTATAGAGTCGGACCATGACCACGACCCCTCTGTCCCCCCTCTCGTCCGCCGGCGCCGGGACCGTCGACGCGATCCTGCGACGGTCCGCCCGCCGGTTCCCCGACCGGGTCGCCCTGACCTTCGCCGACCGTCGCTGGACCTACGCCGAACTCGACACCGCGGTCGACCGGGTCGCCTCCCTGCTCGCCGCTCGGGGGCTCGACGACGGTGCGCGGATCGCCGCCTACGGGGTCAACTCGGACGCCTACCTCATCGGCTTCCTCGCGACCTCACGGGCGGGGTACACCCACGTCCCGGTGAACTACGCCCTGACGGGCGGAGAGCTCGAGTACCTCCTGACGGATTCCGGCGCCTCACTCGTGCTGGTCGACCCCGCACAGGCGCCGACCCTCGAGACCGTCGTCCAGACCCTGCCGTCGCTGCAGACGCTCGCGCTGCAACCCGCCGCCGGGGATCCCGCCGACGGCACGCTGCTGGGCGCGGCAGTGGATCGGGGCGAGGCCCGGCCCGTCGACTCCCCCGCATCCGGGAGCGACCTCGCGCAGCTTCTGTACACCTCGGGCACCACCTCGCGGCCCAAGGGCGCGATGATGACGCACGCGGCACTGGCACACGAGTACGTCAGCTGCATCCTCTCCCTCGACCTCGCAGCGGATGACGCACCACTGGTGACGATGCCGCTGTACCACTCCGCGGCCATGCACGTGTTCGCGATGCCCTACCTCTCGCTGGGGGCGACGGTGCACCTGATGGCCGCGCCCGACATCCCGGAGATCCTCCGGCGCGTCGAGGAGGACGGGATCGGGTCGCTGTTCCTCGCACCGACGGTCTGGGTTCCGCTGGCCTCCCACCCCGACCTCGACACGCGTGACCTGTCGAGCCTGCGCAAGTCCCAGTACGGCGCGTCGATCATGCCGGTCACCGTGCTGCAGCGCCTGCGCGACAAGTACCCCGAGCTCGGTTTCTACAACTGCTTCGGGCAGTCCGAGATCGGGCCGCTGGCGTGCGTCCTGCGTCCCGAGGAGCACGATGCACGCCCGGCCAGTGCCGGCCGTCCCGTCTTCTTCGTCGAGGCGCGCGTCGTCGACGAGAGCGGCGCGGAGGTCGCGGCCGGCGAGCAGGGTGAGATCGTCTACCGCTCCCCGCAACTGTGCCAGGGGTACTGGAACAAGCCCGAGGCCACGCAGGAGGCGTTCCGCGACGGGTGGTTCCACTCCGGGGACCTCGTGGTGCGTGACCCGGAGGGGTTCGTCGAGGTGGTCGACCGGATCAAGGACGTCATCAACACCGGCGGTGTCCTGGTGGCCTCCCGCGAGGTGGAGGACGCCGTGTACCGGGACGAGCGGGTCGCCGAGGTCGCCGTGATCGGCACCCCGGATCCCAAGTGGATCGAGGCGGTGACCGCGGTCGTCGTCCTCAAGGACGGAGTTCACGCCACGGAGGACGAGATCGTCGCGGGCACGCGCGAGCACCTCGCCCCGTTCAAGGTGCCCAAGCGGGTGGTGTTCGTCGATGAACTGCCCCGCAACCAGTCCGGAAAGCTCCTCAAGCGGGAGTTGCGGCAGGACTGACACGCCTCGGGGCGGTCAGGCGATCCGGGCCAGGACCTCGCGTGCCACCAACGCGGGGGCCTGTTCCGGTATCCAGTGACCGAGGTCATCGAGCGGGACGAAACGGTACTCGGCCGTCACCCGCTCCGCCGTCGCGTCGGCCCCGCTGCGCGCGACCGCGGGATCCTGCCCGCCCCACAGGAAGGTGGTGGGGACGGTGACGTCGGGGAGGTCGTACCTCCGCATCGCGCGGTACCAGTGCAGGGCCGCGGTCAGGGCCGAGCGCTCCCCGAGCACCTCGAGATGCCTGTCCACCAGATCCGGCGGTACCTGCCCGCCGAACATGGCACGCAATCGGTGAGCATCCCCCTCGAGGAGCACGTCCTCGGCCTTGCCCTCCTGCCGGAACAATCCGAAGTACGCCGACCGGGCCTGTTGATCGGGATCCGCCCCGATCGCGTCGGAGAACGCCGCGAGATGCGGGATCGAGATGGCCGTGAGACTCGCGACCCGATCGGCGTGGTGGGCGGCCAGCCACCATGCCACGGACGCCCCCCAGTCATGACCGACCACGTGGACACGCTCGAGCCCCAGACCGTCCGCCACGGCGAGGGCGTCAGCCGACAGGTGCTCGATGGCATAGTCCGCCACATCGTGCGGACGCGCTCCGGGCGAGTATCCACGCTGCATGGGGGCCACCACCCGGACACCCTGAGTCACCAGGTCCGCGGCGACGCGTTCCCATTCCCACGCCGACTCGGGGAAGCCGTGCAGGGCCAACACCGTCCGCACCGGTGCAGTGTCGGCCGCGTGGCCGTCCGGCTCCCACACCAGGACGTCGAGGGTGCCTGCCGGGACGTCCACGGTCGTTCTCCGGGGTTCCATGGAGCGGACCCTAGCGCGCCACCGGGTCAGCGCGGGCGGGTTCCCCGATGCGTCCGGTCGGACGCGCCCGAGCAGTCGGCCGGCGCCCGCCGGTCGTGCCACTCCCGGACGAGCCACATCTCGATCACCAGCGGGTCGACGGCCGCCTCGCGAGCCCACGCGGCGACCACGTCCAGGTAACGCTGGTAGCGCCGCGGGGTCAGCCGGGAGGCCGAGTCGATCTCGGTCCAGCCGGCGTGGATCAGGGTGCCGATCCCCGCCGGATCGACCGGCACGATATGCGGCGCCGACCAGGCCATGCCCAACGACGACAGGTACAGCGACGCCAGGGGGTACCCCAGGTCGGGAACGCCGCGCCCCGCTCTGCCGGCGGGAGCTCCGTGCCGCAGGAGGTTCATCGCCTCAACCGGCGCGTCGAGCCAGTCCACCACCTCGTGCAGCACGAGTGGGTATCCGTGGGAGGAGACCGATACCCGACCGTGCCGGTCCCGCTCGGCTACCCGGAAGTCCGGCAGCCCGCGCCGCACCCCCGATCGCGACGGGTGGCCGGACAGCCAGGCGGCGCACATGTAGAGCGCCACGACGGATTCCTCGAGACTGCCCCGGGCGCGCCGACCCGCCGCCCACAGGTCGCTCCTGCGGAGGTACCCGGGCCCGGACTCGACCCGCCCGCCGTCGAGGCCACCGGCGACCAGGCGGAGGTCGACGCGCTTCTCCGCGAGGCGCAGGTTCCACAGGTCCAGATCGATCCCGACGTACTCGTCGGCGACCAGCAGCGCGGCAGGCTGCGCGCGGCACCACTCGCGGCAGGCCGCGGGGAGTGCGGGGATCGGGTGGGGTCCGGTCGTCGTCATGCCCCGTACCGTGTCATGCGGGTACGACAACACCGGACCCCGGCGCCGGTTCAGTCCTGTGCGAACGCGTCCAACGGCGGGCACGAGCAGACCAGGTTGCGGTCGCCGTAGGCCCCGTCGATCCGGCGGACGGCCGGCCACACCTTCGGGCGCCAGGTCGACCCCAGGGGGTACCCCGCGACGCTGCGCGGGTAGGCGTGCGTCCACTCGTCGGCGGACACGCTCTGGGCCGTGTGGGGCGCGCCCCGCAGCGGGTTGTCGTCCACCGTCCACTCGCCGTCGGAGACCCGGTCGATCTCGGCGCGTATCGCCGCCATCGCATCACAGAACGCGTCCAGTTCGGACAGGTCCTCGCTCTCGGTCGGCTCGACCATGAGCGTGTTGGGCACCGGGAAGCTCATGGTGGGCGCGTGGAAGCCGTAGTCGGCGAGACGCTTCGCGACGTCGTCGATCGAGATGCCGACCGAGTCGATGAGCGGGCGCAGGTCGAGGATGCACTCGTGGGCGACCCACCCGCCGTCACCGGAGTACAGCACCGGGAAGTGCTCCCCGATACGCCGGGCCAGATAGTTCGCGCTGGCGATGGCGGTGAGCGTGGCCCGGCGCAGTCCGTCGGCCCCCATCATCCGCACGTACGCCCACGTGATGGGCAGGATCGACGCGGAGCCGAACGCGGCCGAGGAGACCACGCCACCCGCGCCCAGGCCGTCCTCGTGGGGATGCCCGGGCAGGAAATCGCGCAGGTGCTCGGCCACCGCGACGGGGCCGACGCCCGGTCCACCGCCACCGTGGGGGATACAGAAGGTCTTGTGCAGGTTGAGGTGGCTCACGTCGCCCCCGAACCGGCCCGGGCGCGCGACCCCGACCAGCGCGTTGAGGTTGGCCCCGTCGATGTAGACCTGACCCCCGGCATCGTGGACGATCGCGCAGATCTGCTCGATGTCGTGCTCGTACACGCCGTGTGTGGACGGGTAGGTGATCATGATCGCCGACAGTTCGGCGCCGTACTTGTCCACCTTCGCGCGCAGGTCGTCCACGTCGACGTCGCCGTTCTCACGGCACGCCACCACGACGACCTTCATCCCGGCCATGACCGCGGAGGCGGCATTGGTGCCGTGCGCGGACGACGGGATGAGGCAGACCGTCCGGTCCTCCTCCCCGCGCGATCGGTGGTAACCGCGGATCGCGAGGAGTCCGGCGTACTCGCCCTGGCTACCGGCGTTGGGCTGCAGACTGACCGCCGCGTACCCGGTGATGTCGACGAGCCACTGCTCGACATCCGCGACGAGTTCGCGGAGTCCGGCGCTCTGGTCCGCCGGGGCGAACGGGTGGAGTCGGTTGAACTCCGGCCACGTGATGGGCTCCATCTCGGTGGTGGCGTTGAGCTTCATCGTGCACGAGCCCAGCGGGATCATGGTCCGGTCCAGCGCCATGTCCTTGTCCGAGAGCGCCCGCAGGTACCTCAGCATCGCGGTCTCGGTGCGGTACCGCACGAACGCCTCGTGCTGGAGGAACTCGCTCGTGCGATCCCCGTGGCCCGGATCCACCGAGATCTCGACGGCCCCGACGGCACCTGCGCCGAATGCCTCGAGCACGATCCCGACGTGCTCGGCGGTGGTGGCCTCGTCACACGCGATCGACACGGAGTCGTCGTCGACCTTCCACAGGTTCACCCCGCGCGCGGCGGCGGCGGCCAGTACCTCATCAGCGCGTCCCGGTACACGGGTCAGGACCGTGTCGAAGAACGCGTCGTGGACCACCTCGACCCCGGCCGAGCGCAGTCCCCGGGCGAGAGCATCGGCGTGGGCGTGCACCCGGCGGGCGATCGCCGAGAGACCGTCGGCGCCGTGATAGGACGCATACATCGCGGCCAGGACCGCCAGGAGGACCTGGGCGGTGCAGATGTTGGACGTCGCCTTCTCGCGACGGATGTGCTGCTCACGGGTCTGGAGGGCGAGCCGGTACGCGACCTGTCCGTCGGCGTCTGTCGACACCCCGACCAGTCGACCCGGCAGGTTGCGGGCGTGCGCGCTGCGGCACGCGAGGAAACCGGCGTGCGGCCCGCCGAAGCCCATCGGGACCCCGAAGCGCTGGGTGGTGCCGAAGCACGCGTCCGCGCCCTTCTCCCCCGCGGGGGTCAGGACCGTCGCCGCCAGCAGGTCGACACCCGCGGCGACCATGGCGCCCCGCTCGTGGCACTGCTCGATGAGCCCGGACACGTCGGCGACACGACCGGACGCGCCGGGGGTCTGCACGAGCGCCCCGAAGAACTCTCCCTCGGGCAGGCCGTCGTCCACCAGGTTCGCGGTGACGATCTCGATGCCCAGGGGCTCGGCGCGGGTGGCGAGGATCGCCGCGGTCTGGGGGAAGATGTCGACGTCGACGGCGAAGCGGGGGCTCTTGGAGGAGCGGTTGGCCCGTCGCAGCATCGTCATGGCCTCGGCCGCGGCTGTGCCCTCGTCCAGCATGGAGGCGTTCGCCATGTCCATACCGGTCAGGTCGGAGACCATCGTCTGGAAATTCAGGAGCGCCTCGAGACGGCCCTGGCTGATCTCCGGCTGGTAGGGGGTGTAGCCCGTGTACCACGCCGGACTCTCGATGATGTTGCGGATGAGCACCGGCGGGGTGAGCGTGTCGTAGTACCCCTGGCCGATCATCGACACGGCGACGGTGTTGCGGTTCGCGAGTTCACGGAGCGCGGCGAGGGTGTCCGCCTCCGACAGCGGCTCCGGTAGCGCGTCGATCCCCTCAGCACGCCCGTCCGCGCCCACCTCGTCGAGGATGACCGACGGGACGGACCGCTCGGCGAGCTCGTCCAGCGAGCTCACCCCGATGGTGTCCAGGATGCGTTCCAGGCCGTGGGCGTCGGGACCCAGGTGGCGGGCGACGAACTCGCCTCCGGTCCGGGAGATGTCGGGGGTCGTCGTCACAGGTGCTCCTCAGGTGGCGGGGCCGCCCGGACAGGCGGCCTGCGGGCCGGTGCTACCCTCTCCGCTCTGTCCCCTGCCGGACGGGTGCCGGCGCCTGAGAGATTCACCGGACTCGCGAGGCGAGCCCGGCTTTCCCCGTGGGCGGGTGGTCTGTTCCACCGCTCTCCAGAGGCGTTAGGCGACTACACGGTCCGGGTGCCTGAGAGATTCTCGGAGAGGAGTTGCTCCTTCGGCGCCCACGGCCCGTAGGCCGCGGAGCTCTCCCGTGAGTCGCGTGAACGCACGGCCGAGTCTAGACCACCCGAGCCGATCAGCCCGTGCGGCGTGAGGCGCGTGCGCGCCGACGGGCCGCCAGTTCGTCCTCCACCGGCGTCAGGATGTCCTCCTCCGACACCGTCTCGGCGGGGAACTCGGCGATCGAGCCGGCGAGCTCACGCATCGCTCCCCCGATCCCGATCCCGAAGACACCCTGCCCGCCCTGCAGCAGGTCGAACACCTCCTCCTTGGAGGTGCACTCGAACACGGTGCGGCCGTCGGAGAACAGGGTGATGGTCGCCAGATCCTCCACACCACGTGAACGGATCTGGTCCACGGCCTTGCGGATGTTCTGCAGCGAGATGCCGGTGTCGAGCAGCTGCTTGACGATCTTCAGGACGAGGATGTCCTTGAACGAGTACAGGCGCTGGCTACCCGAGCCGGCCGCATTGCGGATCGACGGCACCACGAGGTCGGTGCGTGCCCAGTAATCGAGCTGCCGGTAGGTGATCCCGGCGATCTGGCATGCGATCGGGACCCGGTACCCGCTCGTGCCGTCCGGGATCCCGTCATCGGGGAACAACCCGGGCTGCACCTCGTCGAAGGAAGCCTGGGTGCCCTCTCCTCGGTCCCCGAAGAGACTCTCCGTGTTCGTATCGGCGACGGACGGCTCCGAGACCCGGGTGTGGTCGGCCACGATTGCTCCCTCAAGCTGCGGGTGTCGCCACGATCGTGACGACACGGTACCGGGCGACGAGGCCCGGATCCTGGACGCGTGAACACCATCGGTGTAGTTCACTGAGGGCAACGCTATGCCCGCCGGGGGCCCTGATCAATAGGACACGCGGTAAACCTCAACCTCAAGTTGAAGTTTAGAGTCTGTCCTGACCTGCGAACTGGTATCGGTGTGGCCACTGTGAATGCCAAACTCGCAGGTCGCAGGCGTCAGGACGATGACCCGCCCGGTTCTCTGGGCGCCTCCGGTCCGCCGAGAAAATCGTCAGGGTTCACCTGATCGAGGAACTCCCGGAAGGCTTCGACCTCTTCCTCGCCCTGCTCCACGAGGGAGATCCCCACCTCGTCGAGCACCTCCCGGCTCACGAGTACCGGCGAGGAGGTCCGCAGTGCAACCGCCACCGCGTCGGACGGGCGCGCGGACACCCTCGTGTCGCCGAAGACCAACTCCGCGAAGAACGTCCCCTCGGACACTCCGATGATCTCCACCTGCTCCAGCGGATGCGAGAAGGTGTCCAGTAGCGCGGCCACGAGGTCGTGGGTCAGCGGCCTGCTCGGCCGCACCCCCTGCTGTTGGAGGCTGATCGCCGCGGCTTCGGCCGCCCCGATCCAGATCGGTACGTACCGGCCACCGTCCTTCTCGTGCAGGATCAGTACGGGTGCGTACTCCGGCTCCTCGAAACGGACGCCGACGATGTCGACCTCGCGCATGTTCTTTCCCATGTTCTCCGCCTCTCCCACGTCTCAAGCGTAGCCCCGATCCGGTTCACCGCGAGCGGGCGCTGTCCCTGTCAGGACTCGAGGGCGTGCCTCACGGCGACGGTCACCAGGGTCGAATGGAGCGACACCGACAGTGCCGCGATCTCCCGCGCCAACTCCGCGGCCCGGTCACGGGCATCGGCATCGCCCTGGCGGGCCACCGGGCCGGCGATCTGGGTGATCAAGCCGGTCTGCCGATCCGCCGCCGTGCGGAAACCCCTGAGGTGGCGCACGTCCACCCCGTGCCCGGCCAGATCGTGCGCGGTCCGCGCCACCAGGACCGCTTCCGGGTCGAAGAAGCCGCCGGGCCCCGCCGCGATCAGGCCGGCGTCGATCAAGGCGTCGACCAGTGCGGCGTCCACCCCGGACTGCTCGACCACGTTCTCGCGGGTGAGCCTCTTCAGGGTGTCGCTCCGGAAATCGTCCGGGGCGGAGCCGGGGACGCCGTCCTCACCCGACCGGGGCCGCAGCGCGGTGGTCGACCCGTCGGCGATGCCGGCGTCCAGTGCGTCGAGTTCCTGCCGGATCACCTTGAGCGGCAGGTACCGATCGCGCTGGGCGGTCAGTACGTACCGCAGGCGCTCGCGGTCCTCGACGCTGAACCGCCGGTATCCGCTCGCCGTGCGCTCAGGGGTGACCAGCCCCTCGTTCTCGAGGAACCGGACCTTCGACACCGTCAGGTCCGGGAACTCCGGACTCAGAAGTGCGATGACGCCCCCGATGGAGAGGTACTCCTCCCTCGGGGCGCCCTGTCCGGCGGCGGTCACTGCCCGGGCGTACCCGTCAGGAAGACGAGACGGAACTTGCCGATCTGGACCTCGTCGCCGTTGGACAGCGACGCCGAGTCCACGGGCTCACGATTGACGTAGGTACCGTTCAGCGACCCCACGTCGACGACGGTGAAGGTCTCGCTCTCGCTCCGGAACTCGGCGTGCCGCCGGCTCACCGTCACGTCGTCGAGGAAGATGTCGCTGTCCGGGTGCCGTCCCGCGGACGTGGTGGCCTGGTCGAGCAGGAACCTCGACCCCGCGTTGGGGCCACGCTTGACCACGAGCAGCGCCTGCCCCTCGGGGAGCCCCTCGACACCGGTGACGGCGGAGTCGGACTGGGCCGCCTGCTGGTCGGATTCGTTGAGGAGCTCGGCACGGAACACCGAGGTGGTCTCGGCGGTCGCCTCGGGCATGTTCTTGTTCTCGGTCACGTTCGTATCTCCTCGTCCGAGCCCAGCGGGGGCTCACCGTGCGGTGCTGTTGATTCTATGTCGGAGTCCCCGGTCGCGGGGCCCGGGGGCGGCGACTACCCGCTCAGCCCTCGGTGATCTTGGCGTACCCGTCCGAATCGAGGGTCTGCTCGAGCTGGGACTCCAGGTCGTCCACATCGGCGATCTCGAGGACGACGATCCACCCCTCACCGTACGGATCCGAGTTGACCAGTTCGGGAGACGTCTCGAGGGCGGTGTTGACCTCGACGACCTTGCCGCTCAGTGGCGCGTAGAGGTCGGACACGCTCTTCGGCGACTCGACCTCACCGAAGGGCTCACCCGACTCGGTCTCCCCACCGACGTCCGGGAGTTGGACGAACACGATGTCGCCCAACTTGGACTGCGCGTACTCGGTGATTCCGATGCGCACGCGGGTGTCCGACACCCGCTCCACCCACTCGTGCTCATCGGTGTACCGGAGCTGGTCGGGGATGTTCTGATCGCTCACTGACGCGCCCTTCTCGAGTGGCTCACTTCGAATTCCATCTGGCGACATTACACACCGTCGGGCGCCCCCACATCAGCCGATCGGACCCCGCGCGGGCGAACCGCCCGCGCGATCCTCGACGCCTGCCAGACGTAGATGCCCCCACTCCAGGCGTACAGGCCGACACCCCAGTACAGGCACGCCTCCCCCACGAGTTCGAAGGCCTGGCCTCCCGGTACTCCGGCGTGGCCGGTCAGCAGCAGTGGGAGCGACCAGAACAGGGCGAAGGTCGCCGCCTTGCCCAGATAGGTGACCTCGGGGTCCAGCCCGCGCCGGCGATAGACCGGGAGCGTGGCCGTCAGTAGGAGATCACGCGCGATCAGCACCACCACGATCCACACCGGGATGTATCCCGCCACGGCGAAGGAGACGGGGACGGCGGCGACGAGGATCCTGTCGGCGATCGGGTCCAGACGCTCGCCCCAGGTGGAGCGCATGTTCCACAGGCGGGCGATCTTGCCGTCGAGCCAGTCCGACACCACCAGCACCCCGAGGAGCCACAACGCCAGGGGTGGGTCATCCCACGCCAGGATGCTCAGCACGAGGACCGGGATCAGGGCGATGCGCCCCAGGGAGATCGCGTTGGGCAACGTCCAGAACCGGTCGCTGACCTCCGGAACCCTCGCGGGCGTATCGGGCCCCAGGCCGGGCGGGACCGCCGCGGACAGGTGGCCGTCCCGCGGCGGGGGGATCCTGGCCCCGAGGACCTTGCCCTCGCCGGTCCGCCATTCCCGGAGGTCGGTCTCCCGTCGACCGTCACGCGCCGCACTCATCGGAACGTCGACATCATCCCGGAGAAGACGTTCCCGCCGGCCGCCATCGGGTTGTCGTGGACCATGTAGGTCCAGGTCGAGGTGGGCCGTGCCATGGAATTGGCCTCGAGGTCCACCCCGGAGGCGGTGAACTCGATCTCGGCGAACGTGGCCTCGGACTTGCGGACCGCGTCGGAGGCGAGATCGCGGAAGTGGTCGATCGCGATCCGGTGGAACTCGTCGAGGGGGTTCTCGCGTCCCAGCGCGCGGAGGTGGATCGATTCGCGGACGTCGTTCATCGTCTCGAGATGTCGCGCCCAACCACGGTCGAGATGCCACAGCATGATCTCGCGGCATCCCTGCACCACGGCGTCGCGGCCGTGCGCCTCCACCAGTCGGGCACTCCGTTCGGGATCATGTGCCGTGAGTTCCTCGAACGCCTTGTCCGTGCGGAGCAGCGCGGCACGTCGCTCGGCGAGGATGTCGCGCTGCTCGGCGAGGAGACGGCTGTAGCGCCAGGTGTTGGCGTGGATCTCCAGCATCTGTCCCTCGGTCACCCGCTGCGCGTGATCGACGGCGTCACGACCGCGATTGCCCTTGAGCAACCCGGTGATCCGGTCGTGGGCGGTCGGGATCTTCTCGGGTTCGAGCGCCGAGGTCACCACCGGGTCGTCCATGGACGCGAAGAACACCGAGCTACCCGGGTCGCCCTGACGCCCCGCCCGTCCTCTGAGCTGGTTGTCGAGTCGCTCGGTCCGGTGCCGTCCGGTACCCACCACGTGCAGTCCGCCGAGCTCCACGACCTCGTCGCGCCGCGACTCGTCGGAACCACCGAGCCGGATGTCCGTCCCGCGGCCGGCCATCTGGGTGGAGACGGTGACGTTCCCCACGTCGCCCGCCTCGGCGATGATCGCCGCCTCCTCCTCGTCGTTCTTGGCGTTGAGGACCGCGCAGTCGACACCCTTCTCGGCGAGCCGCGCGGCCAGTTCCTCGGACTCGGCCACGTCGTGTGTGCCCACCAGGACCGGCTGGCCGGTGGCGTGGACGCTCACGATGTGCTCGACCACGGCGCGAGTCTTGCTGTCGGTGTCGATGTAGGTCCGATCGGCCTCGTCGAAACGGATGTTCGGCGCATTGGAGTCGATCTGGGACACGCCCAGGGAGTAGAACTCGCGCAGCTGGGCACCGGCGGCGAGCGCGGTACCGGTCATGCCGCACACCTTGTCGTACCGCCCGATGAAGGCCTGGACCGTGAGACTGTCCAGAATCTGGCCCGCTTCGGACACCGGGACGCCCTCCTTGGCCTCCACGGCGGCCTGGAGTCCGTCCGGCCACCGCTGGAGCTCGGCCACGCGCCCGCGCGAGGCGTTGACCAGTTGCACCCGTCCGTCGCGGACGATGTAGTCCACGTCCCTGCGCAGGAGGAAGCACGCGTGGAGGGCCACGTTGACCTGAACGAGGGTGGTACCGACGTGGTCGGCGTCGTACAGGTCGGCGATGCCGAGTTCGGTCTCGATGGCCTCGGCACCGTCCTCGGTGAGGAAGATGTTGCGCCGCTCGGAATCGGTCTCGTAGTGCCGCCCCGGGCGCAGCTTGCGCACCGCGGCCAGGACCTCCCCTGTCGGCGCCTCCCCGGACGTGGACCCCGCCAGCACCAACGGCACGAGAGCCTCGTCCACCAACACCGAGTCGGCCTCGTCCACGAGGGCCACGTCCGTCGTCGGGGAGATGAGGTCCGACGGGTTGGTCACCAATTGCTCGCGGAGGACGTCGAAACCGATCTCCGAGACCGAGCCGTAGGTGACATCGCAGCCGTAGGCGTCACGCCGTTCATCGCGTGTCGAGGATTCGGTGACGTGGCCGACCGAGAGCCCGAGCAATTCGAACATCGGCCCCATCCAGCGCGCGTCCCGGGCGGCGAGATAGTCGTTGACCGAGATGACGTGCACCGTGTGGCCCTGGAGGGCGTAGCCGGCGGCGGCCACCGCCCCCGAGAGTGTCTTGCCCTCGCCGGTCGCCATCTCGACGACATCGCCGGCGAACATCCGCAACGCTCCCTGGAGCTGGACGTCGAACGGCCTCAGACCGACGGTCCGGGTGGCGGACTCCCTCGCCAACGCGAGGAGCCGGGCGAGATCCTCGGGCGAATCACCGAAGAGCTGCAGCCCGTGCGCGGCGTCCGCGAACTCGCCGTCGTCCAGTCCCGCCGCCCACCCGTCGTACTCGTGCGAGGCCTCGACCGCGCTCTGCGCGCGCGAGGTGTCGCGTCCCTGGGTGGAGCCCATGAGCTTCCAGAAGCGGTTGGCCAGTCCCACGCGTGGAGTCCTTCCCGGTCACGAACAGATGCGTCCACCGTACGCAGGCGGGACGCGGGCGGGGACGTGCCCCGCCGGTCACGGCGTCTAGCGCTCCGGGTCGATCTGGCCCCGCAACCGCCGCATGGCCTCCGTCGAGAGCATGCGATCCCCCGCCCGGGCCGCGAGATTCTCCGCCACCACGTCCGCCGGTGAGGGGCGGTAGGGCGTCGCGGGCGATGCCACACCGTTGTCGCGCGCGATCCCGGCGAGGCGTTCCGCCTCCGCCACCGCGGCATCCGCCCGTGACTCCACCGACTCGACGAGCTCACGGAACGCGACCGCCCGGTCGACGACCTCTACCCACACCCCGTCGATCGACGTGCCCATGCCGGTCAGGGTGGTGAATCCGTCGCTCGCAGGCGGTACCCCGGCCGTCGCCGCCGCTTCACGAAGTCGACACAGGTCCCCGGCGAGTCCGACCACCTCGGCCTCGGCATCGAACTGTAGCCGGATCTCCTCGACCGACCGTCCGCCCCGCGCGTAGGCGCGATACAACCGGTCGTACAGACCACCGACCTCCATGAGCGTGGCCGTGTACATCTCCGGGATCCGGCGCCGGTCCGCCCGGATGTGCGGGAGCGAGGGCAGCGACTGGACAACCGACTGCACCCGCTGTGGCAGCACCACCCTGCCCATCTCACGCTGACCCCTGGCCGCGGCGACGGTCCCGAGTTCTGCGAGGGTCCGGGGCACGAGCGGAACGGCGGCCATCGTCGGCGTCGACGCCAGTGCGTCGAACAACCGGCCGCGGTCATCGGTGTCCAGGTGCACACCGCGTCGACGGTCGGCGCGGATGTCCTTCACCCGGAACGCCCAGACGCCGGTACCCCGTGTGAACCCGGTCCGCAGGACGAGATACCTCCGATCGAGATCCGCCAACCGGGTACGCAACGCCATCCGCAGCATGGACGGCACCGGGGTGCCGAGGATCCGTCGGAGGTCGTGACGTTGTTCCTCGATGATCCGGACCTGGTGGAACCCGTTGACCGTCGGGAACGGGAGATTACGGTGCAACCGGGCCAGGACGACGTCGCCGACGCGGGGCTCGACCAGCCCGCAGGCCACGAGCAACGCGGCCCTGTCGGACAATTCCGCCACCGGGGCCTGCCCCTCCCCCCGGCACATCCGGTCGACGTCGGACACGATCCGGTCCCGTGCCGTCTGTGGCGTGCGCTCGTCGGCCATGCCCCTCCTCGCCCGCGCGTCCGGCGCGCGGCTCTTCTCACGGGATACCTATCGGATACAACGGTAGGCCCCGCCCCCGTGTTCCCCGGCGCCACTTCCGGGTCACCGTCACTCACTCAGGATTCGAGGTGCCTTTTCAACCCGTTGACAGTGTTGTCGACGAGCCCCTTGATCACACGTCGGCGCAGTAATCCCGGTAGGGGGAGATTGTGGTGGATGGTCAGGCGGAACGAGACCGAGGTCGACCCCGGGCCGGTCTCCACGAGGTCGTACACCCCCTCCTGCCCGGTCTGGAGCCGCCCCTCGACCATCGACCAGTCCAGACCGTCGTCCCGGTGCTCGTACGTCAACACGTAGGCGTCCGTGCCCACCGTGGCCGACGCCTTGAACCGGGCGGTGGCGGGCAGCCCGTCGTCCTCATAGATCTCGAGGACCTCGGCTTCGAGGATCTCGGGGACCCACTCGGTCTGCCCCTCGAGGTCGCGGATCGTCTCGAGGACCGTGGCCAGTGGCACGGCGATCTCAACCGTCCGAGTGGCGGTGTCAGTGGGCAACGGAGGCCTCCCCGTAGTAGCCGAGTCGGAGTAGCTCGGTGAGTTCGGCGACCATCGGCATCCGTGGGTTGGTGCGATTGCTCAGGTCCTGGAACGCCGTCATCGCCAGTTCCGGCAGCGCCTCGAGGAAGTCGTGCTCGGCGATGTCGAGCTCAGCGAGCGTACGGGGAAACTCCAGACGGCGCAGGAGCGCGTCGACTCCGTCGAAGAGCCGACGCCGGCTCTCCTCGGGCTCGCGACCGCCGAACACGACGCGGCCGAGCTGGGCGTATTTTTCCGGTGCGATGTAGGCGGAGTACCCCGGGGCCGGCATGAACTTGGTGGGCAGACTCGCGTTATATCTAAGGGTGTGCGGCAGGAAGATCCCGTTGGCACGACCGTGTGCGATACCGAACCGGGCGCCGGTCGCGTGCGCGAGGGCGTGGTTGGTCCCGACGAACGCGTTGGAGAACGCGAGGCCGGCGAGCGTGGCCGCGTTGGACATGTCCGTCCGTGCCTCGAGGTCGTCCGGGTCGTCATAGGCCCGCGGGAGGGCGTCGAAGATCAACCGGGCGGCCTGCACGCAGAACGCGTCGGTGTAGGGCGAGGCGAAGATGGACGCCGCCGCCTCGAGCGCGTGGGTCAGTGCGTCCACGCCCGTGTCGACCGTCAGGGTGCGGGGCATGGACAGCGTGAGCACGGGGTCGACGATTGCCATGTCCGGCACCAGCGAGTAGTCGACCAACGTCTCCTTGCGGTCGCCGACGGTGAGGACCGCGGCGGGTGAGACCTCCGATCCCGTCCCGGAGGTCGTCGGGACCGCCACCAGTCGCAGGGTGTGGGGTTCCTGTGGGTATTCGGCCATCCGTTTGCGGGGATCGAGGAACGGAAGTGCGAGGTCCTCGAGCCGGACCTCCGGATGCTCGTAGAAGAGTCTGATCGCCTTGGCCGCGTCGATGACCGACCCGCCGCCGATCGCGATGAGCAGGTCGGGTACTGACTCACGGAGCAGGGCGACCCCGCGGTGGATGGTGGCCTCGTCGGGCTCCGGCTCGACCTCGCTGAACACGCGCAACCGCTCCACTCGGAGGTTCCTCCTCAGTTCGTCGACCACCCCCCTCTGTTCACTGAGCACGTCGGTGACCACCACCACGCTGGTGCAGGGCACCTCGCGCAGGTTCTCGAGTGCACCTGCGTTGAAGAACGTGTTGGCCGGGACGCGGAACCACTGGGGTGGGGTGCGTCGGTGGGAGACGGTCTTGACGTTGAGCAGCTGCATGTAGTTGACGTTCTCCGTGGTGCTCGAGCCTCCCCACGTGCCGCAGCCCAGGGAGAACGTCGGGGTGAGATTGTTGTAGATCCCACCCAGCGCACCGACGGCGGTGGGGGCGTTGACGAGGATCCGGCCGGTACGGACGGCCAGCCCGAATGCGTCGACGACATCGGGATCGCGCGCGTAGATCGCCGAGGTGTGGCCGAGACCCCCGTGTTCGGTCACGAGCACTGCGGTGTCGATGCCGTGGGCGGAGTCCGGAGACCGGACCAGACCCAGAACCGGCATGAGTTTCTCCTGCACCAACGGATGTAGAGCGAGTTCCTCGAGATCCGACGGCAACTCCGCCAACAGGATCTTCACGGAGGGATCGACAGTGATGCCCGCGCGAGCGGCCAGTTCGGGCGCCTGCTGGCCCAACGCCTCGAGGTTCACCCTGTCGCCGCAGCCGAAGGCGAAATCGGCGATCGCCCTGGCCTCGTCGCCGGAGAGCAAGTGGGCGCCCATCCTCCGGAACTCGGTCACTGTCTCGTCGTAGATCGGGTCGTCGATGATGCAGGTCTGCTCGGCGGGGCAGATGACCGACGCGTCGAACGTCTTGGAGATGAGGATGTCCACAACGGCGCCTTTGACGTCGGCTGTCCGGTGCAGATAGATGGGCGCGTTGCCGGGCCCCACCCCCAGGGCGGGCTTGCCGGCAGAGTTGGCGAGGGCGACGATCTTCTGCCCACCGGTCACCCAGATGAAGTCGACCCCGGGGTGCGCGAACAGGTAGTGCGTGACCTCGTGCGCAGCGTCTGGGATCACCTGGAGTGCGCCCGGCGGCATGCCCGCCGCCTCCGCCGCCTCGCGCAGGATCTCCACGGTCCGCTCACACGACCGCACGGCCACAGGCGACGGGCGGAAGATGACCGCGTTGCGGGTCTTGGCCGCGACGATCGCCTTGTAGAGGACAGTCGAGGTTGGATTGGTGACCGGGGTGATCGCCAGGACGACCCCGATCGGCTCGGCGACGAGCTCGATGTTGCGGGCGAAGTCCTTCTCGATCACGCCGACGGACTTCTTGTCCTTGAGGTAGTCGTAGAGGAACTCGGTGGCCACGTAGTTCTTGACGACCTTGTCCTCGAACACCCCGAAGCCGGTCTCCTCGATCGCGGTCGCGGCGAGCTCCCCCGCTGCGCGGATGCCCGCCCGCGACATGGCTTCCACGATCGTGTCGACCTGGTGCTGGTCGAGCGCGCGGAACGACTCGGCCGCTTCGGCCGCCGCGTCGACAGCTGAATCAACCATGACGCGGTCGACGTTCGGCCATTCATCGGCGCCCCGAGAGTGGTCAGGCGGTATCTGGACCTCGGTCATGAGTGCTCCCCCATCGTGGCGACAACCGCCTCGATGCCCCGACCGTACCCGCATGAAAAATAGCTCACAACGTTATCGGACGGTTGAGACTCCCGCGCGATCCTCCGGGGGTCGCGCCCACTGCATCATCCGCGCCACAGCGGCGACGACCGGAAGCGTCCCGGGGCCCGGCCGCGGGCCAGATGACCACCACAGCCCGGAGCCGCGAAGGCGGGGCCCGTCAGAGGTACTGGTCGACCCAGGCGCTGATGATCTTCGCGGCTCGCTGTGCCTGCCCGTCCACCGTGAGGAAGTGGTCCGACCCCTCCAGCGAGACGAAGCTGCGCGGGTGGAGCGCCGCCCGGAAGATCTGGGCGGCGTTGTCGATGCCCACCGTCGCGTCGGTGGGCGAATGGATGACCAGGAGTGGACGGTCGAGGGTGTGCACCCGGCCGATGAGGTCTGCCCGGCGCACGTCCTCGACGAACTCCCGCTTCAGAGTCATCGCGCGGCCGCCCATCGACCAGGTGCCACTGCCCTCCTCCAGGACCGTGCCGGCGATCGCGTCGTAGTGCCGCTCCACCTCGGCGGGCTCGGCGGGCGCCCCGATGGTCACCACCGCCCTGACGCTCGGTATCTCCTGCGCCGCCAGGATCGCCGCGGCCCCGCCCCACGAGTGGCCGACGAGCAGATCCGGCGGGGTCCCCCGGTCTGCCAGGAACTCCGCGGCACGCACCGTGTCGGCCACCTTCACGGAGAACGACCCGTCGCCCAGGACACCGTCGGACTCACCGATGCCGAGATTGTCGTAGCGCAACATCCCGATCCCCTCCTCGGCGAGGCTGCGGGAGATGCGGAACGCGGCCGGCGAGTCCTTGCCCAGTGTGAAGCCGTGCACGAACAGCCCCCACCCGCGCTGCCCGCCCTCGGGGGCCTCCAGCGCGCCGGCGAGCTCGGGGCCCCTCGTACTGGTGAACCGAACATCCTCTGTCATGCCCGCCATCACACCCGGCACGGCATAGCGGGGTCAAGGCCGAGGTAGCGACCACGACCGGGAACCGGACCGCGCCCCTCCCGTGCACCGGGGGACGCCAGAGCCGACAGATACGACGAAACCCCAGGTCAGATTTCTCTGACCTGGGGTTTCACTGTGTCGGGCTGACAGGATTTGAACCTGCGACCCCTTGACCCCCAGTCAAGTGCGCTACCAAGCTGCGCCACAGCCCGTCCGTCACCGCGGCTCGCGCGGCGACTCGATTACCCTAGCGCACCGGTTCCGTCGGACTCCAATCGGCAGGTCACTTGCGCTGTCGACGCTCCTTGACCCGCACGTTCACCCGGACCGGGGAACCATCGAAGCCGAAGGTCTCACGGAGGCGACGCTCGAGGAAGCGCCGGTACCCGGCCTCGAGGAACCCCGTGGAGAAGAACACGAACGTCGGGGGCCGGGTGGTGGCCTGGGTGCAGAACCTGATCCGCGGCAGACGACCACCACGCATGGGCGGCGGGGTCGCGGCGACGACCTCGCTCATCCACGTGTTGAGGGGCCCGGTGGGGATCCGCTTGTCCCAGGAGTCCAGCGCCGTCTCCATCGCGGGCACGAGCTTGGCCAGGGCGCGGCCGGTCCTGGCCGAGATGTTGACCCGGTGGGCCCAGCTCAGCACCCGGGACAGTTCGCGGTCGATCTCCTTGTCGAGGTCGTACCGCCGGTCCTCGTCGACCAGGTCCCATTTGTTGAAGGCGATCACCAGCGCCCGGCCGGCGTCGGCGACCATCGAGATCACCCGCAGGTCCTGCTCGGTGATGGGCTCCGAGGCGTCGAGGAGCAGGACGACGACCTCGGCCGCCTCGATCGCGCCACGGGTACGCAGAGAGGCGTAGTACTCGTGACCGTAGGCCTGGTTGACCTTGCGGCGCAGGCCGGCGGTGTCGACGAACCGCCAGGTGCGTCCCCCGAGCTCCACGAGCGAGTCGACGGGGTCGACGGTGGTGCCGGCGACGTTGTCGACCACCGAGCGCTCCTCGCCGGTCAGCTTGTTGAGCAGGCTCGACTTGCCGACGTTGGGCTTGCCGACGAGCGCGACGCGCCGCGGCACGTCGGTGGCCTCGCGCATCCTCGCCTTGGACGGCAGCTGCCTGAGGATCTCGTCGAGCAGGTCCGCCGTGCCCCGCCCGTGGGCGGCGGAGATGGCGTGGGGCTCGTCCAGGCCGAGTGACCAGAACTCGGCCGCCTCGAGTTCGGCCTTCTCACTGTCGACCTTGTTGACGGCGAGGATGACCGGCGTCGCGGACCGCCGCAGGCTCTTGGCGACCGTCGCATCGGCGGCGGTGATACCCACCGTGCCGTCGCACACCAGCACGATGAGGTCGGCGGTGCTCATGGCGATCTCGGCCTGCTGGGCGATGGAGCGGTGCATGCCCTTGGCGTCCTGCTCCCAGCCACCGGTGTCCTGCACCATGAAGGTGCGACCGTTCCACAGCGCCTCGTAGGAGACCCGGTCGCGCGTGACGCCCGGGACGTCCTCGACGACGGCCTCCCGGCGGCCGATGATCCGGTTGACCAGGGTGGACTTGCCGACGTTGGGCCGGCCGACGATCGCGACGGTGGGCAGGATCTCCACGCCCTCGGTGACCGCCCCGATCTCGTCGGCGAACTCCGCGGCGACCGCCTCCCAGTCGGTGTCGTCGTTCCAGCCGTCCTCGATGGTCTCCTCACCGGGACCGGCGGGCAGGTCGAAGTCGGGGGTCTCCTCGTTGGTCGGCATCATGCGTTCCCTTCTGCGGTGGCGCCGTGCGACGCGTGGATCCCCTCGGCGAGCGCGACCAGGCGGTCGAGCACCTCGTCGAGGGTGAGGTCGGAGGTGTCGATGACGACGGCGTCGTCGGCGGGCCTCAGGGGGCTCGCGGCGCGCGTGGAGTCCTTGCGGTCGCGTTCGATGACGGCGGCCAGCACCTCGTCGTAGTCGGCCTCGCGGCCGGCGGCCAGGTCCTGGTCGGTGCGGCGCCGGGCCCGCACCTCCGGGCTGGCGGTGAGGTAGACCTTCACCTCGGCGTCCGGCAGCACGACTGTGCCGATGTCACGCCCCTCGAGGACGACGGTGCCCCCGCTGGCGGCCAGCCGTCGCTGCAGGAGGACCAGGTTCTGGCGGACTTCGGGCACGGCGGACACCGCCGAGACCGCAGCCGTGACGCGGGCGGTGCGGATCTCGTCGCTGACGTCCTCACCGGCGAGCAGGACGCGCTCGACTCCGGCGTCGGTGCCGATCTCCAGAGGCAGGTCGGCCGTGGCGGCGATCACGGCGGCCGCGTCCTCCGGGTCGATCCCGGCGCGCAGGATCTGCAGGGTCGCCACCCGGTACATCGCGCCGGTGTCGAGGTACGCGCCGCCGATACGCCGGGCCAGGGTGCGGGCCAGGGTGGACTTCCCGGTGCCGGCGGGGCCGTCGATCGCGATACGTCGACGCGCGGCCGGGGCGCTCGGGGCGCTCACAGGCCTACCGCCTCGTACAGGTCGGAGACCTCTTTGCGGCCCAGCTTGCGGAAGGTGCCCGCGCGCTGGTCGCCGAGTGCGACGGCCCCGAACCGGGTCCGGACGAGCGCCTCGACCGGGTGCCCGACCTCGGCGAGCAGCCGCCGGACGATGTGCTTGCGACCCTCGTGGAGCACGACCTTGACCAGCGAGCGCCCGTCGTGGACGTCGAGGATCGAGAACTGGTCGACCTTGGCGGGTCCGTCCTCCAGGGTCACCCCGGCGCGCAGCTGCTTGTTGACGCCCTTGCCCACGACGCCGGTGACGGTCGCCATGTAGGTCTTGGACACCTCGTAGGACGGGTGCATGAGACGGTGCGCCAGCTCGCCGTCGTTGGTCACCAGGAGCAAACCCTCGGTCTCGGCGTCGAGACGCCCGACGTGGAACAGCCGCTGTCCGGCGTCCACGCGGTCCGCGACGAGGTCGCCGACACAGGGCCGGCCCTTCTCGTCGGACATGGTCGTGTGGTAGCCGCGGGGCTTGTTCAGTGCGAGGTAGACCAGGGTGTCGTCCAGGACGATGCGGGTGCCGTCCACGCGGATGACCGCCGTGGCGGGGTCGACCTTGACGCCCATCTCGCGCACCTTCTTACCGTCGACCTCCACCCGTCCCCGGGCGATGAGCTCTTCGGAGGCCCGGCGGGAGGCGACCCCGGCCTGGGCCAGGATCTTCTGGAGGCGGACCGGTGCGCCGTCTCGGCCAGCGGATTCAGTCATGAAAACGTCACATCTCTTCGTCGTCGTCTCGGGGTGTGGGGTCGGGCGCCGCGGTGCGGCGCCGCCCCAGTGGGATCCGCGGATCGTCCGCGGGGTCGTCGCTCATCTCGTCGACCAGGTCGACATCCGGCAGCAACGGGGCGATGTCCGGCAGCTCGTCGAGCGACGTGAGTCCCAATCTTTCCAGAAATAGCTCTGTGGTCCTATACAGGATGCCCCCGGTGTCCGCATCTGTGCCGCATTCCACCGCCAGCCCGCGCGCCACGAGCGTCCTCATCACGCCGTCGACGTTCACCCCGCGGACCGCCGCGACCCGCGAACGGGTGACCGGCTGCCGGTAGGCGATCACGGCGAGGGTCTCCAGCGCGGCCCGGGTCAGGGTGGACCGGGTGCCGTCCGTGAGGAGCCGTGCCACGTACGGCGCCAGGTCTCGGCGGGTGTAGAGACGCCAGCCGTCGGCGCTGCGACGCAGGTCCATCCCGCTCCCCGCGGCCGTGAGCTCGTCGCGCCACGCCCGCAGCTCGGCCTCGACCTCGGCCGCCGTCGACCCGGCGGCCGCGGCCAGCGCGCTCTCCGGTGTCGGTTGGTCCACCACCAGCACCAGGGCCTCGAGCCGGGCACGGAGCGGCGGCCCCTCCGGCCCCGGCACACCGGGCTCGTCGTCGTCCCCGATCGCAATCGGCTCGGGGTCCCCGGGCCCCGACACGTCGCTCACGTCCACTCGTCCCTTCCCTTCGTCACCTCGTCGGCGTCCACGCCCGTCCACCTCACCAACAGGTCCCCCAGTGCCTCGTCCTGGGCGAGCGCGACCGCGCGCGCCCGGTACAACTCCAACAGGGCGAGGAACCTGGCGACGACGACGAGGGAGTCGTCGCACCCCGTGATCAGGTCGCGGAAGTCCACCCACCGACCCTCGCCGTGGAACTTCAACAGCTCCAGGACACGGCCCGCCTGCTCGGGGACCGAGACGACGGGGGCGTGGATGTGCCCCACCCCCACCTCGTCGACCGGCCGTGGCCGGAACGCGACCGCGGCGATGGTGGCGAACTGGTCGGGATCCACCCCGAGCTCCACCTCGGGGAGCAGTCCCAGGAACTCCTCGTCGGGCCCGGCGGTCCTCGGGTACGCGTGGCGCGCGGTGCGGTCGAGCTCACCGAACAGCTCCGCGACCTGACGGAACGCCCGGAACTGCAGCAGTCGGGCGAAGAGCATGTCCCGGGCCTGCAGCAGGGCCAGGTCCTCGGGATCCTGGACCTCGCCGGACGGGACGAGGCGGGCCGTCTTGAGGTCGAGCAGTGTCGCCGCGACGACCAGGAACTCGGTGACCTCCTCGAGCCCGGCCTCCGTGCCCAGGCGGCGGGTGTGCGCGATGAACTCGTCGGTGACGGCGTGGAGGGCCACCTCCGTGACGTCGAGGCGCTTGGAGTCGATGAGCCCCAGCAGCAGGTCGAACGGACCGGTGAAGTTGGTCAGGTGGACGGTGAACGCCCGCGGGTCCCCGACCTCCGTCGCCGACCCGACCGGGTCCTGACCCGACGGGGGCCCGACGCCGGTCACCGCCCGGTCACCTGCCGCGCTGGATGACCTCGCGCGCCAGGGCGCGGTAGGCCTGCGCACCCGCGGACTTCGGAGCCCACGTGGTGATCGGCTCGCCGGCGACGGTGGTCTCCGGGAACCGGACGGTGCGGGTGACGAGGGTGTCGAACACCTTGTCTCCGAACACCTCCACGACCCGGCTGAGCACGTCGCGGGCGTGGACCGTCCGACGGTCGAACATCGTGATGAGGATGCCCGTGAGGTGCAGTCGGGGGTTGATGCGGTCGCGGACCTTGTCGATCGTGTCCGTCAGCAGCGCCAACCCGCGCAGCGAGAAGTACTCGCACTCCATGGGGATGAGCACGCCGTCCGAGCACGCCAGCGCGTTGACGGTGAGCAGGCCAAGCGACGGTTGGCAGTCGACGAGGACGAAATCGTAGCGGTCCAGGACCGGGTACAGGGCGCGGCCCAGCGCCTGCTCGCGACCGACCTCGTTGACGAGCTGGATCTCCGCGGCCGACAGGTCGATGTTGGCGGGGATGAGGTCCACGCCCTCGACACGGGTCCGGACCAGGACCTCCTCCGTCGACACGGAGTTGTCCACGAGCAGGTTATAGACGGTGAGATCGAGCTGGTGGTGCGGGATGCCCAGGCCCGCGGACAGCGCCCCCTGGGGATCGAGATCCACAACGAGCACCCTGCGGCCGTACTCCGCCAGTGCCGCCGCGAGGTTGATCGTGCTGGTGGTCTTGCCGACGCCGCCCTTCTGGTTGCACATCGACAACACCACGGCGGGCCCGTGCGAGGACAGTGTTTCCGGTTCGGGGATCGCGGAGAACCCCTCGCCGGCCGCCGGGTCGTCGGCGCCCAGGAGCTCGGCGCGGGAGAACAACGCGGGGTCCATCGCCCCAGTGTTCAGCGCCACCGCATCTCCTCTCCTCGCCGTCTCACCCGTGCCGTCTCGAGCGTGCAGTCTCGAGCGCGCCGGGCCGTATTCACGGTCACGTTACCGTGCCCGGGGGTGACACTCGGCCCAGACCTCTCGGAGCGTGTCGACGGTGACGAGGGTGTACACCTGCGTGGTGGTGACCGAGGAGTGTCCCAGCAGCTCCTGGACCACACGGATGTCCGCCCCGCCGTCGAGGAGATGGGTGGCGAACGAGTGCCGGAACGAGTGTGGTGAGACGTCCTGCTGCACACCGGCGCGTCGTGCCGCGACCGACACCACGTTCCACAGGGTCTGCCTGGTGACGCGCCCACCGCGGGCGTTGAGGAACAGGGCCGGGCCCCCTCGGGTGGCGAGCGCGGGTCGGGCACGCACCAGATAGGCCCCCACCGCCTCGCACGCCGGACGCCCGACCGGGACGATCCGCTCCTTACCACCCTTGCCCCGCAGGATCACCGCTCCACCGTCCGGGTGGTCGAGACCGTCGAGGTCGTCGACGTCGAGCCCGACGAGTTCGGCGGCCCGGGCACCGGAGGCGTAGAGCAACTCGAGCATCGCGCGATCGCGCAGGCGTGCGGGGTCGGTGTCCATCTCGGTGGCGCCGGCCGCCTCGATCACCGCGATCATCCGGTCGACCGGCAGTGCCTTGGGGAGCCGCCGCGGCGGACGGGGCGGGGTGACCGCGGCGGCCGCGTCGAGGGCAGTCACCCCGTCACGGGTGGCGAACCGGTGGAGACCACGGACCGCCGCCATGGTCCGCGCGATCGAGCTGGGGGCCAGGGCCTTCCGTCCCTCGTCCGGGTCGGCGGTGGCCAACCGGGTGCGGAACTCCTCCACGTGCGCCTCGGTCACGGACGTCAGGTCGTCGACGCCCGAAGCCGCGAGATAGCGGTGGTACTTCTCCAGGTCGCGGCGGTACGCGGCCAGGGTGTGGGCCGAGGCCCCCTTCTCGACGGCGAGGTGGTCCAGATACCCGCGGATCTGCACGGTGGCGCCGCCCTCCGAGGTCACCGGGGGTCCGATCCCGTCAGGACCGGTCGATCACCGAGTGGGCCGCGAGGATGCCGGCCACGGCGATACCGTTGACGATCCGGCCGTCCAGCACGGCGTCGACGGCCTCGGCGAACGGCATGCGCGCGACCTCCATGTCCGCCTCCTCGTGCTCCGCCTCCGGGCGCTCGACCTGCCGGAGTCCGGTGGCCAGGTACACGTGGACGCGCTCCGTGCAGAACCCCGGGGACGGGACCATCTCGATCACTGGGCGCCAGTGCTCGGCCTCGAGACCGGTCTCCTCGACGAGCTCACGGCGCGCGGTCGCCAGGGGCTCCTCGCCGTCGACATCGCACAGCCCTGCGGGCAGTTCCCAGAGTCGCTCCCCCACGGCGTGCCGGTACTGCCGGACGAGGGTGATCCGGTCGTCGTCGTCGAGGGCGATCACCGCGACGGCGTCGTCGTGCCCGCAGATCTCCCGGTCGGCGGTGCCCCCGCCCGGCATGGTCAGGGTGTCCACACGCAGCCGCACGACGCGACCGTCGAAGATCTCACGGCTCGCGACGGTCCGGTAGTCGTGAGTCCCGGGGGCACCGCGCTCGGACACGCCGGTCAGCTCCCGTCCGCGCGGGTGTCGGAGGCCGCCTCGGTGTCCACCTCGTCGGCACGCACGCTGGACGTCTTCGCGTCCGGTGCGTCCACGGTCTCCGGGCCGGAGTCCCCGCTCTGACCGGTGCGCCACGGTTCGACGGGCAGTCGCATCTCGTTCTCGTAGTCGAGCGCGGCCTTGATGAACGCGACGAACAACGGGTGGGGGCGGGTCGGACGCGACTTGTACTCCGGGTGAGCCTGGGTGGCGACGAAGAACGGGTGCTGCTCGCGCGGGTACTCGACGAACTCGACCAGGTGCCCGTCCGGGGAGGTCCCCGAGAACTGCAGGCCGGACTCGGCGATCCTGTCGCGGTAGGCGTTGTTGACCTCGTAGCGGTGGCGGTGGCGTTCGGTGATCTCGGTGGACCCGTACGCCTCGGCCACGACCGAGCCCTTGGTGAGCGTGGCCGGGTAGGAGCCCAGACGCATGGTGCCGCCGAGGTCGGCGTTGCCGGCGACCGCGTCCACCTGATCGGCCATGGTCGAGATGACCGGGTGCTCGGCATCGGGGTCGAACTCGGTGGAGGAGGCGCCCTCGAGCCCGACCGAGCGGGCAGCCTCGATCACCGAGCACTGGAGACCGAGGCACAGCCCGAGCAGCGGGATGCGGTTCTTGCGCGACCACGAGATCGCGCCGAGCTTGCCCTCGATCCCCCGGATACCGAACCCGCCGGGGATGAGCATGCCGTCCACACCACGGAGCGCCTCGCGCGCGCCGGCCTCGGTGGTGCAGGCATCGGACTCGACCCACCGGATGTTCACCCGGGCGTGGTGTGCGAAGCCGCCGGCGCGCAGCGCCTCGGTGACCGAGAGGTACGCGTCGGGCAGGTCGATGTACTTGCCCACGAGGGCGATCTCGACCTCCTCGCGCGGCTCGTGGACCCGCTGGAGCAGGTCGCCCCACACGGTCCAGTCGACGTCCCGGAACGGCAGGTTGAGCCGCCGGATGACGTGCGTGTCGAGGTGCTCGTTGAACAGCACCTTGGGGATGTCGTAGATGCTCGGGGCGTCCGGGGTGGACACGACGCCCTCGAGGTCCACGTCGCACATCAGCGCGATCTTGGCCTTGAGCCCGTCGGTGACGTCCCGGTCCGAGCGCAGGATCAACCCGTCGGGGACGATGCCGATCGAGCGCAGCGCGGCCACCGAGTGCTGCGTGGGCTTGGTCTTGAGCTCCCCGGACGGCGCGAGGTACGGGACCAGGGACACGTGCAGGAAGAAGATGTTCTCGCGGCCCACCTCGTGCCGGACCTGCCGGCACGCCTCGAGGAAGGGCTGGGACTCGATGTCACCGACGGTCCCACCGACCTCGGTGATGACCACGTCGGGGCGGCGCCCCTGGTCATCGGGGTCGCCCATCGCGATGATGCGGTCCTTGATGGCGTCAGTGATGTGCGGGATCACCTGCACGGTGTCACCGAGGTACTCGCCACGGCGCTCCTTGGCGATGACCGCGGAGTACACCTGCCCGGTGGTGACGTTGGCCTTCGCGTCCAGGTCGCGGTCGAGGAAGCGCTCGTAGTGACCGAGATCCAGGTCGGCCTCGGCGCCGTCCTCCGTGACGAACACCTCACCGTGCTGGAAGGGGTTCATCGTGCCGGGGTCCACGTTGATGTACGGGTCCAGCTTCTGCATGGTCACGCGGAGACCGCGGGCGGTGAGCAACTGCCCGAGACTCGAGGCGGTGAGCCCCTTGCCCAGCGACGACGCCACGCCGCCGGTGACGAAGATGTGCTTGGTCTCGGACCGCGATGCGGTTCGGTTCAGTGCCAAGGGGACTCCCGTGTCCATACGCCGGAATGGATGAATGCTGGTGTGGCTCCGGTGCACCCCACGGGGCTTCAGGCTATCACCGCTCCGGCGTCGGGGGGAGCGACGGCGCCGCGGCGGTCGCGTCCGGCCTCAGCCCGTAGTGACCCTGCCCACCGTCGAGCTGCTCCGCCAGCGCCAGCGTCGTCGCCAGACGTCCCGCCTCGGTACCGGCGTCATCCATGGTCGAGACGTCCTCCTCCGCCGAGGACCGCAGGATGCTGACCGCGTCGCGTCCCCCGGAGTCGCCCGTCCGCACCGCGACCACCGCGCCGGCGCCCTCACCGTCGAGGGTGCGGGCCAGGGCGGCGACACGGACCCCGGTCGATTCCTCGTCCCGGGGCCCGGTCACGACCAACGCGAGCTGTCCGGGCCGAAGGGTCCCGGGTTCGTAGCCGATGATCCCCGCATCCGCGAGGGTGGTGAGGACCGTTTCCCGGTCGTCGTCCTCGAGGTGCGGTTCCGCGTCCTCGGCGCGCAGCAGCCCCGCGCGACCGAGCGCCGTGCCCAGCTGGGTACCGAGGTCCGCGTCAGCGGACGGGGCGGTGCCGATGGGCAGGTTCGCGACGAGCGCCTGGAGCTCCGCGTCCGCCTCCGGGTCGACGGCCTTGTCCGTCAGGGTGACGCGGCCCGCGTCGATCCCGCCGGCCGCGTCGATCACCTCGCGCACCGCGGAGACGTCCTCGTCGGAGGCTCCGGGTGCCACGATCGTCAGGACCGGCCTCCCGTCGAGCCGACCGTCCACGACGACCGGGGTGAGGTCTCCCGCCAGCGAGTCGAGTCGGTCGACGGCGATCCGCTCCGCGGCCAGATCCTCCTGCGACGCCTCGAGCCGCGCCGCTGTCGTCTCCTCACGCTCGACCACCGCGTCCCTGATGGACGTCGCCACGGACGTCGACCCGAGGACGACCCCCACCGCGAGAGCGAGGAACACGGCCACCAGCGTCAGGACGTGGCGACGCAGGGAGATCAACGGAAGAGCCCCTGGACCCAGAGCGCGAAGGAGTTCCAGGCCTCGACGGCCCAGATGAGCAGGTCCGCGGCGGCGTCGCGGGCCACCACGACCGCGGCCACCGCGATCAGGGCGGCGAGTACGACCAGGGCGAGTCCGATCCCGGCGCCCCGCGACCGGTACAGGGTCGCGCAGGCATCGGCGTGGACCAGGCGGGAGGAGACGGTCGTGCCGACCATCGTGGACGAGGGCGCGGACGAGTCGCGGAACGCGTTCTCGAGCCCCCTGTCGTCGCCGGTCACCACGATCATCTCGGCGCCCCCGTGGTAGGCCAGCAGCAGCGCCATGTCCCTCGGGGTCGCGGCGGCGGGGAATGTCGTGGCCCCCAGTCCGAGCTCTGTGATCTTCTCGAGGCCCTCGGCGCGCCCGTCGCGGTCGGCGGGCACCACCAGGACGGCGCCGTCGGTGAGGACGTCGTCGGACACGTCCGTGGGGGTCGCGACGACGACGTCGGCCGTCAAGCGGGCCGAACGCAGGAACTCCGCCCCGGCACCCACGCCGACCAACAGCGGTCGGTACTCACGGATGAACGGCTTGAGCTCGGCGAGCTGGCCGCGCGCGGCCGCGTCACCGGTGACCACCACGACATGGCGGTCGGTGAAGTCGACGTCGATCGACGGGAGCCCCTCGCCGTCCAGCAGCAGCGGGTGCTCGAGGCTGAGGAACTCGGTGGCGTTGGCCAGGTGCGCCAGCGCCGACTCGACGTACCCGCTCTCCGCGGTGTCCACCTCGGCGAGGAGCGTGGCCGGGTCCACCTCGCGGCCGCTCGTGATCTCGTCCTCCGACTTGACCGAGTAGACGACACCGTCGTCGATCCGCACCCGGGTCCCGTCGGCGACCCCGGTCAGGTCCGCGTCCTCGATGACCGGGATCGTCGACGCGGCGAGGATCCGGAACGCGGCGCGGGGGAGCATCTCCTCCCCCTGACGGGGCATGTGCACCACTGCCGCCACCCCGGCGTCGACGAGAGCGCGGGCGGTGTCGGCGGGCGCGCGGTTGAGATCGAGCACGGCGACGTCCTTGGCGCCGAGCTTCCTGGGGACCTGTGACCCCACCTCGATCTGGCGGACGGTGCCCACGACACCGGCGAGGTCAGTGGAACGACGGCTGAGCAGACCCGACATCTTCATGCGCCGAGTATCACGCGTGTGATTCACGTGACCAGGGAGGTCTGCCCGGCGTGTCGGATTAACGGTCGACTTGAGCTTGAGACTTTTCCCGTTGAGCCTTCTCCAGCAACTCCCGCGCATGTGCCAGACCTGTGTCGGTGTCCTCCATACCGGCGAGCATCCGGGCGAGTTCGGTCACCCGATCGGAGTCGGCGACCGCCGTGACCCCGGAGACGACCCCGTCCGATCCCCCGGCGCCGGTGTCCTTGTGCACGACCAGGTGCGTGTCGGCGTACGCCGCGACCTGGGCGAGGTGGGTCACCGCGATGACCTGGTGGGTTCTGGCCAGTCTGGCCAGCCGCTTACCGATGCTCAACGCCGCCCGGCCGCCCACTCCCGCGTCGACCTCGTCGAACACCAGGGTCCCTCCCCCGGATCTCTCGGCCAACACCACCTCGAGCGCGAGCATCACCCTCGACAGCTCGCCTCCCGACGCGCCTCGGCCGAGCGGGACGATGCCCGACGGCCCGTCGAGCGCCAGCTCGACGTCGTCGAGACCCGACTCCGAGGCGCCGTCGAGGCCTTCGCCTGATCGGGTGACCCGGACCACGAGCCGGGCCCCGCCCATCGACAGCTCGGCCAGCTCGGCGGACACCCTCTCTGCGAGATCGTCCCCGGCGGCGCGTCGGATGCGCGTCAGTGTGGCTCCGCGCTCGTCGAGCTCGGCGGCGAGGCGCTCCACGGTGGAACGGAGTTCGGCGACGGCGGAGTCGGAGGTGTCGACCTCACCGAGCCGCGTACGGGCCCTGTCCGCCCACGCGAGCACGTCGTCGACATCGGTGCCGTATTTCCGGGTCAATGCCCTGAGGTCGTGGCGTCGTTCCAATGCCGAGTCGAGGTCCGCCGCGTCGACCGGCAGCTCGGCCAGGTACAGGCCGAGCTCGGTCGCGGCATCTCCGAGCGCCGCGACGGCCTGGCCGATGCTGGTGGCGATCGGGTCGAGCGCGGGGTCACCGGCAGCGGCCAGACGGTGCCGCAACTGGTCGAGGACGCCCACCACCGGCTCGCTGGTCTCGCCGTCACCGGCGAGGACGTCGTGGGCCTGACCCGCGACCTCTCGCAGTTCCTCGGAATCGGTGAGTCGGCGGATGCGGGCGTCGAGTTCGGCCTCCTCCCCCGGCTCGGGCCCCAGGGCATCGATCTCCTCGAGTCCCATCCGCAGCAGGTCGGCTTCCCGGGCCAGCTCACGAGCCCGACCGGTGCGCTCCGCCAGTGAACGCTCGGCGTCCCGCCACAGCCGATAGGTGTCGCGGTAGGCGTCGAGGGCCGCCCGCGCCTCGTCCCCACCGTGGGCGTCGACGGCGTCTCGCTGCCTGTCCGGACGGAGCAGACGCAGCTGATCGTTCTGGCCGTGCACGGCCAGCACCGGCGCGCAGAAGCGGGCGAGGGTCCCGGCGGGGACAGACCTCCCCCCGAGCCTGGCACGCGAACGGCCGTCCGCACCCACCCGGCGTGCGGCGATGACACTGCCGTCCTCGTCGAGTTCGACGTCGGTGTCCTCGAGCAACTCGTCGAGGTCGCGTCGGTCGGCTGCGTCCATGGTGGCCGTCGCGGCCAGGTCGAAGCGCCCTTCGACGAGTGCCTTCTCCGCTCCGCGCCGGACACGCCCGGGGTCCGCGCGCCCTCCGGCCAGGAGCCTCAGTCCCGTGACCACCATCGTCTTGCCCGCGCCGGTCTCGCCGGTGAGCACCGACAGCCCGGGCGAGAAATCGGCCACGGCCTCGTCGATGACGCCGAGGCCGCTGATCCGAAGTTCCGTGAGCACGCACCCACCCTAGGTGAGGGGCCGGACAGCGGACCGCCCACGCCACCCGGTGACGGGCAGCTCGAACTTCGTGACCAGTCTGTCCGTGAACGGCGAGTCGTCCAGCCGGACCCACTTGACCGGGCGCGCGCCCCGCACCACCTCGACCCGGCTGCCCGGCGGGACGTCGACGAGGCGTCGTCCGTCCACCACCACCACTGCCGGGCCGGAATGCACCCCGGTCTCCACCGCGACCCTGGAGGTGGGTGCCACGACCATCGGACGGGCGAACAGCGCGTGGGCGTTGTTGGGGACCACGAGGATGGCGTCGAGTTCGGGCCAGACGATCGGCCCGCCGGCCGAGAACGCGTAGGCGGTCGACCCGGTCGGCGTGGAGACCAACATGCCGTCACAGCCGTAGTCACTGACCGGTCGGCCGTCGATCTCCACGGACGCCTCGAGGACGCCCTGCCGGGAGACCTTCTCGATGCTGACTTCGTTGAGTGCCCAGTCCCGGGCCAGGACGGTGTCCCCGTGGATGACGGTGGCCTCCACCGTCATCCGTTCGACCACCCTGTAGTCCTTCGCCGCGATCTGCTCGACGACGCCACTGAGCGAGGAGACCTCCGACTCGGCGAGGAAGCCGATGTGTCCGAGATTGACCCCCAGGATCGGCACGTCCGCGGCGTTGGCGTACTGGCAGGCGCGCAGGAACGTGCCGTCACCACCGAGGACCAGGACGAGTTCACACCCTTCGGCGGCCTCGGGGATGTCAGGGACCGTCTCCACGCCCGCCCCCGTGGCGACGCTCTCGCTGGTGCCCTCCACCATCCGTACCGCGATGCCCCTGGTCGCGCACGCGTCAACCACCTGGGCGACGGTGGCGACGATGTCCTGCCGGGCGACGTTGGGGACGAGCAGGATCCTGCGCGAGTGCACCGGTCCGGGCGTGCCGTTCATTGCGGGCCCTCCTCCACTGCCGTCCGTATGGCCTGCTGCGCCTCGGCGCTCATCTCGAGTCGCTCTCCCGCGCCGACCTTACGGAGGTGGAGGAAGTACTCGACGTTCCCGGACGGGCCGGGGAGCGGGCTGGCGACGCATCCCAGCGGCTCCAGTCCGAGTGCCGCGGCAGCCCGGGCGACACCGGTGACCGCCTCGATCCGCAGTGCCGGGTCGCGCACCACACCGCCCTGGCCGACACGCTCGCGGCCCACCTCGAACTGGGGCTTGACCATCGGCAACAGGTCGCCTCCCGGGCGCACGCACGCTGCGAGCGCGGGCAGGACGAGTGCGAGCGAGATGAACGACAGGTCGGAGACCACGAGGTCCACCGGGCCACCGATGTCGTCCGGGGTCAGGGAGCGGACGTTGGTCTTGTCGTGCACGCCCACGCGCTCGTCGCTGCGCAGGCGCCACACCAACTGTCCGTACCCCACGTCCACCGCCTCGACGCGGGTGGCGCCACGCGAGAGCAGGACATCGGTGAACCCGCCGGTCGACGCGCCTGCGTCGAGACACCGAGCTCCGGAGACCGGCACGTCGGAGAACGCCTCGAGGGCTCCGACCAGTTTGTGGGCTCCGCGGGATGCCCAGTCCGGTTCATCGGAGGCGGTGAGCGCGATCGATGTGGTCGGCTCGACCTGGGTCGCGGGCTTGGTGGCTGCCACCCCGTTGACGATCACGCGCCCGGAATCGATGAGATCACGGGCGCGTTCCCGACTGTCACAGATCCTGCGGCGAACCAGTTCGGCGTCCAGCCGCATCCGCTTCGCGACCATCAGCGCCGACTGTCCAGCGCCGTCAGCGCCTGCGCGAGGAGCTCGTGGGCGGCGTCGAGGGCGGCCACCTGGTCGTCCCGGACAGATGAGCCGTCCGGTCCAGCGCCCTGGCCCCCGACGGAATCGGCGAGCAGATCGTCGAACGTCGAGCGGAGTTCGTCGGTGTCGGGGCCCGCGGGCCCGGGGCGTGGCTGTGGTCCGGGGGTCGTCACGGCCTACACGCTAGCCGACGCCGAGGCCTGCACCCGCCAGCCGGGATCGCAGACCCTCGTCGGCCGCCCGGAATGCCTTCGACTCGTGACGCCACGCCAGCCTGACCACCGCACGGGCGAGATCGAGCCGATCGAGCGCCTCCGGCGCGCTGGTCAGGTGCAGGGCACCGTTCTCGACCGTTCCGTCCAACTCCACCGCGGCGTCGATCCGGCTGGCCTCCGCCGAGGCAGACAGTGCGGAGAGATCGTCCGCCAGGTAGGTGGCCCGGCTGTCGGGATCCGCGACCAGGAGGTCGTCGACGCCGTGGACGCCGGTCAGCACCATGAGCGACGGCATCCCGGCGGCGACCGCACCCTCGATGTCCGTATCGAGGCGGTCACCGATGACCAGAGGCCGGGTGGAACCCACCAGCTCCGCGGCGGCGGTCAACACGCCGGCGGCCGGTTTGCCCGCGACCAGGGGCTCGCGGTCGGTCGCCGCACGGAGGGCGGCGACCAGGGACCCGTTCCCGGGGAGCAGGCCTCGTTCGGTGGGCAACGTGGCGTCCACGTTGGACGCGACCCAGGGCACCCCCTGACGGATCGCCAGACATCCCTCGGCCAGATCGGACCAGGTCAGTTCCCGGGACAGTCCCTGCAGGACGACTTCCGGAGCGTCGTCGGCGGACCGGACGACCTCGAACCCGGCCTGCCGGGCGAGGTCGCGGAAACTGTCGTGCCCCACCACCAGGACCCTGGCACCGGGATCGACATGGTCCGCCGCCATCACGACCGCGGCCTGCGCGCTGGTCATGACGTCGTCGGCGCCGGCGGGAAAACCGAGCGACCGGAGATGCGCCGCGGTCTCCGCGGGCGAGCGGCTCGCGTTGTTCGTCACGTAGACCACGGGGAGCCCCGCGTTCGCGAGCGCCTCCGCGGCGCCCGGGATCGGCTGGCTACCGCGGATCAGAGTGCCGTCGAGATCAACGAGTAGGGCGTCGTGTTCTGCGGCCAGCGTAAGAGAGCTCAACTGCGCTACGCCTCGAGCTCCGCGAGACGTGCCTGCGCATCGGTGGTCTGCTCGGGGTCGGCGGTGACGGCGTGACCGAACCAGTCGGCCGCCTCCCTCTTGCGATCGGCGACGAGCAGCACCTCGGCGTAGGCGTAGTCGAGGCGCGCCGCGGATTCGCCGCGGGCGTCCTTGTCGAGGCCGGTGTCCTGGAGAGTCACCAGGGCCGCGTCGAGCTGACCCATGTCCACCCGCGCGCCGGCCTCCACGATGCGAAGTTCGATGAGGTCGTTCCCCTCGAGCATCCGCGATTCCTCCCCACGGGCCAGTTCGATGGCACGTTGGGGCCTCTCGAGGCCTCGTTCGCAATCAGCCATCATCGCCAGCAGCCCCGGGCCACCGGAGATCCGGCGGGCCGCCCGGAGTTCGCTCAGCGCTTCCGACCATTCACCGGCGCGGTACGCCAACACACCGAGGGTCTCCCGGACGACACCGATGCGCCCGGCCCTGTTCTTGGCCGCGCGACCGTGCGCGAGCGCGAGCTGCGGGTCTTCGTCGACGAGGTACATCGCCGCCACCATGTGCTTGGCCACGGACTCGGCGTTGGACTTGTCCAGACTGCGCAGGTCACGACGGATCTCGAGGTCGAGGTCGGCGGCCTCGATGTCATCGGGGAGCTGCGGCTCGTCGGCCCTGGCCGCTTGGCGTGCCTCCTGACCGGGACGACCTTCCGATCTACGGTCGTCGCCGGGCCGGCCACCTCGCCGGGCTCCGCCCGGGGTGCCGGATCCGCGTCGGTCTCCGCCGTCGCGTCGGTTTCCGCCGCCGCGACCGCCGACGGGGGCTCGCCGGGGACCGCTTCCCCCGTCAGAGGCGGCACCGCGGCGTGCGGTGTCGTCGCCGGCGGAACGCGGACGTGAATCCTGTCGATCGGCCTGCTTCGAGCCGTCCGACCGACCCGTTTCCGAGCCGTCGTATCGCTTTCCGCGGCGCTCGCCGTACGAGCTGTTGTCTCTCCGACGCTCCTGTGGCGCCCGATCTCCCCGGCGGGGTACGTCGCGGTCGCCGCGTCGGGGCGAGCGGTCGGTGTTCTCGGACCGAGGTTCGTTCACGTCGTTCACCTTACGTGCGCCGGGCAGACCGGCACTGGAGTGGGTAGAAGGGTACAAATGCGACCAGCGGGAGGAACATATAGTCCCTCCCGCTGGTCATGAAGTTGTGTTCGGCGGTGACCTACTCTCCCACACCCTCACGAGTGCAGTACCATCGGCGCTGGCAGGCTTAGCTTCCGGGTTCGGAATGGGACCGGGCGTTTCCCTGCCGCTATGGCCGCCGTAACTCTGTGAAACAAGGCCCACGTGTTTTCCGCGTGGGTGTGTTGTTTCAGATACTGCACAGTGGACGCGTTGCGATTCTTTAGGGGCTGTTTGTGTGTAAGCCCTCGGCCGATTAGTACCGGTCACCTGCACGCATTGCTGCGCTTCCAGTTCCGGCCTATCAACCCCATGGTCTGTGGGGGGCCTTAACCACGCGAAGGTGGTGAGAAACCTCATCTTGGAACAGGCTTCCCGCTTAGATGCTTTCAGCGGTTATCCCTTCCGAACGTAGCTAACCAGCGATGCTCCTGGTGGAACAACTGGCACACCAGAGGTTCGTCCGTCCCGGTCCTCTCGTACTAGGGACAGCCTTCCTCAAGTTTCTTACGCGCGCGGCGGATAGAGACCGAACTGTCTCACGACGTTCTAAACCCAGCTCGCGTGCCGCTTTAATGGGCGAACAGCCCAACCCTTGGGACCTACTCCAGCCCCAGGATGCGACGAGCCGACATCGAGGTGCCAAACCATCCCGTCGATATGGACTCTTGGGGAAGATCAGCCTGTTATCCTCGGGGTACCTTTTATCCGTT